>CADEDC010000174.1 GCA_902825985.1 uncultured Acidobacteriota bacterium | reverse complement strand
GCTGCCGCTCATGCCGGCGATGACGCCGGTGTCGGCCAGCGGGCCGCCTTCGAGCCGCGCCAGAATCAGGTTTCGCTGCGGCCCCATGACGTTCTCGATGATGCCGAGGACGTGGGCTCGGAACTCCTCGACCCGGGTGCCGGTGAACACGGTGCGGCCGATGCCGATCATGCCGGGCCGCAACTCGGACACCGGCATCCGGGACGTCTGGGCGGCGACCCCGACGGTGGCCGGCGGCGTGCCGAGCAGGAGCAGCGCCGCGGTGAGTCCTAGGCACGCGATCAGCAGCGATTTCGACATGGGTTCAGTCTCGGTTATAGAGGGAAAGTGCTTGCTGGTCAAGGACATTCAGGTCGTCCGTTGACAGCGGCGGCGGCCCTCTGCTATCGTGCGAACTTCCGTGGTGAACCGACTGCCTGCTGCCCGTTCCAGCCGTTCCGACAACGCGACCGTGGTGTCGGCGTGGCGGTGGTATTGGAGCCCTGCAGAAGAGGCAGTCGCCCAGGCCTGAACCCTGACCACCGCGACCGAATTCGACACGCCTCTTCAGCCTCGCCGGTTGAAGAGGCTTTTTTTTTGCCGCCCGGCCCGCGTGCGTCTCCGGGCGGCGCGCCTGACAGCGATTGACGACCGATGACGACCCGACTGTGCGCCGTGGCCATGGCCACCACTCTCGACGACCTCCGCCGCCAGCGCGACGCCGCTGTCGACGCCGATCTGGTGGAGCTGCGGCTGGACCGGCTCGCCGGCCCGATCGACGTCGCCGGGGCGCTCGCCGGCCGGCGAACGCCCGTCATCGTGACCTGCCGCGCCGGATGGGAAGGCGGTCACTTCGCCGGATCCGAAGACGAGCGGCACCGCATCCTCGCCGCGGCGTTGGCGCTCGGCGCCGAGTACGTCGACATCGAGTGGGCCGCCGGCTTCACGGATCTGCTGCGCCGCCCCGATCGGGAGCGCGTGGTGCTGTCGTCGCACGACTTCGCCGCCGTGCCGGACGACCTGCTCGACCGCGCGCGCGCGATGCGCGCGACCGGCGCCGGCATCGTCAAGCTGGCCGTCATGACGCGGCGGCTCGGCGACACTGTCCGCGTCCTCGAGGCCGCGACCGATCTGGAGGCGCCCGGCGAATCGATCTTCATCGCCATGGGTCCGTGCGGCGAGGTGTCCCGCGTCTGCGCCGCGCGATTCGGATCGGCCTGGACCTACGCCGGGGGCGTCGCCGGCATCGGGCAGCTCGAGCCGCGGACGTTGCTCGATCGCTTTCGTTTCCGGGCACTGACGCCGGCGACGCCGCTCTTCGGCATCCTCGGCTTGCCGGTCGGCCACTCGGTGTCGCCGGCCATGCACAATGCCGCATTCGCGGCTGCCGGTGTGGACGGCGTCTACCTGGCGTTTCCGGCCGTCGACGTCGACGACTTCATCGGTTTCGCGCGCGCCTTCCGCGTCGCCGGGGCGAGCGTGACGATTCCCTACAAGGTGGCGATTGGTGCGCACGCTGCGTCGGTCGATCCGCTGGCCCGGCGGGTCGGCGCGATCAACACGATCCGGGCGACGGCGGCGGGGTGGGAGGGGCGGAACACCGACGTCGGCGGCTTCCTGCGGCCGCTGCACGAGCGCGGCGTGCCGCTGACCGGCGCC
>CADEDC010000173.1 GCA_902825985.1 uncultured Acidobacteriota bacterium | reverse complement strand
CCAAGATCCAGGACTTCAATTTCGGCCTCGGCGGCCCGATTCTGAAGGACAAGCTGTGGTTCTTCGCCAGCTGGCGCCGGATTGCCACCGACTCGGTGATCCCGGGCAGCTACTTCGCGAACGATCCGGCGGCGGCCGGCACGGGCATCGAGGATCAGTGGATCCAGAACCAGATGGTCCGCCTGACGTGGCAAGTCAATCAGAAGAACAAGTTCAGCGTCTACCACGACCGCTATCCCAAGTTCAAAGGCCACGAAGTCACGGCCTCCGTCATTGAGTGGGACACCGCCGCCGGTCGCCGCGACCCGGAGCACGCGCGGTACTACACGGGCCAGGCGAAGTGGACGTCGACGATCAGCAACCGGCTGCTGCTCGAAGCCGGCTACTCCACCAACGTCGAATATCTCTACATCGGCTATCAGCCGGGCGTGCAGAAAGAGCGCAATACAGCCGAGTGGTTCAACACCATCGGCAAGCAGGACCTGATCAACCTGCGGGCGTATGACGGCCGGCCGGGGCCTGCCAACGGCATCGACCCGAAGGCCAACAACATCACGGGCATCCTGTCGTACGTGACCGGCAGCCACTCGTTCAAGACCGGCGTCAACTGGACGTTCGGCGACTACGTGCTCGAGTACGACATCAACGGCGACCTGGTGCAGCTCTATCGCAGCGGCGTGCCGGATTCGGTGCGCGTCTACAACACGCCGGTCCGGAGCAACGAGTTCCTGAACGCCAACCTCGGGCTGTTCGTGCAGGACGCGTGGACGATGAAGCGCGTGACCGTCAACATGGGCGCCCGCTTCGAGAAGTTCGTGGCCCAAATCAAGGACCAGACCGCGGGTGCCGGCCGCTTCGCGCCGGAGCGCACGTTCAACGAAGTGACGGGTCTGCCGAGCTGGTTCGACATCTCGCCCCGCCTCGGCTTCTCCTACGATGTGTTTGGCACCGGCCGGACCGCGATCAAGGCGTCGTTCGGGCGGTACATGGCGGGTCAGACGACGAGCTTCCCGGCCCGCTACAATCCGCTCGCCCTCCAGAGCGACACGCGCACCTGGAGCGATACCAACGGCGACAACCTGGCCCAGGCCAATGAGATCGGGGCGAGCAACAACGCCGCGTTCGGCCTGCCGGTGCTGACGTTCCGGCCGGATCCGGACATCAAGCGCGAGTACGACCTCGAGTACACCGCGCAGCTGCAGCATGAGGTCGTGCAAGGCTTGTCGGTGAACTTCGGCTACTTCCGCCGCGGCACGCACAACCAGCGCGTGACGCGCAACGTCAATTGGAGCGACAGCGACTACACGATCGTGAACGTCGTGAGCCCGCTCGACGGCACGGTCATCCCGGTCTACAACCTCGATCCGACCAAGCAGCGAGGCGTGAACGAACGGATCGACGTCAACTCCACCGATTCCGATCTGCGCCGTCGCACCTACAACGGCATCCAGACCGGCTTCAATGCCCGGGTCCGCGGCTTCAACTTCTTCGGCGGTTGGACGATGGACCGGATCATGGACGTTCGCTGCGACGCCATCGAGAGCAACGCCGGTCGCTACGCGGGCACCGCCGCCATCGGTGCGGCCAACCAGCCGCAGCCGGACTTCCACTGGTGCGACCAGAGCCAGCTCGACATGCCGTT
>CADEDC010000172.1 GCA_902825985.1 uncultured Acidobacteriota bacterium | reverse complement strand
CCGCTCCCGCACGTGGTTGCGCCAATGCTCGCCGTAGAAGTGCTTCATTCGGATGCTTTGCTCTGCCACGCTGATACTCAGATGGCAAACCTCCGGCAAGGCTGCCGTCACATGCCCGGATTGGTCGCGGTCGGATTACCGTCCGAGTCGAACGGCGGTTCGCCAACGCCCTTGACCAAGGCTGCACGCAAGTCGGCAAGGACATCGGAACTGTCCCGCGCCGCTTTCGCCGCCAATGCACCCACAAGAGCTAGCAGCCCGTGGTGAAAGTCTGAGTCATCAGGGATCGACCTGAACGATCGTTGGTACTACACTGCAGCTTATGGCGATGGGCACCCGAGACACCGAGCAAGCGTTGTTGTGGATCGCCACATCGGATCTGCCGGCGTCGCCGGGCCATCCGTTCTACACGCGGCTGAATGCGCTGCTCGACGCCCACGGCTTCGATACGTTCGTCGAAGGCCAATGCCGCCGGTTCTATGCGCCGGTGATGGGGCGGCCTGGCCTTACGCCCGGTCGATACTTTCGGTTGCTGCTGCTCGGCTACTTTGAAGGCATCGATTCGGAACGAGGAATTGCCTGGCGGGCGGCGGACTCGCTGGCGATCCGCGGATTCCTCCGGCTCCCGTTGGACGAACCCCCGCCGGATCACACGACCCTGTCGCGCACGCGGCGCCTGATCGACGTCGAGACGCACCGCGATGTCTTCACGTGGGTCCACCACCGCCTCGTGGAAGGGGCGCTGCTGACGGGCAAGACGATCGGGGTCGACGCGACCACACTGGAAGCGAATGCGGCAATGCGAAGCATCGTGCGGCGCGACACCGGCGACACGTATCACGCCTTTCTGACCGGGCTCGCCACCGCGTCGGGCATCGAGACGCCGACGCGCGCGGATCTGGCACGCCTGGACCGAAAACGGAAAAAGAAGACGTCGAACAAGGACTGGACGCACCCACACGATCCCGACGCCAAGGTCGCGAAGATGAAGGATGGCCGCACCCATCTCGCGCATAAAGCCGAGCATGCCGTCGACCTGGACACGGGCGCCATCGTCGCCGTCACGCTGCAGGGCGCCGACCAAGGTGATACCACCACGATCGTCGAAACCGTCATCGCGGCCACCGAGCAGGTCGAAGCCGCGCAGATCGGGGTCGACGACCCGCAGTCGCTCGACGAGATCATCGCCGACAAGGGGTATCACAGTAACCAGACGATGGTGGACCTCGAGGCCGTCGACATCCGGTCGTACATCGCCGAGCCCGACCGCGGCCCACGGGCGTGGGCGAAGGCCCCCGAAGCGCAGGCGCCGGTCTATCGGAATCGTCGCCGGATTCGAGGGTCCCGGGGACGTCGGTTCATGCGGCAACGCGGGGAGAAGATCGAACGCTCGTTTGCCCACCTGTATGACACCGGCGGGATGCGGCGCACGCACTTGCGGGGGCACACGAATATCTTGAAGCGGCTGCTGATTCATGCCGGCGCCTTCAATCTCGGACTGCTGATGCGGCAAGGACTCGGCGTCGGCACGCCGCGGGGCCTCCAGGACCGCGGGGGCGCAGTCCTCGCTATCCTCGTTGCGCTCTGGTCGCTCATCGCACATCCCTGGACGCACAGGGAACCACACTCAAGCGGTTCGTCGCCGTCGTGCACGCCGAATCATCGACACGAATTGTTACCGGCCTGTGCGTGACGCCAGCACTTTCACCACGGGCTGTTAGGGCCCATGGATCCCGTCGGAGCCGTCTCCGGAACATCTTCAAGACCGGGTCGGTTCGA
>CADEDC010000171.1 GCA_902825985.1 uncultured Acidobacteriota bacterium | reverse complement strand
GCGCCACGATGACGGCGCCCGAGTCGCGCGCCGTGATGTACTCCATGCCGGTGCCGACGAACGGCGAGCGGGCGCGGAGCAGCGGCACCGCCTGGCGCTGCATGTTCGACCCCATCAGCGCGCGGTTCGCGTCGTCGTTCTCGAGGAACGGGATGAGCGACGCGGCGACGGAGACGAGCTGCTTCGGCGACACGTCGATGAACTGCACCTGGTCGCGCGGCACCAGGATGAAGTTGCCGGCCTGACGGGCGTTGACCCGTTCCTGCGTCAGGTTGCCGTCGGCGTCGACCGCGGCGTTGGCCTGGGCGATGATGTACTGGTCTTCCTCCCACGCCGACAGGTAGAAGGAGTAGGGTTCGAACTCCACCCCCTTCTTCTTCGACCGGCCATCGTCGCCCACCAGGTCGTCGGCCTCGACGATGTCACCGGCCTTGTACTTCGCGTGGCCGCCGGCGTTGATGACGGCGACGTAGTCGGTGACCCGGCCGTCCTTCACCTTGCGATACGGCGACTCGATGAAGCCGAACTCGTTGATGCGCGCGTAGCACGACAGCGACGAGATGAGGCCGATGTTCGGACCTTCCGGCGTCTCGATCGGACAGATGCGGCCGTAGTGCGTCGGGTGCACGTCGCGCACCTCGAAGCCGGCGCGCTCGCGCGACAACCCGCCTGGCCCGAGGGCCGACAGGCGGCGCTTGTGCGTGATCTCCGACAGCGGGTTGGTCTGGTCCATGAACTGCGACAGCTGCGACGACCCGAAGAACTCGCGAATCGCGGCCATGACCGGCTTCGCGTTGATCAGGTCGTGCGGCATGGCGGTCGCCATTTCCTGGTAGACCGACATCTTCTCCTTGATGGCGCGCTCCATCCGGACCAGGCCGATGCGGAACTGGTTCTCGAGCAGTTCGCCGACCGAGCGGACGCGGCGGTTGCCCAGGTGATCGATGTCGTCGACGTTCGCCGGGTTGCGACGCAGCTTGAGGAGGTACTTCAGGACCTCGTAGAAGTCCTGCGGATGCAGGATCTTCTCGTCGAGCGGCGTGTTGAGGCCGAGCTTGGTGTTCAGCTTGAGCCGGCCGACCCGCGAGAAGTCGTACTTCTGCGGGTTGAAGAACATGTTCTCGAAGAGCGATCGCGAGCTGTCGAGGGTGGGCGGATCGCCCGGCCGCAGGCGGCGGTAGATCTCGATGAGCGCCTCTTCGTGCGTGTGGATCGGATCCTTCTTGAGCGTCTGGCCGATGATCGGCCCGACGTCGTCCTTCTCCGGGAAGAAGATCTCGAGGCGGTCGACGTCCTTCTCCTGTGCCATCGAGATGACGCGCGGCGTCAGCTCTTCGTTGGCCTCGAGGATGACCTCGCCGGTCGCCGGGTCGACGACGTCCGCCGCGGCGAAGGCGCCTTCGAGCTCGGCGTCGGAGATCTCGACCGCTTCGACGTTGGCGCGCTTGAGCGCCTCGATCGCGTTCTTCGTGATCTTCTTGCCGGCCTGCACCGTCATGTTCTCGCCGGGGATGACGATGTCCTTGGCGGCGCGCAGCCCGACCAGGCTGTCGGCGACCGCCCAGTACAGCGTGCCGCCCTTCTGGTAGAGCCGGTCGACGCTGTAGAAGCTCCGGATGATCTCGTCGGCGCCGCGCAGCCCGAGGGCGCGCAGGAACACCGAGGCGAGGAACTTCCGCTTGCGGTCGATGCGCACGTACAGCAGGTTCTTGCTGTCGTACTCGAACTCCACCCACGAGCCGCGGTACGGGATGATCTGCGCGACGTAGAGGGTCTTGTCCTCGGAGTGGAAGAAGGCGCCCGGCGACCGGTGGAGCTGCGAGACGATGACGCGCTCGGTGCCGTTGATGATGAACGTGCCGTTCTCGGTCATCAGCGGGATGTCGCCGAAGTAGACCTCCTGCTCCTTGATGTCGCGGA
>CADEDC010000170.1 GCA_902825985.1 uncultured Acidobacteriota bacterium | reverse complement strand
CGTGCAGGCCGATCCTCGCGCCGGTGCCGGCAACGGTGTCGGTGTCGGATCCATCCGATAGAACACCCAGTCGTCATCGTGACCGACCCGTCGTACGGACGCCAGCGCGTCGAGCCGCGGCGACCACTGATCCGGTTCGGACACCTGCCGGCGGGCGGCGATCAGCAGCGGACCGATCCCGGCGAGTGTCTCGAGCGCCGCCGTGTCGCGCTCGAGCAACGCCCGGCTCAGTGCCCGGTAGTGCGGCGGCAGCGAGCCGCTCATGCCATTGACGGTCGGCACCCGATGCTGCATCGAGCGGAACATGGCCGCCGAGTCGAACTCGACGAGCCCGAACGGCAGTTCGATGACCGCCGCGACATCACCAGTGTCGGCCGCCCATCGCGCCGGCACCGGGACGAGCGGCAGCGTCGAAGGCCACATGTCAGCGGTGATCGCAAGCAGCGCCACCGTGCCCCAGACCGCCGCGCGCCGGTGATGGCCGCCGGTGAGACGCGCGAATCCGACGCTGCCGGCGACGCAGAGGGCGAGGGCGGCCGGCATCGCGAAGCGCGCTGGCACGCGGATCGACTCCGCGAATCCAGGCAGCGCCATGAGCCACGCATACGGTGGACGATAGAGCAGCTGATGACCGAGGACGAGTGGACGCGGGCCGAGACTGCACAGGAATAGGACCGCGGCCGCCACGCCGTAGAATGCCAGCACCGACCGTCGGCGGTGCGCGTCGCGCAGGCGCGCACTGCTGAGGAGGCCGAGAGTCGCGAGCAGGGCGGCAATCGAGAACGTCTTGAAGAACGCCGTGATCGTCAGGCGCACCGGGCCGAATCGGAGATCGAACGGTCCCCACACCGCGGCGACGATGCCGACGACCAGGACGGCAGCCGCGAGCCGCCACAGCCACCGCGACAGCCGCGACCACCTATCCGCGGTGACGGTCTGCGCGCGTCCGGCAAGTACGGCGCCGGCGACGGCGAGCAGCGTGATCGTCAGTCCCGGGAAGGTCTGTCCTTCACCACCGTTGAGCGACGACGTCCACCCCCAGAAGGCGAGCAGCGGCGAGCCGGTCAGCACGGACGTGAGGTCGGCACTGAAGTTCTCCACCTCGCTCGACCGATCGAAGCGATACAGCTGGTGGATGCGCCACATCTGCAGATAGATCGGCGTCAGCGGCAGCACACCGGCCATCGCGGCCCCGGCAATCGCCGCCAGCGTCTTCCAGTCACGCCAGCCGACGAACCAGATCAGCCACAACGCCATGAACACGCTGAAGAACAGCAGGTAGTAGCTGGAGCTGAGTCCCTGCAGCAGGAGCGCACCGGCGAGCGCCACCAGCCAGACCGCGCGCCGCTCGGCGACGTAGCGATGCAGCGCGTACAGTGCGAGCGGCATCCCGTAGGCGAGCAGCAGCTCGAGATGTTCGGTGTGCGCCATCCGGTACGGGTTGAATCCAAACGCCAGTCCGGCGATCGCGGCTGCGTCGCGGCGGCCGGTCAGGTGATGTACCAGGAGGAAGGCGGCGAGCGCACTGAGCGGAAACGACACCAGCAGTGTGAGGTTGTACGCCGCCACCGGGCTGGCGCCGAGCCACTGGAGCGGCGACGCCAGCAGGCTGGCGCCGAGCCGGGGATCGGAGAACGCGAGCGAGCCGGGCGCCGGGAAGAACCACGGGCCGTTCCACCACGCGTCGGTCAGCGGTGTGACATGTGCGTTCCACCAGAGCAGCACGGTGCTGAGAAGTGGATCGCCCAGGTCGTGTGGGACCTGGCCATCGAGGTCGACGACCAGCGGCCAGGTGAGTGCAACCGCCAACAGCGCGTAGGCCGCGAATGCGACGAGAAGCGTGCGCCACTGCGGTTGGTTGCTGTTCACTGCCGCATCCTTTTGAGGGCTGGTAGGCCGGGTAGGCCGGGTAGGCCGGGTAGGCCGGGTAGGCCGGGTAGGC
>CADEDC010000169.1 GCA_902825985.1 uncultured Acidobacteriota bacterium | reverse complement strand
AACATGTGAAGCGGGGTCGGCGCGACGTCTTCGGGAGCGACGTCGAGGAACACCGGCGCGACCATTCCACCGGCTCCCGTATGCCGGTGCATGAGGCCAAGGAGAAAGTACGACCAGGGGTGTGCGATCACGTCGCTCGTCACGCACATCACGCTGACGCGTGCCACCTGCAGGCGCCTGACCCAGGCCGCGACGCCCGGTCCCGAATCGAAGTCCTCGGCAACGATCTCGACGGCGACGCCGGGAACAAATGCGCCCAGCCATGCCGCGAGCAACTCGGCGAAGGCACGGCTCATCCTCGAGCAGCAACTGATGCAGATCAACATATGGATTCGCCTGCTTCGAGCCGGCCGCCGGAAGGAGTTCCGGCATTATGGACGAAAGCCGGGGGCGCGGCAATCGCGAGCGGGACCGCTTCGCCGGTCGCGCGGGGACGTGGTGGTGCCGCAGTCGGTCGATGGCGGTCGTCTCGGTGAGTCGACAATGGTCGTCTCGCGCGTGCCCTCGGACGGGCGTTGCCGTCAGCCGGCGGTCGGCCGTTTCCCGAATCGTTCCGACGGTGACCTCACCCGCTGGGCGGACAAGGGTCCACAGCGGTGCCACCCCGCACCACTGAATCAGGACGGAATCGTGGCGTGGCCGGCGTCGATGAGATGGAGGACGTAGTTCGCCAACAGCGCCAGCCCGCTGCGACTGACGTGAAACTGGCTCGGTTCGTAGGCCTGGGCCATCATGCGCCAGTGGGACGACAGCTTCGAGCGATCGGCGTCGGTAAGTGTGCTGATGTCCCAGACGCTCGCGGGCAGCTCACGGGCGAGCAGATCGAACAGCCGGTCCTGCCCAAGTTCGCGTATCACCACTGACGTCGTGATGTGCTCGAACCGGCCGCTGTCGGCGGCTCCGACAAGCTGGATGGCCAGTCGACTCCAGCGTTGATATTCACGTTTCTGGGCTTCAGACTCGACCGCCATTGGGCAGGTGCTCCGTCCGGCCGGCAGCGGTACTGGAGAATGCTGCGTCCGTCGGTCAGCAGTATAGATCCTGACTCCGCCTCATGGATCCCGGGATGACCCCGATGTCGTCGGCGCTCTTCCCAACGCCAGGTCGGTGCGCCGCGCGCCCTTGACAGCCTCGGCGCCATGATTCACACTTTGTGAACAAATGGAGCGGGAATACCTCACGGACTTCGAGTTGATCGCACTCCTGGCTGTGCTCCGCCTCGGGGACGGTGCCTACGGCGTGACGATCGCTCGCGAACTCGAGCAGACCGGGCGCCGAACCGTGCTCCTCGGTGCCATCTACGCGGCACTCAACCGGCTGGAGGCGAACGGACTCGTGAGGTCCTCGCACGGCGAGTCCACGGCGGCTCGCGGTGGACGGGCGAAGCGCTATTTCACCGTGACGCCCAAGGGCGTGCGGGCGGTCAAGGATGCGCGGAGGTCGTTCACTGCGCTGTGGTCGGGCCTGCGACAGCTCGATGAAGGAGCGACGCCTTGAGCGGACTGCCTCGACTCGCCGGTGACGCGTTGCAACGGTTCGGCGTCGAGGCAGCGCTGATTGGCGACCTCGACGAATCAGCGCGAACCGGGCGTTCCCGTTTATGGTGCTGGTACCAGGTTACGGGTGTGCTGTGCCTGTCGTCCTGGCGACTGGGCGTGACCCGACCCGTGTACGCGGCTCGCGGGATCGCGATCGGGTGGTCGGCTCTCGTCGGCACGTTCATGCTCATCGATGCGCCGCCGATCGACCGCCTTCGCGTGGAAGGGTACCGGACCGGCGAGTGGACGGCGTTCTGGCTGGTCGCTGGCGTCCTGTCTTACCTGGGCTTCGCGCTGTCGGCCTGGGTGGTCGTGCGCGTGCACCGAAGGACCCCTGGACTCCTCGTGCTGTACACAGCGACGGTACTGCTCGGACTCGGCTTGAGCGCGATGCTCCCGGCGCTGACCCGCGGACCGCTGCCGCACCTGCTGTTTCCGCTGGTGTCGGTCACGTTGCCCTATCAGTGGCGCTCCGGGTTCGTCTTGGCTCCGGCGGTGATGCTCATCGCCGGAACGTTCGCGCTTCGCCGGACTCGCCCCTCGTCGGCCTGAGGGCGCAGTGGCCACGCTGACCGGTCCACGGG
>CADEDC010000168.1 GCA_902825985.1 uncultured Acidobacteriota bacterium | reverse complement strand
ACCGGTGAGTATGAAGGGACGCCGTACTTCGTCATGGAGTACGTGCGAGGCGAGACGCTCGCCGAGATCATCCGCCGCCGCGCCGACGTTCCGATGACGCAGCGGCTCAGATGGATGTCAGAACTCTGCGCCGGCCTCAGCCAGGCGCATGAGGCAGGGGTCATCCATCGCGACATCAAGCCGGCCAATTTGATCCTCGATCGTCAGGGAAAACTGAAGATTTTGGATTTCGGCATCGCCCGGGTCGACACCAATGCGTCGACCGCCAGCCTGCGACTGACGCAGGTCCACACGGCCATCGGCACCCCCGGCTACATGTCGCCGGAACAGCTGGAAGGCGCCGAAATCGACCACCGCAGTGACCTCTTTTCGGCTGGTGCGGTCTGCTACGAACTCTTTACCTACACGGAAGCCTTTCCGGGCCGGACCGCCATCGAAATCGAGCGTCAGGTGGCCAGGTGCCGCCCGGAGCTGCCCACGACGGTCGCGCCCGGCCTGGATCCTGAGTTCGACGACATCGTGCTGCGGGCGCTGAAGCGCGACCCGAACAAGCGCTATCAGGACGCCTCCACGTTCGAGCGTGACCTGGAGCGCCTGCGGGCGCGGCTCGGCGCATCGGAAGAGCCGGTGCTCGCCCGGCCAACGCCACCGCCGCCGCCGACGCCGACCGGACGTGGCAAGTCGCGCGAGCTGCGCGCCGAGGCGGCCTACCAGCGGGCATTGGCGGCTTACCGCGATCGCGCGATCGAAGACGCGCGCCAGTTCGCCGTCGAAGCGCTGGCAGAAGACCCGTCGCACAAGGAAGCGCGAGCCCTGCTCGCGGGTCTCGCCCCGGCGGCGCCGCGGCCGCTGCCGCCGACGGCCGTCCCGGCGAAGTCGCTGGCGACCGTCGTCTCGACCACCATCGAGCCGACGCTGGTCGTCGATCCGCACGCCACGCACGTCGGAGACGACACCGCTGTCCCTCGATTTGCAGCAACGCCCGAGCCGACGCGTCTGGCAGGCGACCCGGCGGCCACCATGTCGGGTGCGCGGACGATCATCGTGCAGCCCGGTCGGCAGGATCCCAGCGACCAGACGGCGTCCGGCCCCCTCCCGCCGGCCGCACGGCGCTCGCCGGAGGCACGTCGTGGCCAGAACGCATTCCGCGTGCAGGTCGAACGGGTCGGGGCCTGGATGTCATCACTCGGTCCTGGCGCCGCGACCCTGACAAAGGGGTCTCGCGCCGGCGTGCTGCTGGTGGCTGCCGCGGTCGTTCTGGTCGTTCTCGTGGTCGTCGCCGTTCGCCTGCTGCCGTCGCTCTGGACATCCACCGGACCGTTGCTGACGATCCGGAAGCCGGAAAACGGGACGCTCGTCGCCGATGGCGGCATCCGCTGCGGCAGTCGCGGCTCCGACTGCGCCGCCACGATGAACAACGGTCAGACCGTCGAGTTCATGCCGATAGCCGACGAAGGCTTCGTCTTCAGCGGCTACCAGGCCGATTGCGCGCCGGGCGGCCGGCTGCTCATGAATGGTCCGCACACCTGCGGCGCGATTTTCGAGCGAGCCACCGCCACGATCGGCCCGGGTTCGGCGCCGACGCAGCCGATCACGATTGCGCCGGTGCCGGTTGGCGGGACGCTCGAGGGGGTCGATCTCAAGTGCGGCGCACAAGGGACCATCTGCACCGCCAACTACCCCCAGGGCGAGATGGCGGTCCTCAAGGCGTTGCCGGAAGAGGGTTACACCTTCATGGGGTTCACCGGCGAATGCGGCCCCACCGGCCAGACGCAAATGTCGATCGCCCGGACGTGTGGGGCGACGTTCGAGCTGACGACAAAACTGGCTGAATCGCCGCCCCTGCGGAATCGGGTCGCGAACGGCAACAAGCCACGAGAGACGGCGAATCCCAGCAGAACGCCCTCCTCACCGCCGACGGCTGGAGACACGCGGACCCGGACGGGCGACACCATCGCCGTACCGCCCACAGCGCCACGGGTGCCACCCGCCGGCGGGACGACCACGGCGTCGGCTCAACCCGCAACGCCGGTGATTGTGAGCAACGACAAGACTGTCCCGCAAACGCCGGAGGAGTTCGCCAAAGAGCGCATCAAGGAGCTGTTCGCACGGTGGTGCGAGGCGTATGTGGCGATGGATCCGGCCGCCGTCCAGC
>CADEDC010000167.1 GCA_902825985.1 uncultured Acidobacteriota bacterium | reverse complement strand
GCGTCGACCGCCTCCTGCAGCATCCGCTTCTCGTTGCGGATGATGACGTCGGGCGCCTTCAGCTCCATCAGCTTCTTCAACCGGTTGTTGCGGTTGATCACCCGGCGGTAGAGGTCGTTGAGGTCCGACGTCGCGAACCGGCCGCCGTCCAGCGGGACGAGCGGGCGCAGCTCCGGCGGAATCACCGGGATGACGTCGAGAATCATCCACTCCGGACGGTTGCTGGACTTGCGGAACGAGTCGGTGACCTTCAGGCGCTTGGCGTACTTCAGCTTCTTCTGCGCCGAGGTCTCGGTCTTCATCTTGTCGCGCAGCTCGATCGACAGCCGCTCGACGTTGACCCGCTTGAGCAGCTCCTTGATCGCCTCGGCACCCATCTGCGCCTTGAAGCGATGCTGGTACTCCTCACGCGCCTTGCGGTAGCCCTCTTCGTTCAGCAGCGAGTTCGGCTTCAGCTCGGTGTCGCCCGGATCGACGACGACGTAGGCCTCGAAGTAGAGCACCCGCTCGAGGTCGCGCAGCGAGATGTCGAGCAGGTGGCCGATGCGGCTCGGCAGCCCCTTGAAGAACCACACGTGGCTGACCGGCGTGGCCAGGCGGATGTGGCCGAGGCGCTCGCGACGCACCTTGGCCTGCGTCACTTCGACGCCGCACTTGTCGCAGATCACGCCGCGGTGCTTCATGCGCTTGTACTTGCCGCACAGGCACTCCCAGTCGGTGATCGGACCGAAGATCTTGGCGCAGAACAGCCCGTCCCGTTCCGGCTTGAACGTCCGGTAGTTGATGGTCTCCGGCTTGGTCACTTCGCCATGCGACCAGGAGAGGATCTTTTCGGGCGACGCCAGCGAGATGCGGATGGCATCGAAGTCGCTGGTCAGCGCGGAGCGATCGTGAAAACTTGGACGCATATGATTGTCTTTCCCTCACTGGCGGCGGGGGGCCCACCCCCACCGCGAACTGACGCTGATGCCCCGCCGCGGATCACCATGTCCGCGGCTCGGCACGGCCGCAGGCGCTCTACACCTCTTCGAGAACCGGTTGTGGAGTCGCCTCAGTGGGTTTCTTCTTCGTCTTCATCAGCTCGACATCGAGACACAGCGATTGCAGCTCACGGATGAGCACGTTGAACGATTCCGGCAGGCCGGCCGTGAACGACGCGTCGCCCTTCACAATCGCCTCGTAGATCTTCGCCCGCCCCGTGACGTCGTCCGACTTGGCGGTGAGGAGCTCCTGGAGGATGTGCGCCGAGCCGTAGGCCTCGAGCGCCCACACTTCCATCTCGCCGAACCGCTGGCCGCCGAACTGCGCCTTGCCGCCGAGCGGCTGCTGCGTGATGAGCGAGTACGGCCCGATCGACCGCGCGTGGATCTTGTCGTCGACCAGATGCGACAGCTTCAGCATGTAGATGTAGCCGACCGTCGTCATCTGCTCGAACGGATCGCCGGTCATGCCGTCGAACAGCGTGTGCTTGCCCACCGTCGGCAGGCCGGCACGGTCGAGCCAGTTCTTGATCTCGTTCTCGGTCGCGCCGTCGAACACCGGCGTCGCGAAGTAGAGGCCGAGAGCGTGCGCCGCCCAGCCCAGGTGCGTCTCGAGAATCTGGCCGACGTTCATGCGCGACGGAACGCCGAGCGGGTTCAGGACGATCTCCACCGGGGTGCCGTCCGGCAGGTACGGCATGTCCTCCTCGGGCAGGATGCGCGCGATGACGCCCTTGTTGCCGTGGCGACCGGCCATCTTGTCGCCGACCGACAGCTTGCGCTTCATCGCGACGTAGACCTTGACCAGCTTGATGACGCCGGGCGGCAGTTCGTCGCCGCGGCGAATCTTCTCCTTCTTCTCTTCGAAGAGGTTCTTGATGACCTCCACCTGCCGCTCGGTCCGCTCTTCGAGATCGCGCAGGTCGTCCTCGAGCCGGCTGTCGTCGGTGGCGATCTTCAGCCGGACCATCGTCTCGTACGGCAGCCCCTGCAGCACCTCTTCGCTGAGCTCGGTGCCCTTCTTCAGCAGCCGTTCCCGGCCGTAGTCGTCGAACAGGTCCGACCGCAGCGACTGGCCGCGCAGCATCGCGATCACCCGCTTCTTCACCTCGTCGTGAAGAATCCGGATCTCGTCGTGCTGGTTCTTCTCCATCATGTCGAGCTCGCCCTGCTCGATGGCCTTGGCGCGATCGTC
>CADEDC010000166.1 GCA_902825985.1 uncultured Acidobacteriota bacterium | reverse complement strand
CGTCGGGTCGGTGTGCATGGACATGCTGATGGCCGACGTCACCGGCCTCGACGTGTCGCCCGGCGATGACGTCGTGCTGATCGGCGAGCAGGACGGCGACCGCATCGATGTGCGCGAGATGGCCGCCACGATCGGCACCATCCCGTGGGAGATTGTCTGTCGCATCGGCAGCCGCATCCAGCGGCTGTACGACTAGTCGACGTTCGGCGGTCGGGGTCCACATGGGCAAGTCTGCCAGGCCGGTGTTCGTGTGTCAGGAGTGCGGCTCGCAGGCCGCGAAATGGCTGGGGAAGTGTCCCGACTGCGGCGCCTGGAACTCGTTTGTCGAGGAGCGGCCGGTCGAGGCGTCGGGTGCCGCTGCGTCGCATCGGTATGCGACGGCCGGCACGGCCGGGGTGGCGCGCCTCTACGCCGACGTCGAGGTCCGCCAGCACGCCAGGCTGTCGACCGGCATCGGTGAGTTCGATCGCGTGCTCGGCGGCGGCGTCGTCCCCGGGTCGCTCGTGCTGCTCGGCGGCGAACCGGGCATCGGCAAGTCGACGCTGCTGCTCCAGGCGGCGGCCAACATGGCGCGGACCATCGGGCCGGTACTCTACAGCTCCGGTGAAGAGTCGGAGCATCAGATCAAGTCGCGCGGCGAACGGCTGGGCGTCGGCGATGCGCCGTTGTACCTGCTCGCGGAAACCTGTCTCGAACGGATTCTCGAGGAGTGTGCCCGGCTGAAGCCGGCGCTCGTCATCGTCGACTCCATCCAGACGGTGTTCTCGTTGAAGTTCCAGTCGGCGCCCGGCAGCATCGGGCAGGTGCGCGAGGCGGCGACCCAGCTGCTGTTCACCGCCAAGGGGCAGAACGTGCCGATCTTCCTGGTCGGCCACGTGACGAAGGAGGGCAGCCTCGCCGGTCCCAAGGCGCTCGAGCATGTCGTCGACACGGTGCTCTACTTCGAAGGGGAGCGCCACCACTCCCACCGGGTCGTCCGGGCCGTCAAGAACCGCTTTGGTGCGGTCAGCGAACTCGGCGTCTTCGAGATGACGTCCGGCGGTCTGCGGGCGGTGCCCAACCCGTCGCAGCTGTTCCTCGCCGAACGGCCGGTGAATGCACCGGGCTCGGCGGTACTCTGCGCGCTGGAAGGGTCGCGGCCGATCCTGGTCGAGATTCAGGCACTGGTCAGCACCAGCAGCTATGGCACGGCGCGCCGGATGGCCAACGGCATCGACCAGCAGCGGCTGTCACTGCTGCTCGCGGTGCTCGAGAAGCGCGCCGGGCTGCACCTCGGCGGCGACGACGTCTTCGTGAACGTCGCCGGCGGCATGACCATCGACGAACCGGCCTCCGACCTCGGCATCGTCGCCGCCATTGCCTCCAGCCTGCGCAATCGGGCGATTCCCCAGATGGTGGCGATGTTCGGCGAAGTCGGCCTCGCCGGCGAGGTGCGCGGCATCACGCAGGCGTCGCTGCGCATCCGCGAAGCGGCGCAGATGGGATTCACCCGCTGCCTGATGCCCGGGGCAAACATCGATCCGAACGATCGCGCGGGCGCCGGCAGTTGCGACCTGGTGGGTATCCGCACGATCGGCGAAGCGCTCGACGAGCTATTCGGCTAGGCGCCAGGCCCCGGGCCGGCGCCTCACGCCGGCGCCGTCTTCCGCCACCCGCACGGTCGGAAAGCCGTGATATGGTGTGCTCATGAACGCTCGGCCACGGGCCGGGGCGGTGCGACGCGGTTAGCCGCAGGGGGCCGGGATGGCGTGGTTCGCGCTGGGGCGGGTCTTCATCGTTGCTGCGGTCGGCTACACCGCGGCGGTCCTGCAGCCGCTGCCCGGCGGTCTGCTCGCGAATGCCGGCTTCGCGCTCGTCCTGTCCGCCATGGTCCTGGCCCTCGAAGGCCAGCTGCGCCTCACCGCCCCCACCCGCATCTTCGGCGCCATGCTGGGCGCGGTGGTCGGGCTGACGATTGCGCGGGCGATTGAATCCGGTCTGTTCTTTGCCGACACCGGCGACCGCCGCGTCGAGTTCCTGCACAGTTTCCTCCTGATCGTGCTGCCCTACCTCGGGCTGATGATCGGCAGCAAGAACGGCGAGTGGCTCGAGCCGGTGCGCTTCATGTCGCTGTTTCGCGCCGCCGGGCCGGAGCGGCGCTACAAGATTCTCGACACCAGCGTGATCATCGACGGCCGCATCGCCGACGTCTGC
>CADEDC010000165.1 GCA_902825985.1 uncultured Acidobacteriota bacterium | reverse complement strand
CGCGTCGCCGGCCGACGCGCTCGAGGATCTGCCCGGCGGCGATCTGCCGGTCGTGCTCGCGCTGACGCCGGCGATCGGTGCCACGTCGAGCTGGGTGGTGATCTCCGGAATTCCGGCGGGCGTGACCTTCAGCGCCGGCACCCCGTTGGGAGCGGGAGCGATCCGCGTCGAGGCGGCGGCGCTCGCCGCGCTGAGCCTGACGGGCCTGCCGCTCAACAGCGACGCCGACCTGGCTCTGAGCGTGCAGCCATTCTCGCTGGTGGCCGGCGTGACCGTGCCGGGCGCCATCGCGCCCTGGAACATCGTGGTCGACGCCGTCGCCGACGCGCCTCTCCTCTCCGCCAGCGCCGGTCCGGCCGTCGAAGACCAGCGCATCGCGCTGACCCTCGGCGTCGCGGCCGTCGACACCGACGGATCGGAGTCGCTCGGCGACGTCACGCTCACGAACCTGCCGAGCGGTTCGACGCTGAGCCGCGTCGTCGGCGGCACGACGACCGTGCTGGCGCCGTCGTCCAGCGTCGGCGGCATCGACAGCTACGTGCTGTCTCCCACCGACCTCGCCGGCCTGGGGATCACCCCGCCGGCGAACTTCAACGGCGCATTGACGCTGCAGCTGATCGGCCGCTCGACCGAGACCAGCTTCCTGGGCGGCGAGCCGAACCTCGCGAACAACACGGCGGCGACCACCACTTCGCTGGTCATCGACGTCGCGCGGGTCTCGGACGTGCCGACAATGGCGGCGATCGCCGGGGCCAGCGGATTCGAGGACCTCGTCGGCGGCCCGATATCGGCGCCGATCACCGTGACGCCGGGCGCGCCGGGTGAGACCGCTTTCGTCGTCGTCTCGGGATTGCCGGCGGGCGTCGTCCTCGATGCCGGCGTGGCGACCACGCTGGTTCCCGGCGGCATCCGCCTGAGCGCCGCCGAGGCGGCGGCGTTGCGGATCGTCGGCTTGCCGGTGCATAGCGACCGCGACTTCACCTTGACGGTGACGCCGTTCTCGCAGGATGGCGGCGCGCCGCCGGCCGCGGGCGCGGCGCGCGATCTCGTCGTGACCGTCGATGCCGTGGCCGACACGCCGGTGCTGAACGCGACCGCCGCCAGCGGCGTCGAGGATGCGCCGATCGCGCTCGCGATCGCCGCCGCGCCGACCGACACCGACGGATCCGAGTCCATCACCGGCATCACCATCGGCGGCGTGCCGGCCGGCGCGCAGCTGATCAGCGCCGGCACGACCCTGATCCCGAGCGGCGGCTTCTACACGCTGACGCCGGCACAGCTCGCGGGCCTGTCGCTGCAGCCTGCGCCCAATTCCAGCGGCAACGTCACCCTCGCGATCACCGCCGGCGTCACCGACACGCCGAGCGATTCGGGCGAACTCACCACCGCCAACAACGTTGCCAGCGCGACGACGACGCTCGTCGTCACCATCGCGCCGCTCTCCGACGCACCGAGCCTCACGGTGCCCGTCGGCGTCGCGATCAAAGAGGACCTCGGCGCCGGCACCATCGCACAGGCGCCGCCGGCGCTCGGTCCCGCCGCCCTCGCCATCGTCGTCACGCCGGGGGCGCCGGGCGAGAGCGCATTCGTCGACATCGCCGGCATCCCGGCCGGCGTGGCGTTCAACGCGCCCGGCACGGTCGTCGCGCCCGGTGTGCTGCGCTTCACCGCGGCCGAGGCGGCCGCGCTCAGCATCACGGCGTTGCCGGCCGACAGCGACGCCGATCTTCGCCTCACCGTGACGCCGCTGTCGATCGATGGCGGCGCGCCACCTGCTTTCGGCCCGGCGCAGATCGTCACGGTCGCGGTGGACGCCGTGGCGGATCTTCCGATCATCGGCCGTGCCGGCGGATCGGGTCTCGAGGACAACGCGATCGCCTTGCGGCTGACCAATGCGCTGTCGGATACGGACGGATCGGAAACGCTCGACGCGGTGAGGCTCACCGGCGTTCCGACGGGCGCGGTGCTGACCTATGTCGCCGGCGGCGCCACGCTGACTCTCGCGCCGACCTCCTCGGCCGGCGGATTCGCGGTCTACGATCTCGATGCGACCCAGGCCGCGAGCGCCAGCCTGCGGCCGCCGACCGATTTCCGCGGCAGCATCCTGCTCGGCGCCACGCTGACGGCGCGCGAGAGTTCCCTGTCGGGTGGCGAGGCGAATGTCGCCGCCCACGTCGCCACCGCCCTCGGCAGCTTCAAGACCGAGCTCCTGCCTTCACCCGACC
>CADEDC010000164.1 GCA_902825985.1 uncultured Acidobacteriota bacterium | reverse complement strand
AGCAGCTGATTTGTAATCAGCCGGTCGGGGGTTCAAATCCCTTCGCCAGCTCCAAAGACGGTTCTATCCGGTCCGCAGGAAGCGCGTCGAAGCACTGATTCCACACAACAGATCATCGGCGAGGTAGCGAAGCGGTCAAACGCAGCAGACTGTAAATCTGTCGCCCATGTGGCTTCGAAGGTTCGAGTCCTTCCCTCGCCACCATCACTCGCACGCCGAGGGTGGGGGTTTCTGCAGTGTGTGTCGTCAGGTACGTCGGAAGCCAGTCGAGAGACGTGGACGAAGGCGGGAGTAACTCAGTGGTAGAGTCACAGCCTTCCAAGCTGTTGGTCGCGGGTTCGATCCCCGTCTCCCGCTCCATCCGCCTTCGCCGCGTGGATGCTCTGGCCGACGGCCTTCGCCGGGCATCGGCGGGCGGGTCGCGGCGGTTGACCGCAGCGGAGTTGTCGCCGGCCGGCAGGCGTCGGTCGACGCTGCGTCGCAGCGAGGGCCGGGCGCCGCGCGGCGGTGAAAGGCCGATGTAGCTCAGTTGGCAGAGCGCGTCCTTGGTAAGGACGAGGTCACCAGTTCAATCCTGGTCATCGGCTCCAGATATTGAGAGCAAAGGCCAACACAGCCGGTGCGTGCGGGCGCGTGGGGCTGGCGCGAAGAGTGATAACCGACCATCGATAAGAACGGACGCCGCGATCGCACGCGAGGACGGCACACAGACGACGAGGATCGTTGACATGGCCAAAGAAAAATTTGACCGCAGCAAACCACACGTGAACGTCGGCACCATCGGGCACATCGACCACGGCAAGACCACCTTGACCGCGGCGCTCACGAAGGTTGCTGCCGACAAGGGCTGGGCGAAGTTCGTCCCCTACGACGAAGTCGCCAAGGCGTCCGAGTCGCAGGGCCGTCGCGACGAGACGAAGATTCTGACGATCGCGACCAGCCACGTCGAGTACTCGTCGGCCAACCGGCACTACGCCCACGTCGACTGCCCGGGCCATGCCGACTACGTCAAGAACATGATCACCGGCGCCGCGCAGATGGACGGCGGCATCCTGGTGGTGTCGGCCGTCGACGGCCCGATGCCGCAGACGCGCGAACATGTGCTGCTCGCCCGCCAGGTGAACGTGCCGTACCTCGTCGTCGCGCTGAACAAGGTCGACATGATCGACGACCCGGAGCTGCTCGAGCTGGTCGAGCTCGAGGTGCGCGAGCTGCTGAAGGCCTACGGGTTCCCGGGCGACGACGTTCCGGTGGTCCGGGTGTCGGCGCTCAAGGCGCTGCAGGGCGACCCGGAAGGCGTCGCCACCATCATCAAGCTGATGGAAGCGCTCGACAGTTACGTGCCGCTGCCGGAGCGCGACGTCGACAAGCCGTTCATGATGCCCATCGAGGATGTGTTCTCGATCTCGGGCCGCGGCACGGTCGTCACCGGCCGCGTCGAGCGCGGCAAGGTGAAGGTCGGCGAGGAAATCGAGATCGTCGGCTTCAAGCCGACGACCAAGAAGGTCGTGACCGGCGTCGAGATGTTCCGCAAGCTGCTCGACGAGGGCGTGGCGGGCGACAACATCGGCGTGCTGCTGCGCGGCGTGGAGAAGACGGACGTCGAGCGCGGCCAGGTGCTGTGCAAGCCGGGCTCGATCAAGCCGCACACGAAGTTCAAGGCCGAGGCCTACATCCTCACCAAGGAAGAGGGTGGCCGCCACACGCCGTTCTTCACCAACTACCGTCCGCAATTCTATTTCCGCACCACCGACGTGACCGGTGTCGTGCATCTGCCGGAAGGCACGGAAATGGTGATGCCGGGCGACAACATCGCGATGGAAGTGCACCTGATCGCGCCGATCGCGATGGAAGAGAAGCTGCGCTTCGCGATCCGCGAAGGCGGCCGCACCGTCGGTGCGGGCGTCGTTGCGAGCATCATCGAGTAACTGAAACGATCCGTCGTCGTGCCTGGCTGAAAGGCCAGGCATCCACGACTTCATGAATGGAAAGCGTGGATGGCCGGTACGAACCCGGCCATGACGGACAGAGAGAAACGACAATGAACGGCCAGAATATCCGGATCCGGCTCAAGGCGTTCGATCACCGCATCCTCGATGCGTCGACCCGCGAGATCGTCAACACCGCCAAGCGCACAGGTGCGCAGGTGCGTGGACCGATTCCGCTGCCGACCAAGATCGAGAAGTTCACGGTGAACCGCTCGCCTCACATCGACAAGAAGAGCCGCGAACAGTTCGAGATGCGGACCCACAAGCGTTTGCTCGACATCGTCGATCCGACGCCGC
>CADEDC010000163.1 GCA_902825985.1 uncultured Acidobacteriota bacterium | reverse complement strand
GCCATGGCCGCCCGCTCGCCGGCCGTGAAGGCGGACGGCATGCGTATGTGCTCGACGATAAAGGTCGCACCGTCTTTGTGGGAGAACTGCACCATCAGGTTGCCGCCGATCGGCAGCGGAATGATCCGCCAGTCCTTCTCTGGATACTCGAGCTGGAAGAGGTTGGCACTGTCCCTGTACAGACGGTATTTGATGTCGCGATTGCCGCGCAGGAAGCCGAATTGGGCCGCCGACGGCGATGCGACCGCCGCCACCATGAAGGCGGCCAGGGTGATGATTGCGGCACGGCGACTGAAGCGAGCGGCGGCGCTCATCGTTTGAGGGCCTCGAGTTCCCGATCGGCCTTCACGGACAGCTCGTCTCCCGGCTTGAGCAGCGCCTTCGCCTGTTCGTAATTGCGAGCCGCCAACACCTTGTTGCCCGACTTGGCGTGAAATCCGGCCGTATCCATGTATCCTTGCGCCTGGGCAAAGAGGCGTTTCTCGACGGCGGCCAATCTCTCGATGGCACGGGCCGAGCCGGGGTCGATGTGGATCGCGCGGTCATACCACACGCGAGCGGCCTTCGAAAGCCCGGCCGCTTCGTTCTTTTCCCCTCCCTCGATCGCCTCGGTGAATGCGACGCGCTGCTTCTCGGTCGCATCGGCGAGCAATTGCTCGACATTGCGGAATCCCGGGCGATCGCGTTGGACGTTCGCGAACCGGGTACGCGCTGTCGTGTACTCCTCGCGCCCGAGCGCCTCGACGCCATCCCTGAAGTTACTCTCCACGCGCCTGATGCGCAGCAGGTAGTCCGAGTAGACTTCGCCGGCGTTGCGCGGGAACTCGGGATTCTCTGGCTCCGTCGGCGCAACCGGCTTTGGCGGCCGGACGACCGGGGCGGCTGGCGGCACTGGCGGGACGTTCAGACGCTCCTCGAAGCCGGCCAGCTGCGGGTGTGTCGGATCCAGCTCGCGCAAGCGGGCGATGGGAGATCGGGCGCTCTCCACGTCGGCGTTCAACGTGTTTTCGATCAAGACCAACAGGCTCTGGATCTCCTCCTGCCTGGCCGCGTCCGGATCGACTGGCGGCGGCGGTGGCGGCTCGGGGGGCACGTATTCAACGACGACCGGGGCCGTCACATTGCGAACGACCATCCACGTCAGGCCGCCGAGCAGGACGAGCAGCCCGGCCGCCGTGCCCCAGACCTGAGTCTGCCGCGAGCGCAGCCATGCTGGCAGTCGCGATGTGAAGCCGGTGGAAGACCTGCCGTCGAGCCGTGGGCCGCGGCGTCCGGAACTCTCGGAGGTTCCGACGCTCGTGACCGGCTGGACCACGCTCTCCTCGAGCCCGGCCGACGCCACGTCGTCTTCCAGCATGAGCTCGAACGGCCCGACGATCACCGGCACGCCCAGCGTGAACTCGACGCTGCTCCTGATCCGTTTGCCGCCGACGTAGATGCCGTTACGGCTCTTCATGTCGACAATCACGAATCGGCCGCGCTCCGCGCGGATCTCGCAGTGGAAGCGCGAAACCCCCTTTTGCGGGTCGTCGAGCACGACGTCGTTGCGGCTGTCGCGACCGATCTTGAGGAGGCCACGCAGCGGCACCTCGGTCTCAACCACCTCGCCGCGAAAGACGACCAGCTTCACATCGACCTCTTGCGACCGTCGCGATCGTCGCTGTTACTCACCGGAGTCGTGGCTCGTTTGACACGGGCGACGGCGGTTAGTGCCAGCTCAACACAGCGTTCCGTGACGTCCTCCCACCATGATGGTTGCGCGACGAGGCTGACCGTATCGTCGGTATCGATCGCGGGCGGTCCCAACGCGCTGGCTGGCAGCCGGACCGTGTCGTCCGTGGCGTCATCGGCTGGCGCTGACGGCGTTGGCGTGCCGGTGCGTGACGAATGGACCGGCGTGCGCAGCGACGCCGTTCGCTCGCCGGCCACGGCCGCCGGCCGGACCCCGGCAGGGGTGGTGGACACCGCCGCTGCGAGCGCACCAGGTGCCCTGAGCTGCTCGAGCTCGACGACCATCTGGTCACAGGTCTGGTAGCGATCGTCAGGCGACTTGGCCAGCGCCTTCATGACGATGGCCGTCAATGCGGCGGGCGTCTCGGTGAGTTGCTGCGGTGCCTCACTCTGGATCTGATGGAACAGCGTCGGCAGATGGGTTGCCGAAAACGGCTTGTGGCCCGACAGCATGTAATGGAACACGCCGCCGATCGAGAAGATGTCGGACCGCCCGTCGATCTCGGCGCCGCAGGCCTGCTCGGGCGACATGTAGTCCGGCGTGCCGACGATGAAACCCGACGCCGTCATGTTGGAGGTGGCCAGACGCGCAACGCCGAAGTC
>CADEDC010000162.1 GCA_902825985.1 uncultured Acidobacteriota bacterium | reverse complement strand
AACCGGATCGCGTAGCTGACCCTGACGGCGCGACCCATCTCCGGCGCCAGATCCTTGATGAACGACGTGTGCCGGCGCCACAGCTCGTCGGTCAGGTTCAACCCGGTGACGCTGATCACGTGGGCGAGGTGTGAGCGGGCGAGCACGTACGAGGCGTTGACGTTGAACACGGCGTAGCCGGGGGTGCCCGTTTCACCGATGGCGATCCGGTCCTGGCGGCCGGCCCACAGCAGCTCCGGGGCGACCGTCAGCCGCTCAACCGGCACTTCGATGGCGACACGACCGTTGAGCGGCGGGATCCGCGGCACGTTGTCGTCCTCGCCGACGAGGCGTGTCCTCACATAGCCGAGGCCCACCGTCGCCCAGATGCGCCGGCCAAGGTTGACGCTGGCCTGGCCGTCGACGCCGGTAAAGCGGCTGTCGGCCTGCAGGTAGTCCGCCACCAGCAAACCGTCCGCAACCTCGCCGGTGCTCGCGCCGGCGTAGACGAAGTTCTCGATGTCGTAGTTGAACAGGTTCAGCTCGCCGCGCAGGCGCGACGCGCGGTGGCGCAGGCTCACGTCGATGCCGACTGTCGACTCCCGCTCGAGGTCGGTGTTGCCGACCTCGAACCGCAGGTTCCCCACATGCGGCCCGAAGTTGTACAGCTCCTCGAGCGCCGGCGCACGGTAGGATCGTGTCAGCGTGCCGACCACGGCGGTCTGCGGCGCCAGGTCGACGTGCAGGCCGGCTGCGCCCGACATCCCCGAGAAGGTCCGGTCGCGGGTCGCCGGCGGGGCCGGTCCGTCGCCATCGACGTCGCCGGCGTCCCGCGCTTCCGTGTCATAGCGGGTGTGGTCGACACGGCCGCCCAGCATCAGCCGCGCGCGGCCGAAATCGAGTTCCTCGTACGCGAAAGCCCCCAGCGCCCGCTGCGAGGTCGCGGGAGCGAGCGCTTCCTCGCCTGTCGCCGTGAAGCGGCGCGTTTCGACGGTGCCGCCGAGCCGGCCGGAGAGGCGGCCGCGCCGCTGCTGCTCGATCTCGGCCCGGATATTGGTGGTGTCGTTCTCGAATCGCGTCCCGAGCGATTCGACGCCCCCCTCCTGCTCGAGCTCGTCATGGCGCCAGTCGCTCCGGCTCACGATGAGGCGCGCGGAGTTGACGAAGCGGGACGTGAGGTTCTTCAACCCGGCATCGAAGCGGAGGTTGTGGCGGCGCGGCTCGATGTCGACGAACAGCTCCTCGCCTTCTTCGTGCTCCTCGCCTTCTTCGTGCTCCTCGCCTTCTTCGTGCTCCTCGCCCTCTTCGTGCTCCTCTCCCTCTTCGTGGCCGTGGAATGCGCTGGCGAAGGGGATGCCGTAGCGGCCGCTCTCAGTATCGTAGCCGGCGCTGAAGAACGCCCGCGGGCTCGCGTATCCGAAACCGACCCGGCCGTTCATCTGCTCGGCGCCGGAGTTCTCCACCAGGCCCTCCGGGGTCCGGTAGTCGCCGAACCGGCGGGAGCCGCCGCCGGCCCAGAGCATCCAGTTGCCGTGACCCACCTGCAGGTTCGCGTTCGCCGCCGCCTGCCCGTTGTTGCTTCCGCCTTCCGCGAGTGCCTGCCCGCGCACACCCGCGAACGGCGTGCGTCGGAAATTTTCCTGCGGCGTCACCGTGTGGACCACCCCGCCGACGGCGCTGCTTCCGTAGAGGAGTGTTGCCGGGCCGCGGACGACCTCAATCCGATCGACCGAGGCGGGATCAATCGTGGTGCCATGATCGCCCGACTGGCTCGACAGGTCGCCGGTCCGGATGGAATCCTGCAGCATCAGCACGCGATCCCCGTCGAAGCCGCGGATGATGGGCCGGGCGCTGCCGGGGCCGAAGCTGCGCACCTGAACGCCCGGGACCCGTTCGACCGCGGCGGCAACCGTCGGTGCGGCGACGCGGGCCAGTTCGAATGAGTCGAGGCTCTGAATTGAATTGAACGCCTCGAAATTGGTCGCCGTGCCGGTGGCACTAGCGGTGACGTTCAGCTCCTCGTGTATCGCCTGCAGCTGCAGGCTGAAGTTCGCCTCCGCCACCTGCCCGGCGACCACGGAGACCGTCTGCCGCGTCGTGCTGAGATGTTCGCGCTGCGCCATCACCTCGTACTGGCCGGGCGGCAGTCCGGCCACCTGGAACTCGCCGTTGTCGTCGGTCGTCGCCGAGCGTCCCGTATTCACGACGACGACGATGGCGCCATGCACCGGCGCGCCGGTGCTTTCGAACACCACGCGTCCGCGCAACACCGGTCCGTCCTGTGCCGCCACCACCACGGCCAGCAGCAGATGCAGCGCCATGGTCAGCGCAAGGGCAATCGGTCTCAACGTCAAGGCGTGCTCCCAGCGAGGCTATGAAGGCGCGCCACTGCACCTTCGCACGAGCCCCGTATGAGGCCGAGCATCGCAAAGCCGACGCGCGCGGCAGAGCCGATCCTGACGAGCAGTCGATGACGAGCGCTGGACGGTCGTTTCCGACCAACCAGTGGAGTCTCAACCGGGCGCTGGTGGGCGAGGCCGAAGACGAACGCAGCCGGCCGCCGGTCGAT
>CADEDC010000161.1 GCA_902825985.1 uncultured Acidobacteriota bacterium | reverse complement strand
ATCTGTGCCGCTGCCAGGACTACGACAAGATTCTCACCGCGCTCAACCGCGGTGCCGAATTGATGCGGGGGGCGTAAGCGATGGCAGACAACAAACTGGTTGGACAGAACTACCAGACACCCGACCTCGTGGCCAAGGTCACGGGGCAGGCGAAATACTCGGAGGACTTCAAGGTCGACGGCATGCTGTTCTGCAAGCTGTTGACGAGTCCGATGCCGCACGCCCGCGTCTCACGTCTCGACCTCAGCGCGGCGCTGGCGCTGCCTGGCGTGAAGGGCATTCTGACCGCCGACGAACTGCCGGATCAGGCCGACCTCGTCACCGACCTCGGTGCGGTCATCAAGGCCAATCCGCGTGGCGAGAAGGCGCTCACCAACGAGCCGATGTATTTCGGTGAACCGATCCTGGCGGTGGCCGCGGTCGACGAGGACACTGCCGCCGACGCCATCGAGAAGATCGTCATCGAGTTCGAGCAGCTGCCGCACGTCGTCGATCCGCTGGTGAGCCTGCGTCCCGGCGGCCCGAACGCGCGGACCGAAGGCAACATCTGGTCGCGTCCGGCGCCGCAGCCCGGTCAGCCGCCGCCGCCGCTCGAAGTCGCCGAGTTGAAGTGGAGCGAAGAGGACTTCAAGGACTTCGACGAGGGCAAGCTGCCGATGGGCAAGGTGGCGGCTCCGAACGACGAATGGACGTTCGGCGATCTCGAGGCCGGGTTCAAGAACGCCGCCCTCGTGCTCGACGAGACGTTCGTCACGCCGAACACCAGCCACCAGACGCTCGAGCCGCGCACCGCCCTCGCCTACTGGCAGAACGGCAAGCTGTACGTCCACGCCGGCACCCAGAGCACCGCGCAGACGGTGTCGTCGATTGCCCGCTGGATGCGGATGGAGCCGAAGGACATCGTCTTCATCAGCGAGTACACGGGTGGCGGCTTCGGCAGCAAGGCCACCGGGACCATCAACCTGATGATTCCGGCCCTGCTGTCCAAGAAGCTCAATGGCGTCCCGGTGATGCACCGCATCACGCGCGACGAGGAGCACTCGATCGGCGGCGCCCGCCCCAGCCTGCACGGCCGCGCGAAGATCGGTTTCGACAAGAGCGGCAAGATCACGGCGCTCGATCTGTTCGTCATCGCCGACCAGGGGCCGTACGAGCAGGGCAACGATACCGGTGGTGCCGGCCGCATGGTCTCGCTCCTGTACCAGCCGCCAGCCATGCGCTGGCGCGGAGTCGCCATCCTCACCAACACGCCGCCGCGGCGGGCGCAGAGCCAGCCGGGCGGTATGCAGGGCATCACCGTGGTCGAACCGGTTCTCGCGAAGGCGGCCCGCCAGCTCGGGATCGACCAGATCGAGATTCGCAAGATCAATGCGCCGGCCGGCAAGGCACCATTCGGTCCGCCGAACCAGCGCGGCCAGCGTCCCTACACGACGAGCGCGTTCGTCAAGGAAACCCTCGACAAGGGACGCGAGATGTTCAACTGGAACGAGCGCATGGCGCGCAGCGGCCGGCGAAACGGCACCAAGGTGCGCGGCACCGGCGTGGCGGTCAGCACCTTCGTCGCCGGCTCCACCGGGTTCGACTGCCTGTTCCTCATCAAGCCCGACGGGCGCATGCAGATCAACACCGGCATCGGCAATCTCGGCACCGAGGCCTTCGCCGACACGCACCGGGTGGCTGCCGAGATGATGGGCATGCCCTGGGAGAAGGTCGATCTCGTCTGGGGCAATTCGAGCAAGAACCTGCCGTGGAGCTGCGTGTCGGGCGGCAGCCAGACGGCGCATGCCCACAGCCGCGCCGCACACGCGGCGGCCTCCTCGGCGATCAAGCTGGTCCAGGAAATCGCGGCCAAGTCCCTCGGCGGCTCGCCAGAAAGCTACAAGGTCGCCGATGAGAAAGTGTCGGGCAACGGCCGCAGCATGACGCTGGCCGATGTCGCGAAGAAGGCGATCGAACTGGGCGGCAAGTTCGACGGCCACGAGATGCCGGAAGACATCAACGCCATGACGAAGGCGTCGGTCACGGCACTGGCCGGCCAGGGGCTGGTCGGCGTCGCGCGCGACAACTACAAGCGCGACGGCGTCACCCACTCGTTCGTCGCCGGCTTCGCCGAAGTCGAGGTCGACGTCGAAACCGGCGCCTACGAGATGGTGGACTTCCTGGCCGTCGTCGACGTCGGCACGGTGCTCCATCCGCGCGCGCTCGGCGGCCAGGTGCTGGGCCGCTCGATCCTCGGCATGGGCCACGCCCTCGGGCAGAAGTGGGTGTACGACCAGCACTACGGCGTGCCGCTCGCGACCCGCTTCTACCAGAACCGGCCACCGACGATTCTCGACGTGCCGACCAACATGCAGTGGGCGGCGCTCGACATTCCCGATCCGGAGAATCCGGTCGGTGCCAAGGGGATCGGCGAGCCGCCGGTCGCGGCCGGCTGCTGCGCGATCCTCAACGCCATTTCTGCCGCCGTCGGCGACGAGATCTTCCGTCGCGCGCCGGTGAACGCTGACACCATTCTCACGTCACTCGAGAACGGCAAGTTCGTCCTCGAAGGGCTGACGGCGCACATCTAACTGGCGCACATCTAACTTAAGGAGTAGCCATGGCTGTTATTCGTGATGTGATGCCGGTGTTCGAGCTGTTCCAGCCGGCATCGG
>CADEDC010000160.1 GCA_902825985.1 uncultured Acidobacteriota bacterium | reverse complement strand
CCTACCCGCCCTACCAGGCCTACCAGGCCTAGAAAAGCGTGACGCTGAGCGTCGTGCCTTCCTCGACCGTGCTCTGATCGGCGGGGATCTCGATGTAGCCGTCGGCCCGCGACATGCTGGTGATGTCGCCGGAACCCTTGAACGCGGGCATCGCCGTGCCGTCCTCGAGCCGCACCGTGTAGAACTGATGGCGTCCGGCCTGCGAGACGATCCGGCGGCCGAGCGGGACGCGCACGATGCGCGGTGCCTCGATGGGCAGCCGCGCGGTGGCGCGCAGGAACGGCACGAGCAGGATGTAGGCGTTGGACAGGCACGAGGTCGGGTTGCCCGGCATGCCGAAGAACGCCGCGTCGCCGATGCGCGCGAACAAGGTCGGCTTGCCCGGCTTCACCGCGATGCCGTGGAAGATCATCTGCCCGCGCTGCCGCACCAGATCGACCATCAGGTCGCGTTCGCCGACCGAACTGCCGCCTGAGAACAGGATGACATCGGCGTCGGCGCAGCGGTCGAGGGCCTCTTCCAGGTCGACCAGCGTGTCGGGCGCGGCGTCGTGGATTTCCGGCACGCCGCCGTGCGCCGCCACGATGGCGCCGAGCGTGAACTGGTTGACGTCGTAAATCTGGCTGGGGGTGCGTGGATCACCCGGCCTGACGATCTCGTTGCCGGTGGACGTCACGGCAACGCGCGGCTTCACGAAGACGTCGATCGCGGTGGCTCCGATCGCCGCCAGCGCGCCGATACGGCTCGGATTCAGCACATCCCCACGCCGGACGACGACGTCGGCTGGCGAGAGGTCGGCGCCTCGCCGTCCGATGTTCTGGCCGGCGGCGACGGTGGTGAACAGCCGGACCGACGAGTCGCCGTCCATCGCGCTTTCCTCGACCATGACGACGGCATCGGCGCCGACCGGCAGTGGCGCGCCGGTCGCGATCTCGGCGCACTGGCCGGCGCCAATCGCCGCGGTGGGTGACTGGCCGGTGTAGATGCGTTCGACGATCTCGAGCCGGACCGGCGTCTCGCGGGTCGCGCCGGCCGTCGCCGCGGCGATGACGGCATAGCCGTCCATCAGCGAACGGTCGAACGGCGGCACGTGGCTGGTGGCCAGGACGTCGACGGCAACGACGCGCCCCGCGGCGTCCGTGATCGGCAGGGTCTCGGTCCGATCGATCGGTCGGACGGCCTCCGCCAGGCGGCGGCGGGCCTCGTCGATCGAAATCGTCGCAGTGAACGGTCGCATCAGGTGACTCCTGCCGGGCAGCGTCGTCCAGGTGGGCCAGGCGCGACGGCCCGGCTCAGCGCCCCGCCTGCTGGACGAGGTGGCCGAGTTCCGGCAGCAGCAGTTTCTCCATGGCCAGCCGGACCGCCCCCTCCGACCCGGGCAGTGCGACGACGATGCAGCGGCCCGACAGCCCTGCCGTCGCCCGGCTCATCATCGCCGCCGGACCAATTTGCTCGTAGCTGAGCATCCGGAAGAGTTCGCCGAAACCGGTGAGCTGCTTGTCGAGCAGCCCGACCACGGCCTCGTAGGTGCCGTCGCGCGACGTGATGCCGGTGCCGCCGGTGGCGATGACCACCTGTGCGACGCCAGCCTCCACCTGCTGCGCAATCGTGGCACGGACGAGCGTCGGCTCATCCGCGACGATGGTGCGACCGGTCACGGTGTGGCCGGCGGCAGCCAGCAGATCGACGATGGCGCGGCCGCTGGTGTCGGTTGCCTCGGTGCGGGTATCGCTCACCGTGAGCACGTGGCAGCGCACCTGTTTCGGTCCGCTGGCCTTGTGCTCGTCCTCCGGGCGCATGCGTTCGATTGTAATAGGATTCGACGCGTGCTCCGCGATCGCCTCCTGGCCCGCCTGAAAGAGATGGGAGACGTGCCGGACTACGTGCGGCTCGCGTCCGAAGTGCTCGGCATCCGCAACGCGCCGCCGGCGCTCGCCCGCCGGCTGGTGTCGCAGGCACTGGTCGTCGAAGATCGCCGCGACGTCTGGGTGCAGACAGGCGAGCGGATCTGCGCGGCGGCGCCGCAGACGGCTGGCGTGTACGTCCTGCGTGATGCCGACGGAAAGGTGCTCTACGTCGGCAAGGCCATCAACCTGCGGCGGCGGTTGCGGACGCACTTCGCGCCGCGTCGCTGGCGCGGGCTGAAAGCGGCGTTGGCGCGAGCTGCGGACGCGGAGTGGCAGGAAGTCGGGTCGGAGCTCGAGGCGCTGCTGCGCGAGGCGGTGCTCATCCGCGAGCTGCGTCCGGCCGTGAACGTGCAGGTCGGGGCGCCCGAGGCCGGGACTCGCGCGATTCCTGCGGCGCTCGCCCGGGACGTGATCGTGCTGGTGCCGTCCATCGACGCGGGTGCGGTGGAGATGATCGCGGCACGCGCCGACGGTGGCTGGATGCAGATGCGGGTGGCGCGGCTGGCCGGCGACCTCGAGGCCGAGTCGCGGCGCCTCTTTCGCTTCTTCCATTCGCCGCTGCACGCGCGGGAGGATCCATCACCACTGGCGCCAATCGTATTTTCGTGGCTGGCGGGGCGCGGGGCGGCTGCGACACGGGTGGACCCGCACGGTGTCGACACGGTGGCGACACTGGCGGCCCGCCTGAAAATCCTGCTGAACGACGATGACCTGTTTACCGAGCGGCTGGAAGTGCGATAGGATTGGATTTCCGTCACGCGCCCTTAGCTCAGCTGGATAGAGCGTCTGGCTACGAACCAGGAGGTCGCAGGTTCGACTCCTGCAGGGCGCGCCAT
>CADEDC010000159.1 GCA_902825985.1 uncultured Acidobacteriota bacterium | reverse complement strand
CGTGCGGTACTGATTCTCGAGGCTGTCGGTCGCCTCGCCTGACACGCGCTCCCCCGTGTACTGGGCAATCTGGTTGAACCAGTGGTCGAGCGGCGTCGGCAGGCTCCGCGCGTCCTGGCGCAGGCTGCGCCACAAGTCGAGCAGCGTCGGATCAGATACCGCCCGCAACGCGTCACTCCCGCCGACCTGCGCACCGATCTTCTGCAGCTGTTCACGGATCTTGCGGGTCTGATCGAACACCGCTTCGATCGGCGCCGGCGCGCCAGCCATCGTCCGGTGAATCGGCTGGAACGCCGCCGTCACCCGCGAGCCGGCGGCGATGCCAGACGACCCAGTGACCTTCTGTGCCGTCGACTTGAAGAGGTCGCGGGCGCCTTGTGTGATTCGCGAACCAACCGACGGCGTGGCGGTGGCGGGCGCGGCGGCCGTCTCGACGAGCGACGTATGTTTGACGACGGTCGTCAGCAGGCCACGCAGTGGCGACGTCGGCCCGACCAGGATGCCAAGCGCGTCGGCATACTGCGGCACGCTCTCGAACGGGACGACCTCGAGGTCCTGCAGCCACTCGCTCCACGCCCGGATGTAATCGCGCTCGTAGAGCTCGGTCACCTGTTCGGAGAGCACGCCGATCTGGGCTGGTGACAGCGTCCGCGTCGAGCCCCACACCCAGCTCTCGGCGCCGAACTGCTTCACGTACTCGAACAGGCCGGTGGTGGTCACCTCGCTGAACGCCTCCTTGGTGTAGAGGCGCGGGAACGGCTCGGCGATCCGCCGGCCGCTGCGCCGGCGCAGGACCTTCTCGATGCCGACACCGGCTTCGAGATCGAACCGCAGGGCGCGCCCCTCGTCCTTCAAGGCATCGCGCTGCAGCCACCCGTACATGATTTGCCCCATCGACGCGCGGTTGAGGGCGCTCTGGGCCTGCGCGACCAGCACCCCGTCGAGGGCCACTGGACGCCGCCCGTCGCGGCGGTCCAGCAGACGGGCCAGGTGGCTGCTCACCGACGGGGTTGCAGCACCGGCTGGCGGCGGCCATTCGAGGTCGGCGAGCATCTGCAGGTGATCCTTGTCCAGATGCGGCGGCTGCCCGAGCATCAGGTAGCCCTTCAAGTAGACGTACAGCCGATCGGGATCGCTGCCGTACTCGCGCACGTGGCGCTGCACACGGTCGGCGAATTGTGGCAGCAGCAGGTTGTCCAGTTCGCGCACGTAGGCGTCGCGCGCGGCGTTGCCGAGCGAGCTTCCCTGATAGAGTCCCCACCGCATCATCACCGGGACGCCGGAGCGGTAGCGCTCGGCCGAATCGGCGACCGCAGCGATGGCGTTTAGGCGCGGCAGCAGCGTTTCGACGCCAGCGCCGGCCGCCGCCGGCGGCAGCCGCTGCAACGACGCCACGTCCGCCGCCACGATGCCGATATAGGCGCGGTTGCGCGCGTAGCTGGCCGACAGCGCCAGCACCCCGCCAACGACGATCAGCACGATGGCGGCGTAGGCGCCGAACTGCCAGAGCGCCTGCTGCCGCTCGTGCTGGCGATTGACGCCGGCCAGCCCCGACTCGCCGATCACCACCTCGCGCAGCAGCCGCTCGACGAAGTACGCCTTGCCGCGTCCGGACGGCGGCGCCGTTGCCTCGGGCGCCATGCCGAAGCGGCGGCCAATGGCCCCCATCAACCGATCGATCTGCGTGCCGTCCTGCGTGCCGCTGGTGAAGTAGACGCCGCGCAGCAGCACCTGTCCGGTGAGCGGGCGCGCCGAGAACACCTCGGTCAGCAGCTGGGCGAGCGGGTCGCGCAGGGCCGCCATCTGCTGCGGAAAGGCGAACACGCCGCCGCGGCGGCGGCCGCCGCGCGTCTCTTCGACGCGGGTCAACAGCCGGCTCGCCAGCCGCGTCACGAGGGCATCGAACTCGGATGCGAACGACGCCGCGGCCCGTCCGCCAACCGACTGGTCATAGGGGAACGTGACACCCCATACCTGCGCCCGCCCTTCGGCCGTCAGGTCCTCGAAGTAGTCGGCGAAGCCGGCGACCATGTCGCACTTCGTCACCATCACGTAGACCGGCAGCTGGACCTGCAGGTCGCGGACGAACTCGGAGAGGCGCTGGACGAACGCGTCGACATGCGTGTCGAGTCCCGCCTGTCCCTGGGTCAGCAGGTCGCGGGCGCTGATCGTCAGGATGAGGCCGTTCAGCGGCCGGCGCTTGCGGTAGCGCGCCAGCAGGGCGAGGAACTCGCGCCACCCTTCGCTGTCGGACGCAGCATCGGAATCCTGCGTCGTGTAGCGGCCGGCGGTGTCGAGGAAGACCGCTTCCTCCGTGAACCACCAGTCGCAGTTGCGCGTGCCGCCGACGCCGCGCACCGCCATCTTGCCGACCCGCTGCTCGAGCGGGAATTTCAGGCCGGAGTTGACCAGCGTCGTCGTCTTGCCGGAGCCCGGAGCGCCGATGAACGCATACCACGGCAGGTCGTAGAGGCTGCGGCCACGCGCGGCGGCGGCGTTCAGCACCGCGACCGCCTCCTCGAATTGCCGGCGCAGGCGGGCGACCTCGTCCGAGGGACGCTCAACCTCCGGCTGCTGCAGGACGGCGCCCGCCAGTTGCGCGCTCGCCCGCCGCGCCCGCCACCAGCCGATCGCCACCGACGCCAACCAGACGGCGAACACCAGGCCGACGACCAGCAGGCGCGCAAATGCCGACGCGAGCGGCTGGTAGACCGCCGCGCCGAAACCGAAGGTGAAATACGGCCCGGCGTACCAGACGAAGACCGCGATCAGCAGGAAGCCGACCAGCAGCAGAAACGCACGGCTCTTGAAGAACTTCAACACGTCGATATCCCGTTGC
>CADEDC010000158.1 GCA_902825985.1 uncultured Acidobacteriota bacterium | reverse complement strand
ATCTGTGCCGCTGCCAGGACTACGACAAGATTCTCACCGCGCTCAACCGCGGTGCTGAACTGATGCGGGGAGCGTAACGATGGCTGAGAACAAGCTGTTCGGGACGAACTACACGACGCCGGACATCGTCGCCAAGGTCACGGGCCAGGCGAAGTACTCGGAGGACTTCCGGGCCGACGGCATGCTTTTCATCAAGCTGCTGCTCAGCCCGATGCCGCACGCACGGGTACGGAGCATCGACACCAGCGCGGCGCTGGCGATGCCGGGTGTGAAGGGCATCCTCCTGGAATCCGATCTGCCGGGCGCGGCGGCCGGGGCGACGCTTGGCGAAGGCGTGACCGCGAGCACCATCAGCGAGCGCGGCCTCACGATGGAACCGCTGTACGAAGGCGAACCGATTCTCGCCGTCGCGGCGGTCGACGAGCTGACCGCAGCCGAAGCCATCGAGCGGATCGTGATCGACTTCGAGCCGCTGCCGTTCGTCGTCGATCCGCTGGTCAGCCTGCGGCCCGACGGTCCGAACGCGCGCCTGCAGGGCAACGTCTGGATGCGTCCGCCGGAAACGGCAACGAACGCCGCAGGTCGCGGGAATCAGCCGGCGGCAGCGGCGGCGGCGGGTGCCACCTCGCCGGCGGCCGGGTCGCCGGCAGCACCGCAGGGTGGCGCAAGCGCTGCCGGTCCGGCAGCCGCGCAGACGCCGTCGACCGCGCCGGCGGGTGCCGCTGCGGCGGCGCAGTCTCCCGCGGGCGCCGCGCCGGCCGCCGGGGCGGCAGCAGCGGGTGCCGCGCCAGCGGCTCGTCCGGCTGCGCCGGCCGGTCCGCCGCGGCCTGAAGTGCGGGAGTTCAAGTGGACCGCCGAGGACTTCGCCCAGGCGCCGGATGGCCAGATGCCGATGGGCGCGCCGACCGACGAATGGCAGTTCGGCGATCTCGACGCCGCCTTCAAGGAAGCCGAACTCGTCCTCGACGAGTCGTTCGTCGGCCAGTCCACCGGTCACCAGCCGCTCGAAACGCGATCGGCGATGGCCTACTGGCAGAACGGCAAGTTGTTCCTCCACGGCTCCACCCAGTCGGTCGTGCAGACGATGGGTTCGCTGTCGCGGTGGACCGGCGTCGATCAGAAGGACATCGTCTTCATCAGCGAGTACACGGGCGGCGGCTTCGGGTCGAAGATTCCGGGTGCCATTTCGATGGCGATTCCGGCGCTGCTGTCCAAGAAGCTCGGCGGCGTGCCGGTGATGATGCGCATCACGCGTGAAGAAGAGCACTACATCGGCCGCGCCCGCCAGGGCCTGCACTCACGCGTCAAGGTCGGCTTCGCGAAGGACGGCAGGATCACCGCGATCGACCTGTTCGTCGTTGGCGACAACGGGCCGTACGACGCCCAGGGCGACTTCCGGTCGGCCGGCAACACCATTTCGCTCTGCTACCAGCCGAAGGCGATGCGCTGGCGCGGCGTCACGGTGTTGACCAACACGCCGCCGCGGACGTCGCAGCGGGCGCCGGGCGGCATGCAGGCCAACGGCCTGTTCGAGCCGGTGCTCACGCGCGCCGCGATGAAGCTCGGGATCGATCAGGTCGAGATTCGGAAGATCAACGCGCCAGCGGGGAAGGCGCCGTTCGGTCCGCCGGCGGCGCGTGGACGCCAGGCCTACGTCACCAGCGCCTTCGTTCGCGAAGCGCTCGACAAGGGTTCGGCCCTCTTCAACTGGGAAGAGAAGAAGGCCCGCAGCGGCAGGCGCACCGGCACCAAGGTGCGCGGCGCCGGCGTCGCGGTCAGCGCCTACGCGGGCGGTTCGATCGGCTTCGACGGTCTGTTCATCATCAAGCCGGACGGCCGTATCCAGGTCCAGACCGGTATCGGCAACCTCGGCACGCACTCCGTGATGGACGTCCACCGGGTCGCCATGGACATGCTCGGCTTCCCGTGGGAGAAGGTCGACATCGTCTGGGGCAACACCGGCAAGCACCTGCCGTGGACCTGCATCTCGGCCGGCAGCCAGACGACGCACGCGATGACGCGCGCGGCGCACGCGGCAGCCACCGACGCGATCAAGAAGCTGCAGGAGATCGCGGCGAAGACGCTCGGCGGATCGCCCGAGAGCTACAAGGTGGACGGCGAGCGGGTCTTCAGCGGCGGCCGCAGCATGACGTTCGCCCAGGCGGCGCAGAAGGCCATCGAGCTCGGCGGCAAGTTCGACGGCCACGAGGCGCCGGAAGACGTCAACGCCTTCACGAAGCGTTCGCTGGAGGGACTCGCCGGTCAGGGGCTCATCGCGGTGGCCAAGGACGCCTACCCGCGTGACGGTCAGACGCAGTCGTACACGGTGGGCTTCGCGGAAGTCGAAGTGGACGTCGAGACCGGTCACTACGACATCCTCGAGTTCACGGCGATCGCCGACGTCGGCACGGTCATGAACCCGCGCAGCCTGCGCGGCCAGACGTTCGGCGGCATCATGCTCGGCATCGGCCACGCCATCTCGCAGAAGTGGGTGTACGACCAGCACTATGGTGTGCCGCTGGCCAAGCGGTTCCACTACAATAAGCCGCCTTCAATCCTGGACACGCCGCTGAACTTCAAGTGGGACGCGGTCGGATTGGCCGACCCGGAAACGCCGGTCGGTGCGCGCGGCATCGGTGAACCGCCGGTCGGCGCCGGGTATGGCGCGATCATGAACGCCCTCGTGGCCGCGGTCGGTCCGGACGTGTTCCGCCGGTCGCCGGTCACTGCCGACGTCATCCTCGCGTCGCTCGAAGCTGGCAAGGTTGCGCACGAACCGCTGACGGCACACATCTAGTTGAAAACGGTGGAGTCCGGAGGTCGGGCCCCTAAGAGGGCCCGATTCCGGGTTTCATGATTGGCCAATTCTGAGAGGTAGCTATGGCTGTTATTCGTGATGTGATGCCGGTGTTCGAGCTGTTCCAGCCGGCATCGG
>CADEDC010000157.1 GCA_902825985.1 uncultured Acidobacteriota bacterium | reverse complement strand
CCGTAGCAGCGACGACGGACGCCCGCGGGCGTGGTCTCCCACGTGGCCTTCGTCCAGCCCCGCTTCTCCATCCGGTAGAGCAGGGGATACAACGAGGCGAGCGTGAACCGCAGGGCGCCATCGCTGTCCTGTTCGATGCGGCGGGCAATCTCGTAGCCGTGGAGCGGCTGGTGTTCAAGCACCGCCAATACCGCCAGCTCCGCACTGCCTCGCTTGATCGACGGGTTCATCGTTGCCATCGCGACCCTATGTATAGCATACCTATATATGAGCGGGTCAAGGGGCGCATTGCTCACAAATGCTGCGGCCTGCAGGCTCGATGTGGCTGCGCCTGGCCGGGCCGTCAGACTTCGCACCTGAGATACGACGCAAGGTCTGGTCGAGCCAGGCTTGTTCAGAAGAAGACTGAGAACGAGCCGTTGGTAACCGACCGGTTCACCGCTGGTGTCGACACACCGCCTGAGCTCGATGGGACACCGACGAACGAAAAGGTCCCGGTTGCGGCGACCGTCGAGAGCGTGTTGACGAGGATGGTGCCGCTGCCACCCGTGACGCTCGCGGACCAGGAGCCGGTCACGTTCGTGCCGTTCAGCGTCATCACCTGCATTGTCAGCGGCGTGGTCGCGTTCACCTGGAAGACGCCGACGTAGACGTTCGACAGCGCGAGGTTGATTGAATTGCTCAGCGCGGCGTCGTTCGAGGCGATGTTCAAGGTGCCGTTTCTGAAGCTCGCCGCGTTGACCGTCCCGGTGTAGGCGACGCCGTCGATGAAGGCCCTGATGGTGCCAGTCCCGCTGCCCGCCCCCGACCCGCTGCCGCCCGAGTTGCCCGACCCCGACCCGCCCGACCCGCTTGGGCTGGCCGGACCGCCGCCACACGCAAGGGAGAGACACGCGATCGCGACGAACAGGGCGCCGGCCACCCGGGAACCGCGCGAGGACCAGCCGAGCGAGCGGCCCGCGAGACGTTGACGTATGGGCTTGTGCATCATCATGGATCTCCGGTGAAGCAGGCGCGTGTCGCGCGGTGGATCCGCTCAGGCGGATCCCGTATCCACCCCTTGATCCCTGAAGCGCAAGACTTCGCCAAAGATGATCATGCCCACCGGGCGAGCCTCCCTGCCGGACAAGTCTACCGGCTGGATGCCACGGCGCGACAGCGCGTGCCGTAGCGCCCGCAGGTCATCGGATCGGAGCGCTGGACGTGTCGTCATCGGGCATGAGCCGCGATCTACCGCCCGCGTGTCCGCGCCGCAGGTCGGCGTCGGACCGCCGCGATGCCGCGGGCGCTGGCCTTCGCGAGCGGCCGTGGCCCCGAGGCGCGTACCGACCGTGCAAATGCCCGGTGCAGCGACTCAAAGAGCGTGATTCCGCGCTCCAGCAGCAGGTCGTCCTCGGCCGTGGTCAGCTGGAGCCCCTCGATCAGTATGCCCACCGTGCCTGCGTCGGGGGCGCCGAAGCGGCCATCCTTCAGGTCGAGGTCATGCACGATCTGGGCGATGCGAGCCACCGCCGGATCCGTGATGCCGAACACGTTGCACAGGGTCTCGAACGTGCAATCCTCGCCTCGGTGGCTGAAGTCGACACCGAACATGTCGAACGGAATGGCGTCCGCAGCCGGAAGCGATTCACGGTCCACCGCGAAAGCAAAGCGCGCTTCAGCATCGATGAAGCGCCGAATCAGCCACGCCGAGCCCATGCGGTCCACCCCCGGCCGCGGCCGCGTCACCCACGAGCGCCGCCTGTACGACGTGAGGTCCGTGGCGTTGCTGGTGGTCGCCAAGCCCGGCGTCTGCCGCGATGGCCGTAGCCGTCCTTCGAGCTGCGCCACCAGCGATGCCACGCGGTCACCTCCCGCGCTGCCGAAGAAGTCGATGCGCTCGAGGGCCGCCAAGCGCCCGCGGAACGCTTCCACGAGGCGAGGAACGGCCGGGCCACGGGCGCCTCGGGGGCGCCGCTTCGCGCTCACGCGCGCAAGCATCCGCTCGATCTCTCGCGCGAGGGTGCCATATGCCTCCTGCCTCGCCCGACGGAACTCCTCGACCAGGGCGTCATCCGAGAAGGCGTCGAGGCTGTGGGCGGCGAACACGCTGGCGTCGCCGCCGGCGCTCATCACCTCGGTCTTCAGCCACTCGAAGTCTTCACGCGTCTCGGGAGTATCCGGCAGCGCGTAGACCGTCTGCTTTACGGCAAGCGCGCCGAGTTGCTGCAGGCGCCGCCACGTTTGCACGCGGAGATTCGACGGCGAGGCGGGCAGCTGGTGGACGAACAGCAACCAACGCCGCGGCGCCGTGGATGGCGTGGTAATCGGGGCGGACGAACCAGAAACCACGCGACGTGGCATAGCGACATACGTAATGTAACAGATGTTGCGTGCTATATTTCAGACTGTTACGGCGTGTGTGCGCCTGCAGACTGCCGGTGCGGAGCCCGTCGGATCCTTGGAGAGGCAGACGTCGATGAAGCCGATGCAGCGCGTGTGGATGCTGAGCCTCGTGGGAATCGGCAGCGTGTGGGCAGGGGCGGTCGGCGTCACGACGCAGACTCCGACGCAGACACCACCGGCCCGGGCGCGCTCGTTGAGCGGACGCGTGGTCAGCGGCGTTCTCTCGAGGGGAGGAGGCGCGGTACCTGCCTCCGGCCATCCGGTCGCGGAGGCGACGATTCATCTGGTGCCGGTCTCGGCCATCGACGTCACGACGCCGATCACGGCCAGCGCAATCTATGCGGCCCCCTACATCGCGGAAGCGGTGGACGAGCCGCTCGAGGATGCGATTCGGCGCCACGGTGCTGGCTTCCCGACCGCGACGACGGATGCACAAGGCCGCTTTATCGTCGCCGACGTGCCGGACGGCCGCTACTTCGTCCACGTCACGCCCCAAGCGCAGGACACCGAGCATCTCCCCGGGGGAGACCAGAGCCGCCGCAGCCTGAGCGCGCAGGAATTGCGGGGGCAACCGCTGACGATCCGGCTCTCCAGCCGGCCGCCGGCCGCCGCGCGGTACACCGGCAGCACGCGCTGTCTGGCCTGTC
>CADEDC010000156.1 GCA_902825985.1 uncultured Acidobacteriota bacterium | reverse complement strand
GTCGGACAGCTACACCCGGCTGGACGATGGGCTGTTCGACGGCGTGTCGTTGCGGTCGGCGGGTGGCGCCACCGCGGGCGCCCAGCGCACCTCGACCTCCAACCTGACGATCAGCGCGAACACCGTCGTGATTGCCGCCCGCATGGGCGTCACCGACAGGCTGGACGTCGGTGGCTCTGTGCCACTGACCACCGTCAAGGTCGGCGGATCGACGACGCTCGTCGACGGCGCCGGCAATTTCCTCGCGCATGCCGCCGCATCGGGCGTCAACAAGGGGCTCGGCGACATCCTCGGCATCGCAGAGTATCGCTTCTTGACCTTCGGTGAGGGACAACCTGACCCGGGCGGACTGGCGGTCATGGTATCCATGCGTCTGCCGACCGGCTCGAAGGACAACCTCCGCGGCGTTGGCATTACGCGGACGCAGGTGTCGCTCATCGCCTCTTCCGGCAAAGGCAAGTTCCGCCCGCATGCCAATGCCGGCTTCGAGTACTGGGACAAGGCAGTGAGCGTGACCTCCGACTCCACCAACCGCAGCGTCGACGCGCGCCACCAGTTGCAGTACGCGGCCGGCTTCGAGTTCGAGGCGGCGCCGAAGGCGACGCTGCTCGCCGATCTGGTCGGCGGGCAGATTTACGGCGGCGGCAGATTGGGCAACGGCGCCATCGCCGGCGCCACCGCCACGCAGGGCTTGATCGCCCTCGACGAAGGACTGTCTCGCGTCGCCGTGGCGCCCGGCGTCAGGGTGAATCTCAAAGGCAAAATGGTGCTGACGGTCAACGCTCTTGTGACCTTGAAAGACAGCGGTCTCCATTCCCGTGTCACGACTGTGGCCGGGCTCGATGTGACTTTCTAAGCGTCAGACGCCCATAGTCCTATGTCACTGCGCATTGCGATTCCAGCGTTGTTTCTCGTCGGCTCACTCACCGCGGCGTGCACGGGCGCGCCGGCGACAGGTGAGGGGATGGTCACGATTACCACGCCGACCCCACCGCCGATCGTCGTCCCACCGCTGGTGGCCGGGGCGATCGTCTCGGATCCGGGACCGCTCGCCTTGATGGCGGCGACCAACCTGACGTTCAACCTGTCGCCGGCCGGCGGCAAAGCACCCTACGTCGTGTCGTGGAACTTCGGCGACGGCACGGCGCCGCTCGTCGGTCCCGTCGCGACGCATGTCTTCGCCAATACCGGCAACTTCAGTGTCGTCGCCGCGGTGACCGACGCCGAAGGGAAGACGGCGACGAGTGGCGCCCAGGTCGTCCGCGCCCGCAACGTCTCGGGCCGCTGGCGCATCACGTTCGGCGGGGCCGCCCTTCTGCCCGAAAACATGGATCTCGTGCAGACCGGCACGGCGGTCGTGGCGAACATCAACGAGACCAGCGACGGCCTTGGCTCGGGCGTGGGAGCGGTCTCGAACCCGCGCCAGATGTCGGCCACGCTGACCTTCGAGAACGCCATGCCGACACCGTTCTCGGTGACCTTCGTCGGCAGCGTGAGCGCCGACCTCCAGACATGGACCGGCACCGCCGTCGGCTACAGCGCCTGCCCGTGCAACTTCACCGCGATCCGCTCACAGCCGCCGGCGGAACCACTCGTCGCCGGCCTGCCAGTTCGCACGAATTAGCACGAACTAGGGGGTTGGCGGCCGCAGCTGCGCCACCGGCGCATCTGCCGCCGCCAGCGGATTGTCGAAGTTGAAGCCGAAGAGCCGCGGGTCTTCGCCAATCGCCGCCGCCGAGACGATCGAAAACACGTAGTCGTAGGTTTCTTTCGGCACCTCATCGCGGTGCTTCAGCAGCAGCTTCCAGAAATTGCGCTCGCGCGGATTCGCCGGCATCGAGCGCAGCCGGTTGATGACGCGCCCTTCACCCCAGTTGTACGACGCCATTACCAGCAGGCCGGAGGCCTGCGCATCGGTGCTGTAAATCGCCTTGATATAGGCTGCCGCCGCCGTCGTCGACTTCTCCCAGTTGTGCCGATCGTCGGCCGGGTCGGCCTGGGCGTAGGCCTGCAGCGGCCCAATCTTCAGACCGTAGCGCCGGCCGGTGTCGGGGATGAACATCCACAGCCCCTTGGCGTATCCCATGCGGGTCGGCGGACTGCTCGCCGTCTCGATGAAGTTGCTTTCCTGCAGCGCAAGATAGAAGAACTGCGACGGCAGGTTGCGCGTGCGAAACTCTTCGACGATACGACCCACGTAGCCCAGTTCCTGCGCCCGTTTGACGCCGGTCGCGAAGCGCGGCGTCGATTGCCAGCGGCGGACGTAGGTCATCACCTCCGCCATGTACTCCGGCGGGGCAGCGATCTCGCACTCGCCGAAGAGCCGCGTGATGCGCAGGATGGTCTGTTCCTGCGGCGTGAACTGGCGGCCGCTCAGACCGGTGAGAAAGCGATCGTAGTTGGCCTCGAGCTCGCGCCGGCGCTGCTGGTAGACACGCACGTCGTCCTGACCCTGGACATTGCCGGCGGCGGTCAGCTTGACTTCGAGCGCCGCCAGGTCGACGTCGATCGACTTCATCGTGTAGAAGATGTCTTCCGCCAGCAGTCGCTGGCGGGTCACCTGGCCTTGGCTGTAGTAGGCAAAGCCGCCGGCGGCGATGGCAATCGCCGCCACGGTGCCGATGACGGCGAGATAGAGCCGCCGCTGGCGGCGCTGTATCCGCTGGAACGCCTTGCGGATCATCACCGTCTCACGACCGGCTGGCCGGTCGCTCTCGCCTTCGTGAAAGTAGCGCTCGGCGTAGTCCGTCAGGATGACCGTTTCACCCCTGCGGAAGTCGGCCTCCAGGGTGAGCCCGGGACCGTCGGGGCCGAGGCTGACGGCGAGCGACGGCTTGATCGGCGCGCTCTGGACTCGCCGGCCGTTCACGTGGAGGCCGTTGCCGCTGTCGAGGTCCTCGATCCGCCATTCGCTGCCGTTGTACGCCACGCGGGCATGCCGTCGGCTGACCCGGCCATCGTCAATCCGGACCTGGCACTCGCGATCCCGTCCGAGGATGAAGGCCGTCCGAAAGGCGTGCGTCCGGCCACTCGGCGTGCGGACGGTGATTTCCGGCGCTGAAGCCGGGGCGGCGTCTCGTGACGTGGTCATGGCGGATGGACGACACGCGACGTGAGCGTGCTGCCGTCCCGCTACTTCGCCGGCACGGGCGGCTCGGCGGGCGACTTGAACGACTCGATCATATGGAGAACGATCGGCTCGAACTGCGC
>CADEDC010000155.1 GCA_902825985.1 uncultured Acidobacteriota bacterium | reverse complement strand
CCCTTGATGTAGTCGACCACCTGCTGCTGCGTCACTTCGGCCATTGCTTCTCTCCTGAGTTGGCTACAGGGTCATCACCCCGCCAAGAGTCCGATTTAAGATTCCGAACGTTTCTTCTCCGCCTGCACCAGGACGCTCATGAGGTCGCGTGGTGCGGCGTTCAGCACACTGACGATCTGGACCATCGGGGCCTGCAGCACGAAGAGCAGCTTCGCGTACAGCTCCGGCTTCCCCGGCAGGCTGGCGAGGTCGCTGACCTCGGCCGCCTTGATGGCCTGACCGCTGACGACCGCCGCCTTGATGGAGACGGCCGGCGTCGTCTTGAGGAACGTGGTCAGCGTCTTGGCGAGCCCGACCGGATCGGACTCGGTATACGCGATCGCCGTGGTGCCCACGAAGTGTTCGGTGAGCGCCTCGAACGAAGTGCCCTTGACGGCGCGCTTCGCGAGGGTGTTCTTGACGACCTTGTAGGTGGCCTTGGCGGCCCGCAGCTGGCGCCGGAGCTCCGTGACCTGGGGCACGTTGATGCCCTTGTAGTCCAGCAGGATCGCCGTCTGCGCGCCCTGCAGCGACGCTTCGAGCGCCTGGAGTTCGAGTTGCTTGTCCGCTCTCGTGACAGCCATCAGTGTTTCACCACCGCGTCGATGTTCGTCGTGTCAACCCGCAGGCCCGGCCCCATCGTCGACGACAGCGTCACGCTCTTCAGGTACTTGCCCTTGGCCGCCGCCGGCTTCGCCTTGACGATGCTCTCGACGAGAGCGAGGGTATTGGCGACGAGCGAGTCGCTGCTGAACGACGTCTTGCCGACCGGCGCATGGATGATGCCGGTCTTGTCGACGCGGAACTCGACCTTGCCGGCCTTGATCTCGCGCACCGCCTTGGCGATGTCGAGCGACACCGTGCCGGTCTTCGGGTTCGGCATCAGGCCGCGCGGCCCGAGCACCTTGCCGAGGCGGCCGACGGCGCGCATCATGTCGGGCGTCGCGACGACCGCATCGAAATCGGTCCAGCCGCCGGCGATCTTCTCCACCAGCTCCTCGCCGCCGACGATGTCGGCGCCGGCCTCCTGCGCCTCGCGCTGCTTCTCGCCGCCGGCGATGGCGAGCACCCGCTTGGTCCTGCCGAGACCGTGCGGCAGCACGACGGTGCCACGGACCATCTGGTCCGCGTGTTTCGGGTCGACCCCCAGCCGCAGGGTCAACTCGACGGTTTCATCGAACTTGGCGAACTTCACCTTCTGCACGAGCGGAATCGCCTCTTCGATCGTGTAGGTCCGATCGATGGCGATCTGCGCCCGGGCCGCGGTGTACTTCTTCCCGCGTCTTCGCATGCAGTCTCCCGTGGTGCTATCGGGCCGATCGAACGGCCCTCCCACTGATAACGACAGGGCCGGCGCCAGCTGGCTCCGGCTATGTCACTTGACGACGTCGAGTCCCATCGACCGCGCGGTTCCGGCAACCGTCCGGATGGCCGAGTCGAGCGTGTCGCAGTTGAGGTCGGGCATCTTGAGCTTGGCGATGTCCTCGACCTGCTTCGCGGTCACCGTGCCGACCTTCGTCTTGTTCGGCTCGGCCGACCCCTTGGCGATGTTGGCGGCGCGCTTCAACAGCACCGGCGCCGGCGGCGTCTTCGTGATGAAGGTGTACGACCGGTCGGCGTAGACGGTCACGACAACGGGGATGATGAGCCCCTCGTCCTTCGCGGTGCGCGCGTTGAAGTTCTTGCAGAAGTCCATGATGTTCACGCCCTGCGGACCGAGCGCGGTGCCGACGGGCGGCGCCGGCGTGGCTTTGCCGGCGGCAATCTGGAGCTTCACGAGTGCTTGGACTTTCTTGGCCATGGGCGATTCCTAAATTTTCTCCACCTGGAGGAAGTCCAGCTCGACCGGCGTCGAACGCCCGAAGATGGTGACCATCACCTTCAACGTGTTCTTGTCGAGGTTCACCTCGTCGACCACGCCGTTGAACGACGTGAACGGGCCCTCGTTGATCCGGACCTGCTCGCCCTTCTCGAACATGTACTTCGGCTTGGGCTTCTCGGCCGCAGTCTTGACCTGCGTGAGGATCTGGTCGACTTCGTCCTTACTGAGCGGCGTCGGCTTGGCGCCGGCACCGACAAAACCGGTCACTTTCGGCGTGTTCTTCACCACATGCCACGCGTTGTCGGACATGTTCATCTCGACAAGGATGTAGCCAGGGAAGAACCGCTTCGACGTGACGACCTTGCGGCCGCCACGCATCTCGACGACATCCTCGGTCGGGATGAGGACCTCGCCGATCTCATCCTGGAGCCCGTACGCCTGCACCCGCTGCTGCAGCGACTCGGCCACCTTCTTCTCGAAGCCCGAGTACGTGTGCACGATGTACCAGTTCTTGCCGCCCGCCGCCGTCTGGATTTCGGACTCGCTCATGCCGCACCAAAGCGCGTGAAGATCCACTGAATGAGGGTATTCACGCCGTAGTCGAGCACGAACAGGTAGAGGCCGAAGAACAGCGAGGTCAGGATCACGACGACCGTCGTCGCGTAGACTTCCTTGCGGGACGGCCAGGTGACGCGCTTGAGCTCGTTGCGGACCTCGCTGAGGAACAGCCGCGTCCGCTCCCAGCGTCCACCAGCCGCGTCCTTTACGTTGTCCAGTGTGGTTGTATTCTCCGCCATAGCGCCTTCGTCTGCTGGTGACCCGAGATGCGACCGAATCTGGCAGGACAGGAGGGAATCGAACCCCCAACCCCCGGTTTTGGAGACCGGTGCTCTGCCAATTGAGCTACTGTCCTTCGTGACGTCCGCGCCGCGCGGCGCGCCGCGCGCCGGCTACTTCGTCTCTTTGTGCGACGTGTGCTTGCGGCAGAAACGGCAGAACTTGCTCATCTCGAGCCGCTCGGTCGTCTTCTTCTTGTTCTTCGTCGTGCTGTAGTTGCGCCGCTTACAGTCCTGGCAGGCGAGCGCGATGATGTCTCTCATGGATGTTCACCTGACGCGACGACGCCGCCGGCGACCGTTCGATCGGGCCGCCGCGCAGCGTCGGTCGGCGTCTGCTACTCGACGATCTCGGTAATCGTGCCCGACCCGACGGTCCGGCCGCCTTCGCGGATGGCGAACCGCGCACCGGCCTCGAGGGCCACCGGGACCATCAGCTCGCCGCTGATCGTCGTGTTGTCGCCCGGCATCACCATCTCGACACCTTCCGGCAGATGCAGCGTGCCGGTCACGTCGGTGGTGCGGAAGTAGAACTGCGGCCGATACCCGTTGAAGAACGGGGTGTGCCGCCCCC
>CADEDC010000154.1 GCA_902825985.1 uncultured Acidobacteriota bacterium | reverse complement strand
TACCTCTCTTCCGCGCTCGTCGACATGTCGCTGCACAATCGCGCGCAGCCGATCACCAACGTCGATGCGTTCGAACGCGACACGCTTGCGTCGCTCAACATGCCGCGCGAAATGGCCATGCGTCACCGCCTACCGCAGTTCGGACACCTCTTCTCAAGCGACAGCTACTCGGCCGGCTACTATTCCTACCTCTGGTCAGAGACGATGGACGCCGACACGTGGGAAATGTTCGAAGCCAGCGGCAATGTCTGGGATCCAACGATTGCGGCCGGCATGCGCAACATCATCCTCGCGCCGGGCAACACGACTGACCGCGCCGAGGCGTACCGTCAATTCCGCGGCCGCGATCCGGACGTCAACGCGCTGTTGCGCACGCGCGGCTTTCCGACCGGCGAAGCCGGCGGCACCGAAAGCAGCGGCGGCCAAGACTAGCTTGGTCCACAGTCACAAAGACGGGGCGCGGACAGCAATGTCCGCGCCCTTTTTTGTGTCGCTCTGGTGACAGTCATTTACAGCCGAGGCCAAAGCCGCAGGGTTTCGGCTGGACAGAGCGCCTGCTACACCTCGCTGGCGGGACAGCGCGAAGGCGGGGGAAGGCATGGGGACGTATGTTTTTTCGGGCGGTAACGGGACCGCCGGCTTCAACATGCTGGAGTGGAGCGCCGCCGACATCGCGGCGCTGGTCTCGTCAGTCCTCTCCTCCGCTCACTCCGGCACGCAGGTCACCTATTCGTCTTCTGGCGAAGTGCTGCAGGCGCGCGGCAGTCTGGGCGGCTATGACCAATTCGGCGATCCGACCAGCGGGACGATTACGTCCTTCACATACACGACGCCGCGCTTCGGCAGCCCGTCAATGAGCATCGTCGGATCTGGTTTCTCGCTCTCCGTGCCGAACTTCTACACGTGGGTCTTCAACGGTGACGTCGCCGCCATTCACGGCTTCTTGTTCAACGGCGCAGACACGATGACCGGCTCTGCCGGCGGCGACCTTCTTGAAGGTTATGGCGGCGGCGACACCATGAATGGTGGCGCGGGCGCCGACCTCCTCTTCGGTGAAAACTATCCCGGCGACGAAGTGCTGACGTCGACGCCCGGCAACGACACACTGAATGGCGGCGATGGCGATGACACGCTCTTCGGCCAAATCGGCAACGACACGCTCAATGGCGACGCCGGCAAGGATTGGCTGATTGGCGGCGTCGGCAATGACGTTCTGAACGGCGGCAGCGATGAAGACACCGCCGTCTATGCCGACGCCACGGCAGGCGTCACGGTTTCGCTCTCGCTCGTCGGCCAGCAGAACACAGGCGGCGGCGGGCTCGATACGCTCACCAGCATCGAGCACCTCGTCGGCACCGCCTTCAACGACACGCTGACCGGCAATGGCGGCAACAACACAATCGAGGGCGGCGCCGGCAACGACATCCTCGACGGCGGCGCCGGCAGTGACACTGTTTCCTATTTCGGCGCGCTGACGGCGATCAGCGTCTCGTTGGCAGCGTCAGGTCAGCAAAACACCGGCGGCGGCGGGCTGGACACGCTCTCGAACTTCGAGAACGTCATCGGCAGCGATTTCAACGACACGATGATTGGCAACGCCGCCAACAACACCTTCGACGGCGCCGCCGGCAGCGACGCGGTTTCTTATGGTGCGGCGTTGAGCGCCGTGACGGTCTCGCTGTCGCTCGCGGGGCAGCAAAACACAATTGGCGCGGGGCTCGACACGCTCGTGAACGTCGAACGCCTCATCGGCAGCGCCTTCAACGATACGCTGACCGGTAACGCCTTGGACAACACGCTAGACGGCGGCGCGGGCGTGGATGTGATCAACGCCGGCGACGGCGCCGACACCGTCATCTCCGACGGCGGCGGCGACACACTCGACGGCGGCGGCGGGCTCAGCGATCTGCTGCGCATCACCTTCGGCTCAAGCACGCCCACGACATTCCAAACCTCAGCATTGCTCGCGGGCGGCGACGTGACGTTCGGCGACGGCACCCTCATCCGGAATTTCGAGCAATTCGATCTCACCGGCGGCAGCGGCGACGACGTGTTCATCGTCGATAGCGCCATCGGCGGCGCATTTGCGTTTAGCGGCGGCGGCGGCGTCGATCGCCTGGTCGCCGACTTCTCGGCAGCGGGCGCGGCAGTCGAGATGAGCACGTCGTTCGTGATCACGATTCCGGCCGGCAGCATCACCACCAACGTCGAAGAATATTGGATCACGGGCGGCGCATCGGGCGACACGCTGCGCGGCGGCGCGGGCCAGGATCAGCTCATCGGCAATAACGGCACAGACTTCCTGACCGGCAATGGCGGTAGCGACACACTCAATGGCGGCGAGGGTGACGACTTCCTGTTCTCGTCGGCCGAATCCGCGACGACCAATGGCGGCTATTACGTCGTCTATCCGCCAACTCTAGATACCGGCGCTGAGGCCGACACGCTGATCGGTGGATTGGGCGACGATCACCTCTTTGGCGGCTATGGCGACACCATCGATGGCGGCGGCAACAGCTCCGTTGGCGACACGCTTTTCATCAGCTTCCTCGGCGCGTCCGAAGGCGTGACGGCCGACTTCCGTCTGGCGTCGCAGACCATTGGCGGCGGCGTCATTAGCGGCATTGAAGGCGTCGCCTGGGTTCAAGGCAGCAATTTCGGCGATACCATCATCCTCAACGCGACAACATCGTACGCAGACTTCGCCCTCGTCTACGGCATGGGCGGCGATGATACTTTGGTGGCCGACTACTACACCGCGAATATGTATGGCGGCGACGGCAACGACATCGTCGATGGCCGCACCAGCCAGTACCTCAGCAACGTTGAAGGCGGCGACGGCAACGACACGCTCTATAGCGGCACCAATGGTTTCCGCACGTCCATCGGCGGCGCGGGCAACGATACGATCTACGGCAGCAGCGAAGTGCACGGTGGCGATGGCAACGACATCATCCACCTCGCCTTCACGTATTACCTTGGCTACGTGTACGGCGACGCTGGCGATGACGAAATCCACGCCGCCGGGTTTGGCCGCATCGTCGCCGGCGGCGAAGGAAACGATCTGCTTGTTTCCGGTGAAGGCGATGACACGCTCGACGGCGGCGACGGCGTAGACATCGCGGACTTCCGCCACGCAGCCAGCTCGATATCGGTCAACTTGCACAACGCCTCCGTCTCGGGCGACGCGATCGGCACGGACACGCTGGTGTCGGTGGAAGGCGTGAACGGCAGCAACAACAACGACATCCTCGTCGGCAACGCGGGCGCCAATCTGCTCAATGGCGGCGGCGGCGCGGATACGCTCGACGGCGCAGCAGGCTCGGACACACTCACCGGTGGCGCGGGCGTAGACGCGTCGCGCTATGCCATCGCCTCGACCTCAGCGACGTGGACACGCAATCCGAACGGGACCTGGACGGTGA
>CADEDC010000153.1 GCA_902825985.1 uncultured Acidobacteriota bacterium | reverse complement strand
GCCAAGAACAAGTGGACGGTGCTCCGTTCGCCGCACGTCGACAAGAAGTCGCGCGAGCAGTTCGAGATCCGGACCCACAAGCGGCTGATCGACATCTTCGAGCCGACGCCGCAGACCGTGGACGCGCTGATGAAGCTCGACCTGCCGGCCGGTGTGGACGTCGAGATCAAGGCCTTCGGCAAGGAGCACAAATAGGCCATGGTGACCGGAATCATCGGCAGAAAAGTCGGCATGACCCAGGTGTTCGACGCGGATGGCACGATTCATCCGGCGACGGTCATCAAGGCCGGTCCGTGCGTCGTCGTCCAGGCGAAGACGGCGCCGGTCGACGGCTATGAGGCGGTGCAGCTCGGGCTGGTCGAGGAGACGCCGGCGAAGGTCGGCAAGCCGCTCGCCGGTCACTACAAGAAGGCCGGCGTGCCGCCGACCCGCGTGCGCCGCGAGGTGAAGCTGGCGCCGGGGGGCGAGGCGAAGGCCGGCGATCCGGTGCTCGTCAACATCTTCGCCGATGGCGAACGGGTCGACATCGTCGGCACCGGCCGCGGCAAGGGCTTCCAGGGCGTCGTCAAGCGCCATCACTTCGCTGGCGGTGCGGCGACGCACGGCTCGATGTTCCACCGGGCGCCCGGCTCGATCGGCGCCTCGTCGTTCCCGTCGCGCGTCATCAAGGGGATGCGCGCCGGCGGCCGCATGGGCGGCGCGACGACGACCATCCACAACATCAAGGTGCTGCGCGTCGACCCCGAGAACCACCTGATCGTCGTCGAGGGCGGCATCCCGGGCGCGCCGACCGGCTACGTGGTGGTGCGCAAGGCGGTCAAGGCGAAGAAGATCAAGGTCGCCCAGGTCGAGAAGCCGAAGAAGGGCAAGAAGTGATGACTGTCGACGTTGTCAACAATTCGAACCAGAAGATCGGCGCGGTCGAGCTGCGCGACGAGGTCTTCGGCGGGCGCATCAATCTGTCGCTCGTATGGGAATCCGTCGTGCGCGCCAATGCCGCCGAACGACAGGGGACGCATGCGACGAAGAATCGCGCGGCGGTCAGCGGGTCGGGCAAGAAGCCGTGGCGCCAGAAGGGCACCGGCCGCGCCCGCGTCGGCGAAATCCGCAACCCGCTGTGGCGCAAGGGCGGCACGGTATTCGGCCCGCAGCCGCGGAGCTACGAGTACCAGCTGCCGAAGAAGGTCGAGCGCGGTGCGTTGCGGGCGGCGCTGGCCCAGAAGCTGAAGGACGGTCAGGTGGTCGTCGTCGACGCGCTCGCCGCGGCCGACATCAAGACCAGCGCGGCGTCGGCGATGCTGAAGTCGCTCGGGGTCACCGGCAAGGCGATTCTCATCGACCTGGCGCCGGACGAGAAGCTCGCGAAGTCCGTGCGCAACCTGCCGGGCGTCGTGTTCGTGCCGAGCTCGCGGGTGACGGCGCGCGCCGTCATGCACGCCGACCGGGTGGTTGCGACGCGTGGGGCCATCGAGAAGCTCCAGGAGGTCCTGGCGGTATGAAGCTCACTGACGTCATCCGCCGTCCGCTCATCACCGAGAAGACATCGATCCAGCGCGAAGACGGCCGGACGATCGTGTTCCAGGTGGCGGTGGACGCGAACAAGATTCAGATTCGGCGCGCCATCGAGCAGCTGCTGGGGTCGAAGGTCGACAGCATCCGCACGAGCATCGCGCACGGCAAGATCAAGCGGCAGGGGCGCTACGCCGGGCGGCGACCGGACTGGAAGAAGGCTTACGTGACGTTGCGCGAAGGCCAGAAGCTGCCTGAGTTCCTGGAAGGGGCGTAAAGGATGGGCATCCGGAAATACAATCCGACCTCGCCGGGTCAGCGGTTCCAGACCGTCCAGACCTTCGACGAGATCACGACGTCCGAGCCGCACAAGCCGCTGGTCGAGAAGCTGCACCGCTCCGGCGGTCGCAACAACCGCGGCGAGCTGACGATCTGGTGGCGCGGCGGCGGCCACAAGCGGATGTACCGCATCATCGACTTCAAGCGCGACAAGGTCGACATCCCGGCCAAGGTCACGACTGTCGAGTACGACCCGAACCGGTCGGCGCGCATTGCGCTGCTGGCCTATGCCGACGGCGAGAAGCGCTACATCCTGCATCCGGTTGGCGTGAAGGTCGGCGACACGGTCGTTTCGGGGCCGACGGTCGACATCCTGCCGGGCAATGCGCTGCCGCTGCGGAACATCCCGCTCGGCACGCAGATTCACAACGTCGAGCTGAAGCCGGGCAAGGGCGGCCAGATTGCCCGCAGCGCCGGCGCCTCGGTGCAGCTGGTGGCGAAGGAGGGCGACTACGCCTCCGTCAAGATGCCGTCGAGCGAGATTCGCAAGATCTTCATCGACTGCTACGCGACCATCGGCCAGGTCGGCAACATCGACCACGAGAACGTCTCGATCGGCAAGGCGGGCCGCAGCCGTTGGCTCGGCAAGCGGCCGCACGTCCGCGGCGTCGCGATGAACCCGGTCGACCACCCGCTGGGTGGCGGTGAAGGCAAGACGTCGGGCGGCCGGCATCCGGTGTCACCGTGGGGCCAGCCGACCAAGGGCTTCAAGACGCGGAGCCGCAAGACGACGAACCAGTTCATCGTTCAGCGCCGACAGAAGTAAGCGGAGCCTAAGTACATGAGCAGATCTCTGAAGAAGGGCCCGTTCGTCGATACCTCGCTGCTTGAAAAAGTCGAGGTGATGAACCGCGGCACGGAGAAGAAGGTCATCAAGACCTGGTCGCGTCGTTCGACCGTGATTCCCGAGATGGTCGGCCACACGCTCGCGGTGCACAACGGCCGCAAGTTCATCCCGGTGTACATCACCGAGAACATGGTGGGCCACAAGCTCGGTGAGTTCGCGCCGACGCGCCAGTTCAAGGGGCACTCGGCCAAGGTTGCCGAGAAGGCCTCGTCGCCGGCTCCGGCGGCCAAAGGGTAATCGTCATGATTGAAGCGCGCGCAACCGCACGTTTCGTGAGGACGTCGGCTCAGAAGGCCGGGCTCGTTCTCGCGCTCATCCGCGGCAAGGACGTCAATCGCGCCCTCGCCACGCTCAAGTTCACGAAGAAGGGGGTCGCCGGCGACATCGCGAAGGTGTTGCGGTCGGCGATTGCCAACGCGCAGCAGAAGGACGGCTTCAGCGGCGACGTCGATCGGCTCTACGTCCGGGCGGCGTTCGCCGACCAGGGACCGTCGCAGAAGCGGGTGCGTCCGGCGCCGATGGGCCGGGCGTTCCGGGTGTTGAAGCGCACCGCGCACCTGACGGTGCAGGTGGCGGAGCGGCCGGAAGCGGTCGTGCCGGTCGGCTCGGGCGGTGCGCCGGCGACCCGCCGGCCGCGCGCCGGTGCCAAGAAGAAGGCCGGGTAGGCCGGGTAGGCCTGGTGGGCCGGGTAGGCCTGGTAGGCCGGGTGGGCCGGGTGGGCCTGGTAGGCCGGGTAGGCCGGGTAGGCCGGGTGGGCCGGGTAGGCCTGGTAGGCCTCGGTAGGACGGCAGCCACGGCCTGCCGGCCCTGCTGCCGCA
>CADEDC010000152.1 GCA_902825985.1 uncultured Acidobacteriota bacterium | reverse complement strand
CCAGGCCCCCCAGGCCTCCCCGCCCTGCGAAGCCTCCCCGCCCTGACTACCGGCCCGCGTCGCGTGAGCGGGAGAACAGCTCGAGCGGGATGGCACGGCCAATCGTGTGGTAGCCGGCCGGACTCGGATGGATGCCGTCGCCGCAGTTGAGCGGCGGAGCCATCAGGTCCGGTCGCTGCGTGTCACGCATGATCGCATCGAAGTCGAGCACCCCGTCGAAGCCGGCCGTGGTGCGAATCCAGTCGTTCACGGCGCGGCGGCGGCGCGACTTGTCGTCGTTCCAGCCGGTGTTGGCGCCGCTGGGCGCGACATTGTGCCGCGGGATCATCGTCACGCCGAATACGCGAGGGGCGGCGGCGCCGCCGGCCGCCCTGATCCGCTTCAGGATGGCGGCCAGCCCCTCGGTGACCTGTGCCACGCTTGCCTCGCGGCGCAGATCGTTCGTGCCGATGAACACGATGACGTCGCTCACGCCGTGGTGTGAGAGGACGTCGCGATCCAGCCGCTCCACGGCCGGCGTGCTGTCCGGGGCCGGCTGCACCGCGCGCGTCACGGTGTTGCCACCGATCCCCTCGTTGAGCAGCGACTTCATCGTCGCCCGGCTTCCGGCTCGCGCCGCCGCCTCGTCGAATTGCAGACCCAGGCGTGTCGACAGGAGGTTGAGCCAGCGGTCGTTCGCATCGAGCGTGCTGCACGTGCCGTCGGTGATCGAATCACCGAAGGCGACGATCGCGCCGCCGGCGACGGTCGACTGCACCTCGATCGACTTCAGCCACCAGGTCGCGGTGATCGAACCGGTGAACGGCGCCCGCGACTCGTCGGCCGTCTTGTCGCCCGCGCCGTCCGGCGTCCGGTAGGACGTGGCGTAGGCGTTCGAGTGCTGGCTGGGACGGACGTTGGTTCCGGGCAGGTAGAGATTCACCGCCAGGTCCTGCTGGGCCGCGACCGCGAGCGGCACCGGGTCACTCCAGGCCGTGCCACCGGGCGACAGGCTGACCTCGGAACGCCCGTCGAAGGTCAGCGGCTTCGTCGAACCGCTCGCCACCAGCGCCCCCTGGACCCGATAGGCGATCGATGCCCGCCCGATGCGAACCGGCTCGGCACCGTAACTGTTGTCGAGACGGACGCGCACCGTCTCACCCGGCATGGTGACGCGGGCGATCAGGCGCACCGTGGCGTTGCTGATGGCCGCCTCGCCGAGTGCCTGCTGTGACGTCGCCCACGCGGTGACCCAACTGCCGGCAACCGGCGGCCCGACGGTGCCGCCGTTCGCCGCCGCCTGTGCGACGAGCCGCTCCGTCGCGACCGCGAGCGCCGCCGCCGCGACGAGCGCCACCCGTGTCATTCGTCCGTAATGCTGCATGGCGAGATACTACCGCCGCTGGCCTCGAAACGCTGCGCCGGCATGCGCCGCGCCGGCGGGCCCCGGCCACGGCATCCACGCTCCTGAAGCGGCCCGGCCTACCCGCCCGACCCGGCGACGGCGCCGGGAGCTCCGCCGTACGCCCCACGGTACTGCTCGCGCAGCGCCGACTTGAGGAACTTCCCCGCCGACGTCTTCGGAATCGCGGCGACGAACGTCACGGTGTCCGGCAACCACCAGCTGGCGAACTGCGGTGCGAGATAGGCGCGGAGTTCGTCGGCGGTCGCGGTCTGGCCCGGCTTCAACACGACGGCGGCGAGCGGACGCTCGTCCCACTTGGGGTGGGGCACGGCCACCACGGCCGCTTCCGCCACCGCCGGATGTCCCATCAGCGCGTTCTCGAGCGCGACGGAGCTGATCCACTCGCCGCCCGACTTCACGAGATCCTTCGTCCGGTCGGCCAGTTCGACGCATCCCGCCGGCGTGATGCGGACGATGTCACCGGTCTTGAACCATCCATCGTCGGTGAAGCGGCTGTCGCCGGCCTCGCCATGGTAGTACTGCGCGGCGACCCACGCGCCGCGGACTTCGAGTTCACCGAGCGTCCGGCCGTCCCACGGGACGATGCCCTCCTCGCCGCGGGCCCGTATCTCGAAGAACGGCAGCGGCGTCCCCTGCATCGCGCGATACCGGTACTGCTCGTCGAGCGGCAGTTCACCCATCGCCGCCGGCAGGTTGCACACGGTGCCGATTGGCGTCGTCTCCGTCATCCCCCACGCGTGGAGCACCCGGAGGTTGTGGCGCTCCTGGAACCCGCGGATCATGGCGGCCGGTGCCGCACTGCCGCCAATCGCGAGCGTCCGCAGGGCCCGCAGATCGTAGGCCCCGGGATTGGCGTCCAGCTCCGCCAGCAGGGCCATCCAGATCGTCGGTACTCCGGCCGTCACCGTGACCTTCTCGCCGGCCAGCAGCTCCGCGATGCTCTTCGCATCCAGGTGGGGTCCCGGCAACACCTGCGCGCAGCCGAGCAACGTGGCGCTGTACGGCAATCCCCACGCGTTCACGTGGAACATCGGGACAATCGGCAGCACCGTGTCGTTGCGGCTGAGGCCGATGCAGTCGGCCATGCCCTCCGCCATCGAGTGGAGCACGATCGCGCGGTGGGAGTACAGCACCCCCTTGGGACGGCCCGTCGTACCGGACGTGTAGCACATCGCCGCCGCGTCGCTCTCGTCGAGCGCGGCCTCGACGAACCGCGTCGGCTCGGCCGCCGCCAGGAGCGTCTCGTAGTCGAGGTCCGACGCCCCGGCGATCGGCATGCTGCCGGTGCGCATGACGACGACGTGCGGAATCGCGACCTGCGCGCGGACCTTGTCGAGCAGCGGCAGCAGGCTCTCGTCGACCAGCACCACCCGATCGTCGGCGTCCGAGATGATGTAGGCCAGGTCGTCCGGGTGCAGCCGCAGGTTCAGCGTGTGCAGCACGGCGCCCATCGAGGGCACGCCCAGGTAGGCCTCGAGATGCCGATGGTGCGTCCACGCGAGCGTCGCGACTCGATCGCCGCGGCCGACCCCCAGATCGCGCAAGGCGACCACCAGCCGCCGGGACCGCGCAATGACGTCGGCGTAGGTCCGCCGGTCGAGGCTCCGGTCGGCGCGTCGGGACACGACGCCGGTGTGCGGGAACAACGTCTCGGCCCGCCGCACGATTGCCGGAATCGTGAGCGGAAAATCCATCATCAATCCACGCATCGCGGAGGAAGGTAACACGAGGGGCGCCGGCCGACGAACAATTGCCGCACCGGCGGTCCGGTACCGCCGCTGGCCCGGCGCCGCGGCCGGACGTCCCACCGGGTCGCCGACGGCGGCGGAATCTATGCCCGAAGCGCTGGCTGATGTAGGATTAGCCCCACACCAGTGACTCCCGAGCTCGCGGAAGCGATAGCGTTTCATAAGGCGATCATCGCCGAGGGCGGCAAGGCGCTCGTCGGGTACGACACCGCGAAAGCGTTGGCGAACGTCGTGCTCCTCTCGGAAATCCCCACGACCTACGACAAGAGCGAACAACGCCAGGTCAACGCCGGCAACCTGTTGCTGCGCGGTGTGCCTGGCGTCGGCAAGACGTTCTTCGGCGTGATCCTGGCGGCGATTTCCGACGCCAAGT
>CADEDC010000151.1 GCA_902825985.1 uncultured Acidobacteriota bacterium | reverse complement strand
AGACGTCGACCGCCCGCGTCTTCCTTCGCCCCGGCACCGGGGCAATCAGCATCAATCACCGAGCGTTCGACGCCTTCTTCTGTACCGAAGCCCTGCGCCTGCATGTGCGGCGGCCGTTTGCCCTGACCGAGACCGCCGGCCAGTTCGACGTGCTCGCAACGGTCGCGGGCGGCGGCGTGTCGGGTCAGGCGGGCGCGGTGCGGCTCGGCATCGCCCGGGCGCTCGTGCAGTTCAATCTCGAGCTGCGCAAGAAGCTCAAGACCGACGGGCTGCTGACGCGCGACGCGCGCGCCAAGGAACGCAAGAAGTACGGCATGGCTGGCGCGCGCAAGCGGTTCCAGTTCAGCAAGCGCTAGTTCGATTCGTTCGGCCGCAAATTCCACGAGGCGGCGGGCACCGATTTCAGAGTGCGGACTGCGGTCCGCATCCCGCCCGCTGCCGCACCGAGGTTCATCTGAGATCACAGAGCATGGAGGACATTTGGCCGCGATCGCGATGAAGGATCTACTGGAGGCGGGAGTCCACTTCGGCCACCAGACGAAGCGCTGGAATCCGAAGATGAAGGAGTACATCTTCGGCGAACGCAACGGCATCTACATCCTTGACCTCGGCAAGACGGTCAAGCTGTTCAAGGACGCCGAGGAGTTCGTCTCGAAGCTCGCCGCAGAGGGCCGTACCATCCTGTTCGTCGGCACCAAGCGCCAGGCGCAGGACGTCATCGCCGAAGAGGCCGCTCGCTGCGGCATGTTCTACGTCAACGAGCGCTGGCTCGGCGGGCTGCTCACCAACTTCGCCACCATCCAGCGCAGCCTCGGCCGCCTTCGCGACCTCGAGGCGATGACCACCGACGGCCGCTACGACACGCTGTCGAAGAAGGAAATCGCCCGCAACGAGAAGGAGCGGCGCAAGCTGACGAAGAACCTCGAGGGCATCCGCGGCATGGCCCGGCTGCCGGAGGCGATCTTCATCGTCGATACCAAGAAGGAAAAAATCGCCGTCGACGAGGCACGCAAGCTGAAGATTCCGGTCATCGGCATCGTCGACACGAACTGCGATCCGGACGAAGTGGACTACGTCATCCCGGGCAACGACGACGCGCTGCGTTCGATTCGGCTGTTCGCGTCGCGTATCGCCGATTCGGTGCTCGAAGGCCGCGGCCTGCGCGAATCGGCTGACGCGGACGCGACCCGCGAGACGGCCGCCGCCGCCGGCGGCGACGATGGCGACGACGCCCGGCGCGCGCGCCCGATCCGACGCACCCGCGAAGCCGCTCCGGCGTCCGCCTAGCTCGGTCCACGGGTTGCTGCCCCACGGTTGCGCGCCGGCCTCGCGGGAGGCCGGCGTTTTCACGTACTACCTGTTCCAGCGGAGATAGACAGATGGCAGTCACGATTACCGCGGCCGAGGTCAAGAAGCTGCGCGACCAGACCGGTGCCGGCATGATGGAGTGCAAGGCGGCTCTCGTCGAAGCGAACGGCGATTTCGAAGAGGCCAACACGATTCTGCGGAAGCGCGGCCTCGCGTCCGCGGCGAAGAAGGCCGGCCGCGCCACCGGCGAGGGGCTCATCGGCCGCTGGGTGAGCGATGACCACGGCGAAGGCATCCTCGTCGAGGTGAACTGCGAGACCGACTTCGTCGCGCGCACCGACGACTTCCAGCAGCTCGTTGCCGACGTGCTGGCGGCCATCCGCAGCGCCGGCGACAGCGCGTCCGACGGCTGGCTGAAGGATCCGAACGGCCCGATTCAGCAACGGGTCGCCGCCGGCATCGCCAAGGTCGGCGAGAACATGGCCGTGCCGCGCTTCGTGCGCTATGCCGGCCAGGGCTACGTCGGCCAGTACGTCCATCTCGGCGGCAAGATCGCCGTGCAGCTCGAGTTCGCCGGCGCGACCCCGGAGGTCGCCGGGCGCGACGAGTTCACGACGCTGGTCAAGGAGATCGCGATGCAAGTTGCGGCCGCCAGCCCGAGCTATGCCACCCGCGGCGACGTGCCGGCCGACATCCTCGAGAAGGAAAAGGCCATCTACCGGGCGCAGATGGAGAACTCGGGCAAGCCGGCCAACGTCATCGAGAAGATCGTCGACGGCAAGCTGGGCGCCTACTACGCGCAGGTCGTCCTGCCGGATCAGGAATCGATCCGCGATCCGAAGTTGACCGTCGCCGCGGTCATCGGCGCCGCCAACAAGGTGCTCGGCACGCAGCTGTCCGTCACCCGCTTCGTCCGTCTCAAGGTCGGCGAAGCCCAGTAGGTTCACGCCGGCGCCAGGTGTCGGAGGTTCCGCATCAACCGGACCTTCGACACACGCCGCTTCCCCACCCTGGCGCCTCGCACTTATAATCAATCCTTGTGACCGCGCCGCCCACGCCCGCCTATAAACGCGTCCTGCTCAAACTCTCTGGCGAAGCACTCATGGGCTCCCAGAACTACGGGATCGACCCGGATGTCGCCACGCAGATTGCCAAGGACGTCGGAGAGATCCAGGGGATGGGTGTCCAGACCGCCATCGTGATTGGCGGCGGCAACATCTTCCGCGGCGTGGCGGCCAGCGCCCGCGGCATGGATCGCGCCACCGCCGACTACATGGGCATGCTGGCCACCGTCATCAACGCTCTGGCGCTGCAGGACGCGCTCGAGCAGCAGAACGTCGTCACCCGGGTCGTCACCGCCATCGAGATGCGGGCGGTCGCCGAGCCGTTCATCCGGCGGCGCGCGGTGCGTCACCTGGAAAAGGGCCGCGTCGTCGTGTTCGGCGCCGGCACCGGCAACCCGTACTTCAGCACCGACACCGCCGCGGCGCTGCGCGCCATGGAGATGAAGGCCGACGTCATCCTGAAGGCCACCAAGGTCGACGGCATCTACACGGCCGACCCGGTCAAGGATCCGACCGCCACCCGCTACGATCGCATCTCGTATCTCCAGGTGCTCGAGCGCGGGCTTCAGGTGATGGACGCGACGGCCATCTCGCTGTGCATGGACAACAAGCTCCCGATCATGGTGTTCAACCTGCGCACGCCGGGGAACATCAAGCGCGCCATCTGCGGTGAGCCGGTCGGGTCGATCGTCAGCGCGTAGCCTCGAGACAGACAAACGCGGAGAAGTAACGATGGATGTGAGTGACCTGAAAGGGCTGTTCGCCGAGGTTGGCAAACGAATGACCAGCGCGACCGAGCACGTCCGGCATGAACTGTCGGGCGTCCGCACTGGTCGGGCGTCGGTGACGATTCTCGACAGCGTCCACGTCGAGGCCTATGGTTCGCGCCTGCCGCTCAATCAGCTCGCCGGCCTGTCGGTGCCGGAACCGTCGCTCATCGTCGCGCAGCCGTTCGATCCGACGACGCTCGGGGCCATCGAGAAGGCCATCCGGTCGGCCGATCTCGGCCTGAACCCGGCCAGCGACGGCAAGGTCATCCGGATCCCGATTCCGTCGCTCACCGAGGAGCGCCGGAAGGAACTGTCGCGCCACGTCCACAAGCTCGCGGAGGAAGGGCGCAACCAGGTCCGGCTGGTGCGGCGCGACGCCAACGACCGCCTGAAGAAGCTGCTGAAAGACCACGCCATCTCTGAAGACGACGAGAAGAAGGGGCTTGACGAGGTGCAGAAGCTCACCGACTCGTTCGTCAAGCAGATCGACGAGCTGCAGAAGAAGAAGGACCACGAACTGCTGGGGCACTAG
>CADEDC010000150.1 GCA_902825985.1 uncultured Acidobacteriota bacterium | reverse complement strand
GATGTCCACCGTCGTGTCGCCGCCCGATTCGATGCTGACGGAGGCGCCATTCGTTGAGGTGCTCGAGGCCCCTAGCTGGAGTTGGGTCGTGGGTAGTCCGCACAGCAGGAATCGTCCCGCCGCGTCAGTGATGGTCGAGGCCGCGACGTAGTCGAAAAACTCGAACCCCACAAACGCGCCGGCCGCAGGAGTTCGAACGCCGTCCTGGTTGACGAATACCCGGCCGGTGACGGTCCGAGTCCCCGGTGGAGGCGCGTACGGCGGGCTCGTCTGCGACAAATCGCCCGACCTGGTCAGTTGTACGTTCAGTGTTGTGATGCTGCCGTCCATGAGGACCGGCACGGCGCATTGCTGAACCCACCCGTCCACTGCCGCTTGCGCCCACGCGAGCTGGGTGAGGATCGGTAGACCGGAGGTCTCGTATCGACCCGCCGCGTCCGAGGGCCCCTGCTGGACGTTCAGTGCGGGATGAGGGAGCTGGATGGTAAAGGGGGCGATGAATACTCGAGCCTGTGATATCGGCCTCCCCGACGTGCTGTCAGTGATGACTCCTCTCAGAGTGAAGCTCGGATACGGCAACGTCGTCGACGGCGAATCGATCGGTGTTGGTGACGCGGGACCTTGCCCCGGGCCATTGCAGGCCGTCGAGAGTGCCGAGAACGCGACAATCGTCCGCGCCCAACCGCGAATGGATGACTGGAGTGTTGGCATCATGGTGGCGCCTCCTGCGAGTGCGTTCGCTCACACGATCGGCTTCGCGCTTCAGGGGATCGACGTTTCAGTCGCGACCGGCACGTGATAGACCGGCCCTCGGGCGAACTCGTGGCCGACTTTCCGGTTCCCGCCGCACCGCCAATGAGAACCGCTCGAGGCGCGTCAGAGACGAAGTCGCCCTCGGGCGTGGCTCAGGACCGAGCGGTCGCTCGCCTTCCGACCCTTGATAATGCAGGTCAAAGAGAAAGAGCCGTTCCAGGTGGGTTGTAAGGGCGTATGAAACCCCGCCCCAACGGGGGGCTCGCCTTGGAGGGCGGTGGGGTTGATGACGAGTCCGGCGGCAGCAGCTTCCGTCGCCGAAGCTGCCGGTGACCGACGCCAGCCTGTAGGGCCGCCTGCGGCTGTCGCCGCCCGCGTGCTATTCTCACGGCGCGGAGGTCAGACATGTCCGGCAGAATCGTCCGTGCGATGCTCGTCCTCGGTGCCTTGGGGTGCATTCCCGGCGCCGCCGGGGCGCAACCAGCCGCTGCCCCGGTGCCCACGTTCACCAAAGACGTCGCGCCGATCCTCCAGCGCGCCTGCCAGAGCTGCCACCGGACCGGCTCCATCGGGCCGATGTCGCTCATCTCGTACGAGGAGGTGCGGCCCTGGACACGATCGATCCGGGCGCGCATCTCCCGCCGCGAGATGCCGCCGTGGCACGTCGACCGAACGGTCGGCATCCAGAAGTTCAAAGACGATCCGTCCCTCTCGGATCGTGAGATCGCGACCATCGTCGCGTGGATCGACGGCGGGATGCCGCGCGGCAACCCGGCCGACATGCCGCGCCCCCGCGTGTTCGCGGACGCCGAGTGGTGGAACATCGGCACACCCGACTTGATCGTGACGCTCCCCGAGGAGGTGGTGGTCGCACCCGCCGGACCCGACTGGTGGGCCAACATCGAGGCCGACACGGGCCTCACCGAGGATCGCTACATCAAGGCGGTGGAGGTGAAGCCCGGCCCGGGCGCCGCGATCAAGGTCGTGCACCACGCGGTCGCCTCGATCGTGACGACCGACGGGTCGCCCACCGGCGGCACGCTCGTCGAGTACGCCGTCGGCAAGAACGGCGACATCTACCCCGACGGCGCCGCCCGGCTGATCAAGGCGGGCGCCGGGATCAACTTCAACATGCACTACCACTCCGTCGGGGAAGAGGTCCGCGACCGGACGCGTCTCGGGATTGTCTTCTACCCGAAGGGCTACGTGCCGAAGCACGTCATGCGGACGATCATCATCACCAACTCGGACGATCTCGACATTCCGGCCGGCGCCGACGACGTGCGGACCGACGCCTACTTCAAGCTCGATCAGCATTCGCGGCTGGTCGGCTTCATGCCGCACATGCACAACCGCGGCAAGCGGCAGTGCCTCGAGGCGATCTACCCGAACATGGCGGTCGAGCAGCTGAATTGCGTCAACTACGACTTCCGATGGCAGATCGTCTACAACTACGCCGACGCCGCCGCGCCGCTCCTGCCGGCCGGGACGATTCTGCACGTCACGAGCTGGCACGACAATTCCGCGGCGAACCGCAGCAATCCCGATCCGCTGAACTGGGTCGGGTTCGGCCAGCGCACGACCGATGACATGGCGCGCCATTGGCTGACGTTCTACCCGATGAGCGACGACGAGTTCAGGGCGCAGGTGACCGAACGGCTCGCCGGCCAGAAACAGGCGACGGAAGGACAGGGGCAGCCGTGAGCGCAAACCGTGCCGCTGCGACGGCTGGACGCCTCGCAGCGACGAGTGTCGTGCTGGCGCTCGCGGCGGGGGCGTGGGCCGCCGCCCAGACCCGGTACAACTCGGGCCAGACCGTTGCGCCGGTGTTCGAAGGCTGGGAGAAGAACGCCGACGGATCGTTCACGCTGGTGTTCGGGTACATGAACCGGAATTACGAGGAGATCCTCGACATCCCGCTCGGCGCGGACAACCGCTTCGAATCCGGCGACGCCGACCGCGGCCAGCCGACCGTGTTCTATCCCCGCCGGCAGCAGTTCATGTTCCGAGTGCAGGTGCCGGCCGATTGGGGCGATCGGCTGCTGGTCTGGAGCCTCACCAGCCGCGGTCACACCGAGAAAGCGCATGGCTCCTTGAAGCCCTTCTGGCAGATCGACAACGACATCTATCACCAGAATCGCGCCGGCCCGGGCGCGTGGAAGGCGCCGAATGCCGGTCCGACGATGACGCTCGTCAGCCCGGAGCGGCAGACCGCTGAGGTCGGCGCACCGGTCTCTCTCGTCGCACGCGTTGTCGACGACGGGTTGCCCGCGCCGCCCCCGCCAGGCCAGCGGCAGCAGCGGGGAGGCGGCGGCGTGGCGCTTCCCTCAGCAGCCGGGCGCAACCCTGCGGACCCGATCCTGATGGCGCCGCGGCGCCAGAATCCGGTCACTCAGATGATCGTCCGCCTCGACGGAGACGTGCGGCTGGGCGTGATTTGGGTGCTGCACCGGCGCACAGGGAAGGGCGACGTGCAGTTCGAGCGCCAGAAGGTGGAGGTCGCCGACGGGCGGGCGGCGACCACCGCTCGGTTCACCGCGCCGGGCGAGTACGTGCTGCGCGGCTACGCCGACGACGGCATCCTCCTGGATTACCGTGACGTCCTGGTCACGGTGCATTGATCGCGTCGCGCCGTCGCCCATCTTGAATCGCTGCCTAGTTGGCGATGCCATCAAGCCGCGCACGACGAGGCTTGACCGGCAGAATCAGCGTCCCATCACTGGTCGCGCGCCAGACCGGCTCGAGAACCAGTTGGTCGATCTTCAGGCGCTTTTGGTGTCACTTCTTCGCGAGGTCAGCGATTGTGCAACATTTTCTGACAGAGTCTGATTTCCGATGACTTCGGGATGGCGGAGAGGGTGGGATTCGGACCCGATCAGCTCCTGTGGATTCTGTAACTTACAGAGTCCACGTTGCCGTCGTTGCCATGGCTGCCAGCGTTGCTGGCGCGCATTGCCCGCTATTGCCCGCTGGCTGAGCCGTTGGGATGCACAGGCTTCTTGATCGCGATCGTCAGATCAGCTCAATGAGCCCCTCTCCGCGGGCAAGCGTCTCGAGGACCTGCGGCCAAAG
>CADEDC010000149.1 GCA_902825985.1 uncultured Acidobacteriota bacterium | reverse complement strand
CCGGGTGAGAAACGACGACTGCTGTCCGTCGACCTGCTAAAGGCGACTGCGACGGTCAGGTTGTACACGTGGCAATCGACTCACAATGCCATCGCCGGCCTGTTGCAACTGGACCAGCGGCTTGGCGCCGTGTCGACAGCCGAACTGTCCGATATCGAACGGGCTTCATACGGCGAGCTGCGAGCTCAGACGGCGGTTGAACTGGCCTACGCCTACGCTCTCTACCTCTCCTACATTCGGGACTACCAGGTTGCCGAAATCTTCGGGAGTCGCGACGCTCCAGCGGACCTGCGAGTGTCCGATCCGGACGAGCTGAAGACCCTCAACGAAGGCCCGGTCAGCGACGCAAAGGACATCGTGCGCCGAACCATACGGGCCGTAGCGGCCGAGCACAAAGAATGGCTCGCGAGGGGGACGCAGGCGCAGTCAGACCTTCGGACGCAGTGGCAGGTGTTCGCCGACGGGAATCGCCGGAGAGCCGAGCTTGTTTCCCGACTGAGCCTGACTTCCGGATACGCGAACTACCGGATGGCGGAATGGGAACGGGCGGAGGCGTCCGCACAGAGCGAGCTCGTGTTCGGGGAAGCATTCAAGACACGCCTCGACCGTGCCGCGAACGAACTCGGCGACGCGGACGCGGCCCATCCGAGTCACTATCTTGTGCTGCAACTGTTGGGGCTCGTGTACTCAGAGCCTCGTCGTGACGACGCGTCCATCAGTGTCGCAGAACAGTATTTCGAACGCGCGATTCAGGCCAAGCCGTCCGATTACTACGGGCACGAACTGCTCGCCGGGTTGTTGCTCCGGAAAGTGGCCAATGCGGGTGTCGACGTGACCGGCCGAGCCACCCTGGAGCGGGGCCTCTCTGAAGCCCAGGCGGCCGTCAGCCAGCGAGATTCGAGCGGTGCGGCGCACCTGTTGAAAGCCGAGTTCCAGACGATGCTGTTCGAGATCGAACGAGACGAAGCCAAGAGAAGAGAACTTCGCGATGGGCTGGAGCATTCCATCGATCAAGCCGCGAGACTGCTCCCTCTCGTGTTCAAGCAGGAGGATGTGGATCTCACCTGGGTGCGCGTGATCGCCGGAGCTCGCCGCCTGGGTGAGGAGGTTGAACGGCTCACGCCGCCGGCGGGCCGCTCGTCCATCCTAGAGTCCGAGAAGCACCAGCGCTTCCTGGAGTCCAGAAACCGACTCTCGTCGACGCTCGCCAGACTTGTCACAACCTGCGAGAACCTCGAGGCCCGCTGGGTCAACAGCCAGCGTGTCCTTCACGTCACGAGACTGAGAGAAAAAGCGGTGCGGTTGAGGGCCAGCGTCGAGAGAGCAACCCTCGAGAACTGGCGCGACATCCAGGTCCCATTCTTGTGACGTCGCGTTCCCATCCCCACGCAGGCGTGGAGCAAGAAGCTCTTCAAGGCCCAGCGTGATGACGCTCACGCAGAACTGACCATCCGTGGGCGGTGAACATCGATCAGGGCGCCGGCCTCTCGGCTCTTCGCCACAGGCCTGCACGCCAGACCGGAATGGTCGGGAAGTCCCGGGCGGAGGCCTCCTGCCGAAATGTCATGAATTCCGGCCTGAAAGGTTGAGCCGTCGTTGAATGGCGTATGATCACCAGCTCCGACCTGGCAGGCGCCAACGGCGGCCGACTCGTGAATGCACCACGTAAACTAGGACGCTACGAAGTCATCGAGCTCATCGCACGCGGCGGGATGGGTTCACTCTACCGTGCACGAGACCCACTCATCGGCCGCTACGTCGCGATCAAGCTCCTGCGGGCGGGGTTCGACGCCAGCGAGTTCCGCGAGCGATTCGCCCGCGAGGCGCGCTCGGCCGGCAGCCTCAGCCACCCGAACATCGTCACCATCTACGACCTCGGCGAATATGACGGCATGCCGTTCATCGCCATGGAGTACGTGCGCGGTGATACCTTCGCCGACCTGATCCGGCTCAGGCCGCCGCTGCCGTTGGCGCGGAAACTCCAGCTCACCGAGGAGGTGTGTGCCGGGCTCGCGCACGCGCACGAGGCGGGCATTGTCCACCGCGACATCAAACCGGCGAACCTGATCGTCGGGGCGGAAGGGACCGTCAAGATCCTCGATTTTGGCATCGCCAAGGTCAGCGCCTCCGGCATCACGTCGCCGGGCGCCATCGTCGGCACGCTCAATTACATGTCGCCGGAGCAGCTCCTCGGACAGGAGCTGGATGCGCGCGCCGACCTGTTCTCGCTGGGCGCGGTGCTCTACGAGTTCGTCTCGCACCAGCCGGCCTTTCCCGGCAAGCGGCTGCAGGAAGTCACCCGGCACATCCTGAGCGGCAGCGTGACGCCGATCACCGAGTACTGCCCTGACCTCGACCCGCGCCTCGTGCGGTTGATCGGCACGCTGCTCGAGAAGGACCCCGACCGCCGGCCGCACGAAGCGGCGGAGGTGCGGCGGGCGCTGACCGCCATCCGGACGCAATCGATCGATGGCGCCGGCGCCGTTCCGAACTGGGCCGACCGGCGGACGCCGCCACCCACGAGACCGGGCGCGGCCGCGGCTGGTGCCGACGAGCGCGGCGGGCGGGTGGAGCACCTGCTGGCCGCCTCTGAGCAGGCGTTCACGGCCGGAGACTTCGAGGCGGCCCTCGAAGCCTGCAAGCAGGTGCTGCTGCTCGACGCCTCAGAGGAGCGAGCGATCGCGCAGATCGCCAGCGTGCACGCCGTTCTCGACCAGCGCCAGGCCGAGGCCGAAATCGAGGAAGCGCACCGCCGCCTCGACGCCGGGGACATCACGCTCGCGCGTCACGCCGTCGACGCCGCCGAGACGCTGTGTGCCACGCATCCGGAGATCGCCGCCCTGCGCCAGGCCGTCGCCGCCGCCGATCAGGCGCGCGCCGAGTCGCTGGCGATCGCCACCGCGGTCGAACGTGCTCACGGCGAATTCCAGCGCCAGCAATACGAAGGGGCGGTGCGCGAAGCCGACCGCGCCCTCGCGCTCGACCCGCGACATGCGGATGCCCTTGCCCTGCGCGAAGCGGCCGAACGGGCGATCGCCGAACGCCGGGAAGCAGCGCGCCTGCGCGCCGCCATCGAGGCCGCCCGGCAGGCATTCGATCGCGGCGATCACCGCGCCGCCGTCGACCAGCTCGAGACACTGCCAATCTCGCACCGGGCGGTCGCCGAAGCACTCACGGAGCTGCGCTCGCGCTGGGCCGCGATCCAGGAACAACAACGGCTGGCCGAGGAACGGGCGGCGCGCCAACGACAGATAGCCTCAGGCGAGGCTGCGGCGCAACGCGCGCGGGCCGCCGGTCGCCTCGACGACATGCGCGCGGCGATCGATCAGATCCGCCAGATCGATGCGGCGGCACCGGCGCTGGCGTTGCTCACCACGCAACTGGCCGACGCGGAGAAGGCGGCGCGGCTGCGGCAGCAGATCGACGATGGGGTGCGGGCCCTGGATGCGCACCTCGAACACGAGGCACTCGATCAAGCCGGCGAGGTGCTGGCGGAGATGACGGCGCTCGCCGCGAGCGATACGCGAGTGCGCGCCGCCCGTCAGCGTGTTGACACCGCGATCGCGGCGAAGGCGGCGCGGGAGGCCGCCGAGGCGCGGGCCCGCGACGGCGATCAGAAGGTGCGAGAGGCCGAGGCGCAACTGCAGGACCACGAGTTGACCGCCGCTGGCCGCCTGATCGCCGCGGCGGCGATTCTCGTCCCCGAAGATCCGCGCCTGACCGACCTTCGGGCACGCCTGCAGGCCGCGATCGAGCAGCGCGAAGCCGAGGCGCGCGCCGCGCGTCTCCGTCAGGAGGCGGCGACTCTCGTCCACCATGCCTCGCTGAGAACACAACAGGCGGCCGGCCACCTCGGTGAGCTCACGATTGCCCTGCGGGAAGTCACGCAGGCGCGAACGCTCGATCCGGAAAACGCCGAGGC
>CADEDC010000148.1 GCA_902825985.1 uncultured Acidobacteriota bacterium | reverse complement strand
CGACTTCGACACGATCGCCACCGGGAAATAACGGGCGACGATCGGCGGCCTCATTGCTGGGGTGCGCACCGGGCAGGCGCCGACCTGAGCCGCTGGAGCGCGCCTCCAACCAATCGCCACCTGGTGGAGAGGGTTCACGTTCCTGCCGATATTCGAAGGTGTGGAGAACCATGCGAGCCGCCCCCGCCTTTCACCACGCCAGGGTCCGGCACCTGACGACTCGACCGAGGCACTAGAGCTGCGGGACGAGCGGTGTCGCTCGGTGCTGGAGGCGATTCCACACGTCGTCTGGACCGCGTCGGCTGACGGGGCGACAACCTATCTCAACCGGCGCGGTTCGCAGCTCATCGGCGTCACTGCAGATCAGCTTGTCGACTGGAACTGGCTTCAGCTGCTGCATCCGGACGATGTCGACAGGTCACGGCAGTGCTGGCACTCGGCTGTCAGTACCGGGACAGAGTACGTGAACGAGTACCGCCTCCGGCAGGCCGACGGCACGTATCGTTGGTACCTCACCCAGGCCGTGCCGCTTCAGGGAGCCGACGGCTGCCCATCGGGATGGCTGGGCACGTGGACCGACATCGACGAACGCAGGCGTGCCGAAGAACGCCACGCGCGGGATGCCCACCTCCTGGCGAGCGTCCGCGACTGCGTCATCGTGACCGATGCGAGCGGCATCGTGACCTACTGGAACGACGCCGCCACCGCCACCTACGGTTGGACGGCAGAGGAGATGTGCGGCCAGCCGCTGCTGAATCGATTCCCCGAGCCGGAGCGGGCGTCGGTGGCGGAGCTCATGCGGCAGATCGCGGCAGGACACGACTGGCGCGGCGAGTTCGAGGACTATCACAAGGACGGCTCACGCCTCTGGATCGACGGACGGGTCGCGCGGATCTGCGACGCGTCCGGTCGGCTCATCGGGATCATGGGCACCTCGCACGACATCACGGCGCGGAAGCGGGCGGAGGCGGAGCGCGATCAGATGACGGCACGGCTCCGGCTGCAGATCGACCGGATGCCGCTCGCCTACCTGCTGTTCGACGGCGATCTCCGGCTGGTCGATTGGAATACCGCGGCCGAACGGATATTCGGCTATGCCAGGGACGAAGTGCTTGGGATGATGCCGCCGTTCGAGAAGATCCTGCCGCCGTCGGCGTGGCCGGCAGGCGCCGACGTCCTGGGACGCCTGCGCGGCGGCGATATGGCGGCGCACGCGATCAACGAGAACCTGACGAAGGGGGGCGGACGATCACCTGCGAGTGGTCGAATACGCCGCTGCTCGATCGGGACGGCCTGTTCGTCGGCCTGATCTCCCTCGCCCAGGACATCACGGAACGACGCCTGGCCGAGGAGGCGCTGCGTGCAAGCGAGGAGCGCTTCCGGCAGATCGCCGAAAGCATCAACGAAGTGTTCTGGCTGACGACCCCCGACAAGCGCGAGATCGCCTACGTCAGCCCGGGCTACGAGACGATCTGGGGGCGGACACGCGCTGCGGTCTATGCCGCACCCCAGTCGTGGATGGACGCGATTCACGCCGACGACCGTGAGCGCATTGCACAGGCGACGTCGGCGAGCCAGACGGTCGGGACCTATGACGAGCAATACCGGATCGTGCGTCCTGACGGCAGCATCCGCTGGATCCGCGATCGCGCCTTCCCAGTACGGGATGCGAGCGGGCAGGTCGTCCGCGTGGCGGGTGTCGCCGAAGATGTCACCGAGAAGCGGCAGCTCGAGGCCCAGCTCCGTCAGGCGCAGAAGATGGAGGCCATCGGCCAGCTCGCGGGCGGCGTGGCACACGACTTCAACAATCTGCTGACGGTCATCAACGGCTACAGCGAGCTGCTCCTCGACGCGATCGGCGACCGGGCCGACCTGCGCGAACCGCTCGAAGAGATCCGGAAGGCCGGGGAACGGTCGGCGTCGCTGACACGGCAGCTCCTCGCGTTCAGCCGGCAGCAAGTGCTGGCGCCCAAAATCCTCGACGTCAACGAGGTCGTTCACGACACCGAGAAGATGCTCAGGCGCCTCATCGGGGAGCACGTCCGACTGACCACGGTGTTGCAGCGCACGTTGGCAAGCGTGAAGGCGGATCGCGGACAGCTGGGGCATGTGTTTCTGAATCTGGCGGTCAACGCGCGGGATGCGATGCCGCACGGCGGCGCACTGACCATCGAGACGCGCGACGTCGATCTGACGGAAGGCTTCGCGGTGGGCCGGCCGGGAGTCGCTCCCGGGCGCCACGTCGCGCTGGCGGTGACCGACTCCGGGATCGGGATGTCCGAGGAGGTCAAGCGGCACCTCTTCGAGCCGTTCTTCACGACCAAGGATCCCGGACGGGGCACCGGGCTGGGACTGGCGGTTGTGCACGGGTTCGTCAAGCAGAGCGGCGGCTGCATCGAAGTGAGCAGCGAGCCTGGTGCGGGAACCCGCTTCACGATCTACCTGCCGGGCATCGATGCCCGTGTCGGCCCGGATGCTGGCGCGGCGGCAGCCGGCATGGAGCCCGCCGTCGGCACCGAAACCATTCTCCTCATCGAAGACGACGACGCCGTTCGTGCCCTCACGCGGCGGGTCCTGCGGCGATGCGGGTACACCGTGCTGGACGCGAGCGGCGGCACCGAGGGCCTGCGCATGGCTGCGGCCCATCGCGCGCCGATCCACCTCCTGATTACCGACGTGGTGATGCCGGGCATCCCGGGCCGGATGGTCGCCGAGCAGATTGGCGGGTCGCATCCCGAGACCAAGGTGCTCTACATCTCCGGCCACACGAATGACGACGTCGTGCGAACCGGCGTGCTGCATGATGCCGTGCACTTCATCCAGAAGCCGTTTGCGCCGGCGGCGATCGTGCACAAGGTGCGGGAGATGCTGTCGTCGTGACTGCGGTCTGCAGCCAAGGGGCGTCACAGGCCGACGCGGCGCTACGAGCGCCGGACGACCGCCAGCTTGTAGCCTGAACCACGCACAGTTGTGATGAGCCCCGAATCGCCGGGGTCGTAGAGTGTGGTCCTGAGGCGACTGACGTACACGTCAACGATGCTTGTGAGCGGATCGCTCGATGCTCCCCAGACGGAGCTCAGGATGCGAGAGCGGCTGAACACCGTGCCCGGCTTGCTCATCAAGAGCTCGAGCAGCGCCAGTTCCTTGGCGGTGAGCTCGATGGCGCGCCCGCCCAGATGCACCTCCAGCGTCTCTCGATTGAACGTCAGCTCGCCAACGACCAACACGGAGCTGTTCTGCTCCCCGTTCGTCGCTCGGCGGTGCAGGGCGTCCAGGCGCGCCAGTAGTTCGTCGAAGGCAAAGGGCTTGGTCATGTAGTCGTCCGCGCCCATGCGCAGCCCCGTGACCTTGTCTTCGGTGGAACCCATCGCGGTCAGCATGAGGATCGGCGTCCGGTTGCGCACGACGCGCAACTCGTGGCACACGTCGAGGCCGGACATGCCCGGCAACATCACATCAAGAATCACGACCTCTGGCGGTGACTCGGCGATGATGTCGAGAGCCTCCCGTCCGGTACGCACCACAGATATGGCATGCCCCTCGGCTCGCAATCCACGATCGAGGAAATCCGCCACCCGTCTGTCGTCTTCGACCACAAGTAGCTTCATGCCAAGGCCCGCTGGTAGCGAAACATATCGAGCAACACGTGAACGGTGGTGCCGCTCCCTCGCGTGCTCTCCATCTCGATGGCACCGCCGTGGGCGTCGACGATCGCCTTGGCGATGGGCAATCCCAAACCAGCACCATCGGGGCCGTGCTCGTTGGTGCGGTCGCCGCGATAGAAGCGCCGGAACACGTTCGCCAGGTCGTTGTCGCCCATTCCGACACCGCGGTCAGCGACGGTGACCTTGACGCGATCGCCCTGCACCGACGACAACAGCACGACCGGTGCCTTCGTCTCGGAATGACACACGGCGTTGTCGAGCAAGATCATGAACAGCTGGTGCAGGCGATCCCGATCGCCCAGCACCATGACCTCGTCAGGTCCCGATAGAGCGGGACGGCCTCCGCCGCAGGGTCCGAGTAGGTAAGCTGGTCGGCGTATTCAGGCAGCACCTGGTTTCGGAGCGATGAATCTCGCTCAATCGCCTTCTGAAAGAGCCGGGCTGACTCGACGTTCCTGTCCGCTCGGGCGGCCTC
>CADEDC010000147.1 GCA_902825985.1 uncultured Acidobacteriota bacterium | reverse complement strand
TGTCCTGCGGGTCGACGCGGAGGCCGAACGCGGCGTTGAAGCCGTAGACGTCCTGCCCGAGCTCGCGGACGAATTTCCCCGTCTGATCGAACTGGTACAGCCGCGAGCCGTTGCGGTAGAACGTGCGGTTGTCGGCGAGCGTGGCGTACGGATGGCCGGTGCGCGTGTAGACGAAGATCTGGCCTTTCGAATTCTGGCCGACGCCGCCGACTTCACCGACGAAGACGGTGGCGTTGTCGGTTTTCAGGAGATCGGCGTTGGTGTCGAACGCCAGTTCCGGGACGCCCGATTGGGCGATGGCCGAGCCGCCGCAGGCGAATATGCCGGCGGCGACGAGCCCCTTGAGGATGCGTGTCATCTGTGCCATGGCTGCCATCTCCTAGTTCGCGCTCGTCCTGGTGGCGGCCGACGGCTTGAGGATGATCTTCTGCGAACGCCAGTTGTTGATCTCGGCAGTGAAGATGGTGTTCGGGTCGCGGCAATCCATCTGATGGATGGTCGAGAACTCGCCCGGCGCCTTGCCGCCCCTGCCGAACTTTCCGATGATGGTGCCGTCGAGCTCCATCTTGTACACCTCACCGGTGAACTCGGCCGCCGCCGCGGGCGCGCTGTCCGGCCAGGAGTTGGTCACGTAGAGATACTGCTTGCCCGGATTCTTGGGGCCGGGACCGCCCGACACGCAGACGCCCCACGGATTGCCGACGTTGGTGTAGTTCGCCTTCCAGTTCAGGTCGTTGTCGAGCACCTGAACGCGGGCGTTGCCGCGGTCGCCGACATAGACATTGCCCTGGAAGTCGGTGGCGATGGAGTGGGGCGTGTTGAACTCGAGGTTGCCATCGCCGCGCTTGCCGACCGCCTTCACGAACTTGCCGTTCTTGTCGTACTTCACGACGCGGGCGTCGAAGTAGCCGTCGGAGACGAACACGTTCCCCTGTTGATCCCACGCGACGTCGGTCTGGCGGCCGAACTGGTACTTGGCATTGCGGCCGTGGAAGATGCCCTGGCCCGGCATCGCCGAGAGCGAGGCGATCGGATCCTCGCGGCGGCCGATGGTCATCAGCACCCGGCCCTCGGGGCTGAACTTGACCAGCATGTCGGTGCCTTCGTCGACGGCCCAGATGTTGTCCTGCGCATCGACGCGGACCGAGTGCGCGAAGGAGAAGCCGTAGTTGTTGCGGCCGATCTCACGGATGAACGTGCCGTCGGGGCGGTACTCGAACAGCCGCGTCTCATTGGCGCGGTGGTAGATGTAGATGTTGCCCTTCGAGTTGGTGGCGATCCCCATGTTCTCGCCGGTGTAGATGCCGGGCGGGTTCTTGAAGAAATTGGGTACCGCTTCATGCGGGATCACCGGCACGTTCGTCGCTGTCGCCTTCGTCTGCGCGGAGACGGTGGGGTGAGCCAGCGAGAGTGCACCGGCGAGCGCAACGACAACGGCGAACGAGCAGATCAGTACACGCCTCATTGCAGTGTGCCTCCGGAGAGAGAACCGAGTGGAACCGGACGGGTGCGTCGCGTTGGAAATCTATACGAGGGGGCCGGTTACGGGCAAGGGAAACAGTCGCCCGCGGCGGCCGCGATGACCCGGCCCAGCCGCGAGATGCCGGTGTCGATCGCCTCTTCGCACGCGTTCGTGAAATTGAGTCGGAGCGTCTGCTGGCCGGAGCCGTCCGGGAAAAATGGGGTGCCGGGAACGAACGCAACCTGCGCGGCCAGCGCGCGTTCCAGCAGGGTCACGGCGTCGAGGGGAGACGGCAACGTCGCCCAGATGAAGAGGCCCCCGGCCGGCACGTTCCACGAGACCGCGGGTGGGAAGTGGCGGGTCATCGCCGCCAGCATGGCATCGCGCCGGCGCGCGTAGGCGTGCCGCAATCGGCGGACGTGGGCGTCGAGAAACCCCGATCGCGCGACCTCATGAGCAAGCAGCTGGATGAACGTGCTGGTGTGCAGATCGGAGCCCTGCTTCGCCTGCGCCAGGCGCCGGACCACATCGACCGGACCGATGATCCAGCCGAGCCGGAGACCGGGCGCCAGCGTCTTGGAGAACGTGCTCAAGTAGAGCACGTTGCCGCTGTACGACGCCTTGCCGCTGCCGCGATACTCCGCATCCAGGGTGACGAGCGACGGCAGGTGTTCGCCGTCATAGCGGAGCTGGCCGTATGGGTCGTCCTCCAGGATCGGGATGCCGTGCTCGTCCGCCAGCCGGACGAGCTCCTGCCGGCGTTCGAGCGACAGGGTCACACCGGTTGGATTCTGGAAGTTCGGCAGCGCATAGATGAACTTCGGGCCGCCGCGCAGCGCCGCCGCCAGTTCGTCCAACCGCATGCCGTCGGCGTCGAGACCCACCGTCAAGTACTCGGCCTGGTAGGCGCTCCAGGCCTGGAGCGCACCCAGATAGGTGGGCCGCTCGACCAGGACGTGATCGCCCGGGTTGAGGAAGACGCGGCCGATCAGGTCGAGCGCCTGTTGCGAGCCGCTGGTGATCAGCACATTGTCGGCGGTGACCGCGATGCCGTACCGGCTGGTGTGCCGGGCGATCATCTCGCGCAGCGGCCGTTCTCCCTCGGTGGTGCTGTACTGCAGGGCGTGAGCGCCGGCACGGCGCAGCACCAGATCCGCCGCCGTCCGGAAGGCGTCGATCGGAAACAGATCGGCACCCGGCAGCCCGCCGGCAAACGAGATGATCCCAGGCTCGTCGGTGAGTTTCAGCAGGTCGCGGATGACCGAGCTCTTCATTGATTGCGTGCGGAGGGCGTAGCGGTCGGTCCATCGCGTCTGCATCGTCGGCTCCGGGCGGCGAGCAGCGGGCGCGAGGCGGGTCTCGGGCGGGCGTTCGGCGCTTCAGGTTCATCGTAACGCCGAAGCGGTGTATGGTTCTCATATCGGGCATACTTAGGCGGTACTTAGGAGGAGGAACAGCATGAGACGAGTGATTTTGTCCGCTCTTGCCACGACGCTGGCGGTGACGGCCCTGTCGGCGCAGGCGCCGGCGGGATGGAAGATGCGGGTCGACAAGAGCATGAGCGCGTCGGATCCCGACGGTTCCGGGGCGATCAAGTTCGAGTCGATGGGCAAGGGGTTCCACGCCACGAATCCCCAGGCGGCCACCTACTTCAACCCGGCCAACACGGCAACCGGCAACTACTCGCTGAAGGGGAGCTTCACGCTCGTCAAACCGAGCAGCCACAGCAACTACTACGGACTCGTGTTCGGCGGCGCGGACATCGAAGGGGCGGCGCAGAACTACCTGTACTTCGTCGTGGCGCAGGATGGCACCTTCCTGATCAAGCATCGCGCCGGTGATGCGACCCATGACGTCCAGGCCAAGACGCCGCACGCCGCCGTGGCGAAGCCGGACGCCAGCGGCAAGTCGGTGAACAATCTCGAAGTGCGCGTGCAGGCCGACAAGATCGACTACGTGGTCAACGGTCAGACGGTGCACTCGACGCCGAAGAGCGGCATGACGGCGAAGACCGATGGCCTGTACGGACTGCGGGTCAACCATCAGCTCGAGGTGCATGTCGACGGTCTGAGCGTCACGAAGCTCTAGGTCACGACGCTCAGAGTCACGACGCTCTCATACGATGCCGGGAGAACCGCGGAGGGTCGGTCTGTTGCGGGCCGTCAACCTGGGTAGCCACAACAGCGTCAGGATGGCCGACCTCCGCGCGTTCCTCGCCGACCTCGGCCTCGAGTCGCCACGAACCCTGCTCCAGTCGGGCAATGTCGTCTTCGGCAGCCGGAAATCGCCGGCAGCGCTCGAGTCGCTGCTCGAAGCCGAGGCACGGGCCCGCCTTTCCCTCGACACGCCGTTCATGGTCCGCACCGAGGACGAATGGCACGCGCTCGTCGATCGCAATCCGTTCCCCAGCGAGGCGGCGCGAGCCCCCGGGCATTTGCTCGCCGTGCTGCTCAAACACACGGTCGGTGCCGTCGACGTGCGAAAGCTGACGCAGACCATCGCGGTCCAGGGCGGCCGCGAGCGGGTACAGGCCGACGGCCGACATGTGTACCTGGTCTATCCGGACGGCATCGGTCGCTCGAAATGCACCACGGCGACCATCGAGAGGGCGCTCGGCGCCCGCGGCACGGCACGCAACTGGAACACCGTCCTCAAAATTCAGGCAGTGCTCGCCGGGAC
>CADEDC010000146.1 GCA_902825985.1 uncultured Acidobacteriota bacterium | reverse complement strand
GGATCCTGCCCCAGCCGCATCGGCCGATCGGCCGGCAGGCGCGCTTCCCCCCATCGCGGCCGCTCGTCGAACAGACACTCCAGCCGCCGCAGCGTCTGGTAGAAGTCGTGCCGGTACGGCGCCCGCGTCAGCGCATCGAAGAACGCTACAGCGTCGGCTTCGCGCCCCATTGCGGCTCCCATCGGCTGATTTCCCGGGCATCGCTCTTCAGCACGGTCTCGACAAAGCTATTGATCGACACGTGGCGGGCGAAGTGGTGGTTGAGCACCGCCCCCATGAGGAACGCGCTCGCCCCTTCGAACGCCAGTTCGTCGAGGTGCACGCTGACCTCCAGTCCGCGCCCGAACGCGAGTGGGCCGGCGCCGGGCAGGCGGCGGACGATGCGATCGACGTCGACCGAGCGAATCCCCTCGATCTGCCGCCGGGCGCTGCGATCCTCCGCATCGACGTAGAGCTCCAGCAGGTCGCGCAGCACGGCGGCCGCGTCGTTCGGGGCGGCCTTCTGCCATGCCTGCCCATCCCACAGCGGTGAAAACGACAGATAGTTCGTCGACAGGTGGCTAATCGCCCGCCACGCCATCATGCCGTCGGCCAACGGCGCATACGGCCGGCTCGGGCCGCTCACCACCCGGATGCTGGCGATCGGCGCGGCAACATCCAACGACAGGTGGCTGCCGCCGGCGGCGAGGGTCATGCGCAATGGCAGATCGCGATTGGTGCACAGGGCCTCGACCGACAACTGTCGCAGATCGCCGCTGAACGGCGCCTGCGCCGCATCGACCAGCCCGAGGAACATCTCGGTGCCGACGTAGGCGGAGCGATGCCCGCGACGCTTGACCGACTCCGACGGCCGCCGCGGCTCGCGCCGGGTCGTGAAGTAGGCCGACTGCCGCTGGTCGTCGTCGCGGCTGTAGGCGGCGTAGAACGGCAGGAAGGGGCGCTCGCTGTCCGACCCGACGCCGTGCCCGACCACGCTGGTGACCGAGTAGACCTCGAAATCGAGCGGCGTCGTCCGATCCGGCACGACGTGATACTCGTGCGAGCCATCGTTGACGTGAATGCGATCGGTCCGCTTGTGGAACAGGTTCAGCGCCGGCGTGCAGAACAACGAGAAGTTGGCCGCGTCGACCACCCCCTCGAGGTCGCTCTCGCCGCGGCCGAGCAACACGACGAGCTCGACGTCGTGGCTCGCGACCGTCCGCAGAGCGTTCGCCAGCCCGGCGAGGGCGATGAAGCGATAGCGTTGCGGAAACGCGAAGTATTCCTGCAGCAGACGGTAGCCTTGGAACGAGCGCAGCGTCACCGGCAGCAACGCTTCCTGGTCACGGAACCCCACCGGCCGGATGGACGCCGCCGGCAACAGCTGGTGACGTGGCTGTCCCTTCGGCGACGATACGACGAGGGTGCCGAGGCCGGAGGCCAGCATGAGTTCGTAGAGCCGGTTGGCGACATCCTCGCGACCGGACAGGTAGACAACCAGCTGGTCGAGCGGCAGCTGCGAGAAATTCACGCCGGCTGTCGACCGCAGGCGCAGGCGCACGCCGCCCTTGATTGCCGGCATCCGCCGGTTGCCGAACGGCAGCGCATTCAGCGGCAGATCCGGCGCGAAGCTGAAGTAGCTGGCACTGACGATCTCGATCGGCCACAGCCGGACGTCGTGCGCCGTCCGGAACTCGCACGCCGTCCCATCGTCTGACAACCCGCTGGTGGACAGCGTGCTGCCGCGCGGCACCGTCGGTCCGCTGGCGACGCCAGGATCCTTCAAATCGGGCGTCAGCTGGGCGACGAGCATCGCCGGTGTCGGTGCCAGGTAGTGCGGATAGACGATCTCCAGCAGCGCCTGCGTGAAGCGCGGGAACTCGGCGTCGAGCTTGAGGTGCACGCGGGCGGCGAGAAAGGCGACGCCTTCGAGCAGCCGTTCCACATATGGGTCGGCGACCTCCAGGCCGTGCATGCCAAGGCGGGCGGCGACCTTCGGAAACTGCGCCGCGAACTCGGCGCCGCCTTCGCGCAGGTGCTGGAGTTCGAGGTTGTAGTAGCGCGATAACCGGGGGTCCATGCGGTGTCGGCTCTCACGCTCCGCGTAGCGGCGCATTCATGTCGGTAATCCGGACTTTGCCGGTTTCCAGGTCGATATCGGTGCGGACGAGGAACTCCATCGGCATCGGCTGCGCCCACAGCTGCCCGCGGATCTCGACCGCGATGACATTATGGTGATCGAGCGCGCCACCCTCGACGCGCGGGACGACCGCAAGCGAGGCCGGCAGAATGCGGGGCTCGTAGGACAGAATCGCCTCACGCAGCGCTCGCGTCAGGTCGAGAATGTCGAGCGACGACGCCACCTGGCCCGACATCGCCGGCAGCCCGAAGTTCACGACCGACTGCCGCACGAACGGCAGGCCGGCCATGTCGGCCTGCCCCTCGATCTGCGTTGAATTGAACAGCCAGGCGAGATCGCGGAGCACCGAGGCGCGCAGGCGCCGCCGCGTCAGCACACGGCTGTCGCGCGATTCGGTCTTCTTGTCTGGCTCGTCGTCAGTCAGGCGGTCGAGCAGCGCCGGCTGCAGTCGATCCTGCGGACGCAACGCGTCCTTCCGGGCCGGCGGAGGCGAGTCGATGTCACCGTTGGTCATGGCTGCGCCGCCGGCTCGGCGGTGCCCGGCGCCGCCCCGATGGTGACGTCGCGGACATCCATCAGCGGCACTTCGTCGGCGTCGGTCGCCAGGATCCGCTGACCGAGGCCGCGAAAGGCGTCGGGTGCGAGCTCCTCCCACACGGTCTTGCGGGCGAGGACGATCGCCGGATCGGCGGCCGCCTCCGAACCAGGGTAGCGCGTCGGGATCAAGGCGACCGACTCGCCGCCGTTCTCGAACTGCAGCATCGCCGGCATCCAGGCGATGTCACGGAGATCCTCGGGCGGCTCGAGCTGCACCTTGGCCAGGCGGGCAAACGGGATCCAGTAGTAGCGACCGTTGACCACCGCTTCGAGCACCGGCCCAAGCCGGCTGTCGGCGTCGCAGATCCACTCGAACGGCGTGCCGTCGACGTCGCCGCTCGAAGCCGGCGCCTCTTCGAGAGCGCGGGCGCGCAGTTCATGCGAACGGGCCGACTCTCCGCGCCCTTCGACGAGCAGCGCTTCGATGAGCAGCGCCAGCCAGTGATCGGGCTGGCCGAAGATCATCGGTGCGGTCTGGCCGGCGAACACCCGCGTTCGCACGGCTTCGCACTGGATGGCCTCACGGTACGCCTGCGCCATGACGACGGCCGCGGGGTCGAGTTCCGAGGCGACGGTGAGCTGGTTGAGCGCGCGCTCCCATTGCCCAAGGACGCAGAGCAACTGGAAGAGAAAGATGCGCAGACTGGCGTCGGCCGGCTTCGCCCGGATCTGCTCCTGCAGCCGCGCCAGCGCGGCTTGCGGGTCACCATCCTTCAGGAGCTGTGCAGCGGCATCGGCACGATTCATCGGTGACATCCTGAAGCAACGGCGGCCGGCTCGATACGGGCGTCAGCGACGGAGGCTCAAAGGTGCTCGCTCCAGGAATCGTTGAACGACATGCCGGCCCCGGGATGGCCATCGTTGGTCTGCGGCACGTAGTCGACCCGGATCTTGTTGAACGAAAGACTGATGCGTTCGAGCACGGCGGAACCGCCTTCGCTGTCGCCGCCTTCGATGGTCAGCGCCGTCACCCGCCCCTGCTCGATGGTGATCTTGAGGTAATCGACCGCTTTCGGTCCCGACTTGCGGACGGTCAGCACGGCTTCCTTGAGCGGCTCGTTGGTGCGCAGCGCACTCATGAGCGCGGTCGAGGCGCTGTCGACCTTCTTGACGATCTTCAGCTCGTTGACGGCGACCGGCCCGGTCGCCGTACCCGGATTCAAGCTCGCCTTCGCCTGCATCCCCCACGACCAGCCCAGGACGTCGATCTCGCCCTTGTGCTGCTGATCCTGCGACTCGCCCTTGATCGCGCCGGTGCGCGCGCCCTTGACGGACAGGAACATGTCGCCGGAGCCGGACAGGCCCGAGGCGAGCTTCGTTGGTGTCATGTGTCACTCCCGCGCGGGTAGCGCCCGTGCCGGCGCGTCGGCGCGAATCGCGGCCTGCATGGCCCATCTCGCGGCCCCGGCCAGAGAACGTCGGAGCCCACTGGAATCCCTGCGACCGCGACCGCGCCCGCCGTCGCGC
>CADEDC010000145.1 GCA_902825985.1 uncultured Acidobacteriota bacterium | reverse complement strand
CCGGCCGCCATGTAGTAGCTGGCGCCGACGATGCCGTTCATGCCCATGATGCCCTTGGACATGTCGGTGATGTGCATCGAGCCGCCGTAGCCCTTGTTGTAGCCGCTTTCCTTGAAGAAGATCTCGGCCGACATCTTGTTCAGGTCGCCGCCCTTGGCGATGAGATGGCCGTGGCCGCGGTGCGTGCTCGCGATGTAGTCATCGTCGTTCAACGCGCCGATGACGCCGACCGCGATGGCTTCTTCGCCGACGTAGGTGTGGAACGCGCCGTAGAGGCGGTCGTCGACGCCGAGGAACAGGTCCTTCATCGTCGTCTCCCACCGCCGGCTGGTCTGCATCAGCTGGTAGAAGCGGAGCAGCGTCTCCTTCGGCGCCGAGGCGAGGAGGTCGGATGCGGTGCCGCGCGTCGGCATATCCGCCGGTGGCAGGAACTTGATTGCGTCGCCGGGTTGCCAGCTCGGATTGCCGCCCGGGCCTGCGGTGGCCAGCGAGATGGTCTTGTCGAACTTACCGCCGGTGAGCCCTTCGGCACTGACGGTGCCGTCCATCGAGCTACAGGAGGTGACGACGGCACTGGCGCCGGTGGCGCCGAGGAGCTTGAGCAGCGAACGTCGATCGAGCGATCCGCGGTGTACTGACATGGACTGATCCTCCCGGTGTCCAGGGGTGGTGATGTCAGGGAATCGGGCCGCCACGGCGACGTGGCCCCGTGTATCCCGCGCAGATTAACACCGACCCCGGCCGAACTCACCCGGAATCTGCGGCCACCTCATCCGACCGCCACCCGGCCGGTCAGCGGTCGATGCGGAACGGCACCGACGCCAGTGTGCGGTCCCAGAGGAGGGCCAGGCGGCCGCCGCTGTCGCTCATGTCGAGGAACTGCCATGAGAGCTGGTCGAACGACCGCGGCAGCCGGTCGATCTGCATCCGCGCCCGGACGAGGTCTTTGTCCGGCGTGTAGTCGTAGGCCCCCCACAGGGCCGCCTTGTTCGTCTCGTCGTAGGTGGTCTGGGCTGGCCAGCCGGACACGATCAGGGTCCACCGCGTGCGCGACGCCAGCTCGATGAACAGCGTGTGCTCCCCGGCCGGAATCTGCCGGCCCTCGATGACGATCGGAACCTCGGTGATGAGCCGCGTCGACACGTTGGCGCCGGCCCGCCACACCGGGGCGCCGTCGCTCAAGGCGTCGGCGAAATCCGGCGGACCGAACAGGTCGCGGCCGCGTCGGATGGGGCGGCCATAGCGCACCTCCAGCCAGCGGCCGCCGACATAGCCTTCGCGCTCGTCGTGGCGGCCGAGCACCTCGGTGGCCGAGACCCCGGCCGGGCTGGCCGGCGGTCGCGACTGCGCCCACAGGCCGGCCGTGACCATCGCCGAACTCAACAGCACCATCCCTACGCCCGCCCGGATCGCACCCCGCATCGTGACCTCCCCGCTGAATCGTGGCTTGATATTGTTCTCGATGCCGCCTATTGTCTGCCGAGCACGTCGGTGTCCGTGCCCTCCACGGACGTCATCTTCAGTAAAGGAGTGCGCATGCGCTGGAATCGCAAGGGCCTGGCTGCGGCCGGCTTCGGGACGGCCTTCGTCACGCTCGGACTCGCGCAGGCGATGGTCGGGCGGGTCGCGGTGGCGCAGTCGCGCGACGCCGTGCAGGCACCACGCTTCGAGGTCGACCCGTTCTGGCCGAAGCCGCTGCCGAATCACTGGCTCCTCGGCAGCACCATCGGCACGTGGGTCGATGCGCGCGACAACGTCTGGATCATCCACCGCAGTTCCTCCACCCTCAATCCGACCGAACGCGGGGCGGAACTCAAGATTGCCGACTGCTGCACCGGCGCCCCGCCGGTCCTGCAGTTCGATCAGCAGGGCAATCTGAAGGCCCATTGGGGCGGGCCCGGCCAGGGGTACGAGTGGCCGGAGTCGAACCACGGCATCTTCGTCGATCACAAGGGGGCCGTCTGGATCGGCGGCAACGGCGGCGGTGACTCACATGTCCTCAAGTTCACCCAGGAGGGCAAGTTCATCGCGCAGTTCGGCAAGCAGAACGCCCGCCGCGCCGGCGGCACGACGGCCAAGCCCCAGTACCAGCGCGGCAGCAACGATCCCAACAGCTTCGGCCGTGTGGCGAAGATTTTCGTCGAGCCGAAGGCCAACGAGGCCTACCTCTCCGACGGCTACTTCAACACGCGCGTCGCCGTGCTCGATGCCGACACCGGCAAGATGAAGCGCTACTGGGGCGCCTACGGCAACAAGCCGGACGACGTCGACCTCGGCCCCTACAAGCCGGATGCCCCGCCGGCCAAGCAGTTCCGGAATCCGGTTCACTGCGCCGACGTGTCGAACGACGGTTTCGTCTACGTCTGCGACCGCGTGAACGACCGCATCCAGGTGTTCACGCCGGACGGCAAGTTCGTCAAGGAAGCCTTCATCGCCAAGAACACCCTGGCCTCCGGCTCGGTGTGGGATGTCGCCTTCTCCCGCGATCCGCAGCAGCGCTATCTCTTCGTCCCCGACGGGCAGAACCAGCGCGTCTACATCCTCGATCGCCAGTCGCTGCAGGTGCTCACCAGCTTTGGCGACGGCGGCCATCAGCCCGGCCAGTTCTTCGGTGCCCATAGCATCGCCATCGATTCACAGGGGAACCTCTACGTGACCGAAACCTACGAAGGCAAACGGGTCCAGAAGTTCGTCTACAAGGGGCTCGGCCCGGTCACGTCGCCGAATCAGAGTGTCTGGCCGACGCGCTAGTGACATGAGCGCTCCTCGCGTGTGGACGACGGCGGCGGCCATCCTGATGATGTCCGCCGCACTGCTGCACGGACAGGGCGCACCGCAGACCCGCGAACAGGGGTGGGCGGTGCGCCAGAGCCTCAACGCCCCCGCCGCGCCGCTCTACAACACCGTCAAGCAGAAGCTGCTCGACGGCAAACAGGTCGCCTGCTTCACCATCAGCCGGCTGGACGTCGCGCTGTACTGTGAGGCAGCGAAGCACTACGACTACATCTGGTTCGAGATGCAGCACAGCACGATGTCGTTCCGCGACGTCGAGGAGATGATTGCGGCGTGCCCGCGTCCGGCGGCGACCCCGATCGTCAGACTGCCGGATGCGAGCGAAGGGAACATCCAGAAGGCGATGGACATCGGGGCGCTCGGCATCGACATCCCGACGGTCGATTCGCCGGAGGTGGCGATGCAGGCGGCGCGCTACGCCCGATTTCCTCCGGAGGGCCGGCGCAGCCAGGGAGCCGGCCAGGCCGCGTCGATCTGGGGCGTCAACGGCGTCGATTACCGCAAGACGATCAACGACAACGTCCTCGTGATCGTCCAGATCGAGACACCGATCGGGGCATGGAATGCCTACCCGATCGCCGCGCAGCCCGGCGTCGACGTCGTCCTCGCGTCGAACGGCGACATGACGAATTTCACCGGCTATCCACCAGCCGACCCGCGCTATCAGGAACTCTTCACGCAGATCCACGACGGCGTGCTGCGCGCCGGAAAATTTCTCGGCGCCGTGACGCCGAGCTACGGCAAGCCGGGACCGCCCGGTGTCGGCCGTCCGGATTTCGCCGATTGGCGGCTGTTCTACAACGGCGCGTCATTCGACGGCTGGCAGCCGCCGCGCCGCCCGGCGACCGCGGCGAGCCCGGCAGCCCGGTGAGCCCGGTGAGCAACGACCCGCCGCGCCGCCCGGCGCGATAGCGGCGGCCTTATCGCGGCAGCAGGCGGTAGACGCGCATCGCCGTGTCGTGGAACATCGCCGACCGTTCAGCAGCCGAGAATCCCCGGGTCAGCTTCTTGAACTGATTCCACAGCACCGTGTACGAGCACGAGAGCCGGTCGACCGGGAAGTTGCTCTCGAACATGCAGCGGCTGGGCCCGAATTGCTCGATCGTGTGACGGTACCAGTCGCCGTTGGCGGCGAGCAGTTCATCGGAGGTCGGCGGGCGCGCTCCCTCGTGCCAGCCGAAGCCGTTCACGATCATCTGGATGCCGCCGACTTTCGCCACGACGTTCGGCTGTTTCGCCAATGCGGTGACGGCCGGCTTCCACGCGTCGAAGACCTCACGGCGACGCCCCGCGTACGAGCCGACGCCGATCGGCCCCCCGAGATGATTGAAGACGATCGTCGTATCCGGGAACGCGCGTGCGAGGTCAGTCAGGTCGGCGATGTCGGTGTGGTACACCCAGCCCTCG
>CADEDC010000144.1 GCA_902825985.1 uncultured Acidobacteriota bacterium | reverse complement strand
GGGGCCGGCGGCGGCACCGGCTCCTCCAGCCCGATCCTGGCCAGCTCGCCATGGAGCGGCGCGGCGAGGTCGGCCAGGCTCGAGTAGTAGGCGATGAACGTCAGCGCGAGAATCGGCAGCGCCGCCAACGCCACCATCCACCACGGGATGTATCGGACGAGCGGATTGCGGCGATCCTCCAGCCCGCGCCAGCGCAACGACAGGGTGCGATCGGTGGCCCCGCCGCGATACTCGCGAATGCGGCGGTAGAGCGTCTGTTGCACCTGCGCGAGCTGGTCGGCGCCACGCTCCTGCACCCGATACTTGCCCTCGAAGCCGAAGGCAACGAGCAGGTACTGCAGCTCCATGAGGTCGATGTGGCGCGCCGGATCGCGTGACATGCGATCCAGCATCTCGAAGAACTTCTCGCCGCCCCACGCTTCACGGTGCAGGGCGATGAGCAGGGGATGCTGCGCCCATTCGCTCTCGTGCCCCCATGGCGTCGACAGCACCGCCTCGTCCAGGCCGGCGCACAGCGTGTAGCGCGCCGCCAGCGCCATCTCGTTCGGCACCTCGGCCATCCGCGCCCGCTCTTCGAATCCCCTGATTTCTTCGAGCGCGTGGCGGCGGAGGGCGCCGACGTCGGTAGACGTCAGCGTTTCGCGCAACCGTGTGATGAGCAGCAGCAGTGGACTGGCCGCCTGGAGCAGCGGGTTGAGACCGGCCACCTGGAACACCTGCGCCGGCGGCAGTTCCTCGGCGCCGTCGAACGGACCGAGTGGCGCTGACGGCGGTCGAGACCGGCCGCCGTCGGCATACGTCCGCCTTCCGGCCCCTGGCCGAGGCCGGATGCTCGTCGCATCCGAACGGAACGGATCGTCGCTGCTCGCCATGGGGCTGCCTCGTTCAGGTGCGAATCGCCCAGAACTCCATCGTCAGGCCGGGAAACTCGCCACCCGGCACGTGCATCGCGACGCCGCCCGAGCTCTTCAGCTGTTCCCAGAGGTCAGTTCTCTGATCCAGTTCGAAGTAGGTGAAGCCGGCATGAAACGGAATCTGACGAGGCGCCACCGGCAACGGGATGACCGGCACGCCGGGCAGACTCAGGTGCACCAGATCGGCGATCTTCTCGGCCGGACCGACCTTGAGCTGCTGCGGAAACAGCCGCCGCACCTCTTCGCTCGGCAAATCGGCACTGGCGGCGAGCACGAAGACGGCCGTCCCGAACAGGCTGCGGTCGCCGACCACCGCGACGCTGAAGCCATGCCGCTTCGGCTGGATCGGGATCGGAATCGCCGTCTGCATCATCACCTTGCTCAAGGCGTCGCGCAGCGCCGCAATCACCGGCTCGAATGATTCCTGCAGGAGTGCGTGGCGGTAGACCCCGAGATTGGCCGGTCGCTTCGCCGTCGTTGTGAACGTCGATAACTCGCCCGCCGCCGTCACGCACAGCCGGTAGAGATCCTCGGGATGCACGTCACCCGATTGGGCGAAATGTCCGACCAGCGGCTCGTAGCGGTTGATCGCCTGCAGCATCAGGAACTCGGCGAATTCGGCGGCGGCGCCACGCCCGGATGCTGCCACCCGTCCGGCCAGCGCCTCGGCCCGCTGATGCAGCAACCCGAGCAGTTCGGCGGTGAATGCCGCCAGCCGGCTCGCCGCCTTGATGCAGAGCACCGTCGGCATGAACAGCTCGTCGAGGACGACCTGGCGATCGGCCCGACACTCGATGATGCGGGCCAGCGGTATGCAGGCGTAGGCCGGCGTCACCTCGCTCGCCAGCAGCAACCGCGTCCGCAGGCCGCCCACTTCGAGCGCCGCCGGGGCACTGTCACCGGCCGCCGAATTGCGGACCTGCTGTTCCTGCACGCGATGGCGGACGAGATCGTCGGGGCGCTCGCTCCGATCGACGTCGGGTTCGCCAGCCCGCCGGATCGGGACGGCGAGGTAGAGCACTTGCCCGCGCACGCTGGCGGCGATCTCGAGCGGGTCCGGCAACGAATCGTCATCCGGCAGCTGAAATGGCGTGCCGTCCGGAAAGACACCGGCGACATGCCGCAGGGCGACCTTGCCAACCGTCAACAGGTCGCGTTCGAACTCGATGTCCGTCAGCCCCCAGCTGTGTGGCAGCAATGCCCGGCATCGTCCCTCAATGAAGCGCTCGAGGTAGCGCTCTTGCTGCTGGAAGTGCTGCGGCTGAAGGAAGAGCCCCTCGGACCAGACGACGCGGTTATAGGCAGACATTCGCGACCAAAGAGCCTCAATCTATACCCAAATACCTGATTCGTCTACGCGGACGGGTCGTCGTCTTTGGCCGTCGAAGACAGCCGACTCAGGTCGCCGACCGCCGGCGGTTGCGGCCGTCGCGGCGCCGATTCCGTCATCTTCGCCAGTTGCTCCGCGTAGGCGCGGGCGAACTGGTCACCGAACAACTGCCGAAATCGGGCGTCGGGATCCTGCGCGAGTGTCTGCAACCGGTCGCGATATTGATCCCAGTACCGCAGCTTGCCGGGTAGCAGCCCCTTGCCCGCCTCCTTGTCGAACTCGCGTTGCAGGTGATCGGGATCGAACTCCGCGAGCATCGACTCGAACGCCTGCCGCAGACCGGCCAGCATCGCCAGCTGGTGCCGCTTGATGTCGTCGAACGCTTCGCGAAACGCCGCCACAGGACCGAGGTAGGCAGGGTTGCGCTTGACCAGCAGGTTGTGCAGCGCATCATCGATGTTGGCGCTGAACTTCAGCGGATTGTTCTCCGCTGGCAGAAAACGGGTGCGCCGCAGGCCGAACTCATCTTTCGCCTCGACCCGCGATTCGAGCAAGTCGCGGACTTCGGCGACCACCACCCGGAGAATTTCGCCGAGTTGACGGCCCAAGTCCGGCGTCGCCAGCGTCGGATCAAGCCCGGCACCCGCGAGCACGACGGCCAGATCGGCGGAGACAGGCGGCGGATCGGTGGGAACGACGGGGGCAGCCGGTGGTGGCGGCAGCGCGGCCGGCAATGCGACGTCCGACTCGGGCGGCGGCACGATCGGAGCCGGTACGGCACCGTCGGCAGCCGCGGCACGGTGCGCGGGTACTGGCTCGCCCAGGGTCGGGTCGTCGTCAGCGGGCGTCGGAATCGGTGCCACCGGCAGATCGGCCGACGGCGCCCGCGGCGGCGCCGCGCCACGCACGCCTGGACGCACGTGCGACGCTTCCTCGGAGTACGCCCGGGACCTGGCTGCGACGGGCAATTGAAACACCTGCGATTCGTCGGCCAGCGGGTTGTAGCCGGGCGGAAACCGCGACGCGTCGGGAGGTGCCGGCGGCCGATTTTGCGCCGCACGATCCTGGGCCGGCGCCGCGACGATATCCGGTGGCCGGTAGGCAAAGTCGAACGGATCGCCGGCTTCGAGGTCCTCGGCGCTCGGCGGCCGCGGCGGCGGGGTGGGCGAGTCGAGCTTCAGCGCCACCAGCGGATCGAGCGATCGATCCGGCGTAGCGGCCGGCTCGATGCCGAGCAAATCATCGGTCGGGTCGCTGAATGGATCGCGCCCGCGCGGACGAAACGGATCGTTCACCGGCAGTCGCGACGGTTCGCTCACCCGTGCGCCAAAGGGACTGTCCAGATCCTGCGGCGTGGCGAGCGGCTTCTTGGCAGGCGAAACGCCGTACGGATCATTGACGGGCTGGCGTCGCCGGCCGGCGGCCGGCAAGGAGATGGAGACGGAAATGGCGTAGGGACCGATGATCAAGCGATCGCCGGCTCCGAGCGGCTGCGGGTGGTCACGCGCCAGGCGGTCGTGACGGGAGTTCAGGAAGGTGCCGTTGACACTCGTGTCCTCTATATAGAAGACCGAGTCGTGCCAGCTGATACGTGCGTGGCAACGCGACACTTTCGAGTCGGGCAGCACCCAGGTGCTGCTCGGATCACGGCCGATCGTGCCGCCCTGGTGCCCAAACGTCTGCCGGCCGAGCATCTCGGCATCCGCTCCCCGCGCCGGAACGACTTCCAGAGTGAGAATCACCGTGGCTCCCGCCGGCAGTCTACCCCAAGCAGGTCCCGCCACTTCACGGCCCGCGATCAACTCTGCCGTTCGTCGCGCTGCGTCAACTTTGCCTGGCCGCCAAATGGCGGCCACCTCGAGCACGAACGCCCCGGATCCGAAGCACGGAAGTCGCTGGCCGACGACGCGCCGGCCCCTTGACGCGGTTCATTGCCCCAGCGCCTGACCTGCGCGTAGGATGACGCCGTGTTCGAAGGCGGCCGCCGGGCGCAA
>CADEDC010000143.1 GCA_902825985.1 uncultured Acidobacteriota bacterium | reverse complement strand
CTGATCATGCCGTCCTACTTCGAGAGCCTGTCGATGGTGGCGCTCGAGGCGTGGGCGCTCGGCCGGCCGGTGGTCGCAAACGGCATGTGCGACGTCCTGCGCGGCCAATGCGTACGCAGCAATGGCGGTCTGTACTACGACAATCGCCAGGAGTTCGTCGAAACGCTGCGGGCGCTCGAGCGGACGAAGTGGCTCAACGTCACGCTCGGCCGGAATGGCCGGCAGTACTACAGGGATCACTACGACTGGCCGGTCATCGAACGGAAGTACCTCGACATCATCGCGCAACTGGGATCGGCGCCGGCACCGACGCTCGAACCGCTGCCGGGCTGGCTGGCCCGCCGTCGTCCCGACGTGCCGGCCGCAGCCGACGTGCTCGCCACCGTCCCCGGGGGGGCCGTGCTGACGGCGGAGACCACCGCCGTGTCGACGCCACGCCGGGAGACCGCGACGACGCCGCCGCCGGTACGCATGGCCGCCGCCCCGACATCGCCGCGTCCCCGCTCGTCGCACGGCTCGGGGTCCGCAGCCGGCGGACACGGCGGGCGGCGCGGTGGTCCGCATCGCGGCCGGCCACGCGGCAACGGTTCGCGGAGCGGCGCATGAGCCCTGGCGGACGACGGCCGGCAGTCCATCAGGTACTGGCGACCCTCGGCTACGGCGATGCCATCGGCCACGAAGTCCTCGGCATCCAGCGGGTTCTGCGGGCCGCCGGATACGAGTCGGACATCTTCGTCGAGACCGCCGATCGCAGGCTCGAGCCGCTGACCCGCGACTACCGCGAACTGGTCGATGCCAGCCATCCGGACAACATCCTGCTCCACCATTTTTCCATCGGCTCCAAGGCATCGCGGACGGCGTATGCGCTGCCCGATCGGATGTCGCTCATCTACCACAACATCACGCCGCCCGAGTACTTCGTCGGCGTGCATCGGACGCTCGCGCGGCAATGCTTCCGCGGCCGCCGCGAGCTGCAGGCCTACGTCGACCGCTGCGAGCTGGCGCTCGGGGATTCCGAGTTCAACCGCCAGGACCTCGCAGCCCTCGGGTTCCCGCGAACCGGCGTCTTGCCGGTGGTGCCGGACTTCGCGCACCTCGAGCGGACGCCGAATCCGTTCGTGGCCCGCCAGTTCGACGACGAATGGACGAACATCCTCTTCGTCGGCCGGGTGATCGCCAACAAGAAGATCGAGGACGTGATTCGAGCGTTCCACGCCTATCACACGACCGTCAATCCACGGTCGCGACTGCTCATCGTCGGCATCTTCAGCCTGTTCGAACGCTACCTGGCGTCGTTGAACCATCTGGTCGAACAGCTGGATCTCGAGCACGTGCACTTCACCGGGCACGTGACGGACGAGGAACTCGTCGCCTACTACGACATCGCCGACCTGTTCCTCTGCCAGAGCGAACACGAAGGGTTCTGCGTTCCGATCGTCGAAGCCTTCTACAAGCAGGTTCCGGTGCTGGCGTATGCCGCAACCGCGGTACCGGCGACCATGGACGGCGGTGGCGTGCTGTTCGACGACAAGGATCCGAAGTACGTCGCCGCGCTCATGGATGCCGTGCTGTCCGACGCGCCGCTGACCGACGCCATCCTGGCCCGCCAGGACGGCGCGGTCGAGCGCCTCCGGGCCAAGGACTTCGACGGCACGCTGCTCCGCTTCGTCGACGAGATGCTGACCATGCCGCGCGGCGGCCGGGCGCGCGTCGCCTTCGACTTCTGGGCCCAGTTCGACGAGGCCGAGGAACTGGAAGCGCTGCGCCTGTATCGTCCGTCGCTCTACAAGGCGCTGCCGCTCGCCGACGAGGCCGCCGGTGCTCGTTGAGCCGGGTGCGGGCCGGCCATGATCGTCAACCAGTGGGTGCCCGCCGCCCATCGCGGCGATGCCATCGGCGACAGCGCCAGGCGCATGCGCGCCATGCTGCGCCAGCTGGGGCACACGTCCGACATCTATGCCCTGACGATTGACGACGAACTGAAAGGCGATGTCCGGCCGTTCAGCGAGCCGGCTGCCGCGGCCGGCCACGTGACGATTTTCCACTACGCCCTGCCGTCGCCGATGACCGAGGCGTTCGCCAGGCTGCGCGGCGGCCGCGTGCTGCAGTATCACAACGTGACGCCGGCGTCGTTCTTCGCGCCCTACGACCCGGTGCTCTTCAGGCTGGCATCGCTCGCCCGGACGGAACTCGCCACGCTGGTCGGCCGGGTGGATCTCGCGCTCGGGGTGTCGAACTACAACCGCGAAGAGCTCGAGGTGATGGGCTTCGCGCCGACCGGCGTGCTGCCGCTGGCGGTCGACACGGCGCGGGTGACCCGGGCGGGCGCCAGGCCGGCAATCGACCGGCTGCTGGACGACGAGTACGTGAACTTCCTCTTCGTCGGCCGGGTGGCGCCGAACAAGAAGATCGAGGACCACATCCGACTCGCCGAACACTACAAACGCTACGTCGATTCCTTCTACCGGTTCATCTTCGTCGGCCGCTACGACGTGGTGCCGCGGTATTATGCGATGGTTCGAGCGCTGATGACCGATTATCGTCTGCTCCATGAACGCTTCATCTTCACCGGGCCGGTGTCCGACGAAGAGCTCGCGGTGTACTACAAGCACGCGGCCGTGTACATCTCGCTGAGCGAACACGAGGGCTTCTGCGCTCCCCTGCTCGAGGCGATGGCGGCCGACGTGCCGGTACTGGCCTACGGCGCGGCAGCGGTGCCGGAAACGCTCGGTGGTGCCGGCGTGCAGTTCGTGCCGAAGGATCTGGAACAGGCGGCTGAACTCGCCGGCATGCTCGCCTTCGACGATCGCGTCCGCCGCCCGATCATCGCCGGGCAGCGCCGCCGGCTCGCGGACTTCGGCGACGATCGCTTCATCGGCGATCTGGCGGCGCTCGTCGCCTACAGCGGCGGCGCGTTCATTCCTCGCACCGGACAGATCGGTGCACCGGCCGACAGCCACCCCTCCGCATGAAGATCGGCATCGTCATCCAACGTTACGGCGCCGAGGTGCTCGGCGGCTCCGAACAGCTCTGCCGGCTGCTCGCCGAGCGGCTGTGCGAGCACCACGACATCGAGGTGCTGACGACGTGCGCCCGCGACTAAGTCACCTGGAAGGACGAGTATCCGGAAGGTACCGATCGCATCCGCGGCGTCACGGTCCGACGGTTCGCCAGTGCCCGGACCCGCGATCAGCAGGCGTTCAACCGCTACTCCGACTGGATCTACAACAATCCGCACACGCGGACCGATGAGATCGAGTGGCTGAAGCAGCAGGGGCCGTGGTGCCCGGCCCTCGTCGAGCACCTGCGGAAGCACCAGCAGCACTACGACGTCTTGATGTTCTTCACCTATCTCTATGCACCGACGGTGATGGGTCTCGAGGTGAATCCGGGGAAGAGCATCCTGGTGTCGACCGCGCACGACGAGCCCGCCATCAGGCTGGAGATCTTCAAGGAGGTCTTCAGCCGGCCGGCGGCCATCTGCTATCTCACCAACAGCGAGCGCGCGTTCGTGCAGGAGCAGTTCTCCGAACGACCGCTGCTCGAAGACGTGCTCGGCGTCGGCGTCGACCTGCCGCCGCAGCAGCGCTACCCCAGGATGCCGGCCGCGGCGGACGACGAGGGTGTCGCCCTCGCCGCGAACGCCAGCCAGAACGCCCTCGCCGGCGACGACGACGCCGCAGTTCCGGATCTTCCGTCGCATCTCACGAGTCGCGGCTCGGTGTTCCGGCGACGGCACCGGCTCCACGGCCCGATCGTGCTGTACGGCGGGCGCATCGATCCGGGCAAGGGATGCGAGGAACTGCTGAACTACTTCGGCGAATACGTGAAGTGGGGGGGCGAGGGCACGCTGGCGCTCATGGGCGCCAAGATGATGCCGCTGCCGGAAGAGCCCTACGTCCGCTTCGCCGGGATGCTGTCGGAGCGTGAACGGGTGCAGGCGCTCGAGGCGGCGACGGTCGTCGTCTGCCCGTCGCCGTACGAGAGCCTGTCACTGCTCGCTCTCGAGGCGATGTCGGTCGGCACCCCGGTGCTGGCCAACGCCCGCAGCGCGGTGCTCGTCGAGCATTGCGTCAACAGCAACGCCGGCCTGTGGTACGCGGACCGCGATGAGTTCGTCGAGTGCCTGCGGCTGCTCGTCAAGGACGCCCGGCTGCGCGACACGCTGGGACGGAACGGCCGCGACTACGTGAAGCGCAACTATCGCTGGGACGTCGTCCTGGCCAAGTACGAGCAGACCTTCAACCGGGTCCGCAACGGCCGCTAGACGCTACGCCCCGTCGCCGTCCGGCGACTGCCGCTTGCGCCGCGGCCGGATGTCGTAACGCTTGATCATCTCGTTCAGCGTCGTCGGCTTGATGTGCAGCAG
>CADEDC010000142.1 GCA_902825985.1 uncultured Acidobacteriota bacterium | reverse complement strand
ACCAGCCGCAGCCGGACTTCCACTGGTGCGACCAGAGCCAGCTCGACATGCCGTTCCTGCACGAGTTCAAGGTCGCAGGTTCGTACACGCTGCCCTGGTACGGCATCCAGACCAACATCGCGCTCCAGAGCTACAACGGCGCGCCGCTGTTCACCCGCTGGAACATCGGTCGCACCACCCGCTACGCCGCCAACTGCGTCGGGCCGTGCCGGCCGGGCGAACTGGTGGTCCCGAACATGACACTCGCGACCTACACGGTGGATCTCGTGGCTCCTGGTCAGGCCTTCTACGAGCGGCAGAACCAGCTCGACATGGGCTTCCGCAAGATCTTCCGGATCGGCAAGTACTCCCTGTCCGGTCAGGTCGACTTCTTCAACATCGTCAACTCGTCCTACGTGAAGAGCCAGAACATCACGTATGCCGTGCAGGCGCCCGGAGCGGCCTTCAACACGTTCGGACAGCCGCTCGACATCCTCCAGCCGCGCACGATGCGGTTGGCGGCGCAGCTCAAGTTCTAGGCGGTTCCGACCGGACTGACGGCGACGTCACTCCGGCACTACTCGCGCGTCGGCGACATCACTGGAAGGGCCCGTTCAGCAGAGCTGGACGGGCCCTTCGTCCGTTTGGGGTCGATACGACTTCTTGAAGTTCCGTCCACGCGCCTCGGGATTCTGCAAAGAGCTGGTCCGCTGGCGGGAATGGCCGTGATACGTTCCCGGCGTCACACACCCAGTTGCTGGGTGTCGTGCTTCAGGAGGCCGTCCATGGTTCAGCTGTCCGTTCACCGGATCGCCCTGGCCCTTCTGCTGCTTCTGGCTCCGACCACGGCGTTCGCGCAGAGCGCGATCAGCGGCCTGGTCCGGGACACGAGCGGCGCCGTCATGCCAGGCGTCACCGTCGAAGTCGCCAGCCCCGTCCTCATCGAGAAGGTCCGTTCGGCAATCAGCGACGACCAGGGTCGCTACACGATCATCGATCTCCGCCCGGGCACCTATTCGGTCACCTTCACGCTGGGCGGCTTCAACACCTACAAACAGGAGGCGCTCGAGCTGCCGGCCAACTTCACCGCGACGGTTAACGCCGAGATGCGCGTCGGCGCGCTCGAGGAGTCGGTGACCGTCACCGGCGCCGCCCCGGTCGTCGACGTCCAGAACGTGCAGCGGTCGCAAGTGCTGAGCCGCGAGATTCTCGATGCCGTGCCGAGCGCCCGCAACTACTCGGGCCTCGCCGCACTGATGCCGGGTGTTCGCATGAGCAACACCGACGTCGGCGGCAACCAGCAGGTCGAACAGATCTACATGACCGTGAACGGCTCTCGACAAACCGACGTGACCGTGCAGATGGACGGTCTCAAGATGAACAGCCTCATGTCGGACGGGCAGGTGCAGGCGTACTACAGCGACGCGGCACAGGCCGAGATCAGCTACCAGACCAGCGGCATCGGCGCCGAAGTCTCGGGCGGCGGCGTTCGCATCAACCTGATTCCGAAGGATGGCGGCAACGTCTTCAGCGGTCAGGCGTTCGTCGGCGGCACCGACGGATCGTGGCAATCGGACAACGTCAACGATCGGTTGCGGACGACCGGCCTCGGCCTGACGCAGGGCAGCCGCGTGGCGCACATCGCCGACATCAACTTCGGTCTCGGCGGCCCGGTGGTGAGGGACAAACTGTGGTTCTTTGCCAGCTGGCGTCGCATCTCCTCCAACGCGATCATCGCGGCCAGCTACTCGGCCACCAACAGCCCGGATCCGCGTGGTGAAGAGCAGGCCGTCCAGAACCAGATGCTCCGCATGACGTGGCAGCTCAGCCAGAAGCACAAGCTGAGCGTGGTCCACGACCGCTACCCCAAGTTCAAGGAGCACGAGGCGGTGGCCGGCTGGATTCCCGAGTGGTCGACGGCGTCGGGCCGCCGCAACGTGGAGAACGCGCTGTACTACACCGGCCAGGCGAAGTGGTCCTCGGCGTTCAGCAACCGGCTGCTGTTCGAGGCCGGCTACTCGACCAACGTCGAGTACTTCACCGCCCGCTATCAGCCGGGCATTCAACAGGAACGCGGCACGCCGGCCTGGTTCACGACGATCGGCAAGGAAGACCTGGCCACCCTGCGGGTGTGGGATGGCCGTCGCACCCCGGCCACCGGCACCGATCCCAAGGCGAACAACATCACGACGGCGCTGTCGTACGTGACCGGCAGCCACGCGTTCAAGGCTGGCTTCCAGTGGGGCTTCGGGGACTACGTGCGCGAGGCCGACATCAACGGTGACCTCGTACAGATCTATCGCAACGGTGTCCCAGAGCAGGTGCGCGTCTACAACACGCCCATCCGCGCGAACGAGTTCCTGAATCGCGATCTCGGGATCTACGCGCAGGATGCGTGGACGCTCAGGCGCATGACGGTCAACGCCGGCGTCCGCCTCGAATCGTTCAACGGGCGGCTCAAGCAGCAGGTGGCCACTGCCGGCCGGTTCGCGCCAACCCGCACGTTCGACGAGGTGAAGGACCTGCCGAACTGGCGGGACGTCGCGCCGCGACTCGGCGTGTCCTACGATCTGTTCGGTAATGCGCGGACCGCGCTCAAGGCCACCGTCGGCCGCTACATGGCCGGCCAGGCGCTCGGGTTTCCGGAACGCTACAACCCGCTCCAGACCCAAAGCGACACGCGCACCTGGCGCGATCTCAACGGCGACAATGTCGCGCAGGACAACGAAATCGGACCGAGCAACAATGCCAACTTCGGCCTGCCGGTCTTCAACATCAGCCCCGATCCCGACATCCAGCGCGAGTACGACATCGAGTACACGACCCAGGTGCAACACGAAGTCGTTCGCGGTCTCTCGGTGAACCTCGGGTACTACCGTCGGACGACGCACGATCAGCGCGTGTCGCGGAACACCCAGTTCTCCAATGCCGACTACAGCATCATCAATGTGGTGAGCCCGCTCGACGGCACGGTGATTCCGATCTACAACCTGGATCCGGCCAAGCAGCCGTTGGTGACCCGGGTGGACGTCAACTCCACCGACTCCGACCTGCGCCGGCGCATCTACAACGGCGTCCAGATCGGGTTCAATGCCCGGGTGAGGGGGGCGACGTTCTTCGGCGGCTGGACCATCGACCGCATCGTCGACGTGCGCTGCGATGCGATCGAGAGCAACCAGGCGCGCTACGGCGGGACCGCTCTCATTTCCGCCAACAACAACCCGCAGCCCGACTTCCACTTCTGCGATCAGAGCCAGCTCGATATGCCCTTCCTGCACGAGCTGAAGTTCGCCGGCTCGTACACGCTGCCGTGGTGGGGAGTGCAGACCAACTTCGCGTTCCAGAGCTACAACGGCGCTCCGCTCTTCACGCGCTGGAACATCGGGCGGACGACGCGGTACACCGCCGATTGCGTCGGGCCGTGCCGGCCCGGCGAGCTGGTGGCACCCGGCCTGACGCTGCCCCAGTACGTGGTCGATCTCGTCGCACCCGGCCAGCAGTTCTATGCGCGCCAGAATCAGCTGGACATGGGCGTCCGCAAGCTGTTCCGGTTTGGGCGGTATCAGCTCTCGGGGCAGTTCGACCTCTTCAACATCACGAACTCGGCGTACATCAAGAGCCAGAACATCACGTTCAACCCGGCCAACAACGCCGCGTTCGGCACGCCGCTCGACATCCTGAATCCGAGGACGCTGCGGTTGGCGGCCCAGTTGAAGTTCTAGTCCCGACGTGGGCTGACGCCGCGCGTCAGCCCACGCATCCCGCCGCCACACCGCAGCCTCCTGCTCATCGCTCCATTCCGATCGTCACACCTGGATCCTCACGCCGAGCCGATCTCATCCGCGACGCGTACCTGCTTTCGGGCAGGCCGCATGCGACGGGACCCGGGTCGCGAGCCAGTCACATGGTGCTCGCTACAGTTCTTTGGAGATGCTTGCTACCACAGCTAAATTTTTCATAACGATCCTCGTATATCGCCCAGGAATCGCATGTTATGGTCGCCGTCGCAATGCAGCCGATTCCGGTTTTTTTCTTCTTCAGGAGGCCGTCCATGGTTCAACCGTCCGTTCACCGGATCGCCCTGGCCCTTCTGCTGCTCCTGGCTCCGACCACGGCGTTCGCGCAGAGCGCGATCAGCGGCCTGGTCCGGGACACGAGCGGCGCCGTCATGCCAGGCGTCACCGTCGAAGTCGCCAGCCCCGTTCTCATCGAGAAGGTCCGTTCCGCGATCAGCGACGACCAGGGTCGCTACACGATCATCGATCTCCGCCCGGGCACCTACAGCGTCACCTTCACGCTGGCCGGCTTCAACACCTACAAGCAGGAGGCGCTGGAGCTGCCGGCCAACTTCACCGCGACGGTGAACGCCGAGATGCGCGTCGGCGCGCTCGAGGAATCGGTGACCGTCACCGGCGCCGCCCCGGTCGTCGACGTCCAGAACACGCAGCGCC
>CADEDC010000141.1 GCA_902825985.1 uncultured Acidobacteriota bacterium | reverse complement strand
GCAGGATTCGAACCTGCGACCTTTGGCTCCGGAGGCCAACGCTCTATCCAGCTGAGCTATGGGCGCATGAAGAGGGGACTGGCCGGGTCCGATGACGCCACCCAGCGCCGTCGGAACCTGAATAGCGTATCACGAAGAATGGACCGCCGGCCGGGACGGTCAGGGCGCCTGCAGCACCGGGACGTCGCTCGACAGCCCCCATTGCACGAAGCTGCCCGTCCCGGTCAGGGATGACCACACGTACCACCGGCCCTCGGATGGCCGATACACCGCCACGTCGTCCCGGCTGTCGCCGTCGTAGTCGGCGGGAACCGGCACGTCGGTCGACAGGCCCCAGGTGACGGCGGTCGGCGGTTGGCTGCTCCGCCGGATGTGCCATTCGCCATTCGGGCGGAACACGGCGATGTCGGTCCGTCCGTCGCCGTCATAGTCGGCCGGCACCGGTACGTCGTTCGGGGCGCCCCAGGTCACGTACGACGTGAGACCGTCGAGCGAGCCCCAGATGTACCAACGAGCCTCGGAGGGACGGTAGACCGCGATGTCGGCGCGGCCGTCACCATCGTAGTCGCCCGGGATCGGCATGTCGGCCGGGTCGCCCCAGGTGATGGCGCGGGCGGCGCCCGTGGACGACAGGAGGAGATACCACGTCCCGTTCGACGGCCGGTAGACGGCGATGTCGGCGAGGCGGTCGCCGTCGTAGTCGGCTGGCACGGGCCGATCGGTGGGGAGGCCCCAGTGCACGCCGACCATCCGGCCCGAGTTCGACAGCAGCAGCATCCAGGCGCCGGCCGCAGGTCGATAGACGGCAACATCGGACTTGCCGTCGCCATCGTAGTCAGCCGCCACCGGAACGTCGCCCGCCACTCCCCAGGCGAAGTTGCTGGCGCCACCGAGCGGACCGGCATTCCGGAAGTACCAGGTGCCGGTTTCCGGTCGGAAGACCGTCATGTCCGACTGACCGTCGCCATTGAAGTCGCCGGATCGTTGCCACAGCGCGGTGACGAAGCTGGTTACGGCGCTGGACGTTGTCTGATTGACGAGGGTGCGCGCCGGGACTTGCCAGTAGTAGCGCGTCCGGCTCTGCAGATACGGCGGCGTCCAGGTGTAGGTCGCCGGTGGGTCCAGCGTCAGTTGCGCCGGCACGCTGGCGACGTAGACCAGATTCGACGGTGACGTTCCCAGGTAGACGTCGTAGCTCGTGGCGAACGGCGTGCGCGCCCAGGTGAGTGGGGCGTCGCGCAGCAGCGGTGCCGCCTCACCGACTGGCGATCGGAGGACCGGCGCATCGGGAGGGCCCGGCGTGAACGGGGCGAAGCCGATGGTATCGGTCCACATGGTCTCGAAGCGCTGCCGCATCGCCAGATGCACGGATGGCTTCGTCGCGGCCGCGACGAACAGGTTGTGATCGCGCTGCCAGTTCGTACTGAAGTTCGACGACGCGTTGGTCGCGACGTTCGAGGTCACGAGCATCTTCATGTGCGTCAGCCCCTGATGGGCGCGCTGGCGGATCGGGATGCCGGCCGCCCACAAGCGATCGATGTTCGCGTGCGTCAACCAGTATTCGGGCCACACGCGGCTCGTGTACTGCTCGGGTTCGATGATGACGCGGACCGGCACGCCCTGTCGGGCCTTGGCAATCAGCGCGTCGGTGATGTCGCTGGTGGTGAGGCGATAGGTCACGAGATCGACACGCACCGTCTCGCGCGCAATCTCGGCGACGAGGCGCTGGTTGAACTCCGGCCCCTGTCCCCAGACGAGTTCCGGCGGCGAGGGGTGGTCGGGTTCGAGGCGTGCCAGGTTGATGGCCATGACCCTCGGCTGCGGATACAGCACGCGGTAGTCGGTGCACACCGGCTCGAGCAGGCAGGCGTCGTCCCAGTTCTTCAGGTACGGCGGCGCGGCGACGATGCTCCCGGGTTCGGCGGTGGTGTCGTTCCACATCCGGTCGAAGCGGGTTCGGAAGGCGTTCGCGAGGGCCGGGTCGTCCGTGAACAAAACCGTCTCGTCCTTGTAGTTCGTGGCTGAGATCGGCGCGAGCTCAAACGGCGTGTAGTTCGCCGAACCGAACGTCACCATCCCCTGTGCGGCGAAGATCATCGCCTTCCAGTGCGCCGGCTCAGGTCGATCGAGCGGTTCGTAGCGCAGCCGGATCGGAATCCCCTGGCTCGCGAGCCAGTAGAACTCGCGCCGCGTCAGGGGATCCGATTCGAAGATCGCCACGCGGTCGCCGATGACACGGACCTGAACGCCCTGACTGAAGCGTTCGGCCAGCGCCAGACTGATGGCGTGTTCCGTGAGGTACCAGGCCGCCACGTCGATGCGGACGGTCTCCGCCCGGATGCGGGCGAGCAAGACCGAGCGGACATCGTGCACCGCAGGGAAGTACATGTAGTCAGATGCCGCCACTGTCCGTGGAAACAGACCGCACATCATCAACGCTGCGGTTGCCACCCACCCGGCCCGCATTCTTGCGATAGGCACGAGCCGACATTTCAGCAATGGCTGTGCCGAGCCGAGACGGCGTGTCCACAGGTTGCGCGGCTGAGCCGCAGCCGCGTTCAGGGTGGCGGCCTCACGCGTCCGGGTGGCGGCTCAGAGGATGCGCCGGCAGCCGGGACGGCACAGGCAACGGATGCCGGCGATACCGTCCGTGTTGTAGTCGTAGGTGAGCTCTTCCCCCGCGCGAATCCGCCGCGCCGCGATGATCCAGATGGTATGGCCGATGACGTCGGAGTAGCAGTTCGGCCGGCACGCATGGTTGACGTAGCGGGCGACGTTGCCGCCGCGCGCCGCATCGCGCGCCCACCGGCCGTTGATCGTGAAGATCCAGATGCGCTGGCGCGGCAGGTAGCGCTGCTCGCGCCGCCATGCCTCCGGCTGCGAAATGAGCTCGCCTTTGTACTCGACGATACGCGTGTCCTCCTCGATCGGCTCGGACGCGTAGACACCCCAGCCCGAGATGGCGGAGGTCCGGCGGACGATTGTCGGGAGTGCGATACTGTTTCCGGCGCGCGTCGCCGGGGCGCTGGCGCGGGAGGGCGCTTGGGTGTGTCGCTTCGCCATGAGATCGGTAGTGTACCTCCGGCCATGCGGTGTCCCGGCCGGCGTCGACTGCGCGTCGGCGGTGTCGGGAGCGGGTTCGCGGCACCGGGCGCCGCTTGCTGCAAATGTGCTGACTGAGCCGGCAGGTCGGGTGTATCGTCTGGGTCTCAGGAGGATTCATGAAAGCGACAGTGCTGCTCACCCCCGTTCTCGCCACCCTCGTGTTCTCGTTTGCCGTTCCATCGCCCGCCCATGCGGCTGCCGCAGCGGCCGCGACGCCGGCGGCTGCCACGGCTGCGGCTGACGATGCGCTCGCGGTGCCCGGGTATCCGGTCGCGCGAGAAGTGCCCAACGCGCACGAACTGCCCGACCCCAAGTTGGACTACAAGATCGCGTGGGGTATCGGCCAGGGGGCGAAGGACATGACCGCCGCGGTCAACCCTGGGCTCGAGACGCTGGCGCGCTACGTCAACACTCTCGCCAAGTGGGGCGTCCCGAAAGAGAAGCGTCACCTCATCGTGATGTTCCACCAGCGCAGTCCCGACTTCGACATCATCATGACGAACGAGGCGTTCAAGGCGAAGCACGGCAAGGACAATCCGAACGTCCCGCTGATCGCCGCGCTGAAGAAGGCTGGCGTCGAATTCCGCGCCTGCGGGCAGGCGGTGGTCGGCCGGAAGCTCGAAGCGAAGGACATCAATCCAGACGTCCAGGTGGACCTCTGGGCGATGACGACCTTCTTCAACCTGCAGATGAAGGGTTTCGTCCGCGCCGGCAATTAGCGACGTCGAGTCGGTTCCGATCGGCCGCCTGAAACGGTCGAATCGATGGACCGCTGAGCACGGGTGACGCCGGCGCTGCCGTTCGGCGTCACCCTCACTGCTCCCGCCCGTCCGGCTCTGACCCGGCCATTTCCTGGCGCCACCCGACATATCAGCAACTCCACGCCGGCCCGTGCCCGGACCTGTCACTGCTTCTTGCAAGGAGGACGGTCCATGCTCAAGAGTCTGCTCGTGCCCTGTCTCATCGGCGCTCTGCTGGGCGCCGGTCTCACCGCTCGGGTTGCGGCAGGCGTCCAGGAGTCGGGTGGGTCGCAGCCCGCTACGGCTGTCGTGCACATCGAAGGCTGCGTGTTCCCCGAATCGGCGCTGACAGCGACGGCGCCGGTCGTCTCGGTGGCCACGGCCCAGGCGTTCGTGTTGACCGACATCAAGGTGATCGCCGGGGACATCGACGATGAGGACGCGGCGGGCATCATCTACACCGTGAAGACGACGGACCCTGCGCCCCTGCGGTCGTTGAATCAGAAGCGGGCCGGCGTGACCGGGCGGGTCACGGCCGGCACGCCGAGGCCGAGTTTCGACATCGTATCGATTCGCGAAATCTCAGGCTCCTGTCCACCCGTCCCACGAGTCCCGTGAAGGATAGCGGCGCAAGGCGGCGGCTCTGAAGGGTACGCAAGGCGGCGGCTCGGAAGGGTAGAAGTGCGGGGGTGAAACTTGCCGGCGGCGGTGCGGGCGCAACCAAACGGCGCGCCTGCGCGGCTCGCGTGCCTGGGCCTGCGCTGTTGTGCTAATATCGGGTTTTGTGTCGGGGCGGTGATGCCGCTTCGACAGTGCCATCCTCCGCACACCTCGCGGGCCGGTAGCTCAATTGGCAGAGCAGCAGACTCTTAATCTGCGGGTTGTGGGTTCGATTCCCACCCGGCTCACCACT
>CADEDC010000140.1 GCA_902825985.1 uncultured Acidobacteriota bacterium | reverse complement strand
GGCGGCATCCTCGAGTTCGTGCGCCGCGAGATCGAGGTCGAGTGCCTGCCGGGCGACATCCCGGACCACGTCGAGGTCGACGTCACCGAGCTGCTGGTCAACCAGGGGATCCGGCTGCGCGACGTCGCCACCAACCCGAAGTGGACGCCGCTGACCGACGTCGAGACGATGCTGGTCCACATCATCCTCGCCAAGGCGGAGGAATCGGCGGCGGCGACCGAAACGGCGGCCGCGCCGGGCGGGCCGGAGCCGGAAGTCATCAAGAAGGGCAAGAAGGAAGAGGAAGGCGCCGAGAAGAAGAAGTGAGGATCGTCGTCGGTCTCGGGAATCCGGGACCGAAGTATCGCGGGACCCGGCACAACATCGGGTTCGCGGTCGTCGAGGAGCTGGCCCGCCGCGCCGCGGTCGATTTCGAGTCGTCGCCGGTCGAGGCGCTGGTGGCCAGGGTGCGGCCGACGGGCACCGGCGACCCGGTGCTGCTGGCCAAGCCGCTGACCTTCATGAACCGCAGCGGCGAGGCGGTCGGTGGTCTGCTCCGTTACTTCAAGGTCGACCCGGCGGATCTTCTCGTCGTCGTCGACGAAGTGCAGTTGCCGCTGGCCCAGCTCCGCGCGCGGCCGCGCGGCTCGTCCGGCGGGCACAACGGCCTCAGGTCGATCGAAGCCCACGTCGGCCCCGACTTCGCCCGCCTGCGCGTCGGGGTGGGCCGCGGCGACGCCCGTCGGGATCTCGCCGACCACGTCCTGTCGAAGTTCGACGGCGACGAGGCGGCTGACGTCGCGGCGATGACATCACGGGCCGCCGACGCGGCCGCAACCTTCATCACGGACGGGATTGACGTGATGATGAACCGATTCAATTGATCCCTTGCCACCTGAGGGTGGCCGCGGCGCCGGTACGGCGCCGTGTCCAGAAGGAGCAGTAATGATCGTCAGACAGTACGAGTTGATATACGTCCTGCCGCCCGACACCACCGAGGAGCAGGCCGGCGAACTGCACAAGCAGATCGAAGCCGTCGTGGCGCGCCTGCAGGGGCAGGTGGAGCGGACCGAGAACTGGGGCCGCCGCAAGCTGGCCTACGAGATCGGCCACTTCAAGGAGGGCGTCTACGTCCTCGAAGTGATCAACGGCAGCGGCGAGCTCATGAAGGAGCTCGATCGACGGCTCAAGGTGATGGACCAGGTCATCCGCCACATGGTGGTGCGCGTCGACGAGGAGAAGAAGGTCGTCGAGCGGACGCGGACCAAGCGGCAATCCGAATCCGAACGGCGCCGGGTGAAGCGCGGCCTTCCGCCGGTGCGGCAGCCGGGCGAGGGACGCGGCGGCGACAACGACGACGCGGATGACGATCGTTTTGACGGGATGGAGGTCTGACCATGGCGATGGGACAGCGAAGTTCAGGCGGCCGCGGCCGTGGCGACAAGAAGGCGGGCGACAAGCAGCAGGGGCAGCGTCGGCCGATGTTCCGTCGGCGGAAGGTCTGCAAGTTCTGCGCAGACAAGATCGATGACATCAACTACAAGGATGTGAAGCTCCTCGGTGCCTTCGTGCCGGAGCGCGGCAAGATTCTGCCGCGGCGCATCTCGGGCACCTGTGCGATGCACCAGCGGAAGCTGCAGACGGCGATCAAGCGCGCCCGTCAGATTGCGCTGATTCCCTACGTGACGGACTGATCTCGGGTTGGCAGAGCCGGCGGTGGACCGGATGGCGCGGCGCGAGCGTGCGGCGTCCGGTCGCCACCCTGACATCTGAAACCTGAATCTCGAGAGGACGAAATGGAAGTCATTCTTCGTGAGCATGTGGACAACCTCGGGCGCCGCGGCGAGATCGTCAAGGTCGCCGACGGATATGCGCGCAACTACCTGCTGCCCCGCAAGCTGGCCCTGCTGGCCACCGACGGCAACAAGCGGCACGTCGAGCGCGAGCGCGCCAAGTTCGACGCCAAGGAAGCCGAGGATCGGGCTGCGGCGCAGCGCGTCGCCGACCGCCTCGCCGCTGTCGACGTCGTCATTGCGCGGCGCGTCGGTGAAACCGAGGCGCTCTACGGCTCGGTGACGAGCGCCGACATCGCTGACGCGCTCGCCGCCAAGGGCTTCGAGATCGATCGCCGCAAGCTGCAACTCGACGAGGCAATCAAGCGGCTGGGCGAATTCGACGTGCCGGTGAAGCTGTTCCGGGACGTCACACCGACCGTGAAGGTACGCGTCGTCGCCGAAGGCGCACGCGCCGTGACGCCGGCGCCGGCCGCACCGGCCGCCGAGTAGGCGCGCCGCTCGCGGGGAACCGCTGCACGCCCCGGCACTCGGGCGATCGACGGAACGCCGCACACCGCACACGCGAGAAAGGCCGGAGAATTTCCCTCCGGCCTTTTTCATTTCGGCTACACTTTTTCCTCCCACCTGCCATGGCCGAATCCGCCGTCTCCGAACGCACGCTGCCGCACAATCTGGAAGCCGAACGCTCGGTGCTCGGCGCCATCCTGCTGCACAACGAAGCGTTCAACCTCGCCGCGGAGGTGATCGACGCGGACGACTTCTTCCGCGACGCGCATCGCCGCATCTTCGAGAAGATGGTGAAGCTCGCGGAACGCGGCGACGCCATCGACCTCGTCACGCTCAAGGACGAACTGCAGCGATCCGGCGAAGTCGATGCGGTGGGCGGGCCGGCGTACATCGCGGCGCTGGTCGATGGCGTGCCGCGTTCGACCAACATCGAGCACTACGCGCGAATCATCAAGGAGAAGGCGACGCTCCGCAGCCTGATCTTCTCGGCCAACAAGATCCTGAGCAATGCCTATCAGGCCGAGGAGGAGGCCGACGTCATCCTCGACCAGGCCGAGCACGCGATTTTCGCGATTGCCGACGGCAAGATACGCGACGGTTTCACGTCGCTGCGCGACCTCGCGCAGGGCAGCCTCGACACCATCGAAAAGCTGCACGCCCGCAAGGAGATCGTCACCGGTGTTCCGACCGGCTTCACCGACCTCGACGAGATGACCTCGGGGCTGCAGCCCTCGGACCTCGTCATCGTCGCGGCGCGGCCGTCGATGGGCAAGACGAGCCTGGTGATGAACATGGCACAGCACGTCGGCACCAGGACCGACATGACGGTCGGCGTGTTCAGCCTCGAGATGTCGAAGGAGCAGCTGTTCCTGCGCCTGCTGACGTCGGAGGCGCGCATCGACGCGCAGCGGATGCGCGGCGGCTTTCTCGGCGAGAAGGACTGGGGCCGTCTGGCGACGGCGATTGGAACGCTCAGCGAAGCCAAGATCTTCATCGACGACACGCCGTCCATCGGCGTGCTCGAGATGCGCGCGAAATGCCGGCGGCTGGCCTCCGAGCACGGCCTGCACCTCGTCATCATCGACTACGTGCAGCTGATGCAGGGTCGTGGCCGCTTCGAGAATCGCTCGCTCGAGCTCGCGTCGATCTCGCGCTCGCTGAAAGGGCTGGCCAAGGAGCTGCACGTGCCGATCGTCGTGCTGTCGCAGCTCAGTCGGGCCAGCGAATCGCGTTCGGATCACCGGCCGCAGCTCTCCGACCTCCGCGAGTCGGGCGCCCTCGAGCAGGACGCCGACGTCGTCATGTTCATCTATCGCGAGGACATGTACGGCGACAAGGGGGCGCCGCCCAACGAGCAGACCGGGGTCGCCGAAATCATCGTCGGCAAGCAGCGCAACGGACCGGTCGGCGTCGTCAAGCTCGCGTTCCTCCGCGAGTTCACCCGCTTCGAGAACCTGGCCGTCGGCGCCGGCGGCGGCAACTGAGACGGCAGCGGATCCGTTGATGGTACGTCCGACCGTCGCCCGCGTCGACCTCACCGCCCTCACCGCCAACTACCGCAGCCTCGTCGAGTCGCTGGCCCGCGAACCGTCGCCCGCCGGCACGACGCCCGGTGTGATCGCGGTGGTCAAGGCAAACGCCTACGGCCACGGTGCGACGCAGGTCGCACGGGCGCTGGAGCATGCCGGCGCCAGCCTGCTGGCCTGCGCCGACATCGAGGAGGCGACGGCGCTGCGCGCCGCCGGCGTGCGTGCCGACATTCTCGTGTTCGGGGCCCTGAGCGTCAGCGACCTCGACGGCATCTTCGACGGCCGGTTGACGCCGACGATCTCGACGCCGGGGGCCGCGAAGGCGGTGCAGGCGGCGGCCGCCAGGTACCGGCAGCGCATCCGTTACCACCTCAAGATCGACACCGGCATGAACCGGCTCGGATTCCGCTTCGACAACCTGCGGCGGACGCTGCCGGAGTTGCTGGCCAGCCCGAATCTCGAGCTCGACGCCGTCTACACGCACTTCGCGACGGCCGACGAACCGGGCTCGCCGCTGTTCGAGCAGCAGCGGCGGCGCTTCGCGGCGGCCCTGCACCAGCTCGCGGCGCTCGGCGCGACGCCGCGCCTGCGCCACGCCGCGAACTCGGCCGCCTTCCTCCGCGACGCCCGCGTCTGGTACGATCTCGTTCGCCCCGGCCTGCTGCTCTACGGCATCGTACCGCCGCCGCTGGCGTCGACGCTGTCGCTGGCGCCGGTGATGACGTTGCGCAGCCGCGTGGTCGCCGTCAAGGGCATGCGCACCGGCGAGTCCACTGGCTACGGCGCCCGTTTCGTCGCCGACCGACCGACGACGCTCGCCATCGTGCCGGCCGGCTATGCCGACGGGGTCGACCTGCGGCTGGCCGGCCGCGGCGCCGTCCTGGTCCGCGGACGTCGCGCGCCGGTCGTCGGGTCGGTGTGCATGGACATGCTGATGGCCGACGTCACCGGCCTCGACGTG
>CADEDC010000139.1 GCA_902825985.1 uncultured Acidobacteriota bacterium | reverse complement strand
TGCTGCGCGTTGATGATCAGGTTGCTGACCACCTGGCTGAACTGCCCGCCGTCAACATCAACGGGCCACAGGCCGTCGGTGTCTTCAACTTCGATGCGCATGGAAGATCCGGCACTGGCCAGCGCGATGGCATCGGGCAGAAGCCGGCGCAGGTCGGTGCTTCGGCGCACCGGCTGCCCGCCTTTGGCAAATACCAGGAGCTGACCGGTGATGCGGGTCGCCGCCCGCGCGGCCCGCTCCGCTCCCGCGAGCAGGTCCGCCCGCTCTGCCGGATCGGCGTCGCGTGCCAGCTCCACGTGGCCGATGATCGCGGTGAGCGCATTGTTGAAGTCGTGGGCGATGCCGCCGGCCAACAGGCCGAGCGACCGCATCTTGTCCTCGCGTTGGAGTGCGGCTTCCGCTTCGTGGTGTTCGGTGGTGTCCCGCACGGTCGTCAGCCAGCGCGCCGGCCCGCCGAGCGGCACCAGGGTGCCTCGCAGCTCGAACCACCGGACGCGCCCGGACGGCTCGGTCCACGACTCCTCAAGTTCGACGCGATCGCTCGACGCCACCTCGGCGAGTCTCGTGAAGGAGTGGCGAACCCACTCGGGCTCCACGGCGTCGAACGTCGCCGGTCCGTCGCTCGGGCCGCTGCATACCGAACGCGCGCCCTGATTGCGGTCGAGGATCGTGCGCTGGTCAAGATCGAGAAGAAACGTCGGGATCGCCGAATTGTGGAAGAGAGAGCGGTAACGCTGTTCCGATTCTGCCAGGGCCTGCTGTGCGCGTCCACGCTGCCGATAGAGGACACCCAGCAACAGCAGTGAGCCGGACAGCAGCACGCTTCCCGACATCGACCATGCGAGCAGCCGACGGCGACCGTCTGCCAATCGCTCGGCCGACACCAGCTCGCGTTCCTGTTCCCGCACACGGTAGCGGGCCTCCAGATCTTCCGTGTGGCGCTGCAACCGGCTGTCGGCGAGAGCCACTTCGAGTTCGTGGTACTGGCGGAAGGATCGGTATGCGCCTGCAAAGTCGCCCATCGCCTCCTGGGCGCGGGCAAGGACCTCGAGATACTCCGCTTGATCGATGCGGTCGCCGATGCGCTCGGCCTGGGCAATCGACTGCTGGAGCAGATCGATCGCGGTTCGTGGGTCTCCCTGCGACAGCGCAAGCTCCGCCAGCGCGCCGCGGGAGCGCACGACCCCTTCCTGGTCGCCGATCTCCTCTCGTAGTGCCAGCGACTGCTGATGGTATTGCCGGGCACGCTCCGGGTCGTTCAGGTCGCTGTAGGCTCCACCCAGGTTGTTCAGGCTCTTGGCTTCCCCGTAGCGGTTGCCCGCCGCCCGATCCATGCCGAGCACCCGCTCCAGGTACGGCAGCGCTTCTCGCGAGCGGTGCGTCTCGACCAGCACGAGGCCGATGTTGCCGACCGCGTTGGCCAGATTCACCTGCGAGCCGACGCGTTCGTGAATCGCCAGCGCGCGGCGCAGGGCGGCCAGGGCATCGTCGTAGCGCTGCAAATCCCAGTAGATGACGCCGATGTTGTTGTGCGAGCGGCCAATGGCCCGCTGGTCAGCGACGGCCTCGCTCACCTGCAGCGACGCGAGCTGGCTGGCGAGCGCGCTGTCGAGATCGCCGAGCGACTGCTGGATCCCGCCGATCAGCCGCAGGGTATTGGAGAGCGCCAGGGAGTTGCCGCGCTCCTGTTGATGGGCCCGGACGCCCTCGGCGGTGGCAAGCGCGGTGCCGTAGTTCCCCTGCCGCCACAGCGCAAGCGCGACGTGATACTGCGCGTCGTCGACGAGCGACGGAACCTCCGAACGCCGGGCCGCCTCGACCGCCCGTTGCGCCTCGGCAAGCGCCTCCGGATAGGCGCTCTGGGTTTGCAGTGCATAGCTGCGTGCGTCGCGCGCCTGCACTTCGTGTGAGGCCGAAGGAGAGGCGGCGAGAAGGGCGATGGCTTCGTCAGCAAGGCGGATGACCGCGGACGGGTCGTCCTCTTGGAGGGTCGCGAGCTCGAGGAGCCGGGCGATGCGTTCGACGCCGCGCGCCGCCGGGAGTTCACGCTCGACGATGACGACGTCTCGCCTGGCGGGCACCTGCGCCGCCGCTGAAACCGCGCCGAGACAGAGCGCAAGGCAAGCAGTGAGATAGGCGGCAGTCCTGGCCCCGACCATGACTCCTCCATTGTAGAACTGCAGAGCGCTCGCGCGGTGCGGCACAGCGCGTTCGGGCTCTACAATGGGGAGCTGTCGTGGACTTCGACGTGCTGCCGCCTCTTCCTCGCGTATTTGGCCGGGTCGTGTTGAGACGCCTTGAAGTCGCCGACCTGGATAGATTTCAGAGCTACCGGCACGATCCGGCGGTCGGCAGGTATCAGGGTTGGGAGCCGCAGCCGGACCGCGAGGTGGTTCAGTTTATTGAAGAGATGAGCCGGCTGGACCTGTTTCCTCGCGGAGCCTGGATTCAGCTCGGGCTCGCCATGTGTGCCAGCAACGAGCTGGTGGGCGACGTCGGCATCTGCATCGACGCGGAGGACCGGAGGGCTGAGATAGGGTTCACGCTGGCGCGCGACGCGCAGGGGGCCGGTCTCGGCACCGAGGCCGTGCGCGGGCTGATCCAATTCATCTTCGAACAGGCAGGCGTTGCGGAGGTCGTCGCTGTGACCGACCAGAGGAACGTGCCGGCTGGCCGCCTGCTGGAGCGCGTGGGTATGCGGAAGGTCGAGAGCCTTCCCACACTCTTTCGAGGGGAGTCGTGTGTCGAACAGGTCTGGACGATCTCCAGAACGGCTGCCCAGAACCACAACGCGGGTGCGCGGTAGGGTGACGATCGGCGATGGAGCGCCCAGAGATGCTCGTCGGTTCAGGACGACATCGCCTGCAGGTTGAAGGGACACTGGTGGTAACTGCCCGGCCCGAGTGCGATGACCCGCGGGTGGGTTGCTATAATCTGGAGCCAACGCAGAGGAGGTGACCCATGGCCAAGTACGTCGACGGATTCGTCATCCCGCTCAGGAAGAAGAACCTCGCGGCCTACAAGAAGATGGCGACGGCCGGTAAGAAGGCGTGGATGAAGTACGGCGCGCTGGAATACTACGAGTGCGTCGGCGACGTGCTCGATAGCCCGTGGGGCCTGCCGTTCTCAAAGCTCCTGAAGCTCAAGAAGGACGAGACCGTGATCTTCGCGTTCGTCGTCTACAAGTCGAAGGCCGACCGCAACCGGATCAACAAGCTCGTTCAAGCGGACCCCGCGATGAACGATCCGAAGCTGATCGCGAAGATGCCGTTCGACATGAAGACCATGACGACCGGCATGTTCAAGGTGATCGTCTCGACCTGACGATTCGCGCGCTTGTCTGAAGCGCGCCCATCAGCTCTTCGTCGTCCGTCTCCACAGCGGGGTGATCGTCGCTCCTGATCTTCGCGTGGGATCCGGATCGTGTTCGCGTCGAACGTACACGCCAGGCCGCCGGCTAGGGCGTCGTTTGTACCGGTACCGGTTTGTAGGTGCCGGGATCGCGCTGTCGAGCGCCGCGCAGGATGCTTTCCATGGCGTGATTGCCCTCGTGGCAGGCGTACTCGAAGACCGCCCCATCTGACGGCGGCATCTCGAGGACCGCTGTCCACGGCTTCGTGTAGATGGTGGGGTCGTCCACCGTGAACTCGTAACGCAGTGTGCCGTGCGGCGTGCGGGAGAACCGCTCGGTGAGCGTCATCGTGCCGGCCGACATGCGCGGAGCGAACGGCAGCTCCTGCTTGTCGCTGATGTTGGTCGTCTCGACGACCAGCGTGTCGCCCTGCCAGCTCGCCTGCGAGACCCCGAACCACGGCTTGAAGTCGGCGGGCACCGCGGGCCGTTTGGTCCCGGCCGGGACGATCGGGACGACGCGCGCGTCGTGGATCATCTCGTGGTGGATGACGATGTGCGTGGCGGTCTGGAAGATCTCGATGTTGTTGTTGTACGGACCCGGCACGATCGGAATGCCGCGCGTCAGACAGCGGTCCCAGAGATCGGTCTCTTCGGGGCCGGCCGGGGGCTGGTCGCCGTTACGCCGGGCCTGGATGTCGGCGGCGTCCTTCGACCCGGCGAACTTCTGGCCAGCCGGCGTGAGCGGCGGCATCCGTCCATCCGGCGTCCCGACAATGAGCCCCGTGCGTTGGCCCGAGACGCGCGTGCCGCGATCCCACCAGAAGTCGTTGTACGCGCCGGCGACGTCAGCCTGCGCCGAGGCCCCACGCGCCTCGTCGGTCGCCTCGGCCGTGGCCTTCTTCTCGATTGCGGCGATTTCCTCGGCCGTGTAGTACTCCTTCGTCACACCTTTTGGGCGCTCGAGCTGGGTGACGGTCGCGAACGACCAGGTGCCGTGAAGGTCCGGTGTGCCCCAGGGCGTGCGTTCGGCCTGGACCTGGCGGGCGGTCTGGCGTGGCGCAGATGGCACCTGCGCGGTCAGGGTGATGACACGAGCCGAGACGGCTCCGGCACAGACGAGGGTTACAGCAGCAATACGAGCAGACACCATAATTGCGCCTCCGCTTTCGAGGCCGATTCTAGCAGGCTTCACGCCGCCTCGGGTCGGGCTTCCGCGTCGCGTGACTCGAGTGTCGCCCCGCCGCGCGCTGACGCTACGGCCCTGGCAGCGGAGCCGCCCGCTCAGGCCCTGAACGTCCAGCGGATTTTCACGGCGAGTAGTTCCGTATCCGGCGATATCGCCCGTTCAGAAGGACTCAGGTACAACCGTTTCCAGCCGCGGTTCCAGACGATGAACAGGTCATTGCCAGGCCTGAGCGTCCAGCGAAGGCGCAAATTGTTGCCGACCGTCTGGGATACGGAGTCGTACTGCAGAAAGCTGGTCAGCGAGGCGTAGC
>CADEDC010000138.1 GCA_902825985.1 uncultured Acidobacteriota bacterium | reverse complement strand
GGCGGCCGGGGGGTGGTGAGGCGGGCGCGCAGGGCGGTGAGGACCGCCGGCAGATCGGAGGCCGGGTCGGCATGCGCCACGTTGCCGCCGATCGTCCCGCGATTGCGGACCGCCGGATCGCCGACGTGGCCCGCCGCTTCGGCCAGCGCCGGCGCGGCCTCCCGCACAACGGCGGACGCCGCGAGCTCGGCGTGGGTGGTCAAGGCGCCGATCCTCAACCCGCTGCCGGAGACCGAGACGCCGCGCAGTTCCGGCACGCGGCCGATATCGACGACGGTGGGCGGCGCTGCCAGGCGCAACTTGAGCAGCGGGATCAGACTGTGCCCGCCCGCCAGGACCTTGGCGCCGGGATGCTGCTGCAACAGAGCCGACGCTTCCGCCAGGGAGCCGGCACGCAGATAGTTGAACTCGGATGCGTACATGTCAGGCTCCCCTCAATTGCCGGCCGGCTTTGCCGCGGCGGTCATCGCCTTCCAGACCCGCTCGGGCGTGAACGGCATCTGCATCGTCTCGACGCCGAGCGGCCGCAGCGCATCGATCACGGCGTTGTAGACCGTCACCGTCGAGGCGATGGTGCCGGCCTCGCCGATGCCCTTCAGCCCCAGCGGATGATGGGGCGACGGCGTCACCGTATTCAGCACCTCGATGTGCGGCAGACGGTCGGCGCGCGGCAACGCGTAGTCCATCATCGAACCGGTGATGAGCTGCCCGTTCTCGTCGTAGATCGCCTCTTCCCACAACGCCTGGCCGATGCCCTGGACGACACCGCCGTGCACCTGTCCCTCGACGATCACCGGATTGATCTGCGGACCGCAGTCGTCGATCGCGACGTAGCGCGTCAGCGAGACGATGCCGGTTTCCTTCTCGATCTCGACGATCGCGAGGTGCGAGCCGAACGGATAGGTGAAGTTGGGCGGATCGTAGAACATCGACGCCTCGAGTCCGCCCTCCATGCCCGGCGGCATGTTCCACGACAGGTTGGCCTGCAGCGCGATGTCCTGGATCGTCTTCGCCCTGTCGGACGAGCCCTTCACGAAGAACTTGCCATCGGCATAGTCCATGTCCTCGACCGCCGCCTCCAGCAGGTGCGCCGCGATCAGCTTCGCCTTCTCCTTCACCTTGCGGGTCGCCAGGATCAGCGCCGCGCCACCGACCGCCGTCGTCCGGCTGCCGTACGTGCCCCAGCCCATCGGCGTCGTTTCCGTGTCGCCGTGAATCACCTTCACGTCGTCCACGCCGACGCCGATCTCGGCCGCCACCAGCTGCGCGAAGGTCGTCTCCTCACCCTGGCCGTGCGGCGACGCACCGATGAAGACGTTGACTTTGCCGGTCGGGTGCACGCGGACGATGGCGCTCTCCCAGAGGCCGCCCTGGAAGCCGACCGCAGCGGCGACCTGCGAGGGGCCGAGGCCGCAGATCTCGACGTAGGTGCCGACGCCGATGCCCATCAGCCTGCCGGCCTTCCGCGCCGCCGCCTGTTCCTGGCGCAGCGCGTCATAGTTCACGTGATCGAGCAGCTTCTGCAGCGACGCCGGATAGTCGCCGCTGTCGTAGGTGAGGCCGGTCGCAACCGCGTGTCCGTTCTCGAACCGCGGGATCATGTTCTTGCGACGCACCGCCACCGGGTCCATGCTCAACGCGGCGGCCAGCTTGTCCACCATCCGCTCGATGATGAAGGTGGCCTCGGGTCGGCCGGCGCCGCGATAGGCTTCGACCGGTGTCGCGGTGGTGTAGACGCCGTAGACGTCCTCCTTGATCGCCGGCACGTTGTAGACGCCCGACAGCATCAGGCCGTGCAGGATGGTCGGGATGCCTGGCGCCGCGGTCGACAGGTAGGCGCCCATCGCCGACCACGAACTGGCGCGGATGCCGAGGATCGTGCCGTCCTTCTTCGCCGCCAGCTCGATCTCCTGCACGTGATCGCGGCCGTGCGTCGTCGCCTGGTAGTTCTCGCTGCGCGTCTCCGTCCACTTGACCGGCCGATTCAGCTTGCGCGACGCGAAGATGGCGAGGAACTCACCCGGGTACGCCGGGATCTTGCAGCCGAACCCGCCGCCCACCTCCGGCGCCACGACGCGCAGCTTGTCTTCGGCGATGCCGGTCACCACCGAGGTCAGGAAGCGGAGGATATGCGGGTTCTGCGTCGTGTTCCACAGCGTCAGCTCGCCGGACATGCCGGCCCACTTGGCCAGCGCGGCACGCGGTTCCATGGCGTTCGGAATGAGCCGCTGCTGGACGATGCGCTCGGTCACGACGATCTCGGCGGCGGCGAACGCCGCGTCGACGTCGCCGCCAGCGACCGTCCACTGGAACGCCAGGTTGTTCGGGATGTCGGCGTGCAGCTGCGGCGCACCCGGCGCGCACGATTTCTGCGGATCGATCACCGACGGCAGCGGCTGATAGTCCACCTCGATGAGGTCGAGCGCGTCGTAGCCCTGCTGCGGCGAATCGGCGATGACGACGGCGACGATGTCGCCGACGTAGCGGACCGTGTCGATGGCGCACGTCGGATAGTTGGCAATCTTCAGCTGCGAATTGGGCGGCAGCCAGGCGCACGGCATCGGATTCAGCGTGACGTCCTTGCCGGTGTAGACCGCCACGACCCCGGGGGCCGTGCGGGCGCCGCCGACGTCGATCCGGGTGATGGTGGCGTGGGCGTGCGGACTGCGCAGCATCACGGCGTGCAGCATGCCGGGCAGCGTCATGTCGTCAGTGTAGGCGGCGGCGCCGGTGATGAGGCGCGGGTCCTCGCGGCGGCGGATGCCGGAACCAAAGATTCTCGAGCTCATGGCCGGCCTCCTACTTCGCCATCACCGTCGCGGCTTCGCGAACGGCCTTGACGATGTTCTGATAGCCCGTGCAGCGGCAGAAATTGCCGGCGAGCCCATGACGGATCGCTTCGTCGGTCGGCGTCGCGTTGGTGCGCAGCAGCTCGTGCGTCGCCATGATCATGCCGGGCGTGCAGAACCCGCACTGCAGGCCGTGGGTGTTCCAGAAGGCCTCCTGGATCGGATGCAGCTGGCCGTCGGCGGCGAGCCCCTCGATCGTGGTGACCTCGGCTCCGTCGGCCTGCGCCGCCAGACAGGTGCACGATTTCACCGCGATGCCGTCCAGCAGCACCGTGCAGGAGCCGCACTGGCTGGTGTCGCAGCCGACCTTCGTGCCGGTGAAGCCGCCGAGATCGCGAATGAAGTGGACGAGAAGCTGCCGCGGCTCGACGTCTTTGTCGAACCGTCGGCCATTGACTGTGATACTGACGCGGACGGTCACCAGGTCACCTCCAGCTGCGGGGTCGGGCAGAGCATACACAAGCCAGCACGTCGTTGCCACCGGAACCGCGCAGCCGGTGCCGCGGCGCTGCGGCGGCCGCTTCGGATACCATGTCGGGGTCGCTCCCGCGACCAACATCGGAGATTCCTCATGCGTGCGATTCGCGTTCAGCAGTTTGGCGGGCCCGAGGCCATGGCCCTCGTCGACGTCCCGACCCCGGAACCGGGCGCCGGCCAGGCTCTCGTCCGGCTGCACACCGCCGGGGTGAACTTCATCGACGTCTACTTCCGCACCGGACTGTACAAGGCCGAACAGCCGACCGCCCTTGGCAACGAAGGCGCCGGCATCGTCGAGGCCGTCGGGGCGGGCGTCACGGAGGTCAGGGTCGGCGACCGGGTGGCCTACGCCATGGCGCGCGGGTCGTACGCGGAGTACGCCGTGGTGCCGGCGGCTCAGCTGGTGCCGCTGCCGGACGCGATTTCATTCGACCAGGCCGCCGCGGCCATGCTGCAGGGGATGACGGCCCACTATCTCGTCCGCTCGACCTACCCGCTGAAGGCCGGCGATACCTGCCTCGTGCACGCCGCCGCCGGCGGCGCCGGGCTGCTGATCGTGCAGATGGCCAAGGCGATCGGCGCGCGGGTCATCGGCACCGTCTCGACCGAGGCGAAAGCGCAGCTCGCCCGCGACAACGGCGCCGACGCGATCATCCGCTACACGGAGCAGGACTTCGAACCGGAAGTGAAGCGGCTGACCGACGGCCGCGGCGTCGATGTCGTCTACGACTCCGTCGGCAAGACCACGTTCGACAAGGGCCTGAACTGCATCCGGCCGCGCGGCATGATGGTGCTGTTCGGGCAATCGAGCGGCGCCGTCCCGCCGTTCGATCCGAACGCGCTCAACGGCAAGGGGTCGCTGTATCTCACCCGGCCGAGCCTGGCTCACCATGTCCTCTCGCGGGAGGAGCTGACCTGGCGGGCCGGTGACGTGCTGGGTGGCGTCGCGAGCGGCTCGCTGCGATTGCGGATCGATCGCAAGTATCCGCTCGCAGACGTGGCGGCGGCGCACCGCGATCTCGAGGCGCGCAAGACCACCGGCAAGCTGATCGTCGGCATCTAGCCGGCGATCCACCAGCGGCTCACCGGTCGCCGGCGACGGCCGACCGCGCCGCCACCGAGCATTCGTGAATGGGCGTGATTCTCCGGCGGGCGGCGTTCGTCGTCCTGGTGCTGCTCGTCGCCGCGGCCGGCTGGGTGGCCTACCATCTGCGCGATCGCCATCCCGGCTACGCGCTCGACCTGTGCCTCGCGCCGCCGCCGGATGCCGCCGCTTCCGGTGGCGTCGCTGCCGCCCCGTCGCGCCTGCGCGCCGGGTTCGCCCGCGAGGTCATCACGCCCGATCTCTCGCGCACCGTCTGGCTCGCCGGCTTTGCCAACGGCCGGCGCGCCACCGCCATCCACGACGATCTGTGGGCCGTGGCGGCGGTCCTCGATGACGGCACGCACACGCTGGCCGTCGTCGCCCTCGACGCCATCGGTCTGTTCCATGACGATGTGATCGAGATTCGGCGGAAGGTCGAAGCCGCCGTCGCCATCGACTACGTCGTCGTCACCTCCACGCACAATCACTCGACGCCCGATCTCATGGGGCTGTGGGGACGCCGTACCGGATTCCGTGGTGTCGACGACCGGTATCGTGACTTCGTCATCGCCCGTGCCGCGCGCGCGGTGGTCTCCGGCGCCGCGGCGCGCCGACCCGCCCAGCTGTCGCTCCGCGCAGT
>CADEDC010000137.1 GCA_902825985.1 uncultured Acidobacteriota bacterium | reverse complement strand
GCCTGCCTGTCGGCGGCCCAGCATCGCCGGATCGCCATCACTCAGGTTCTATCCCACGCGCGCGGTGAGCGCCGGCCACTGGCGACCGTGGCCACACGCTGACTGTGGGCCTCCGGCGACCTGTCACGATGCCGACGGTCCGCTGAGTACCCCTCTGGGTCTCACCTATCGTAACGATCCGTCGAGACTGCACACCATCTGGACGAACCGTCGTCGGACGAGGCGAACCGCCTCGCCGGATGGAGGTTCGACACGCGTCGGTTTCAAGTGTGTCCAGCGTTGTCGCCATCAAGGTGGCCGGCGCACAGGCGGAATCGACGGAAGGAGGCACGCTCATGGCCGTTTCATCGTGCTGCTATTCAACGGGCTGGGTCGCACGGCACGCGATCGCGCTACTGGTCGGACTGGCCGCAGTTGGAGCGGTGCCGACGCACGCCGGGCAGCTGATGGAGGGAATGAGCAGCGTCAAGGCGTTTCGCATCGAGTTCAACGCCAGACCCATCGGCCACGTGGTGGTCGTGGGCTGCGACAACGCGAATCCGCCAGCCGGCTACACCGCCGGTCAGGAGTACTGGACCTGGGAGCCCGGAGCCGCGTGGCGTGGCACGTTCACGCTCGTGCCGGTCGACGCGGTGCCGGACTATGCCGCCTTCAGGTGGACGACGTTTCCGCACCAGCACTTTGACCTGTCACACACCGTACCGATGCCGACGATCGCCCCTGCGGCCAGCGACCGCTTCTACCGCGTACAGGTCCGCCGCGGACCTGCGTGGGTCGACCAGGGCTGGATGTGGCTGCTGAATGGGCCGGCGCGGAGGCAGGCCTGGTACGGACGCGATCTCACGACGGATCTCGTCGGAGACGAGGGCGCGGCGATCCGATTTGTGAGCGCCGACACCCCGGCGCCCGGCTCGCGGGACGTGTATCTGCTGGCCCCGTGATCCCAGCCCATGCCGCTATCGGTCTCGTTGCCAAGAGGAACGGAATCGGCGGACTGACACGGACAACACACGGGAGCCACTCAATGACGCGTGTCGCAACGCTCTCGAGAGGCGACGAACCAACCCTTGCCGTTGCCGGCAGATCCGACCGCCCCGATCGCCTGCCCATCCGGGCCCGATCCGGCGGCCGGCGTGCTGCAGTTCAACGCCGCGAGCTTCTCGGTGCCGGAGGGTTCCGGCACGCATGGCACGCGCGACATCCTGGTGACGCGCACGCAGGGCAGCAAGGGTGCGGTCAGCGTCACGTTCGGGGCCGGCGGCGGCACCGCCGTGCCCGGCGTGGACTACGAGATCCCGAGCGCAAGCGTGCGCTTCGCCGACGGCGACACGGCGCCTCGTCTTGTGACCATCGACGTGTTGGCCAACGACCCGCTCGAGGCGAACACGATGCTGAACCTGACCTTGTCCGACCCAGGAGGCTGCGCCACGCTCGGCGCACAAGCCAGCGCCGTGCTGACTATCCTCGACGACGACCGTCCACCCGCGCCGCCGCCGCCCAGCGGCCTGGACCCGACGTTCGACAGCGACGGCAGGGCGACGCTCGAGCGTTTCGGCGGCGACCGTTCTGGCATGGCGCTGCAGGCCGACGGCAAGATCGTGATGGTCGGCGGCACCTTCACCGACTTCATCCTCGCGCGCTTCAACGCCGACGGCAGCATCGACCAGGGGTTCGGCATCGGGGGCATGGTCAGAACCGACATGGGCAGCGGCCTGGCGCAGGAGGAGGCGCTGGCCGTGGCGATCCAGCGGGACGGCAAGATCGTCGTCGCCGGCCCGAAGGCGCGGCGGCGAACGGCATCGTCCTGCAGGCGGACGGCAAGATCGTCGCCGTCGGCACGCGCGCCCTGTCGCAGAACGAGAACTTCATCGTCGCGCGCTACCTGACCGACGGCTCGCTCGACCCAAGCTTCGGCTTCGACGGCATGCTGTCGATCGACTTCTTCGGCTTCGCCGATGCGGGCGAGAACGTGCTGCTGCTGCCCGACGGCCGAATCGTGGTCGGGGGCTTGGCGCGCAACAGCGTCGACGGCTATGGCGTGGCCCGCATCAACCCTTGACACCAACGCAGCCGCCAGCGACGTGCCGCGCTGCCGCGCCATCGACATGCGATGCCGATGAACATGCTCACCGAGTCCGTCCTGCAATCGATCGGATGAATGCGCTACGGCCGACGCGACAGCGTAGCGCTTCGATCTAGTGACGTCCACACGCGGCCGCCATTCCCGCCCGTCAGCACGCGACTCACAGCGCCGTGCGCTCTTTGCCGATCTGCCAGAGGGCGGCAACGGTCACGACGAGGAACACGGCGTCGGCGCTCAGGTTCACGGCTCCACTGAAGCCTGAAAGTGCCAGGAGGTAGATCATGACGTAGACGATGCCCCCGCCCGCCACCAGTCCCGCTGTGCGGCCAAGGGGATGCCGCCTGTAGAGCAGGATCGCCGCCAGGAAGTACAGCGGCACGAACACCGTGTCGGGATAGATCAACGACTCGTACACGCCCGCGGGAAAGGCCGCCGGACGGATCCAGGTGCCGTTGATGATCGCCACGATGGCGAATGATTGGAACATTCCCCAGACAGCAAACCAGACGATCGCAATCCAGGGTTTCTGCGCGTTCGGCAATGCCTCGACCCTCCTCTTTCTGCCGGTTGCGACGTGCCTGGATATTCTGTCCGAGGCCAGCGCGTCACAGCTCGGAATTGCCCGCTGTACTGCGGTCTCCGGCTTGACCTTCCAGATCGGTTTTAACACGCCGATCACATCGACCGTCTCGACGGCGTTCGCTGGCATTTTGCCGGGGCCGGCGGTTGTCCGACCGCGGCGGCGTCTCCGACCGTCCGAAACGGCGCGACCGCCCGAACGGCGCGACCGGCGGAACGGCGCGACCGGCGGAACGGCGGGCGGCGGAGCGGCGCGGGCGGCGGCGCGGCACGCCGGATCTCATCGTGCGCGCGCGGCTGATTTGGTCTATAGTCCACGCCGCGAGGTGTCCCGTGAAACGAGTCGTCGTGGCCGTCACCCTGGTCGCCATCGGCGCAGGGTGCCTGTCGCTCTCCGCCCAGCAGCCGTCCGGATTGCCGGCCGTCCGGGACATCCAGCGGCTGCGTGACAACCTGTACATGATTTCCGGCGGCGATACGGCCGACCGCGGGACCTGGACGGGCGGCAACTCGCTCGTTTTCGTGACGGACGGCGGAGTCGTGCTCGTCGACACGATGCTCCCGGGAGCCGGGAAGCCGCTGCTCGAGCGGATCCGCTCGGTCACGGCCAAGCCGGTGACGACCGTCATCAACACCCACACCCACTACGACCATTCGGGGAGCAACACCGAGCTGCCCGCCACGATCGAGTTCGTCGCCCATGAAGGGACGCGGGACCACATGGCACGCGCCACCTGCGAGCCGGTCACCAACTGCGGCGCCTTCAAGGGCGATAACGCGAGGTATCTGCCGACGAAGACCTACCGGGATCGGTTGACGCTCTTCAGCGGCAAGGATCGGGTCGAGCTCTATTTCTTCGGCCGCGGCCACACCAGCGGCGATTCCTTCATCGTGTTCCCCGCCGTGCGCGCCATGCACACCGGCGACATGTATCCCCGCGCGCAGATGCCGTTCATCGACACGGCGAACAGCGGCGGCAGCGCCGTCGAATTCGGCGCCACGCTGCAGCGTGCCATCTCCACCATCAAGGACGTCGACATCGTCGTCGGCGGTCACACGCCGGCAGCGGTGACCTGGAGCGCTTTCGAGAGCTACGTGGACTTCTACACCGCGTTCCTGACCTCGGCGCAGCAGGCGATGAAGGCAGGCACGACGGTCGACACGTTCGTGAAGAATTATGCCGTCCCGGCGTCGTTCCGTGGATTCGTCGCCGATCCCGCGCGCGTCAAGGCGAACGCCGAGGCCATCTGGAGCGAGTCGCAGCCATAGCGTCAGCCGCCGAAGGAGAGGAGAGTGACATGAAGAGTCCGACACACGTTCTCGGCGCGGTCCTTGGGGTTGCGGCGATCATGCTGATGCCGCCGATGCTCGGCCTGGACCGGGCGGCAGCGCAGGGCGCTCCGTCCGCCAACGGTGCCGATTCAGCGAAGTTCCCAGGCGCCTACGAGCTGGTCACCATCGAGATCAAGGATCCGGCGACGGGCCGCTGGATTCCGACCCCCGGATTCAACTCGAACGGCTACATCATCTACGCGGACACCGGCCACATGGGGGTGCACATCCAGCCGAAGAGCCGAAAGCGGTTCGGCGGCACGATTCCGACCAACGACGAGGCACTCGAGGCGCTGCGGGGCTACACCGCCTACTTCGGGTCGTTCACCGTCAAGGACAACGAGAAGGACCGCTACGTCAGCCACAAGCGGTTCGGCCAGATCAATCCTGGTGGTGACGTGGACGTCCGTCGCTACTACGACTTCGAAACCACCCCGAGCGGCGCGACACGGCTGACCCTGACGCCGGTTCCGGCCGATGGCAGTGGGAAGGCGAATGCCCGACGGCGGCTGGTGTGGCAGAAGATGCCGGATGCGCCGCTTTCCGCCGAGGCCAGGAAGTTCATCGGGTTTTGGCGCCTTCTCTACACGGACACCTACCGGGCCAAGGACGGGAAGGAGGTCTTCCACGGCGACAGGAGTGAGACCCGATCCGGCACGTCGTACATCATCTATGCGCCATCGGGCCACATGATGGTGCACCTGATGTACAAGGAAGGCCGCACCAAGTATGCCGGGACGCAGCCGACGCCCGAGGAGGCGTTCATGGCCTACCGTACCTACAACGGCTACTTCGGGCGCTTCATCACCCACGAGAACCAGAACCCGCCATTCGTCTATCACAGCCAGCAGGGCACCACGGCGCCGGGTGGATACAGCGAGCAGAAGCGGTTCTATCAGTTCACCGGCAACGTCCTGCGACTCGCCCCGCCCGTGGTGCTCACCGACGCCGGCGAGCTGCAGCAGGGTCATCTGTACTGGGAGAAGCAGGGTCCGGTCAACGCGGGCACGCGCTGATGCCCAGGGCGGCCCGCCTTCGCAAAGGCTACGGCGGGTAACCTTCGACTGAAGGGCGAACGAAGGTTGGTGGAGGCGGCGGGAGTCGAACCCGCGTCCGAAGGCACATCCCCGAAGGACTCTACATGCGTGTCTGCTTCTGAAGTCTCGCCCCCGACGTGTGGAAGCAGCGAAGTACCGTCGGGCGCCAGACCCGGTGAAGTTTCGCGACCAGACGCCGAGCCGCCATCTGATTGCTAGCCTGCTTGATGACATCTGGCCCCCGACCACCAGGCGAGGTCGGGGCAGACGCTCACAGCGGTTTAGGCTGCGAGAGCGTACTGAGTATCCGCAGTTAACGGATGTTCCATCAGATTT
>CADEDC010000136.1 GCA_902825985.1 uncultured Acidobacteriota bacterium | reverse complement strand
TTGCGCCCGGCGGCCGCCTTCGAACACGGCGTCATCCTACGCGCAGGTCAGGCGCCGGGGCAATTGAGCAGCAGCTGGCCGGCGGGTCGACGACGCCAGCGAATTCAGTGTTTCCGACCCGTACCGTTCAGCTCGACGCTAACCGGCCGCTTTGCGGCATTCGTCGAGGCGGGCACCGGCCGCGTCGTCACCAACCCTGTCGCGGCCGGCGGGCGGACTGGGGTGGGAGGCCAGGCGAAGTCGTCCAGAGCCGCTGCGAGGCGTCGGGGGTGAGGAAATGTCTGGTCCAGCCGTTCGCGGTCGCGGGGTGTGCCGCGATCGCGCGCGTTGGTCGCCGTTCGGCTCCCGCTGGTCAGATGGGCGATCTTCAGCTGAGCAGTTGGGGAAATGCTCAGTTCATTCGCAGTTCCGACACACTGGGCCGCCCGAGGCGGAAGGCGGCGGTTTGCTAAACTCATCGGTCACATCTCCATCCAACCACACCTCGCGTTTTCAGGCCTAATTTCTCACATTTCGATCGCTGGCGTTGGTCCTGGATGGCCTCTTTTTGAGGCGGTCTGGCACAGTCTTGGGCACATTGAGTGTCCGAAATATGTAGACACTTATCGGACGATTTGCCCTGGTCATGTGTCCGAAATTTGTGTACAAATATCGGATGCAAGACCTGAGGCAAGCTGTCGCCGCCCGTGTCGCCAAGGCGCCTGTCGACCAGGTCTGGACGCCCGTCGATTTCCTCGACCTCGGCAGCCGCGCCGCCGTCGACAAGGTCCTGCAGCGGCTCGTTGGGCAGGGACAGCTTCGACGCATCGACCGCGGTCTCTATGATGTCCCGCGCGTGAACCGCTTGACACGTCAGCCGGCGGTTGCCGACTACCGTCGGATCATCGACGCGATCGGGCGGCGCGACCAAGTGCGGATGCTTGTCGACGGGATGACCGCCGCGAATGATCTCGGCCTGACGACGGCGGTACCAGCTCGCGTCGTCATTCACACCGACGCGCGGCGCCGGACGATTCGACTGGACAACTTGGTCATCGAGTTCAAGCAGACGGCACCCAGCAAGCTGTACTGGGCCGGGCGCCCCGCCATGCGGATCGTCCAGGCGCTCCATTGGCTCAAGGACACGTTACCCAGCGATCGAGGCCGAATCATGTCCCAGCTGGCTGCGTTGCTGGCCGATGGTCGCTACGGGCGCGCACTTCGTGACGACCTTCGCTCGGGTCTTCCGACGCTCCCTGCATGGATGCAGAGCATCGCCCGTGAGCTGTTGAGTGTTCACGACGATCGAGCGTCGACCCCGGCTTCTCGCCAGCCCAAGTCTTTTGGTCGGAGGGTCTCCAGCAAACCGCCGTCAGCACCGGTCCAGCCGTGATGAACGACGCCTATCGCCAAGTGATCGCTGCAACTGACGACGAACGCCGGGAGCTGTTTCTCGCGACGGCGCGACGTCTGGGCACCGCGGTCGAGAACGTCGAGAAGGACTTCTGGGTCTGCTGGACGCTCGATCTCCTCTTCAACGGACTCGGCCCTGGGCTGCCCCGACTCCTGTTCAAGGGCGGCACGTCCCTCTCGAAGTCGTTTGGCCTCATTGATCGCTTCTCGGAGGACATCGACATCACGGTGTTTCGTGCCGACCTCGGTGAGCCTGCCTCGGTCGCCGAGCTCGAGTCGCTCAGCGGCAAGAAGCGGCGCGCTCGCCTCGACGCGATTCGGTTGGCGTGTCAGACCTTCATCACGGGGCCATTCATCAACGTGTTCAACGAGGTGATGACCAGCGTCATGGCGCACGCGCAAGTGGCCGCGTCACGCTACCGCGCAGAACCCGATCCGGCCGACCCCGACCAGCAGACCGTGCTGTTCTGGTATCCGGTTGTCACCGCCGGAACCAATCCGTACATCCGCTCGGCCGTCAAGATCGAGGCCGGTGCCAAGTCCGCATTGGACCCCCATGTGCTGACCACCGTCACGCCGTATGTCGCAGCCGACGTCGCGGCGCTCGACCTGAAGGTGTCCGGTATCACAACGGTTGAACCACAACGGACCTTCTGGGACAAGGTCGTCATTCTGCATGGCCTTCGGGCGTGGCACGACCGGCGCCGACAGCTTCGTCACGGTGGCCAACGGGTCTCGCGTCACTACTTCGACGTGTTCCGGATGCTCCAATCGCCGCTGGGTGAGCGAGCCGTCACGGATCGTGCGCTTGGCGCCGACTGTGCGCGCCATGCCAGGATGTTCTTCAACAGTCCAGACTTCGAACTCGACGACGCAGTGGCCGGCTCGTTCAGGGTGCTTCCGCCCGCCGACATGCAGGTCCTGCTGGAACGAGACTACGACGCGATGGCGACGATGGTCATGGGGCAGGTTCCGAGCTTCGCGGACGTGATGAAGGCGGTCGAGAACCTCGAGCATCAACTCCAGACCGGCAAGTGATCCTGGCCTTTGGCTTCGACGCCCCGTACGGGGGGCTACGATGGCGAGCGCCTCAAGACCCTCAAGGGCTTCGCCGCCGAAGCAAGTTCAGTGCGGCGGCTGAGCGCACGCAGCACGGCATCGAGCACCAGGTCGAGATCCTTGCCCACGTCCTCTGCCAGAAAGCGAAGCACGAAGTAGTCGTTCTCCTGGAGGAACTGGTCCTTGCGCCGATCCCTGCGGTACGCCACTGGGTCCGCGAGGTGTTGGGCGCCGTCCAATTCGACAGCGACGCGCGCATCGGCGCACAGCAGGTCGACTTCCAGTTGGCTCTGGCCGTCGAAGGGAATCGGGAGCGCGACATTGAGGCGGAATCGGCCCTTGGTTTCGGGGAGTGTCTCGAGCCGCCGAAAGAGGAACGCCTCCGTCGCGCTCCGGGCTCGGTCCACGCCGTCGCCCTCCTCGGGGAACCTGCGAGCGGCGTGCACGAACAGGCTCGCCAGGGGCGTATCCACTCCGTCTCGGACCAGTCGGCGGACACTGCCTGAGTAGTCGCGCTTCCAGACCGGGTCCGACGGCAGGACGACGTCGGACGGCCATCCAGGAATCGCGCTGGCCGGCAACAGGACCGTGTAGCCGACGGCCTCATAGCCTCGGCAGCGGCGGTCGAACATGCGTGCCAGCATGGGGACGTTGAGGTCCGCGTAGTCGTAGATCCTGACTTCGCGTTTGCTGTCGTACAACCGGTGCAGCCGTCCGGCGTACTGGGCGATCGTGCCGCGCCACGACACCGGCAACGTCAGGAACAGCGTGTCCAGACGGGGGTCGTCAAAGCCCTCGCCCACGTACTTGCCGGTCGCCAGGATGACCCTGGCCTCGTCCTGAGGAATGGCTGCAAGGCGATCGCTGAGCGCCTGGCGTTGCTTCTTGCCCATGCCCGCGCGCAGCACAACCAGATGGCCCACGCTCTCCACCAGCTTTCGCTCCAGCCGGTCGAGATGGTCGGTGCGCTCCGTGAGCACAAGCGGCGACCGCCCCGCGTGGACCGCCTCGAGGACGTCTTCGCAGATGCGCTGGTTGCGCGCCTCATCGTTCACCAACTCCTGATAGAGCGTCTGGAACTCCACCCGCTTGTCCGCGTCGGGTGACCGCACCGGCTGGAACGATGTTGGTTGCACGAGCGCGAAGTGCTCGAACGGCCGAGCCGCCGCTTGCACTCGCGCGTTCACGCGGTGCCGGACCGGCCCGCACTGCATGAAGATGATCGGGTGGTGCCCGTCTTTCCGCGCCACGGTGGCAGACAGCCCGAGCACGAACCGAGCCTTCGCCTGTCGCGCGACCTGTTCGAAGCTATGGGCCGACAGGTGGTGGCACTCGTCAACGATCACGTGACCGTAGCCGGCTACACGATCGTCGACGACGCTCTTCTTGACCAGGCTCTGAATCACCGCGACGTCCAGGAGCCCTGTCGGCGTATTGCGGCCGCCACCGATACGTCCAATCGACTTGGCAGGAACACCGAGGAAGGTCGACAGGCGCTCCACCCACTGATCGAGCAACTGGCGCCGATGGACGAGCACGAGCGTACTGACGCCGCGCTTCGCGATCAGCCACGCGCCCACAACCGTCTTGCCGAACGCGGTGGTCGCCGCCAGCACCCCGGTGTCGTGGGCGGAAACCGCGTCGGCCGCGACCTGTTGGTCGCGTCGCAGTTCTCCCTGAAAGGTCAGGTCCACCGATCGACCGGCGTGGCGTTCGTCTCGAACGGTCGGGCGAATCCCCATGTCTTCGAGCGTGCGTCTCACCTCGTCGAGACAGCCTCGCGGAAGGCCAATGTGCTGGGCGTGGTCCTCCGCGCACGCGATGACGCGCGGCTTGTCGTACGTCGACAGTCGCATCGACTGCGCCTTGTAGAACTCGGGGTTCTGAAAGGCCGCCAATCGGAGCAGGCGATTCCGAAGCCCAGGGCTGAGGCCCGCCTTGGCCACGTAGATCTGATTCCCCAGCACCAGCTCCAGCGTTGACGGCAGCTCGCCGGCGACTGGTGGTTCCCGATGGCGACGGGAGGGTGGCATGGTCCACGGTTCGTCGTCGCCGTCTTATTGAGGCGGCAGCCGAACCCCGAGAACACGCCCACGACGTTCGGCCTCTTGCACAAGGTGCTCGACCTGCGCGCGTCCGACCTTGCGGATGCGCGCCAGAAATGCCCATTGGTCGGCCCAGGGCACGAAACGCTCGTCGAGAAAGACGCTATGACCGCGTTCGCGCGGCCCCTTCTGCAGAGGCAACGCGATGAGATTGCCGAATCCGCCCTGCGGCAAGGTGTCTTGATTGGGAAACAGGCGGTCGTACGAGTCCAAGCCCACGTCGGGGCGATCCTCCATGGTCTCGGTCAGGAGGTGTGAGCCGAGGCGCCGCGCGAGCGCCGCCGGAATCGCCTGCTCGAAGAAGATCCAGACATGCCCGCCGCGACCTGATCGCGATTGTTCCAACGCGGCATCGAGATCCAGGCGACGGCACGTATGCAGGAAAGCCGTCGCGTCGTGCTGCCAGTTTGCCTTGTCGAAGTCGGCGGCAAGGAAGTAGCACGCCTCGTCCAGGAGCAGCGGGTAGACGCCGGCCACGAACGGCTGCCGAGTCTCATCTTCGCCCGAGAGGTGCCAGCGAATGACGTCGTCGGTGACCGGCAAGAACCGCCGGTGCTGGCACTCGGCACACTTGATCCTCGGCTTCTCGCAGATGCCGCGGACCCACTCGTTCGAGCATGCCGGCGCGTAGCCCGACTTGCCGGTCTTGCGACTCTCGAAGCGGCGAGGGTAGACGTCTTCGCGGCCGCGAAACAGCGAGCGGAAGAGGCGAATCTTAACCTCGGCCGAAGACTGTTGGTTAACGACGACGGGAGCTGCGCCGTCCGTGGACATGAACCCCAGCAGCATTCTACGCGCCGACTTCTGCGGCCGGCGATG
>CADEDC010000135.1 GCA_902825985.1 uncultured Acidobacteriota bacterium | reverse complement strand
GGATTCGAACCCGTGTTTTAGCCTTGAAAGGGCCACGTCCTAGGCCTCTGGACGATGGGGACGATCAGGTGTGTGCTGCCGGAGGAACTTGGAATTCTACCACACGGACGGCTGAGTCCGTGCCGCCCTCCCAGCACCGCACCGGTCGAGCCGACTTTTGATGATACGTTGGGCCCATGGACGTGAACGAATCCGCCACCGCCCCGGTCGAAACCCAGCTCGAGGAAGTCAGCGATGCCATCCAGCGGGCCGCGGCCGATCTGCTCGCCGCCCGTCTGGTGCTCGATCGTGAACGGGCTGAATTCTCCGCGAAAAGCGCCACACCGTCCCGCGAGCTGCTGATTTCGGCCACCCGCGTCGTCGACGAGATGCGGCGTACCGACGAGGCACTCACCGGGCTGCTGAAGGAACTCGAGGCCCGCTCGGCGTCCCGCTGACGCCCGGCGCTGACGGCGCTGGCGGCGGACCGTCGGTGCCGGCGTTCGACCGTCCGCTCCGGCTGCAACCGCCGACCGGTCGCGGACGGCTGGCGGCGGGGACCGCGGCCGAACCGGAGGTGCTGCCGCACGATCTGCCGCAGAATAGGTGGAGAGGACCGAAGGCCTTGACCAACGATAACGCGGCGTGGCTCCAGAAAACCCGTAAGGAAAAGCAGGAACAGGCCGAGCAGGCCCGGGCTCGTGTCGACGAGCTGCTCGCCGCCCGCGCCGCCATCGACGCGGAGCTCACGTCGCTCGGCTACGAGGAGCGCCGTCCACCGGCCGACGTCGACCTCCGCGGCACCCGCACCTGTTCCATCTGCCGGGCCGCCGGCCTCGTCGCCGAGTCGATCGGCCACATCGCCCTCGGCCACGACCGCTGGCTGGCGCAGCAGCCTGGACACATCCAGGCGCACTTCAAAGGCCAGGGCGATCCGTCCGACCACGAACCCCGGCTGATAAAGCCGCAAAACCCGGTATAGTGACCGACCGGAGGACGTCATCATCCATGCCGATCCGGTTTCGCTCCGCCGCCCGGATTCTCCTCATGGCCGGCGTGCCCCTGCTGGCGGCGGCCACGGCACGCGCCGAACTCGTGCGCGTCGACGTCACCCGGCGTGCTGACGTCCTGGGGGGCCGCGCCTTCGGCCGCGCCGGCGCCTACGAGAAGCTGACCGGCACCGCCCACTTCGCCGTCGATCCGTCCCATCCGCACAATCAGGTGGTGGTCGATCTCGACAAGGCGCCGCGCAATGCGCATGGGCGGGTCGAGTTCTCCGCCGACATCTACATCATCAAGCCGAAGGACCCCGGCCGCGGCAACGGCGTGCTGTTCTTCGACATCGTCAATCGCGGCAACAAGGGCCTGCTCGGCGTCTTCAGCCGCGCCGGCCGCTCGAACGATCCGACGACCGAAGCGGACTTCGGCGACGCCTACCTGCTGCATCAGGGCTACACGCTGATCGGCGTCGGCTGGCAGTTCGACATCCCGATGGGTCAGCAGCTTGTCGGCTTCACGGCCCCCATCGCCACCGACCACGGCGCACCGATCCGGGGCTGGGTGCGGATGCCGTTCCTGTCCGACACGCCGGTGCCGTCGATGCCCTATCTCGCCGGCTACAACACGGCGACGTATCGTCCCCGCGACCCGCAGGACCGCGCCTATCGCCTGACCGAACGCGAAGGGACGTACGCGTCGCCGCGGCTCGTGCCGCGCGCCGACTGGCAGTTCGCCCGCAGCGACGCGGGCACGCTGGTGCCCGACACCGCCCACGTGGCGCTGAAGGGCGGGTTCAAGCCCGGGTTCACCTACGAACTCGCCTACGAGACGCAGAATCCGCCCGTCGCCGGCCTTGGCATGGCCGCGATCCGCGACACCGCCTCGGCGTTCAAGTACGGCGGCAACCCCACGGCCGCCGGCTCGCTCGCCTATATGTACGGCGCGTCGCAGACCGGCCGCCTGATCCGCCAGCTCATTCACGACGGCTTCACCGTCGACGAGCAGGGGCGGAAGGTGTTCGACGCCGCGTTCGTCCAGACGGGCGCCGCCGGACTCGGCAGCTTCAACGAGCGCTTCGCGCAACCGAACGAGCTCGGCGCCTTCACCCAGACCAAGTTCCCGTTTCTCTACCGGACGACGGTCGACCCGATCAGCGGCCGCGAGGACGGTCTCGGCCGGCGGATTCCGCCCGGTCTCGAGCCGCGGCTGTTCCTGGTCGACTCATCGTCGGAGTACTGGGATCGCGGCCGCGTCGCGGCGATGCGGCACACGACGATGGACGGGACGCAGGACCTCGACGATGCGCCGAACGTCCGCGTCTACCTGCTGGCCGGCACCAGGCACGGCACCGGGTCGTTCCCGCCGCAGGACAACGGCGGCCAGTTCACGGAGAATCCCAACGACTACCGCTGGGCGCAGCGTGGGCTGCTGGCCGCGCTCGATGCGTGGACGCGGCTCGGCGTCGAACCGCCGGCCAGTCAGCATCCGCGGCTGCGCGACGGGACGCTGGTGGCGCACCGCGACATGCGGTTTCCGAACCTGCCCGGCCTGCAGCAGCCGACGTTCGTCCCCGGTGGATTCCGGGCCGACGTCCCGGCCGCCTACGCGGCGATGCCGTTCCTGGTGCCGGCAGTGGACGCGGACGGCAACGAACTGGGCGGCATCCGGCTGCCGATTGTCGCCGTGCCGCTCGCCACCCTCACCGGATGGCAGTTCCGCAGCGAGCGGATCGGCGCGCCGACAACCCTGATTGCGATGGCGGGTGCCTACATTCCGCTGGCGGCGACCCGGACCGACCGCGACCGGCGCAAGGATCCGCGGCCGTCCATCGCCGAGCGCTACGCCTCGCGGTCGGAGTATCTCGGCAAGGTGCGGAGCGTCGCCACCGCCCTCGCCGATGCACGCTACGTGCTGCGCGAGGACGTCGCGGCGCTCGTCGACGAGGCGGCCAGGCAGTGGGACGCGACGGTTGGCAGCACGGGTCCGCCGCGCACGGCGGGCCGGTAGCTGTTCAGGAGGCACGCAAGCTATGCGAGTGATGGGACGCGTATGGATTGCCCTGGCAGCGGTGGCGCTGTTGGGGTCGGGGCGGCCGGCGCCGGTCGCGGCGCAGATTCCGCCGCCTGGTGACGACGGGGAGAAGAAGACGCTGTTCGATCGCTATTCCGAGCCGATCAAGATTTACGCGACCGGTCTCGGCACCTTCACGCGTGCGATCTCGTCGAAGAACCGGACGGCGCAGCAGTACTTCGACCAGGGCTTCCAGATGATGTACGCCTTCGCGAAGCCGGAGGCGGTGCGGTCGTTCCGTGAAGCCTGGAAGGCCGACCCCGACTGCGCGATCTGCTATTGGGGCGAAGCGTGGGCCTGGGGCTCCTACCTCAACGCGCCGATCAACGCCGAGGAGATGCCGCACGCCTACGCCGCGGTGCAGAAGGCGGTGGCGCTGAAGGCCAAGGCCGATCCAAAAGAGCGCGCCATGATCGAGGCGCTCGCCATCCGCTACATGCCGGAGTTCGACCCGAGCAAACGGGTCGATCTCGACAAGGCGTACGCGGCGGCGATGGAGAAGGTGTCGGCGACGTTTCCCACCGACCTCGACATCAAGACGCTGTATGCCGACGCGCTGTTCCTGCTGGAGCCGCGGCGCGGCACGCGGGACATCAACACGCCGAACGTGCAGCACCTGCACCACGTGCTCGAAGACATCCTGACGAAGGACGTGCATCACCCCGGCGCCTGCCATCTCTACGTGCACGCGACCGAGTCGACCGTCGTGCCGGGCAAGGCCGAAGCCTGCGCGCAGTTCCTCGGCGCCTCGATCCCGGGCGCCAGCCACATCAACCACATGCCGTCGCACACCTGGAACGTCGTCGGACGGTGGGGCGACTCGGTGCGGTCGAATCTCGACGCGTGGCACTCGGACCAGAAGGCGTCGATCGGCGAGGGCTTCGCCATCTACCCGGAGCACAACCTGCACATGCTGCTCTATGCAGCGGCGATGGACGGCCAGGGCGCCATCGCCATCCAGGCGGGCAAGGACTACCAGAAGCTGACCGGCGAATCGTTCTATCACGTCCTCACCCTGCTGCGGTTCGGCCGCTTCGACGAGATCCTCCAGGTGACCAGCCGGCCGAAGACCGAAGTGACCGGCGGCTTCTGGGATTTCGCGCAGGGCTACGCGCAGTTGAAGACCGGCAATCTCGACTTCGCGAAGGTCTACGCCGCCCGCGTCCGGAAGACGGCTGAGACCACCAAGAGCAGCTTCCGCGTCAACACCGGCACGGCGCTGCTCGGCATCGTCGGCGGCATCCTCGAGGGTGAGATCAAGCGGACCGACGGCGACCTCGACGGTGCCATCGCCGCGTTCCAGAAGAGCGCCGAACTGCAGGACGGCCTGATCTACGACGAGCCCGAGGCGCTGCCGTTTGCCGCGCGTCACTGGCTGGGCGCCGCCCTGCTGGAAGCCGGCAAGCCGGTCGAGGCCGAGCAGGTCTATCGCGAGTCACTGAAGAAACATCCGCACAATGGCTGGTCGCTCTTCGGACTGCGGGCGGCCCTGACGGCGCAGGGAAAACAGGACGCGGTGGTGGACGCGGACTGGGAGAAGAGCTGGTCGCGAGCCGATCACTGGATCAACGGGTCACGGTTTTGAGGCCGCGGCTTGCCGGGCGCGGGCGCGCCGCCAGATGAGTCTGGAGAACGATTCGGCGGCTCCCCACGCCAGCACGGAGGCGGCGAACACCACCACCCAGAGCGTCACGGGCAGCGACGCGTTCCCGAGCAGTCCGGCGGTGAACGGGATCGAGCCGGCCGCGAGCTGAATGACGATGCCGCCGATCACGGCGGCGTGCAGATAGCGGTTCGCCAGCGGAAACGTCCAGGTGTGGCGCGACGGGTAGGTGAGGAGCAGCTGCCCGATCGCCATCGTATGGAATGCCGCGGAACGGGCGTCGGCGTGCGGATACCCGAGCATCGGTATCAGTCCGAGCAACGCGAGCGCGATGCCGGCCTTCATCGCCCCGACAATCACGACGAAGCGGAGCGAGCCGGCGTCGAGCAGCGGCGCGCCGGCGGGTCGCGGCGCCTGCTGCATCAGGCCGGGTGTCCGGTCGAGGGCGAGCGCGAGCGCCGGCAGACCGTCGGTGGCCAGGTTGATCCACAGGATCTGCGTCGCCGTGAGCGGCAGCAGCAGGCCGCCGGTCGCGTCGCGGATGTCGAGGACGAACGCGAGGACCGCGCCGACGGCAATCAGCAGGATCTCCGACAGGTTGGTCGAGAACAGGAAGCGCAGGAACTTCTGGATGTTCTCGTAGATGCCGCGGCCCTCCTCGACCGCGCCGACGATGGTCGCGAAATTGTCGTCGAGCAGCACGAGGTCGGCCACCTCGCGGCTGA
>CADEDC010000134.1 GCA_902825985.1 uncultured Acidobacteriota bacterium | reverse complement strand
GCGCCGCCCGGCGCGTACTGATCGCGTGGCCAGAACCGGGACGAGTCGGGCGTCAACGCTTCGTCAATCAGGATGACCCGCTGCACCGGACCGCGGCCGGGGGCGGCCGTCTCGGGCAGCATCCCGAACTCGAACTTCGTGTCGGCGACGATGATGCCGCACGCCTCGGCGTGCGCGGCGCCCGCCTGGTAGAGCCGCAGGGTCAGGTCGCGCACGTGAGCCAGCACGTCGGTGCCGACCAGCCGCGCGGCGTCGGTTTCGGAGATGTTCATGTCGTGGCCGCTCTCGGCCTTGGTGGCCGGCGTGAAGATCGGCGTCGGCAGACGGTCGGATTCCCGCAGGCCGGTCGGCAGCGTGATGCCGCAGACGGCGCCGGTCGCGCGGTAGTCCTTCCAGCCCGAACCCGACAGGTAGCCACGGGCCACGCATTCGATTGGCAGAGGCTCGGCGCGCCGGACGAGCATCGAGCGGCCGGCGAGCAGCCCGGCGTATTCGCGCGCCCCGGCCGGGTAGTCCGAGGGGTCCACCGACAGGAGGTGGTTCGGCACGATGTGGCGCAGCCGGTCGAACCAGAAGGCCGAGATCTGCGTGAGCACCTTGCCCTTGTCGGGGATGCCGGAACCGAGCACGCAGTCGAACGCGGAAATCCGATCGGTCGCGACGACGATCAGCTGCTCGCCGAAGGTGTAGATGTCGCGGACCTTGCCCTGCCGATCCGGCGTGCGGGCGCCGAGGGTGGTGTGGAGGATCGGCGTCGGCAGGGAGGTGGGCATGCGGCTCGCGGAACGTCGGCCATGTTACCGTTCGCCTCGGAGGACTGACAACAACAAGATGTAGCGTCCACGCGCGACTGGGGCCAACAGGAGCGCTATAGTAGTGGCTCCGGGCCGATGCGCACACACACTCGCACGATGGTCGTCGTCGCGCTCGCCCTGCTGCTGCTTGCGGTGTTCCTGCGGAACGTCGACCTGCGCGGCGTGGTGGGCGAGATTCTCCGGGCCCGTCCGGAGTGGCTGGTGCTGTCGCTGGCGACCATGCTGGTGAACCTGGCCATCCGGGCGTGGCGCTGGCAGTACCTGCTCGAGCCGCTCGGCTCTGCCAGCTTCAGCAATGCGTTCCAGGCGACCGCGGTGGGCTTCGCGGCCAGCAGCGTGCTGCCGGCGCGCGCCGGCGAGGTCATCCGCCCGTACTTCCTGGCCCGTCGCGAGCGCCTGAGCGCGACCGGCGCCTTCGCGACCATCATCGTCGAGCGGCTGCTCGATACCCTCACGGTGCTGCTGTTGCTCGCCTCCTACGTCTTCGTCTTCGGCCGCGACATGGGCTCGGCCAATCCGGTGGCGTTCGCGGCGATGAAGGGTCTCGGCGCGGCGGCGGCCGGCGCGTCGCTGGTCGCGCTCGCCGTCCTCTTCTTCCTGGCCCGCGACCCGGCGGCGGTCGGCCAGACGCTCGGACGTCTGGCGCGCGTGCTGCCCTCGAAGTTCGCCCGGTTGCTGGCCGAGGTCGCCGAGAAGTTCGCGACCGGGCTCGGCGCGGTGCGGCGGCCCGGCCGGCTGTTGGTCGCCCTGTCGCTGTCGTTTCCGCTCTGGCTGTTCATCAGCCTCGGCATCTGGGCGGTGGTGCAGGCATTCCACCTGTCGGTGTCGTTCACCGGTTCGTTCCTGCTGTTGGCGATGCTCGTCATCGGCGTCGCCGTGCCGACGCCGGCGGCGGTCGGTGGGTTCCACGAAGCGCTGCGGCTGGGGCTGACGCAGTTCTTCGACGCGCCCAACGCCGCCGCGGTCGGCGCCGCCATCGTGCTCCACGCATTCAGCATCCTGCCCTCGTTGCTGCTCGGGCTCCTGTTCGCCGCGCAGGAAGGGCTCAACCTCTCCCGCATGCGCCAGCTCGCCGACGAGGCCGAGCCGGGCCGAACCGCCTGAGCCATGAAGTGTCCCTATTGCGGTCACCTCGGCGACAAAGTCGTCGATTCACGCGAAAGCAAGGAAGGGGAGGTCATCCGTCGGCGCCGCGAGTGCCTCGACTGCGGCAAGCGTTTCACGAGCTACGAGCGGATCGACGAGATCCCCTACATGGTCGTCAAGAAGGACGGCAGTCGCGAACGCTTCGATCGCCACAAGCTGATTGGCGGACTGCTCAAGTCGTGTGAGAAGCGGCCGGTCAGCGTGGCGTCGCTCGAGGCGATCGCCGACAGCGTCGAGACGACGCTGCAGGAGCGGCCCGAGCGGGAGATCTCGACGCACGACATCGGCGCCTTCGTCATGGAGGAGCTGAAGAAGCTCGACAAGGTCGCCTACGTCCGATTCGCCTCGGTCTACCGGCACTTCCGCGACATCGGCGAGTTCATGAGCGAGCTGAAGGACCTGTTGAACGTCAAGGAGAACTGACGGTCCCGCCATGCCGGCGTCCGTGACCCCGTTCGCGCCGCGTCCGTCGTCCGCCGGCTCGCCGACCCGGCCGGTTCGTTCCGGCGGCGCGCTCTGGGACAGCCCGCGTCTGATCCTGGCCGGCATCGCCGTGCTCGTGATGATGCTGGTCGCGATTCTGACCGTCGCGAGCCGCAGCGCCGCATCGCCCGACTTCCTCTCCGAGTTCGTCCTCTACGCGCTGTCGGCCGCCGACCTCACCATGCTGGCGGCGCTGGTCTTCGTCCTCGCCCGCCACATCGTCAAGCTGGTGGTCGAGCGCCGCCGCGGTCGCCCGTTCGCCAGCCTGCGCGGCAAGCTCGTCGCCCTGTTGCTCGGCATGACGCTGGTGCCGGCGGTGCTCGTGCTCGCCGTCGGCAGCGAGATCATCCGCACCAACATGGATCGCTGGTTCACCGCGCCGATGGACGAGATTCTCACGTCGGCGAACCAGATTGCGACGCAGTACCGCCGCGAGCGCCAGGCGCTCGTGCAGCAGCATGCCGAGCGCGTCGCGCGCGGCGTCGCCCGCCTCGACCTGACGGCGCAGGATCAGCGGGCCCTGCGCGACCTGCTGCTGTCCGACCTCGCACTGTCCCACGACGTGACGCTGCAGGTGTACCGCGTGCGGCCGTCGACGGCCGCCACGCCGGACCTGCAGCCGGTCTTCGACGTCGCCGGCGACGCGCTGCCGGCCGGCTACGCCCGAGCCGCCGCCGACCGGCTCGCGATGCAGGCCGTCACCGGCGGCGGCGACGTCACCACCGAACAGCCGATCGATGGCGACAGTACGCTGCTGCACGCCGCCTCGGTGGTGCACGCCACGGACGGCCCGCCGGTCGGCGTGGTGGTCGCGACCGACGTCCTGCGCGGCGAGATGGCGGCGCAGTCGCGCCGGATGGTCCAGGCGTTCGAGCAGTACAGCCGGCTCCGCGTGCTGAAGAGCCCGCTCACCGGCGTCTACCTGTCGTTCTTCCTGATGGTCACGCTGATGATCCTGGTCGGGGCGCTGTGGATGGGCCTCTACCTCGCCAAGCGGATCACCCGGCCGGTGCAGCTGCTCGCCGTCGCGGCGCGCGAGATCGGCGCCGGACACCTGGACCAGCGCATCGAACCGGAGAGCGACGACGAGTTCGGCGTCCTGGCGGCCGAGTTCAACGCGATGGCCGGCGAACTCGCGCGCACCCGGCGTGACGTCAACCAGTCCACCGAAGAGCTCGAGCGCCGCCACGTCGAGGTCGAACAGCGCCGGAGCTACGTCGAAACGATTCTCGAACGCATCGCCACCGGCGTCGTCGCGTTCGATGCCGCCGGCGCCGTGACCACCATCAACGGCTCGGCCGCCCGCCTGCTCAGCCTGAACCGCGACATCGTCGGTCTGCCGGTGCGGGCGGTGTTCGGCCGCGCCGATCTGCAGCCGCTGGCGCGGCTCGTCGCCGGGTCCGGCCGGGTGAAGGCCGAGGCCGCCTCGGAGGAGGTCGCGGTGCTCCGCGACGGCCAGGAACTCCACCTGATTGCCGCGGTGACGCCGTTGCTCGCCGGGCAGGGCGCCCCGGACGGCGGCGTGCTCGTCCTCGACGACGTGACGCCGTTGATCCGGACGCAGAAGGTGGCGGCGTGGCGCGAGGTGGCCCGCCGGCTGGCGCACGAGATCAAGAATCCGCTGACGCCGATTCAGTTGTCGGCCGAGCGTCTGCGGCGCAATTTCGCCGGCGGTCCACCCGGCGCGCAGGCCCTGGTCGACGAATGCACCAGCACGATCGTCGGTGAAGTCGAGTCGCTGAAGGGGCTGGTCGACGAATTCTCGCAGTTCGCGCGCATGCCGGCGCCGCGCGCGGTGCCGACCGACCTGCACCGCCTGACTCTCGACACGCTGGCGCTCTACGACGGACTGTTCACCGAGATCCGGATCGAGCATGCGTTCGCCGCGGACGTGCCGCCGGTCCGCATCGATCCCGAGCAGATCCGCCGCGTCATCATCAACCTGGTGGACAATGCCGTGGAGGCGATGGAGAGAGCCGGCCGCATCGTCGTCGAGACGTCACGCGACACGACGAACAACGTCGTCCGCCTCGTCGTCGCCGACAACGGCCCGGGCATCTCCGCCGCCGAGCGCGAGAAGCTCTTCCTTCCGTACTATTCCACCAAGCGGCGTGGCAGCGGGCTCGGGCTGGCGATCGTCCGCCGCATCGTCGCCGAGCACGGGGGCAGCATCGACGTGAGCGACAACCAGCCGCGCGGCACGCGCTTCACCCTGGAGCTGCCGGCTTGACGGACGGGCGCGCGTGAAATCGACCATCCTGGTCGTCGACGACGAGCCGGGCGTGCGCAGCGCCCTGTCGGGAGTGCTGCGCGACGAAGGCTACGTGGTGGAAGCGGTGCCGAGCGGGGAGGCGTGTCTCGAACGCGTCACGCAAGGAACGGTGGATCTCATCCTGCTGGACGTCTGGCTGCCCGGCATCGACGGTCTGGCGACGCTGGCGCGCCTGCGCGAACGCAGCGTCGACGCGCAGGTCATCCTGATCTCGGGACACGGCAACATCGAGTCGGCGGTGCGGGCGATCAAGATGGGTGCCTTCGATTTCGTCGAGAAGCCGCTGTCGCTCGAGAAGACGATCCTGGTCGTCCGCAATGCCTTGCGGCAGCGGCGGCTCGAAGCCGAGAACCGCGCCCTGCGGGCGCGTGTCGACCGCACGCCGGCGATGATCGGCGAGAGCTACGCGATGCGGCGCCTGCGCGAGCAGGTGGCGATGGCGGCGCCGACCAACGGCCGGGTGCTCATCTACGGCGAGAACGGCACCGGCAAGGAACTCGTGGCGCGGACGGTGCACGGACTCAGCCATCGCAAGAGCGGGACATTCGTCGAGGTGAACTGCGCGGCGATCCCCGAAGAGCTGATCGAGAGTGAGCTGTTCGGCCATGTGCGCGGGGCGTTCACGGGCGCGGTGTCGGACCGCCGCGGCAAGTTCGAAGTGGCCGACGGCGGCACCATCTTCCTCGACGAGATCGGCGACATGAGCCTGAAGACCCAGGCCAAGGTGCTGC
>CADEDC010000133.1 GCA_902825985.1 uncultured Acidobacteriota bacterium | reverse complement strand
GTGTCGTGAGCGCGACCGGGTGTCGGACTGGGCCAATCTCTTCCATGTCGGCCAGATGGTTCGCGGCGTCCGCAATGCCGAGGGGCTGGGACAGATTCTCGAGCACTACTTCCGCGTACCGGTGGCAATCGAACAGTTCGTCGGACACTGGCTGCGGCTGCGGGAAGGGGAGCGGACGCGCCTCGGCTGGGCCAACGCTACGCTCGGATCGGCGACGGTCATCGGCGCGCGCATCTGGGACCGCCAGCACAAGTTCCGGATTCGCGTGGGCCCGCTGACCCTCGCGGAGTACGAAAGCTTCCTGCCAGGCGGCACGCGCGTCCGCGAGCTTCTGGACTGGGTCCGCATGTACCTCTGTTTCGAACTGGACTGGGACGTACAACTCGTACTGAAGCCAAGCGAGATCCCGGCGACGCAGTTGGGGGCGCGGCAGCGCCTGGGATGGACGACGTGGCTGGGGAAACGACCGGCGCCACAGCCGGCCGATGACCTGTGCCTCGATCCGGAGGCATTGACGGCATGAGCGAGATCAGTCGTGCATCGTTGTTCGGCAAGCTGAACAGCCTCGCCTACAAGGCGATTGAAGGCGCCACCGTCTTCTGCAAGCTGCGCGGCAATCCGTATGTGGAGCTGGTGCACTGGCTGCAGCAGATTCTCCAGACGCCAGACTCGGATCTCCATCACATCATCCGGCATTTCGAGATCGACCCATCACGGCTGGCCGGCGACATCACCGAGGCGCTCGATCGCCTGCCGCGCGGGGCGACCGCCATCTCCGACCTGTCGTCGCACGTCGAGAGCGCGACCGAACGCGGCTGGGTCTACGCCACGCTGATGTTCGGCGAGTCGCGCGTGCGCACCGGCCATCTCGTCGTCGGGCTGTTGAAGTCACCGACGCTGCGCAACGCGCTGTTCGGGATTTCGCGCCAGTTCGACAAGATCAACGGAGAAACGCTGTCGAGCGAGTTCGCGCGGATCGTGAAGGGCTCGCCGGAGGACGCGCTCGGGGCGGCCGATGCCTCGGCACTGGCCGGGCCGGGTGAGGCCAGCCAGGCGATGGCGCCGGCCCAGATGGGGAAACAGGAGGCCCTGAAGCGCTTCGCGCAGAACCTCACCGAGAAGGCGGTGAAGGGGGAGATCGATCCGGTCAGCGGCCGTGACGAGGAGATCCGGCAGATCGTCGACATCCTGATGCGTCGCCGCCAGAACAATCCGATTCTCACCGGCGAGGCCGGCGTCGGCAAGACAGCGGTGGTCGAAGGGTTCGCCCTCCGGCTGGCGCGCGGTGACGTGCCGCCGCCGCTCAAGGACGTGTCGCTCTACACCCTCGACGTCGGCCTGCTGCAGGCCGGCGCCAGCATGAAGGGTGAGTTCGAGCAGCGGCTGCGCCAGGTGATCGACGAAGTGCAGGCGTCGCCGAAGCCGATCATCCTCTTCGTCGACGAGGCACACACGCTGATTGGCGCCGGCGGCGCCGCCGGCACCGGCGATGCGGCGAACCTGCTCAAGCCGGCCCTCGCGCGCGGCACCCTGCGGACCATCGCGGCGACGACGTGGGCCGAGTACAAGAAGTACATCGAAAAGGATCCGGCGCTGACCCGCCGTTTCCAGGTGGTCAAGGTGGAGGAGCCGAGCGAGGACAAGGCGATCCTCATGGTCCGCGGTGTCGCCAGCATCCTCGAGAAGCATCACCGTGTGCAGGTGCTGGATGCCGCGCTCGAAGCCGCCGTCCGCCTGTCGCACCGCTACATCCCGGCGCGCCAACTGCCCGACAAGGCGGTGAGCCTGCTCGACACGGCGTGCGCGCGCGTCGCCATCAGTCAGCACGGCGTGCCGCCGCAACTGGAAGACTGCCGCCGGACGATCGACGGGTTGCAGACGGAGCTCGAGATTATAGGGCGCGAAGAGGTGGTCGGCATCGACGCCGGTGATCGGCGACGCCACGCCGAAGACAAGCTGGCGCAGGCGGCCGCCGCACGTGCCACGCTCGAAGAGCGTTGGGGGCGGGAAAAGGGGCTCGTCGAGCGGGTGCTGGCGATTCGCGCGGCGTTGCGGGCCGGGAGTCAGCCGGTAGAGGGGACCGGGACGCCGCTGGAGCAGGCGGCCGGCGCGCAGAACGCCGCCGCACCGCCGGTGTCGGCGGCGCCAGCGGTTGCGCACCAGTCGGCTCCGGTGTCTGCCGACGAACGGACGGCGTTGCTGGCCGAGCTGACCGGATTGCAGGAGACGCTGGCGGCCCTGCAGGGCGAATCGCCGCTCATTTTGCCGAGTGTTGACGAGCAGGCGGTCGCCTCGGTCGTACAGGACTGGACCGGCGTGCCGGTCGGCCGCATGGTGAAGAACGAAGTTGAGACGGTCCTGCGGCTTGCCGACACCCTGGGACAGCGGGTCATCGGTCAGCATCACGCGCTCGAGATGATTGCCCGCCGCATCCACACGTCGCGCGCCCGCCTCGACAACCCGAACAAGCCGATTGGCGTGTTCATGTTGTGCGGGCCGTCAGGTATCGGCAAGACGGAGACGGCGTTGACGCTGGCCGAGGCGCTCTACGGCGGCGAGCAGAATGTCATCACCATCAACATGAGCGAGTTCCAGGAGAAGCACACCGTCTCGACGCTGAAGGGGTCGCCGCCCGGCTATGTCGGCTACGGCGAGGGCGGGATTCTGACCGAAGCCGTCCGTCGACGTCCATATAGCGTCGTGCTGCTGGATGAGATCGAGAAGGCGCACTCGGACGTGCACGAACTCTTCTTTCAGGTGTTCGACAAGGGGTGGATGGAGGATGCCGAGGGACGCTTCATCGACTTCACCAACACGATCATCCTGTTGACGTCGAACGTCGGCACCGAGCTCATCGCCAGCATGTGTCGTGACCCGGAGCTGATGCCGACGCCCGACGGCGTGGCGAAGGCGCTGCGCGACCCGTTGCTGAAGAGGTTCCCGGCGGCGCTGCTCGGGCGGCTGGTGGTGATCCCCTACTATCCGCTGAGCGACGCGGTGCTCGCGCAGATCGTCGAGCTGCAGCTCGCGCGTGTCGCCAGGCGGGTGTCGGAGCACCACAAGATTCCGTTCACCTACGACGCGGCGGCGGTGAAGCTCATCGTCAGCCGGTGTACCGAGGTCGAGAGCGGCGGCCGGATGATCGATGCCATTCTCACGAACACGGTGTTGCCGGAAGTCAGCCACGAGTACTTGACGCGCACGATGGCCGGCACGGCGCTGAACGCCGTCCACCTCGGCGTCGCGGCCGGCGATTTCGCCTACCGCTACGAGTAGTCAGCAGGAACGACGTGATGAAAGACGTGGTGCGGCGATGATCAGCGATCGGACCCACGGTGCGATGCAGGCGGCGTTGCCGGCCGAGCCGGAGGAGCGCAGCGAGGAGATGACCGTCGAGCAGGCGGTGCAGGTGGCGATCGCGCTGCAGCAGCGGGAGCGGCTGGAGGAAGCCGACCTGGTGTATCGCCGCATCCTCGACGCGGCCCCCGACCATCCGGCCGCCCTGCACTACTCCGGCGTGCTGGCGCACCAGATGGGACTGTCCGCTGAGGCCGTCCTGCGCATCGACCGCAGCCTGGCGCTCGTGCCGGATCAACCCGACTGGCACAACAATCACGGGATTGCGCTGCAGTCGGCCGGCCGGCTGGACGAGGCGATTGCCGCCTACCGCCGCGCCATTGCGCTCGACCCGGCGCACGTGAACGCGCACAGCAACATGGGGGTGCTGCTGCGCGCGACCGGGCACGTGGACGAGGCCGAGGCGGCGTACCGCCGGGCCCTCGAGCTCGACCCGAAGCACATCGACGCGTGGACGAACCTCGGCATCCTGCTGAACGGCCTGAAGCGGACCGAGGAAGCGGTCAACTGCTACTGCAAGGTCATCCTGCTGCGGCCGAAGCACAAGGAAGCGCGCCGGTTGCTCGCTCTCGCCCACTGCACGCTCGGGGAGACAGACGAAGCGATCAAGATCTTCGAAGACTGGCTGGCGGAAGAGCCGGGCGACGAGGTGGCGACCCACATGCTGGCGGCGTGCACCGGTGCTGCGATTCCGCCGCGCGCCTCGGATGTCTACGTCGCCCGCACGTTCGACAGCTTTGCCGCCAGTTTCGAATCGAAGCTGGCGCAGCTGCACTATCGCGCGCCGACGCTGGTCGCGCTGATGCTCGAAGACGCCGGCTGGCCGCAGAACGGAACGTGCGACGTGCTCGACGCCGGCTGCGGCACCGGGTTGTGCGCGCCGCTCCTGGCGCCGTATGCGCGGACGCTGACCGGCGTCGATCTGTCGGCCGGCATGCTCAAGCAGGCGGCGGAGAAGCGCGCCGGCGATCGGCCGGCCTACGACACGCTCGTCAACGCCGAACTGACGGCCTTTCTCGCGGTTCATCCCGCCGCCTACGACGTTATCGTCTCGGCGGACACGCTGTGCTACTTCGGCCGGCTGGACGAGGTGATTGCGGCCGCCGCCACCGCGCTGCGGCCGGGCGGCCTGTTCGTCTTCACCGTCGAGCACATGACGGGCCATCCGTCCGTTGACGGCGCCGCCAACCCCGACTATCGTCTGGAACTGCACGGGCGCTACTGCCACGGTCGCGCGTACGTCGAGCGTTCGCTCGCCGGCGCCGGTCTCGCGACGGAAATCGTCGAAGCCGACTTGCGGATGGAGTCGGGCGTGCCGGTCGCCGGCCTGGTCGTGCGCGCCCGCCGGCCGGCCGGGTCAGGTGAGAAGCATGGCTAGACTCATGGAAGTCGTGACGCCGCTGGGCGACGACGTGCTGCTGTTCCACAGCCTGCACGCGCGTGAGGAGCTCGGCCGTCTCGGTTCGTATCAGCTCGAGCTTCTGAGCCTGAAGCGCGACATCAACCTCGACGAGATTCTCGGCAAGAACGTCACGGTGAAGCTCGCCCTGCCGGACGGCGGCACGCGCCACTTCAACGGCATCGTGTCGCGCTTCTCCCAGGGCGCCGCCGTCGGGCGCTACTTCCGTTACAGTGCGACCGTCAACAGCTGGCTGTGGTTTCTCACGCGCACCACCGACTGCCGCATCTTCCAGGCGATGACGGTGCCGGCGATCATCGAGAAGGTGTTCGCCGACCACGGCGTCGCCGACTTCGAGTTCAACCTGACCGGCAAGTACAAGAAGTGGACCTACTGCGTCCAGTATCGCGAGACCGACTTCAACTTCGTCAGCCGGCTGATGGAGGAGGAGGGGATCTACTACTACATCCGGCATACCGAGGGGCACAACACGGTCGTGCTGATCGACTCGACCGGCAAGCACGAGGTGGCGGCGGGCTACGAGATGCTGAAGTTCATCTCGCCGGAGCAGGTGAGCCGGCCTGAGCTGGAGCACATCGGCACGTGGGACTTCGGGCGGGAGATTCAGCCGGGCGTCTACGTCCACGACGACTATGACCTCGAGCGTCCGAGCGTCGAGTTGATGACGAAGAAGACGCTGGCGCGCAGCTACCAGCCGAGCGACTAC
>CADEDC010000132.1 GCA_902825985.1 uncultured Acidobacteriota bacterium | reverse complement strand
CGACTTCGACACGATCGCCACCGGGAAATAACGGGCGACGATCGGCGGCCTCATTCCTGGGGATGCGAGCGGGCAACAAGCTCTTCCGCCTCTGACACGCCGGTATCGCGGTTGAGAAGCCTGACTCCTACCGGGGGCTCGACGGGACGGCGGTGCGAGCGCCTGTCTTACGTCCACCACTGCCGCGGAGGCCGGCGCCGATCCGCGATTTCGGAATTACGTGCTACTTCGCCAGTGCCTGGTAGACGAGCCGGGCCGCGTCGCCTTCGCCGCCCATCGCCACGCCCGCCGGCGGGCCGCCGCCACGCCGCGCGATCAGACCGACGAAAGAGAGGTGGTTCGCGGGATCAACCCAGAACCAGCAGCCGTCGATACTGAAGTGGCTGAAGGCGCCGTTGGGCTGTGGCGTGGTCTCCGTCGATCCATCGACCACCACCCGGCCGCCATAGCCGAATCCGTACCCGGGCCCGCCCAGTACACCCCTCATGGCGCCAATGTGGTTCTGCATCATGAAGTCGACCGTCTCGGGCTTCAGGATCCGATTGCCGCCCAGATCGCCCTTGTTGGTCAGCATCTGGGTGAAGCGAACCATGTCGTGCAGCGTGGACAGGAGCCCGCTCGCTCCGCCGCCGCCCGACTCGAAATGGCTGTTCGGCTCGAAGGGGTCTTCGGCAAGGAAGTTGTCTTGGTCCTTGTAGACCTCCAGCACGCCGGTGGTGGCGTTGCGGGTATGAGCGGTGACGAGGCGCGGGCGATCAGCCTCGGTGAGCCAGAACCCGGTGTCAGTCATCGCCATCGGTGTGAAGAGGCTCTCCTCGAGATAGGCGCCAAACGTCTTGCCCGTGATTCTTTCGATGATCGCGCCCTGGAGGTCGTAGGTGACCGAGTAGTACCAGCGTTCGCCTGGCTGGTTCGCCAGTGGAAGATTCGCGACCTGGAAGACAAATGTCTTCAGGTCTTTCGCGCGCAGGACGTCCGCCGCCCTGTACGCACGGTCGGCGGCGATGTCGGTCCGCAGCCCATAGCTGAATCCAGCCGTGTGCGTCATGACCTCGTGCATCGTCGGTATGTGCGTGACTGGAACGAGCGTATCGAGATTGTCGGGCGATGTCGCCACCTTGAGGTCGGCGAATTCCGGCAGGAATTTGGTGATCGGATCTTCGGGCTTCCATTTGCCCTGTTCCCACAGCTGCATCATCGCAACCGCGGTGATCGTTTTTCCAGTGGAGCGGACGCGGAAGAGGGTGTTGTCCCGCATCGGCGCGCCGCCGAGGATCTGGCTGCCGACAGCGTTGAACGCCGCGACCTCGCCATCCTTGATCAGCGCGTAGTTGATGCCGGCGATCTCCTGGTCATCGACGGCGCGCTTCATGCGAGCATCAAGCGCCTGAAGCCCGTCGGCGGTGAAGCCAAGGGTGGTTGGGTTGACGACAGCGGCGACGGGCCAGGCCGGATTGTCATGGGGCCTGGCGGCGGCCGGGGGCATGCCAGGAGTGGCCGACGTGTTGGCGCCGCAAGCGGCCAGAACGGCGAGGGAGAGCGCCGCGAGCAGCGACCGCGATCCCGAATCGAAGACATGCCTGGACATTTCATCTCCCATAGCCACGTGGACAGAGCGGGCTGTTGTCACGACCCGCGAGATCACGACATCTGGCCGGCACCCTCGGCGAGGAAGTGTGCGGGGCGGCGCGCGCGTTCAGCCGGCCAACAACCTCTGGGCCATCCATCGGGCGTCGCTCGCCCGCTGTGGCCCGTCGACCTCAGAGCCGGCGACGGCGCCGTCGAAGAGCACCATCAGAGCGCGAGCCGTTTCTCTCTCGTCCTTCACCCCGGCCGCCCTGGTCCACTCGAGGAAACGCTCGGCGAACCACTCGCGCTGACCATGAGCAATGGCGCGCGCCGGGTGCGCCGCATCCGTGAGTTCGCTGACCGTGTGCTGCAACGGGCAGCCGCGGAAGTCCTCCGACTCGGCCCATGCGACCACCCAGTCGAAGAATCGGATCGCGCGTTGCGACGGCGGCGTGTCGGCGAGAAACGCCTCGAGGTGCGCTCGGGCCGCCCCGGTACGGCGCTCGAGGTACGACGCGACGAGCCGGTCCTTGCAGCCGAAGTGCTGGTACAGCGACGCCTTGGCCGCATCGGCCTCTGCCAGGACGCGGTCGATTCCCACGGCCCGCACGCCCTCCCGGTAGAAGAGGCGATCGGCGGCATTGAGGAGGCGGTCCCGGACCCCGATGCCGTCGTTTCGTGGCGGTTTGCTGCGCTGCCGTGGCACCGCTTGACAATACAGACCGGTCGGTCTATTGTCAACGGCTAAATAGACAGACCTGTCTGTCACTTGGCTCCAGATCCACGATGAAGTCATTCATCCTTGACCGTTACGGAAGCGCCGCCGGCGTCCGGCTGGCGGACATGCCAGACCCTGAGCCGCGGGAAGAGGACGTCGTGGTCCAGATTCACGCTGCTGGGGTCAACCTGCTGGACTCCAAGATCAGGAATGGCGAGTTCAAGCGCATCCTGCCGTATCGCCTGCCGCTGACTCTCGGCCACGACGTCGCCGGGGTCGTTGTGCGGGTGGGATCTCGCGTGCGTCGCTTCGAGGCCGGCGACGAAGTCTATGCGCGGCCGGCCGACGGGCGAATCGGGGCATTCGCGGAGTTCATTGCGATCAATGAAAGCGACGTGGCGATCAAGCCGGCAGCCCTCTCGATGGAGGAAGCGGCGTCCGTCCCGCTGGTCGGCTTGACCGCCTGGCAGGCGCTGGTCGAACGGGCGGATCTGCGGCCCGGGCAGCACGTGCTCATCCACGCGGGTTCGGGCGGTGTGGGCACCGTGGCGATCCAGCTGGCGAAGCACCTCGGCGCGACGGTCGCGACCACTACGAGCACGGCCAACGTGGATCTGGTGCGACGCCTCGGCGCTGACGTCGTGATCGACTACACGAAGGAGGATTTCACAGACCGCCTCCGGGACTACGACGTCGTCCTGAACAGCCTGGACAAGGTGACGCTCGAGAAATCCCTGCGGGTGCTGAAACCCGGTGGACAGCTCATCTCCATCTCGGGTCCGCCCGACGCGCCGTTTGCGCGAAGCATCGAGGCGTCCTGGATCGTGAGGCTCGTCGTGCCTGCCTTGAGTTACGGCATCCGCGCGAAAGCCAGGGCCCGCCAGGTTCGCTACTCGTTTCTCTTCATGAGAGCGAACGGCGGTCAGCTGGCGGAGATCACGTCGCTGATCGACGCGGGCATCGTTCGCCCCGTCGTGGATCGGGTCTTCCCATTCGCGTCGACCACGCAGGCCATGGCCTACGTCGAGACGGGGCGCGCGAAAGGTAAGGTCGTGGTCTCACTCGAGTGAGAATCCGACCAAGCAGAGCGAGACACGAAGCGCCGCAAGCGAGCCGGGCAGGAGCGGCCGCTGTGACCTCGCTCACAGCTTGCGCAGATACGCCAGGAGCGGTGCGCGCTCCACCGGGGTCGGTTGGCGATCGAAGTCCCGCCCGTTGGTCGACGCAATGGGCGGCGGCACGGCGTTATTGGCCTTCACGCGGTTGAAGAACTGGATGTAGTGATCGACCATCTCCTCGAGCGTCGCGGCGCTGTTGTTGTGGAAGTACGGCGCCGTCTTGCTGATACCGCGCAGACCGGGCACGTCGAGCTTGTTCCAGTCGTCGCGCGCCGCCGGTCCGCCGACGAATCCCGTCAGCAGCGCCCGACCGGGGTCGGAGCTCGTCCGTCGCTGAACGCTGCGGCCGCCCAGGATGATCGCGTCGCTGGCAAACGCAGACAGGGTCAGTGACGCACCGCCGACATTCGACGGGTCGGCCGACACGGCCTGGAATGGCTGACCGTTGTTGTCCACGTACCGCACGCCGGTCGGGATCACCGCGGTCGCGTGGTGCTCACCCCGTTCGACCTGCCCGCCAACCTTCCACTGATGATCGGTAGCGAGCAGGCCCGGCCTGTAGTGGCTCAGGCTCGCCTTGGCCGTCGTGCGGATGACTGTGACGCCGGTGAGGCGCGGCGGCGCGCCACTCGTGATGCCGGTCACACGGTCGGACCGACCGGGCATCGTCGGATCGCTGCCCGGCGATTCATCGTCCTGGGAGTACACGAACCGGCCGACGCGCACGTCCCACACCGTGCTCGCGGACAGCGTCTGCGTCAGGTGACCGAAGGTGATGGCCGGCACGGAGGTGCGCCGCCGGGCGATCGCCTCGAACGGAGTGACAATCGTCGGACGCTCGGGAGTGAATCCCAGCTCGTTGTGCAGGCTCTGTTCGAGTCGTGTGCCCGGCGTCAGTCGCCAGGTGAGCTTCGCGAACGCCTTGTCCTGCTCGTATCGCCTCGGCCGGGACGGGTCGGTGCCCGGCTGACTGTCATGGTCGCGCAGGTACTGGTAGCCGGCGAAGAACCAGAGGCGATCGCGCACCACGGGGCCACCGAGGTTCGCCGTGAGATCGCGGTATCGCGTGCGTTCGTAGCCGCTTGTCGACGCGCTGGCACCCAGGTACGGCAGCGTCGCGGCGCGGCTGGTCAATCCTTGCGCCTGCGCGTGGTACGCCGAGTCAAAGAGAAGCCGCTCGCCCCCTTGCCGCGTGATGACGTTGATGACGGCACCCTGCATGTTGCCGTACTCGGCGGAGGCGCCGACCGACTGGACGTGCACCTCCTGGATGAAATCGACCCCTGGCTCGGCTCGAGCGACACCGCTGCAGGGGCACGTGAAGTTCGTCCCGTCGAGCAGGAACTGGTTCTCGTTCGTGCCTGAGCCGAATGCCGAGATCGTGGTGACGTTCCCACTGGAGGGCGACGTGGGCGACACACCGGGAGCCGCCCGGATCAGGTCGAACATGCTCGATCGCCTGGCCGGAATGGCCCGCTGATCCTCGTTGCGAAAACGGGTGGCGAAGCCGGGGTCGCGCGGGTCGATGCGAGCCCCGGCGCCTTCGATGACGAGGGACTCCGCGAGACCGGCAATCTTCAGCACGACGGTCCGCTCGAGCGTCGCCCCGGCGCCGATGCGCAGTTCGTCGTCGTGGACCGGCGCGAACCCCGGCAATTCGACGTCGAGCGTGTAGCGACCGGGCGGCAGGGACGGAAACCGGAGCTGCCCCTGATCGCTCGTGAGCAGCGTCTCGGCGCCACCAATCAGTGCCGGCGACGCAATCGTGATGCGGGCGCCGGTGAGCACGCCGCCCTGCTCATCCTTGACCGTCCCGATCAATGCGCCGGTCAGGCTCTGCGCCGTGGCCAGGCTCCCCGGCACGAGGAGGACCGTCGTGACAAGGACGAGCCGTCGAAGTCCTCGGGCTGACAAGAGTGTTTCGGTGTCGACTCGCATGGGCTACCTCGGTGGGGCACTGCACGACATCGGGAGCGATGCCAGTACCTGGGGCCGATCCCCCACTACGGGAAGCGGAAACTGAGGCTGGAAACTTCAAACAGTCAGGAAGAAAAGGACTCGGATGGCCTCCGCTGCGACGCTCTGCCCGCAAGTCGCGCCCCCATTTTCGCGGTGGCCGGGCGCCTCACGCGCCCGAGCGCGCCGCCGGCAGCGCAACCCGGAACG
>CADEDC010000131.1 GCA_902825985.1 uncultured Acidobacteriota bacterium | reverse complement strand
GACCGCCCGAACCGCTCGCACGCCGGCCCCGCGTGACGTGCGTTAGCCTTCCTTCTTGCCCTTGATGTCGTACTTGAAGAACACGCCGGCGTCGAGCGACCCGTCCGGCTTCTGCGCCTTGTACTCCAGCGACACCTTCGCGAACGCCAACGTCACACTTTCGCTGCTGCCGCCGTCGCCGGTGCCGCCGTGGGTGACGCCGGTGACAATCACGTCGTTCATCTTGACGATGAGGAATTCGTGCTGGCCCTTGCCGGCCTTCCGATGCACGATCGTCGCTTCCTTGTAGTGCGTACCGGTCGCACACGCCTGCATCAACACCGGCGATGCCTTGTCGATGGCGTGGACGAACGACAGGTCGTGGAAATTGGCCTTGCCTTCGCCACCGCCCGAACCGATGCCCATCGACCCGGAATTGTTCACGCCCCATGAGTAGGACAGCACTTCGACTTCGTCCTTGTGCTTGGCGTCGAGTGACTCCCCTTTGATATCGCCGATCTTCGCGAAAATATCTGATGCCATGTCGGTGCCCTCTCCTTAGGTGACGCGCCCACCGCTAACGTTTCCGAGGACGGACCCAACGAACCGTTTTCCCACCGGGCGCCCGGTCACGAGGCGCCGTCTCGCCGCCTGGCCGGGACTCCGGTTCCGGGCGGATTTACCCTGCTTTCGCCGACGGCAGCTTCGACACGAGCCGCAGCGAGACCGTCAGGCCTTCGAGCTGGTAGTGCGGGCGAAGGAAGAATTTGGCCGAATAGTAGCCGGGGTTCCCTTCGACTTCTTCCACCTGCACCTCGGCGGCGGCCAGCGGTTTCTGCGCCTTCGTCGTCTCCGTGGAGTGCGCCGGATCACCGTCCACGTAGTTCATGATCCAGCGCTGCAGCCACGCCTGCATGTCGTCGCGTTCCTTGAACGACCCGATCTTGTCGCGGACGATGCATTTCAGATAGTGGGCGAAGCGGCAGCAGGCGAACAGGTACGGCAAGCGGGCCGCCAGTTGGGCGTTCGCCGTCGCATCTGGATCGTCGTACTCGAAGGGCTTCTGCAGCGACTGCGCGCCGATGAAGGCGGCGAAGTCGGAGTTCTTGCGATGGACCAGCGGCATGAAGCCGTTCTTCGCCAGCTCCGCCTCGCGGCGATCGCTGATGGCAATCTCGGTCGGGCACTTCATGTCGACGCCGCCATCGTCGGTCGGGAAGGTGTGCGTCGGCAGCCCCTCGACCGAGCCGCCCGACTCGATGCCGCGGATGCGCGAGCACCAGCCATACAGCTTGAACGAGCGGTTGATGTTGGTCGCCATCGCGTAGGCGGCGTTGGCCCACGCGTAGCGGCTGTGGTCGGCGGCGCCGGTATCTTCCTCGAAATCGAACTCGTCCACCGGATTGGTCTTCGACCCGTACGGCAGGCGCGACAGGAAGCGCGGCATCGCCAGCCCGAGGTAGCGGGCATCCTCCGACTCGCGCAACGAGCGCCACGCGGCGTATTCCGGCGTCGTGAAGATCTTCGTCAGGTCGCGCGGATTCGCCAGTTCCTGCCACGAATCCATCTGCATGACGGTCGGCGAGGCGCCGGTGATGAACGGCATGTGGGCGGCGGCGGCAACCTTCGACAGCTCGCCGAGAATCTCGACGTCGGGCGGTGTCTGGTCGAAGTAATAGTCACCGACCAGGCAGCCGAACGGCTCGCCGCCGAACTGACCGTACTCGGCCTCGTAGATCTTCTTGAACAGCGGACTCTGATCCCACGAGGTGCCCTTGAAGCTCTTGAGCGTCTTGCGCAGATCGTCCTTGCTGACGTTCAGGAAACGGATCTTGAGCATCTCATCCGTTTCCGTGTTGCTCACCATGTAGTGGAGACCACGCCAGGCGCCTTCCAGCTTCTGGAAGTCGGGGTGGTGAATGATGAGATTGATCTGCTCCGTGAGCTTCTTGTCCAACTCGCCGATGATCGCCTCGATCGACTTGACGACGTCGGTGCTGACCAGCGCGGTCTGCGACAGCGCCTGCTCGGCCAGCGTCCGGACGGCCCGCTCGACGGCCGCCTTCGCCTCGTCGGTTTTCGGCTTGAACTCCTTCTTCAGAAGCGAGTCGAACTCGGATACCTCGACGACGCCTGCGTCGGGTTGCGCGTCCAGTTGGGATTTCGGGTCAGCCATGGCTGTTCTCTCCGCTCCGCGGGTTCGTTAGCAAGGGGCTGCAGGCCGGCACGTCACTCGGGCTTGGCCGCCGTCGGATTCGGCGTCGCCGCCAACGTCTTCAAGAGCGCCGGATCCTGGAGGAGCTTGGCGACGAGATCCTCGGCGCCGGTCTTGCCGTCCATGTAGGTGATGAGGTTCGACAACTGCTGCCGCGCCTCGAGGAGCTTGCTCAGGGCGTCGACCTTGCGGGCGACGGCGGCCGGCGAGAAGTCCTCCATGCTGTCGAAGGTCAGCTCGACGTTGATGCTCCCCTCGCCGGTCAGCGTGTTGGGCACCTGGAACGCCGCCCGCGGCTTCAGCGCCTTCATGCGGCTGTCGAAGTTGTCGACATCGATTTCGAGGAACTTGCGATCGGCAACCGGCAGGAGCGGCTCGGCCGACTTCCCGGAAAGATCGGCCAGCACCCCCATCACGAAGGGAAGTTGGATCTTCTTCTCGGCGCCGTAGAGCTCGACGTCGTACTCAATCTGTACACGTGGGGCACGGTTACGGGCGATGAACTTCTGACTGCTCGACTTGGCCACGACCACCTCCTGCCAAACGACGGACTAGTTCTGCTCTTCTCTCACCCCGCCGGCCATCTTCGCGGTCGCCACGGCGTCGGGCGCGACGTCGGCGAGCACCTCGAGGAAGTCCTTCGCGACAAGCCGTTTCGCCCGCATCACGAAGAGCGGAATCGGGCTCGACGGCTCGGTCCGCCGGAAGAACTCGGCGACCGCATCCAGCGCCCGCACCGCGTCTTCACGCGAACCGATCGCACCGACCCGCATGACTGGTGTCGCCGCCGCCGCCGCCGTATCATCCGCCACGTCGCCGTCGCCGGCCGGCGCGGTGGTCAAGCGCGCTTTCAGGACCTGGGTCAGCCGATTCAACACCATCAGCAGGCCGCCGAGCGCCGGCGCCGCATCGTCACCGGAGGTTTCGCGCATGACGGCGTCAATCCGCTTGACCGCGGCAACCGCCTCGGCGACGTCCCGATGCAGGCTTGCGAGATCGGCCGGCGCCGTCGCTGCGAACGCCGCGGCCACCTGGTTCTCGTCGACCGCCCGTTCCTCGGCTGCCGGCGCCGGCGGCGTCTGCGGCCGCGCCGCCATTTCGAGGTCGCGCAGGCTGAAGATGCCGTGCTGCCGGCTGCTCACGAGCGGCGTCCGCCGCAGCCCTTCGACAATCGCCATCGGGTCGGCGAAATTGTTCAGGGCGTTGCGGCGCATAATCGCGTCGTCGTCGACCCGCGGGAATACGTCGGTCCAGTAGGTGTCGAGCCAGCGCGCGGCGACCCCGACCGTGGCGCAGAACGCCGGCACCCCGTCCGTCCGCAACAGCGCGGTCGCAAGTATCGACAACAGGCGAAAATCCTTGCTGCGAGCGAGCGCCTCCGCGGCCCGATCGCGAATCACCGGCCACTCGGCCCACTCTCGCGGCTTGGGAATGCGCTTGTCGCTCTCCCGCCGCTCGGCCTCGTCCGCGTCGCCCCGGCGGGGGGGAATCCACTCCAGCGGGACCGACTCGCCAAACAGACGAAACGAATCGAACGACGCCAGAGTGTCGGAATACTCCAGGTCTTCGCCGCACGGCCGGGCCGCGGAAATCGGCGCCAGCAATTGCTCGGGTTCCCAGAGTTCGCTCATCACCGGCACCGCTTGTCGTCCGCCCGCCCGGGCCTGGCCGTACCGGTTTGGCCGCGCGGTCGACATGACCGCGCTGGGCTCGCGACCGGCGCGCGCTGGTCCTCAAGAGTAGCGGGCATTCTACAGATTTCGGGCAAAAGTCCAAAGCTCAAAGCGCGTCCACGCCGGTGTCTGACGCGTACGCTTCGGCGACGACCACGGTCACGTTGTCGGGCGCACCAGCGGCCAGAGTCTCGCGGATGAGGCCGCGAACCGCCTCATCCAGGCTTTCTGACTGAAGCCACTTCTCGATCTGCGCTTCCGGGACATTTCGGGTCAGGCCATCCGAGCACAACAGGAAGCGGTCGCCAGGGCGGACGCGGTCGCGAACCAGGTCGAGGGCCAGGGACGCGTGAACGCCGACGGCGCGGGTGATCGTATTGCCACCAACGGACGAGCCGGCCGCTTCCTCCTCCGCCATGCTGTGGTCCTGCGACATCCGCTCGAGCGTGCTGGCGCGGTAGCGATACAGCCGGCTGTCACCCGCCCACAGCACCGCGCAGGTGGAGCCGCGCGCCAGCAGCAGCACGACGGTGGTGGCCCGGCGTTCAGTCAGCGCGCCCGCTGAGGCGGTACGCACCAGATGGTCGTTGACACCATGAATGCGTTCGCGCGCGGCATACAACGTCTGCTCGAAGGTCGGCATCGGCTGCAGCTCGGCCATGGCATCACACACCATCCGGCTGGCGACCTCGCCATCCCGATGGCCGCCAAGGCCGTCGGCGACCACCCACAACCCGATCTCGGGCCGCTCGAGGAACGCGTCCTCGTTGTTCACCCGCAGCAGGCCGACATCGCTGGCGGCCGACGAGCGGAAACCCAGGGGCGCCGCCGCCGCAATCGTCATCTCGACGGTGTCACCGCTGTCGATCGTCACCGGCACTGGCCGCCAGCGCGCCGGCTGCCACTGCCCATCGAGCAGCGCCGTAAATGACGCCGGCTCCGGCAACCCTTTCGACACCAGGCAGCTCGGTTCGACATCCGACGACCCGTCGGTCCACCAGAGCACCAGCGGCTCGTGGACCTCGGCCAGGCGCTGAAAGCACAACTGCTCGAACACCGCGGCGAGATCGCCCGCCCGGCTGATTGGAATCTGCCACTGTTCGGCCCGATCGCCGAGCACGCCGACGGCCCCGGCGGCCAGCGATACCCGCGGCGGCAGGCTCGCCTCCAGCACGGTGCCCAGGGCCGACAGCTGCCCGTCGAACGCGTCGAAGTCGATGACGTCGACCTCCAGCGTCTCGAGGATCAACCGCTCGGCGTCGGCAAAGAACGGCGCCGACGACGCGGTGACGGTCAGCAGGTTGACGTCCTCAGGCAACTCCGCCACCACGGTCAGCGGGAAGTAGCGCCCGACTCGATCGACGCTCGGCACCATCAGGCCGATGACCGGTGCCCCGCCGCAAGCGCCGGCGGCACAGACGAACCGCCACACCGGACTCGTCAGATAGAGGTCGAGCCAGCGCGCACCCATGGACGCACGACTGACCGTCAGGCATCCCTGCAACCAGTGATCCCAGCTGTCGAGAAAGGCGTTCGACACACGCCGACGGAGGAAATCGCCGTGGCTGGGGAGCTTGCCGAACAGGCCGATGTCCACGTGTCAGGACCCGCAGGAGAATTGCCGCCACTCGCGGGTGCCAAATGGATTGGCGGCCGGATTGGCGGCGACCAGGCGCACGCGGACTTGATGGTACGGCGAGCGCAGATGCAGCCCGGTCTCGCGATCGCTCTCAGGGACGGGTGCCGAGGCGTCAATGAAGCGGAACAGTCCCCAGGCACCGCCCAGATTGTGGATATCGGCCGGCGCCCCCTGGCGATCCTCAAAGGTCGCGCGCAGCACGCCCGCCGCCTGTCCCGGCCACTCCCTCGCCAGCTGACTCGGCGTACCGGGCCTC
>CADEDC010000130.1:1600-6805 GCA_902825985.1 uncultured Acidobacteriota bacterium | reverse complement strand
GCCCGGCGGGACGAAGTCGGCCGGCAGGCCGGGCAGGGTGACGGCGCGGTCGCGCGGACCGGGCGTGCCGCCCCGGGATGCGGCGGGGCGGACACGCCATCCGGGTGTTCTCAACTCGATCGGCATCGGCTCCTCGTGAATGGCGATTATGCACCGTCGCTGCGGCGAACATCGGGATCGTCGGTGTCTGCATCGCCTGCATCAGCACGTGCAGGTCGTCCCCGGTCGGCTGGTGGAACACGTTGCTCGTGTCATGTGTGACCTCGCTTCAGGATGTATCCGCAATCGGTAGACGCGCCAATCCGGGCTCGACGCCGCAGCGGCCACGCGGCGGCGTTCGCCACCCGGGGCGTTCGCTGGACGACCGGTCGGTCGAGGTGGCGCCGCCCGCGGCTGGCGGCTCGCCGCGGTCAGGGGCAATCGGCTATCGTCTGAAGGGCACGTCAGGACGACTGAAGGATGGAGAAGACCGACCGGACAATGAGGACGCGGTTCGGGTCGCTGCTCGAGCGCACGTCCGTCGGCTCGCGGCCGTTCCTCGACCGGATCCTGCGCTCGCTGTCCGGTGTCGCCGGCGCGCATGCGGGCCGGAGCCGCACGGCGGCGGAGGTCGTCGCCCTCTGCCGGGCGCTGCTCTCCGAGCGCGGCGAGCTGTCGGGTGCGCGGCTGGCGACCGAGGTGGTCGAGGCGTATCAGACGCTGAGCGCCGCCGGGCTCAGCGAATTCTTCGACATCCTGGTCCGGGAGTTCTCGGCCGATCCGGCGGCCATCGACGCCGCGGCGACCGCCTACGCCGGCGATCGCTCCCACGCACACCTGACCCGCCTGCAGCAGGTCGTCGAACCGCCGCGGCAGGAGCTGTTCCGCCGCCTGAACGTCGCCCCCGGCGGGGTCGGCATCCTCATCGACATGCGCCGCATCCTCCTCCAGACGCTGCGCGACCATCCCGAACGCGCCGGCATCGACAGCGACCTGGCGCACCTGTTCCGGTCCTGGTTCAACCGCGGGTTCCTCGTCCTGCGGCGGATCGACTGGCGGACGTCGGCGCTCATTCTCGAACGGCTCATTCACTACGAGGCGGTTCATCAGATCCAGGGCTGGGACGATCTCCGTCGCCGGCTCGACGTCGACCGCCGCTGCTACGCCTTCTTCCACCCGGCGCTGCCCGACGAGCCGTTGATCTTCATCGAGATTGCGCTGACCCGCGACCTGCAGGGGGCGATCCAGCCGCTGCTCGCCCCGGCGGCGCCGGTGGCTGACCCGTCGACGGCGAACTGCGCGCTCTTCTATTCGATCACCAACTGCCAGGAGGGTCTCCGCGGGATCTCGTTCGGCAACTTCCTGATCAAGCAGGTGGTGGACGACCTGTCGCGCGTGTTCCCCCGGCTGCGCACCTTCGCGACGCTGTCGCCGGTTCCCGGCTTCGTCGACTGGCTGGCGACGACCGGCCAGCCGGTGCCGTGGCCGCTGTCGCCGATGCTGCGGCAGTACATGGAGCGGCTCCACGGCGAGCCGGGCGCCAACGTGTCCGGGCTCGAGCCGATGCGCGACGAAGCGCGCCGGCTGTGCGCCTACTACCTGCTGCACGCCAAGCGGGGCGCGGCGCCGCTGGACTCCGTGGCCCGCTTTCACCTGGCCAACGGCGCGCGGCTCGAGCGATTGAACTGGATGGGCGACACGTCAGCCACCGGACTGCGTCGGGCGCTCGGGTTCACCGTCAACTACGTCTACGGCCTCGCCGACCTCGAGACGAACCACGAGGCCTACGCGCACGAGTATCGTGTCATCGCCTCTCGAGAGCTGCAGCGCCTCGGTGAACCGCCGCGGCCTCCGGCCGGTCGCGCGCGCGCCCGTCACAAGTAGTGCCACCGCAGGCTCAACCGACCGGGAACCGTCGAGCACGCCGTGCTCCGGCGTCGATGGTCTGCTGTTTGCTCTCTCTCCACGGTTGGAGGAGTGAATGGCTGACAACAAGAGCGAGTCAATTTCGGTGCTCAACGAACTCATCGAGACTCTCAAGGATGGCGAGGCAGGATTCAAGACCGCAGCCGAAGAGCTGTCGAGCGTCGACCTCAAGGCGCAGTTCATCGAATACTCGCGTGAGCGCGCCGAGATGGCGCGCGAGCTGCAAAACGAAGTGCAGCGGCTCGGCGGCGACCCGGAGCGGTCGGGTAGCGTGAGCGGTTCGATGCACCGGGGCTGGATGGACGTGAAGGCGGCTGTCACCGGTCATGACGACCGTGCCATCGTCGCCGAGGCCGAACGTGGTGAGGACGCGGCGAAGTCGGCCTACCAGGAGGCATTGGGCAAGCCGCTGCCCACGTCAGCGCAGTCGGTCGTCCGCGAGCAGGCCGTCAAGGTGGAACGCGCGCACGACCAGGTGCGCAACCTGCGCGACAGCTACGATCGCTCGTAGGCCAGCGTCGGTGCCGGAGTCGGGGTCGCCACCCCGACTCTCCCATCGCGCCAGGCGATCTCCGCTGGACTGTCCCTGTCGGATGCCGTAGGCTGCCGGGCATGCCACATCGCCGGCCGATCGAATGGCGCCACCCACGGCTCGCTGCGACGGCCGCACTGCTGGCCGTGACCGCGGCACCGCTCGTCGCCCAGCCGTCTGCGCCGCTCGAAACGGCGACGGTGGTGGCGTTCACCGAGGGACCAACCGCCGACCGGGACGGCAGCGTCTACTTCACCGACATCATCAACCAGCGCATCCTGAAGCTGACCGCCGCCGGAGTGCTCACGACGTTTCGCGAGCGCAGCAACGCCGCCAACGGACTGCTCATCGATCCCCAGGGACGCCTCATCGCGTGCGAGGGCGCCACCTTCGAGCGGCCCGGCGTCACGATCACCGGCACGCCGCGCGTCACGCGCACCGACCTCGCCACCGGCGCCATCGAGGTGCTGGCCGACCGCTACGACGGCAAGCCGCTCGTCGGCCCGAACGACGTCACGATCGACAGGCAGGGACGGTTGTACTTCACCGAGCTGAACGGCGCGGCCGTCTATCGCATCGACGCGCCGGGTCGCATCGCGCGGATTCTCGGCGCGCCAGACGTCCGCAGCCCCAACGGCATCCAGATCTCGCCGGACGACCGAACGCTCTACCTGGTCGAGTCCAATCAGTCACAAGGCGGTCCGCGGCTGATTCGCCGCTACGACCTGCAGCCGGATGGCACCGTGCGGAACATGCGCGTCCTCTACGACTTCGCGCCGGGCCGCGGCGGCGACGGGATGAGCATCGACACGCAGGGCAACCTCTACGTATCGGCCGGGATGAACCAGCCGCGCGGATCGGCCGAGACACTCGACACGAAGACCGGCGTCTACGTCATCTCGCCCGAAGGGAAGCTGCTGCGGTTCCACCCGATTCCGGAGGACCTGATCACCAACAACGGCTTCGGCGGGCCGGACATGCGGACGCTCTACGTCACGGCCGGCAAGACGTTGTACAAGCTGCGGGTCGACGTGCCGGGCATGCCGCGCTGATCGGCGCACCGCTCCGCACGCAGCAATCGGTCGCTGCCGAAGCGGCCGCGCGCCGGCCATGCCGCCGCCAGCACCGGCCTGGCGTCAGTCAGATCTTCACGTAGGTCGTGCGGCGTTCCTGGACGAGGCCGAGCGCCATCACGTGGGACGGGACGATGCGGACGCCCGGGTTCAGGCCGGCCACCAGGTCGGCCTTGACGTCGGCCGCCGACAGCCCGCGCGGCGTCGCCAGCTGCTGCGCGATGGTGGCGAGAGCGATGTCGCACTGCCAGAAGATCGTGCCGCGGGCCTGCAGCGCCTTCACGCCGAGCGTTGCGTCATCCATGTAGACGTTGCGGACCGCCGGCTGCTTCGTCACCGGGTCGGTAATCTTCGAGCGCTCGCCGAGCGCGTACTTCTCCCAGAGCCGGTCGGACGCGTTGACCGGGAAGGCGGTGCCCGAAATGCCGACGATCGTCCGGATGGCCGGGAACTCGAGCTTCATGACGTCGCGGAACGTATCCATGTAGTTGCGCGGCAGGCGCAGCGGCGCCGGTTGCGCGGCGGGATGCGCATCGGCCATGTCGAAGACCTGCATGTGCGCGCCCTTCAGGTCGTCGATCCAGCGGAGGTCGAATCCGCCAGCGCCCGGCGCGGCTGGTGCCTGCGCCGCTTCGGCACCGCCGGATGACATCGCGGTCAGGCCGGACAGTCCGGACAACAGGGAAAGCCAGGACACGAACGAACGTCGACTCGGCCGCTTCGGACTGGTCATATCTCGTCTCCTCAGGCGTTCCATTCTATGCCTGCACCGGTGGCCGGGCCGCCGCCCTCTTGTCGAATCTCGAGCCGACGCCGGCGCGGCTGGTGTGGGTGGACGCGGATCGACGACCGGCGCTACAGCTCAGGCGGCAGCCGCCCGGCGGGAGCATCGTCGCGCCTCAGCACCGTCATCCACAGCGGTCCGCTCCAGGCGCGGACCTGGTGTTCGACCACGAACCCGGCCGCCGAGAACTCCTGCGCGGCAACCGCTTGCGATACGCCATGTCCGGGTGTCCGGTCGGCAGCGCCACCGGCAGGTCCGCCGTGGAACCACAACGCTCCCGGCTCGAAGTCGATGATCACCAGCCGGCCGCCGGGCACGAGCGCCCGCCGGACCGCGCTCACGAAGCGCTGCGGATCGGCGATGTGGTGATAGACCGTCCGCATCAGGACGAGATGGCAGCACCGGTCTGGCAGCCGCGTCTCGGTGGCGGTCGCTTCGACCACCGTCAGATTCGCCACCCGGGACGCGTGGCCGCGCAGTTCCGCAAGCCGCGCCGGCGACAGCTCGGTGGCGTAGACGCGTCCACCCGGTCCGACGCGCTGTGCCAGCGCGACCGCGAAGCGCCCGCCGCCGGCGCCGATTTCCGCCACCGTCTGCCCGCTGCCGACCTGGGCGATGTGCGCGAGCCGGGCGAACTCGGCATCCTCCCGCCAGGGCAGGAACGCCCCGAACGCCACGTAGAGAAACGCCGCCGCTCCGAGTGCCGCAACTCCCACCGCGGCCAGGGCGATTTTCCAGATCACCATCGCACTCCTCCTGTTCTTCGACGCCAACCGTGCCGCCGGGCCGGTCTCGAGCCCGGCGGGCTACAGCGGGAGACGTCAACGGCGAGGCGATCGGCGTGAGGGAGGCGTCAGGACGGGTGAAATCGCGGTGAGGCCTGGGCGTCCATACCAGAAGAGCCACGCGTG
>CADEDC010000130.1:0-1500 GCA_902825985.1 uncultured Acidobacteriota bacterium | reverse complement strand
CAGAAGAGCCACGCGTGCAGCGTGCGGGCCACCACGAGCGCCGCCCGATGATGCGAGTCGTTCCGCGGCCCGCGCTCCACCAGGCCGACCAGCGCGCCGAGCGACACCAGCATCGCGGCGGCGACAATCGTCCGGCGCTGTCGCCGGGGCCGCGCCTCTTCCGGCGGCGCCGCCGGTGCCGTCGCGAGGGTGGCGATGAACCGGTGGCCCTGGCGCGGCACCGTCTCGATGAATCGCGGCGCCCGGGCATCGTCGCCGAGCGCCAGCCGCAGCTGGCGGAGGCAGTAGTTCAGGCCGCGGTCGTAGTCGACGTGCGTGTCCTCGGGCCAGACCGCACGGCGGAGCGCGTCGCGTGGGACCAGCTGCCCGGCGTCGGCAACCAGCCGGGTGAGCACCAGTGCCGGCTGCCGTTCGAGTGCGACCGGGACGCCGTTCCGCCGGAGTTCGCCGGTGGCCAGGTTGAGGGAGAAGCGGTCGAACCAGCGCCAGGAGGTATCGCCCATACGCTGGCTTGGACGAGCCGATGACACGCCGAAGTTCACCGGACGGGTCAGCGGCCGCCCTTCCGGACGCGAAACCCGCCCGACCGTCCGTCAGATCGTGCGTCAACCGCAATCGATTCTGCGAGGCTGTCATGACCGAATCACGACGGATCGTCACGTTCGCGATGGTCGCACTTGTCGTTCTGGCCTGGTCGGCAGGACCGGGGCTCGTCCCGGCCTTCGCGCAGGTCGCCGCGCCGGTCGCCGATCGGGTGCCGGTCGAGACCGGCGACCGATTGCCGGCCGATGTCCCGGCCGCGCCGGATCCGCCCGCACCGCCCATGCCGTCACCGCCGGCGCCGGCGCCGGCACCCACCGGCAGCGTCCCAGGTGAAGAGCCGGCAGCGCCGCACGCGCTCTACGTGCCCGACGGCCAGCTCGTCTCACACAACATCCGCGTCTACCTCTCGGGTCCACCGATCACCCTCGACCAGGCACCGCGGTTGAAGCTGTTGCGCAGCCATGCCGTGACGGCACGGGCGGTCAACGAGGCGACCGCGTACGCGCCATCGGTCGTCGCACCAGGCCAGACCTGGCAGCAGCCGCGACAGGACGGCGTCGACGCCGTGCGCGTCGTCCAGGGCACGCTGTTGATGTTCGACGTCAGCGCGCTGGATTTCGGCGGCAAGGCGATGCTGCGGGTCACCCCGGTCCTCACCTGGAAGGGGCGGGACGGCGGCGCTGTCGTCAGCGTCGCCGAGCGTGAGGTCAACCTGGGAAACATTCTGGCCACGTCGCTCTGGACCCTGCTCATCGTCGTCCTCACCGTGATCGCGATCATCCGGCTGGCGAAGGAGGCCCCATACGGGTGGAAGGCGTTCCTGGTGAGCGGCAAGGGGCACCTGTCGCTCTCGATGGTGCAGGTGGCCTGCTGGACGATCGCGGTCGGCACGATCGTCCTCGGCTACGGCCTGGTGCGGCTGGACATCCCGGAGATCCCGGAGTCGCTCCTCGTCCT
>CADEDC010000129.1 GCA_902825985.1 uncultured Acidobacteriota bacterium | reverse complement strand
GCGCTTGGCGACGTTGAGATTGAAGCCGTAGGTGAACACGACGTGCTGCAGCATGACGCCCATAATGGCACACGCCACGGTCGACACGCCAGTCTCGCTGCCCCTCTATCGCGCCGCGCCCACCAGATCGGCGGGATGCGGACGTCCGCGTGCGCGCCAATGAACGATGATGCCGGCGACGACGAGCAGGTCGGCGATGAGACTCGGGGCAAGCACTGACTCGAGGGTGCGCGGCGGCCCAGGCCCGGGACGAAGCCCGGGCCCCATCCCGACACTGGCGACGAAGAACCATCGGGCAATGGCGGGTGGGATCATCGACACCGTCGCCATCTCCATCAGCCGCTTCTGCAGCTCCGGCCGTCTCACCGATTGCCAGCGCCACCAGCACACCCGCTCGGCGAGCGTGACCGGCAGAGCTCCGCGGAGGACCGATGTGCGGGGAAGTCCCTGATCACTTACAGACCGTCACGCCGTTGGCGACGGACAGGTGAACCCTGCCATCGGCGCGACGGATCTGGACGTGAGAGCTGCCGAGCCCTGCCCGAAACGACACCTCGTCACTCGGACTGCCACCGGTCGGCCAGTCGGTCCCGCTTGCCACTTACACATGAATCGGCCATCCTTACACATGGAGGAGCGATGCGGACGAACATCGACATCGACGACGACCTGATGCGCAAGGCGATGCGGGCGAGTGGTGCCACAACCAAACGCGGCGTGGTCGAACAGGGTTTGCGCATGCTGATTGACGTCCGCGGTCAGCGGGCGATCAGACACCTTCGGGGAAAGGTGAAGTGGACCGGCGACCTGAGCGCCAGCCGGCTCGGTCGAACCGTAACGGATCGGTAGCCACGTGGTGATCGTCGACAGCACTGTCTGGGTCGACTACTTGAACGGTATCAGCACACCTGAAGTCGAGTGGCTCGATCGAGAGTCGGAGCGCCAGCGCCTGGGGTTGCTCGACCTTACGGTCTGCGAAGTGCTCCAGGGCGTCCCGACCGATGCCGCTACTGCTCGAGTTCTTCGCACGCTGCGCCGTTTCGAGATCTTCGACACCGGTGGCATCGCTCTGGCGGTGGCGGCGGCGCGAAACTATCGGAGCCTGCGCGCCCGCGGGCGAACGGTCCGAAAGACCATCGACTGCCTCATCGCGACGTTCTGCCTCGAACACTCGCAAGCGTTGCTGCACTGCGACCGCGATTTCGACCCCTTCGAGGACGTCCTCGGGCTGCAGGTCGTTCATCCCGAACGTTCGAAGTAGCCGTTGCGCTGTTGCCGCTCGACCACAACTGACCATCCGTGCTCGGGCGAGGTTCAGCCCGCATCGTTTTCAATAGCGGTGTCGAGCTTGGTCAACTCGGGCACGCACCGTGCGGCACGTCTGCCGCCGTGTGTCGGCTCGTCGGGACGCGGCAGCGGCTGCGTTGCTGATAGCGCGAAAGGACGTGTGGCATGAGTAGCGCCGAGAGCCCAGCCGCCCGCCCAGGTCGGTCAGATTCCTACCGCAACGTTTTTTTGACCGGCCTGTCGTGACCTCGGCGCCTCACACGTCTCCTTCAGAGACACGGGCTGCTTCCAGTCCGACACCAAGGAGATCGCCATGACGCAAGGCTTCGTGTGGTTCCACAACAGCAGCGATAAGCCCTCTGATTCCAGCACGTTCTACGCACGGCTCCTGGGCTGGACGCCGTCGGAGGGGCCGGGAGGCATGACGATGTTGGCGGGCGACGGTGGACCGTTCGCCGGAGTTGCCCAGAAAGACGGTGGCGCCGCCGGGTGGATTCCGTTCGCCCAGGTCGACGATGTCGATGCCGCCACCACAACAGCGCTGCGGCTCGGCGCCACGGTCCTCAGCCCCAAGACGCGCGGGCCGGCCGGCGAGTTCTCGATCGTGCGCGATCCGGGTGGCGCCGCCGTGGCACTGTGGCAGAAGGCGTGACGGTGGCAGTGCCCGCAGCGAAGTAACCGTTCAGGGCGGCCAGGTCGAGGTCGAGGTCTTTCGCGAGCGCACACCTGCGCCGGCCGGCGCGGGCGCGGCATCGTGGTGAATCTTGACCGAGATGACGCCGGTCGGTAGCGTAAGCCGGTGAAGACGACGACCTTCGCGCTGTTGATCTATCGCGCCGCGCAGGCGCCGACGCCCGCCAACGAGCGCCGCGCGCTGGCGGGACACCGCGCGCTCCAGGCGGCGGCCTCGGCGCGCGGCGACCTGCATGCGGTCGCGCAACTCGACGATGTCGGGACAGCAAAGACCGTGACCGTGCGGCGCGGTGCGCACACGGTCACGGACGGCCCATACATCGAATCCAAGGAATGGCTCGTCGGCTTCTACTTGATCGACTGCAGGAACGAAGACGAAGCGATCGAGCGGGCGGGGATGATCTGTCCCATCGAGGATCACGCGATCGAGGTGCGGCCGGTTCGATGGCGATGGAGGGAGTGATCGAGGAGATCGGCGACGTTCTGCGGCGCGCATACCCCAAAGTGTTGGGCAGCACGATGCGTCTCACGCGAAGCCTGCCGGATGCGGAGGACGCCGTGCAGGAAGCGATTGTCCGGGCGCTCGAAACCTGGCCCGAGCGAGGCCGCCCGGAGTCGGCGGAGGCGTGGCTCATCACCGTCGCCCGGAACGCCCACCGCGATCGTGCGCGGCGCGCGGCGCGCGAGGACTTGCACCAGGAGCCGCTGGACGTGCTGGCCCACATGAGTCCGTGGGTGCGGGTCGCGGTTGGCGAGCCCGAGGTGGCACGAGGATGGAAGGACGATCTGCTCCGTCTGCTGTTCGCGTGCTGCCACCCGGCGCTCGAGTGCGGCGAGAGCGCCGCGCTTGCGCTCGCGACGATCATCGGGCTGTCAACCCGTGAGGTGGCCTCCGCGTTCGTGGTCGCACCCAGGACGATGGAGCAACGACTGACGCGTGCGCGCCAGCGCCTCAGGGAGCGCGGCGACGGTGACGGGGCGGCACCGGAGGCGTCACGCGATCGCCTCGACGCCGTGCTGCAGACGATCGCCCTGCTCTTCAACGAGGGCTATTGGTCGACCGCGGACGACCACCCCATCCGCACCGAACTGTGCCGCCTCGCCGTTGGTCTCGGCCATTCGCTGCGTGATGTCTTCCCGGACGAACCCGAGGCTGCGGGTCTCCTCGCGCTCATGCAGCTGCACGACGCGCGACGCAGCGCCCGTTTCGGAGCAGATGGAGCCACGGTGCCGCTGCCCGAACAGGACCGCACGCGCTGGGATCATGAGGCGATCGCCTCGGCGACGCGCATGCTGGAAGATGCGCTGTCGGCCGCGAGGCCCGGTCCCTTCCAAGTCGAAGCTGCCATATCGGCGGTACATTGCCGCGCATCATCGGCCGCTGCCACCGACTGGGACGACATCGCGGCCTTATACGCAGCGCTCGAGATGTACCGTCCGACGCCGGCCGTGCGGGTCAACCGAGCCTTTGCGGTGGGGCGTTCGCAGGGACCAGAGGCAGGCCTTGCCCTTCTCGAGGCCGGAGGCGAGCCGGATGTGCGCGGGTATCCGTATGTCCACATCGTACGCGGCGCGCTCCTCGAAGAACTGGGCCGATATGCCGAGGCACGCGACGCGCTCTCACTGGCCAATCAGCACGCACGAAATGACGCCGAGCGCACACAGATCGCGACCCGGCTGGCGGCGCTCGGGAAGGGTCGACCATGACGAAGACGACGAGGAAGGCGAGCGCGAGTGCCGTGGCCCTGTTCTGGAGCCTTGCCGCAGAATTGATGTCCGAGGACGCACGCATCGTCGAGGGCACGATCATGAACGGCCGCTGCCTGCGCGTCGGCGACGAGTTTCTTGCACTCGTCGACTACAAGGCGTCCGGCCTTGTCGTGAAGCTCACACAACGTCGCGTCGACGCGCTCATTGCTTCTGGCGTGGGACAGCCGTTCTCGCCTGCCGGCCGACGTTTCAAGGCGTGGGTATCCGTGCCGAAGCCAGACCGTCGGCGCTGGCGCGCGCTCCTACACGAAGCCGTGGCGGCGCAGAAGGCGTAGACGGGAACTCGCGTGATCGCCATGGCGGCTGCCTCACCGCGCTCGGCGGTGGGGGCCCGCTCTCTCCTTACTTCTTCGCTCGCGGCCTGCGTGAGGCCTTCGGCGCCCGGTCACGGCCGCCAGGAACCGGGACGGCAACGACGGTCAGCCCATCGATGCCCGCGAAGTCCTTCGGATTGCATGTGTACACGGGCAATCCGTTCGCCAGGGCGGTCGCGGCGATCATGACGTCGTACGCACGCGGCCTCACGGCACGCCCGCTCCGTCGAAGCGCCAGGGCGGCGCGACCAAACGCCCGTGCCGCGGCCACATCGAACGGAAGCGGTTCGAAATCCGACTCGGCCTGTTGTACGTGTGACTGACGTGCCGCGCGTTCCTCGTCCGTGGTGGCCACGAGAGGCCCGACCGAGAGTTCGGCGAGGGTCACCGCGGTGATGAATGGCTCGACGGGAAGGAGGCTCTCATCCTGGATCCTCGTCAGAAGGATCAGCGTGCTGGTGTCGAGGATGCCGCGCTCGTGACGTGGGCGCGGTCGAGTCACAGCGACGAATCCAGCGCCGCGTCGATGTCCGCCTTCAGCCGGTCCGCATCGACGGGCACGAGACGTTGCCACCGGCCCAGCAGTGCAGAAGCCCGAAGCGGACGCCGCGACAACGGTCGGAGCTCGGCGATGGCATGCCCATCGCGAGTCACCGTGAGAGACTCCCCGCGTTCGACGCGAGCCAGCACGCGCCCGCCGTCATTGCGCAACTCGCGGACCGTGACTTCAGCCATGCCTCAGCGTATCACCGGTGAGACGGCAGGGCAACGCACACCGAGCGACATGGCTGCGTACGCCGACAGGTCGGGTCAAGAATTGTGTGGAAATCGTGCAGAACGCGCCGTCGCTCGGTGGGGCGTCGGAAGCACTTTCCAAAGCCGAGCACCACGCTGCGGAATGCGTCAGACCTCCTGCGGCTCAGATAGCCGGCGGGACGAAGCCACCGAACTCCTGCTCGAGGAAGCGCGCCACCGCCAGCACGACGTGTTCCTGGAACGGCTTGCCGACGATTTGTAGGCCGATCGGCAGCCCGTCCTCCGACGTGCCGGACCGCACCACGGCCACCGGCCACCCGGTGATGCTGAACGGCGCCGTGTACGACAACATGGTCGCTTCAGTCGACTTGATGTCGGTCTCGTGCGTCGGGGCAGGAATCGCGGAGGCGGGACACAGCATGACGTCGTAGTCGGCGAAGAACTGCGTCATGCGGCTCTTGAATGCGTGCCACCTCGTGAAGAGGTCCGCGAACTGCCGATGCGACAGCGCAGGCGCGTCGAACCGCGCAGAGTCTCCCAACGCCCCCGCCAGGTAGGGCGCGACCTCCGTCGTCCCGGATGCCGTGAGGATGCGCTGCACCGAGTACCCGCCGTCGAACGCAAGAATGGCCCACAGCAGGTCCAGGGCCTCCTCGGTCCCCGGCGGCCGTCGCTCCTCGACCCGCGCGCGGGTCCTCGCCAGTCGGTCGGCGCTTGACCGCACGGTCTTGTCGATCGACGCCGCCGGCGTGGCGACGCCGTTGTCCACATAGAACGCGACCTTCAGCCGCGCCAGGTCGATGGCCCGAGAATCGCCAATCGGCAGATCATGGGCGAAGGGATCGACGCCGTCGCTTCCGGCGATGACCCGCAGGATCGTCTCGAGGTCTTCGACATACCGGGTCACCGGTCCGAGGGTGGTCAGGGCCTGGTCGAAGGTGTCGAACGAGATGACGTGGCCGGTCCGGGCAATCCTTCCAGCCGTGGGCGTCAATCCACAGACGCCGTTCACGTGCGCCGGGATGCGCACGCTGCCGCCCGTATCCGACCCGATGTCGAAGGCCGAGCCGCCCGCGGCCACGGCGGCGCCCGCGCCGCCGCTGCTGCCCATCGGGCTGCGACCAAGGTCGTAGGGGTTGTTGGTGCGTGGGTAGATCAGGTTCTCGGAGAAGCCGTGCAGGGTGAGCTCGGGCGTGTTGGACTTGCCCAGAACGATGGCGCCGGCGGCCTTCAGGCGGGCCACCACGGCCGCGTCCCGCGGCGGGATGAACTGCGCACGGCCCTTGGTGCCGGCGGTGGAGATGATCCCGGCCGTGTCGATCGAGTCCTTGATCGTCATCGGCACGCCGTGAAGGGCTCCAATCGGTGCACCGCGTCTCAGTCGCGCGTCGGCGGTGCGGGCCTGTTCGACGGCGGCGTCCCACTGCACCTGCACCACGGCGTGAATCTTCGGGTTGACCTCGCGGATCCGTGCGAGAAAGGCTCTCGTCACCTCTTCGGCGCTCACTCGCTTGCGGCGAATGGCGCCGGCAAGCGCCGTGGCGGACGAGAAATGGAGCGGGGTCGCTAGTCCGCGTTCATCGCGGCGCGGTGCCCGGGGTTGCGCGGACGCATCCGCCTGCTGGGATACGATGGCCGCCCCCACTGCGGTGACGCCGAGTGCCTTGAGCGCGCCCCTGCGCGTCAGCGTGTCTGCCATTCCCGTGTCACCTGCGTCGCTCATCGCCTTGTCAATCCCTCGTTGGCGTTCGATCTACGTCGCGTCGTGGCGCACGTGCAGGTCTCGTCCGATCGGGATACCGCGCCGGCAGCGCCTCGAACCGCGCATCGTTGTCGGCGCCCGCCGAAAGCGCTCGATCGGCTAGTCTGATCGAGACAGTCGCCGGTCCGCGCGCGCGTGTGCCAGTCGCACGGGGGCGCTCTCGCCCATCATCATCAACGCAATCTGCCCGACTGCCGTCGCGCCAAACAAATACCAGGCCGGAGCCATGTCATTGCCGGTGACATGAATCAGCCATGTGACTACCAGTTGCGTGGTCCCGCCAAAGACCGCGATGGCCGCCGAGTAGACGAGGCCAAACCCGCTCCCCCGAATCGACTTGGGCAGGCTC
>CADEDC010000128.1 GCA_902825985.1 uncultured Acidobacteriota bacterium | reverse complement strand
GGGCCCATAGCTCAACGGTTAGAGCCGCCGGCTCATAACCGGCCTGTTCCAGGTTCGAATCCTGGTGGGCCCACCACCCTTCGCCCGACGAGGGCGAGGATGTCCGCCGGAGCGGCCCCGCTGCAATGGCGGGTCGAGCTCCGGACAGCGAGGCCCAGGGTTGGAGGATGTGAAGAACCGCGATGAATGCTGATCTCCAACGCCTGATCGAACTGCAGCGCCTCGATTCCATCGTGCTCGACGCACAGCGTCGGGTCGCCGACGAACCGGCCCGCCGCCTGGCGCTCGATGCCCGGCTCGAAACCGCCCACCAGCACGTCACCACCGCCAAGGAACAGCTCGCGCTGAGCCAGGCCGCCCGCCGCGACATCGAGAAGGACCTCGCCGTTCAGCAGGGCCGCCTGTCGAAGTATCGCGACCAGTTGATGGCCGTGAAGACCAACGTCGAGTACCAGGCGATGCAGAAGGAGATCGCCTTCGCCGAAGCCGAGGTCAAGACGTTCGAAGACCGAATCCTCGAATTCATGCTCGCCGGCGACGAGCTGACAGCCGCCGTCAAGAAGGCCGAGGCGGAACTCGCCGCCGAGCAGAAGGCGGTCGAAGCGGACAAAAAGGCGCTGATCGCCGAGATGGACGAGTTCAAGAAGGTCATCGGCGAAACCAATGGGCTGCGCGCCGACGTCATCCAGAGTCTGGATCCGAAGGTGCTCGCGATGTTCCAGCTGGTGGGCAGCCGGAAGAACGGCATTGCCGTCGCCGAAGCGCGAGACGGCATCTGCACCATCTGTCACGTCCGTCTGCGGCCGCAGGTGTTCAACACCGTTCGTCGAGGCGACGACATCCTGCAGTGCGACAGCTGCAACCGCATCCTGTACTTCGTCCCGGCCGCCGTCGCGACCGCCACCCCGACAGCGCCGTAAGCCGGCGGTCAGGGCGGTCAGAGCACGGTACGACTGCGGATGGCCCCGACGAGGCGGCCGGATGGCGACCCGTCGCGCCTGTACGAACAGAAGCAGTCAGGATGGCTCGCCGTACACAGGCCTGACGCGAAGACCTGGCCGTCCGGCACGCCGGCGTCGGCAATCTGCTCGCGGACCACGGCCCATCCGTCGAAGAACCAGTGCTCGGCGCGACGCGGTTGCGCCAGCACCCTCGGCCACGTCGGGTTGTGCGCCACGTCCGCAGGGTGCGGCCGAAACCAGCGCGCCAGCTGATCGTCGCTGAATCCGGCCGCTGCGAATCGCCCGCGCACCTCGGCCCCGACCTCGTAGCAGCACGCGCCGATGCTCGGGCCGAGCGCGATCAGCAGATCGGCGGGCTGGCTGCCGAAGGTCCGCGCCAGCGCGGCGACCGCCACCTGCGGTACGCGCGCCACCATCCCGCGCCAGCCGGCGTGGACTGCGGCCACGGCGCCGGTCAGGCGATCGACCACGAGCATCGGCACACAATCGGCGACCTGCACCGCCGCGGCCGCCGCCGGTTCCCTAACCAGCACGAGGTCGGCCTCGGGGCGCTCGCCGTGGCGGCCCGCGGCCACGCCGACCATCACCGTCGACCCATGAACCTGTCTGGCGCGGACCAGCCGCGCCGGCTCGATCTCGAGCGCCTGGGCGACGTCGCACCATCCGTCATCATCCGGATCGGCCGACCGGGATCCAAGACGCCAGAGCGACGTCGTAAAGAGGTGCGTCGCGAACGGCTCGAGCGGACCGCACACCAGCGCCGGACGATTGGCGACGGTGCGCCAGGCGAAGGATTGCCCGGGCGTCGGCAGAGTCATCACACTATCATCACAGCATATGCCGGATATCATCGGCCTCGGCCTCGACTCGACGGACATCGACCGGGTCGAAGATGTCATCACGCGGTGGGGCGCCCGCTTCATCAACCGCATCTTCACCGACGGCGAAATCGCCTACTGCCAGCGGCGCCATCGGCCGGCGATCCACTTCGCCGGGCGCTTCGCGGCGAAGGAGGCGACCATGAAGGCCCTGGGCACCGGGTATTCGCACGAAGTGTGGTGGCGCGACATCGAGGTCGTGCGACGCGGTGGACCACCCCGGCTGGTATTGACCGGCGGCGCGAAGCGACGGTTCGACATGATGGGTGGCGGCTCGGCGCTTCTGACGATCACCCACTCCGAGACGGTCGCCCTCGCGCAGGTGATCCTGCTGGGTCGACCGCAACCGTAGTTGTCGATCCGCCCGGCCGGCGTCGCATGGTCGGCGGCCCGTCTCGCGTCGTCGCCGGCCAACCCCCCTCTCGACCGGCACTTCCGGCGACGCGTCCGGCCCGTGGCTGACGGTACCCGTCATGCTCCAGGGAACAGCGACCACTGGGTCGGACTGGAGCGAGAGATGACGGTCAGAATCACACCGAACGACAAGGGAAACCCACCTGGAAAGCTGGCGGATGCGGAGCTGCACTTCGTCGACGGGCCGCTCGACGGGCTGAAGCTGATCGGCTTCTCGGTCTGGGAGCGCCGCGGCTCTGGTGGCCGGAATGTCACGTTCCCGGCGCGCCAGTACAGCGTCAATGGCGAGCGCCGGAGCTTCGCGCTGCTGCGGCCGGTCGCCGATACCACGGCCCAGAACAAGGTGCGGGATCTGATCCTCGAGGCGTTCCGGGAATTCGAGGAGCGGGCGACGCTCACGCAGTAGCGCTTCAGCCCGGGGCCATCGGCAGCAGCAGCTTCTCGTTCTCCTTCGCACGCTTCGGCGGCAGCGTCCACTCGGCACGCAGCGACTTGTCGAACTCCGAGCGGTAGAACGACGCCTTGAGGCCGCCGTCGATGATGTCCCACGGCAGGCAGGGGTCGGCGCTGCGGTCACGGAAGATGAAGTCGTCGGCGTCGACGCCCGATTCCGCCACGGCGGCACGCCAGTTCTGGCCGTTTCGTTCGGCGGCTTCGATCACCGGCGCAACCCGGCGGTCGCCGAGCGACAGCAGCGCCTGAAAGTACGAGTGCCGCTCCGACTTGATGTTGAAGTAGACGTTGTCGAGATCCGACATCAGGCTGCGCAGCCGCTTGATCTTCCGATCGGTGACGGCCGGGTCCTCCATCGGCATCCATTGGTACGCCGTGCCCGGTTTCGGGATGAGCGGATTGACGCTGCCGACGATGCGGCCGATCTGACCGCGGGGCCGGGCGTACTTCAGCATCCGGTCACGCAACTGGACGGTCAGGTCGCGGATCGCGACGAGGTCGTCGTCGGTCTCGGTCGGCAGGCCGATCATGAAGTAGAGCTTCAGGTTCTCGATACCGCTCGCAAAAATCAGGTCGGCGCGATCGAGGATCTCGTCGTTGGTCACCGTCTTGTTGATGACGCGACGCAAACGGTCTGAACCGGTCTCCGGGGCGATGGTGATGCTGCGTTCGCCACTCGCCTGCAACAGCCGGACGATCGGCGCCGTGAGATCGTCGAGGCGGAGCGACGCCGGGCTGATCGAGTAGCCGATCTCGTGCAAGCGCCCGAGAATCCGCTCGATGTCGGGGTGATCGCAGAGGGCGATCGAGACCAGCCCGACCCGGCTCGAATACGTCCGCGCCGCTTCGGCGAGTTCGAGAATCCGATCGGTCGGAAACGATCGGACCGGCAGGTAGTTGTAGCCGGCCCAGCAGAAACGGCACAGGTTGGCGCAGCCGCGCACCACCTCGATGAGAAAGCGCGATCCGAACTCGGTATCGGGGGTGAAGATGCTGGTCGCCGGCGGGTCGAGTGCCTCGGTCGTCTTCACCGCCGCCTTGCGTACCGGCACCGGCGCCGTTCGTCCCGGCGCGGTTGCGTACCCGGTCAGGCGGCCGTCGCCGCCGAACTGCGGCTCGTAGAAGGACGGGATGTAGAAGCCGCGCTGGTGCGCCAGCAGCTGAAGCACCTCGGCGCGATCGGAGGCGGCGCGGAAGGCGCCGGCGAGTGCCGGCACCAGCTCTTCACCTTCGCCGGCGGCAATCACGTCGGCAAACGGCGCCAGCGGCTCGGGGTTGACGAAGGTGACCGCCCCGCCGATCACGATGAGCGGATGGCGCGCCGTGCGCTCGGTCGCGTAGCGCGGCAGGCCGGCCATGCGCAGCAGCGTCAGGACGTTGACGTAGTCCCATTCGAACGACACCGAGAAGGCGACGACGTCGAAGTCGCTGACCGGCGTCTGCGATTCGATGGTCACCGGCGGCAGACGGGAGGCCAGCAGCGCGGCCAGTTCCTGCTTCGGCGGCAGGAAGAAGCGCTCGCACACGACATCGTCCTGGGCATTCATCAGGCGGTAGACCGTCTGGAAGCCGAGGTTCGACATGCCGACCCAGTAGGTGTTGGGGAATGCCAGGGCAACCCGCACGCGATCCGCGTGCGGCTTGCGGATGTAGCCGGTTTCCTTTGCGAGGATCGCCTGTGCGTGTTCGCGCTGTTGCCAAGTATTCACAGGGGCCCGGTGTGCTGGCGGAGATGACCGATCCGCGAATGCCATCGGCATCGCCATCGGAATTGGGCGGAAGAGCCGTCCGCCGGCTGACGCTGTGGCGTCGCCGCTCGCGGGTTCCGTGGATCTATCTACTGTATCACCGGGACGGGCCGTGCCCGGCTGGGCCAGGCCCACCAGGCGCGAGGGTGGGCCGGGCCGTGTAGGGGGAACGGCCCGGCTGGGGCGAGCCTGGCGGCTAGCCGTCCTGACGGCGCAGGAATGCCGGAACGTCGAAATTGGCCGGCAGATCGTTGCCTTCGCCGAGGTCGGTCACGCCGCCCCCGGCGACGGCGCCGGCGCCGACCGCAGTCGGCAGCTCGAACAGGGGCTTGCGCGGCGCGGTCGCGAGGCGCGACACGGCTGGGCGCTCGACCGCCATCGGCGGCGGACCGGGCGGCGCCTGCTCGGGCCGCAGCCGGGCGGCGTCGGCATAGTGGCTCATGTCGACCGGCGTCTGAACGCTCGAGCTCGGGCGCACCGCCGACGAGAACGCGCCGAATCCGGTGGCGATGACGGTGATCTTCACCTTGCCCTTCAGCGTCGGGTCGACGACGGCGCCGAAGATGATGTTCGCGTCCTCGTCGGCCGCCTCCTGCACGATCGTCGAGGCCGCGCTCACCTCCATCAGCGACAGGTCGGGACCGCCGGTGACGTTGATGATCACGCCGCGGGCGCCGGTGACCGCGGCGCCTTCGAGCAGTGGGCTCGAGATCGCACGGCGCGCCGCTTCGACGGCGCGGTCGTCGCCCTCCGAAATGCCGGTGCCCATCATCGCCAGCCCCATGCCGGACATGATGGTCTTCACGTCGGCGAAGTCGAGGTTGATCAGGCCGGGCACGAGGATGAGGTCCGAGATCCCCTGGATCGCCTGCCGGAGCACATCGTCGGCGGTGCCAAACGCGTCGACCATCGACGTCGAGCGGTCGATGATGGTGAGCAGCCGCTCGTTCGGAATGGTGATGATGGTGTCGACGCAGTCGCGCAGCGCTTCGAGGCCGCGTTCGGCCTGCAGCAGGCGCTTCTTGCCTTCGAACTTGAACGGCTTGGTGACGACCGCGACGGTGAGGGCGCCGAGCTCGCTCGCCAGACTGGCGATGACCGGCGCCGCCCCGGTGCCGGTGCCGCCGCCGAGCCCGGTGGTCACGAAGATCATGTCGGCGCCGTCGAGCGCCTGGATGATCTTGTCGGTGTCTTCGAGCGCCGCCGAACGCCCGACGTTGGGGTCGGCGCCGGCGCCAAGCCCCTTCGTCAGTTTCGAGCCGATCTGCAGCTTGACCGACGCGGCGTTGCTGCGCAGCGCCTGCACGTCGGTGTTCGCGACGATGAACTCGACGCCGTCGAGTCCCTGTCGTGCCATGCGATTGACGGCATTGCCGCCGCCACCGCCCACACCGATCACCTTGATGCGGGCGCCGGCGCTGATCTCTTCCTCGAGTCGCAGCCGGAGCCGCGCTTCCTGGAGCGTCTCTTCGGAGTCGAACGGGTAATCGAAGTCGGACATCGTGTCTCCCTCGTGTGCGGGCCGCCGGTCCCGCACGGCTGGCAGGCTCTTCCAGCCTGCGGTGATCAGAAGAACTCTTTGAAGAAGGTCCGCAGCGCCACCGCTGCCCGTGCAAAGGCCCCTTGACCGATGGGTGCCCGCCCGAGATCCGTGACCGAATTCCGGTAGGCGTAGAGCGCGAGCCCGACAGCCGTCGCGTAGGTCGGCGTGTTCACGTGGTCGGCCAGGCCGCCGACCCCAGTCGGGCAGCCGCGTCGAATCGGCAGGTCGAAGATCTGCTCGGCGATCTCGGGCATGCCGTCGAGGATGGCGCCGCCACCGGTCAGCACGATGCCCGAGTTGAGGCTCTTCTCGTAGCCCGCCCGCCGGATCTCGTCCCACACCATGTGGAAGATCTCTTCGGCACGCGGCTGCAGGATTTCCGACAGGATGCGCCGTGCCATGACCCGCGGCTTGCGCCCGCCGACGCTGGCCACCTCCATCGTCTCGTCTTCGTCGACGAGCGATGACAGGGCGCACCCGCACTTGCGCTTGATCTTCTCCGCGTCGGGCACCGGGGTCCGCAGGCCGACGGCGATGTCGTTCGTGAAGTGATCGCCGCCGAGTCCGACGACGGCGGTGTGCCACAGGCTGCCGCGCTCGTAGATGGCGATGTCGGTGGTGCCGCCGCCGATGTCGACGAGCGCGACGCCGAGGTCCTTTTCGTCCTGGGTCAGGACCGATTCCGAGGCCGCCAGCTGTTCGACGACGGTTTCGACGACCTTGGCGCCGGCGCGATTCACACAGGCGACGATGTTCTGCGTCGAGCTCTGGCTGCCGGTGATGATGTGGACGTTCACCTCGAGCCGCGCCCCGGTCATCCCGACCGGGGCACCGATGCCGTCCTGTTCGTCGACGACGAAATCCTGCGGCAGCACGTGCAGGATCTCGCGACCGGTCGGCAGCGACACCGCCTTCGCCGCATCGATCGCCCGCCGCACGTCTTCGCGCGTGATCTCGCGATTCTTGCCGGCCACGGCAACCACGCCGCGGCTGTTGAACCCCTTGATGTGCGGCC
>CADEDC010000127.1 GCA_902825985.1 uncultured Acidobacteriota bacterium | reverse complement strand
CTGGCCGCGCTCATGATGATGAGCGTCGCCGTGCTGGCCGAGGGGCCGTCGCCCGGTGAAAGCCTCGCGAAGCTCAAGGCCGGCAACGCCGCGTTCGTCGCCAACCCGGCGGAGCCGTTGCCGGTCGACGCCGCGAGACGCAGCGCGGTCGCAAAGGGACGCATGCCGTTCGCCGCCATCCTCTCGTGCGCCGACGCCGCCGTGCCGCCCGAGATCGTCTTCCACGCCGGACTGGGTGACCTCTTCGTCGTCCGTGCCGCCGGACCCATCGCCGACCGTTCGATCCTCGCCAGCCTCGAGTACGCGGTCGAATCGCTGCACGTGCCGCTGCTGCTCGTCATGGGCCACGAGTCGTGCGGCATCATCCGCACCGGACTCGAGAGTGACGACCACACACCGATCGGACCGAACTTCGAGGCGCTGCTGAAACAGCTGCGGCCGGTGGTGACCCGCTCGACCGCGTCCGGCGAGGCGGCGCGGCTGCGCGGCGCGGTGCTCGAGAACGTCGAGGAACAGATCAACGAACTGCTGCAGGACAGCACGACGCTCCGGGCCGAGGCCGAGGCCGGCCACATCGCCGTCGTCGGCGCCTACTACGAGCTGACCTCCGGCACGGTCCACTTCTCGGAGCCGATCCGGGTGATGGCGGCGACCGAGACGACGCGGCGGCACTGATGGCGAGACCGTGCCGTCGGACGACGCCGTGGACCACACCACGCCTCTGCCTCGCCCTGGTCCTGGCGGCGCTCGGCTGGCTCTCGGCCGCGCCGCTCGGCGCGCAGGATCACGGCGCAGCGACGAAGGAAGCGGCGCACGCGCCGGCTCCGAAGCCGCCGAAGAAGGCGGCGGCCGCCGACGCGGGGCACGCACCGGCCAATGGCGCCGGCCACGAGGAACCCGCGCACCCGCCGCCGTCCGCCAAGCCGCCGGCACCGGCACCGGCACCGGCTGCCGAAGCCGCGCACGCCGCGTCTGGGGCAAAGGTCGCCGCGAAGCCGCAGGACCGGGGTCCGGCCGCGACCGGCCATGCCGCCACCGGGCATGCCACGCCCGCGTCCCCGGCCGGGCGGACGGCCGAGGCGCGGAAGCCGGCACACACGACGGTCCATGCCGATGATGACGCGGGACATGGCGACGCGCCGCAGCCGGCGTCTCGTCCGGCGGCTCCGCGGCCGGCGAGCGGCAAGGACCTCGATGCGGTGATGGAGCGGATCAATCGCCGCATTTCGGCCGGGACCGGCAGGGCGGTGGCGACGCCACGGGCCGACGCGCATGCCCCGGACGCCGGTGGCGCCAGCAAGGCGCCCGCGGCGGCGCCGTCAGCGGGTGGACCGTCGCGAGCGCCGGTGGCGCCGCCCCGTATCCGCCTGAGCTGGCGGCCGACCGTCGTCTGGCCGCGCGTGCTGCTGGATGGCGACGAGCCGCGGGTCGACATCGCATGGACGCCGGCCCTTCACTAGGCTGATGCGCCGGCCCGTCCGGCCGGGCGGCTGACTCGGCTACCGCTTCACGGCGTCGGGTGTGAGCACCGCTCGGGCCACCATGCGCGACGCGTCGCGGATTTCGCGCGCCGCCGCCCGCACCGTGATGGTCGCGCGCGACATGATGCTGACGTCCTCGCCGGCGGCGAACTTGTCGCGGATGCTCTTGCCCGGGAACATCGCCGGAAATTCCGGCAGTTCAATCGAGATATCGGCGTACGGCTCGGTGTTCCAGTCGACGATGACCCCCGTCAACCTGCCGGCCGTGTCCATGCCAATCAGCATGTGGATGTGTCCATGGTAGCCGAGCTGTTCCGGGATGAGATCGGTCGTCCAGAAGGCGTAGCCGATGGGCTTGGCGCCTGGGGCCTTTGGATCCCCTGCATAGGCCTTGAAGTGCAGCGGCTCCTCGCCACGCGGCGTGAACGTCGCGGCGGCAGGAAACAGCTGTCTCAGCTTCGCGGTCGGCATCTCTTCGATGAAACCTGCGATCCGCTTCTGCGCCGCCGTCACGAGCGGCACCAGAAGGACGAGAGCACAGACGATGATCGGCGCACGTTTCACGGGTGACTCCGACGTGGGTGGGTCGGTGGACCGACCGCTCAATTGTAGGCCACGAGCGGCGCCGGTATGACCGCGGTGCCCCTCCCCCTTGCGATCCCCTAACACCTTCGCTTTGGTCGGCCGATACACACGATGACACCGCCAGGGCGAGCACGGCGGGCCGCGGGTTCCCCAGCGTTTTCTGTAAAACGCGGTGCGGTCCCGTGCAAAGAACGGGTATGATGTGGGGCGGCGAAAGGCCCCCAGCCTGGCGTCTTCATTCAAGACTCAACGAGTAGGAAACACATGAGACTGAAGTCCCTGACTGTCTGGAGTGCGCTCGCGATTCTCGCGACCACGACTGCCTGCGAGAAGGCCAGTCCGACCCGACCGACCGATGTCGGTGGCGCTTCGGCTGCGGCCGAGTCGGTCACCGATGCCCGAACCGGAGCCACCATCATCGCGGCGCGTCCCGCGAGTCCGGCCAACGAGGCCTCGATTCGCTGGTCGGACCAGCCGATCATCCTGCGTGTCACGAACGGCGTCACGACCGGTTCGTCGCCACTCACCTACACCTTCCAGGTGGCTGGCGATGCGGCGTTCGCCCGCGTCGAATGGCAGCGCGAGAACGTGGCGGCCGGCAGCGGCTCGACCGGCGTGACCCTCGACCAGCTGGGTGGCTCGCGAACGTACTACTGGCGTGTCCAGGCCAACACGGCCAGCGGTCCAGGACCGTTCTCACAGGTCCGGCGGTTCGACGTCGGTCCGGAAGTCGTGCTCGGCGAGCCGGTGCTGGCCTCCCCGATCAACGGCGCGCAGGCCTTCTCGCCTCTCTCGCTGACGATTAACAACGTCAGCCGCAGCGGACCGGCCGGTGCCCTCGTGTATCGCGTCGAAGTGGCCAGCGACAGTGGATTCGGCAACATCCTCTACTCGACCGATGCACCCGAACAGGGCGGCGTCGGCGGCCGCACCACCGTGACCGCATCGGTCAGCGGGTTGAGCAACGGCGCCACGTACTACTGGCGGGCGCGCGCCACCGATGTCGCGAGCGGCATCGCAACGGTGTTCTCGTCCACGTCCTTCGTCGCACAGTCGTTCAACTTCGCCACCGCGACCATTTGGGACAATCCGCCGGATCTCGGCACCTGGCCGATCGGGGCCAAAATCACCTACCTCGAATTCACCGGGTTCTCGGTGCGGGTCGACTTCGACCGCCGCGAGGGGGCCAACCGGTGGCCCGATGTCGTGCCGCCCGGCTGGTCCGGCGCCCTGCAGTACACGCTGGGCATGTGCCGCAATCTCGGTGGCCAGTGGCACTGTTCGGCGGTCGTCCAGTTCTGGCACGGGCGCAGCCTCGATGATTCGGCACCGGCGTCGCGCTGGTGGCGTGAATGGTGGTACGACGGCGTCCGATGGGGACCGCTGGCCGACCGGGTCGGGCCTGCCGAAGGCGAAACCGTCGGCATCTTCGTCGGCGCCGGCGACCTGCGCGGGCGCGAGTTCACCCGGGCCGCCTGTCCCCGCGTCTGCGAGGTGTCGAACGTCGTGATGGTGCCGTTCACCAACGGCTACGCGAAGTACGAGTACTAGCGCCGCCCCGCGTCCCGCGGTGTGACGTCGACGAAGGCCGAAGCGGCGAGCCGCTTCGGCCTTTGTTTTTTGACAGGGCAACCTCCGTCATGGGTAGAATCCGGCGGCTTCACAGGCGCCGGACGGCGCCATCGAAGACGGGAGGTGGAGGGACAATGACGAAACACATCGGAGCAGCCACACTCGCGGCGCTGGCACTCGCCGCCGGCATCACGGCCTGCGGCAGCGGCACCGACGCGCAGGGCGGCGGTGCACCGGTACCGTTCAAGTTGGGCACGTTCGAGCGCGGCGGACAGGCGTTCCTCGGCCTGGCATTGAAGGACACGCAGATCGTCGACATCGCCCAGGCGAATGCCGCTTTCGAGGGCGCCAACGCGTCGGCGCCGAAGCTGGCTGCTCCCGCCGACATGAAGCAGCTGATCGCCAGCTACGACGGCGAGTGGAAGGCGCGGCTCGCGTCGATCGCCAAGGACGTCTCGACCGCCGCCGCCGCGCCCGCCTACGCCTACGCCCTCGACAGCCTGAAGGTGCTGCCGCCGGTGCGACCGTCCGTGATCCTGAATGCCGGCGGCAACTACACCGAGCACACGGCCGGCATCGCGGCCCAGCAGCAGCGCGCCGGCGCCGCTCCGGCAGCGCCGTCCAAGGCGGAAAGCGCGCCCGGCATCTGGGAGCGCAAGGAGGGCGACACGCGCGACAACCCGTATCTCTTCCAGAAGTCGCCGACCGTCGTCGTCGGTGCCACCGATCCGATCGTCATGCCGCGCGGCCGCACCAACATCGACTTCGAGTGCGAGTTCGTGACCGTCATCGGCAAACGGTCGAAGTACGTCCCGGTCGCCAGCGCGGCCGACTACATCTTCGGCTACACCGTCCAGATCGATGTGTCGGATCGCGGTGGCCGCGGCGACCGCAAGATGGGCGGCTCGGACTGGCTGATTGGCAAGAACCACGACACCTTCGGTCCGATCGGGCCGTTCATCGTGCCGAAGGAGTTCGTCGCCGATCCGATGAACATCCGCCACACCTTCACGCTGAACGATCAGGTGATGCAGGACTCCAACACGAACCGGATGGACCACAACATCCACGAGCTGCTCTCGTATGCGTCGAACATCCTGACGCTCAGTCCAGGCGACCTGGTCTCGGGTGGCAGCCCGGCCGGGACGAACATCGAGCGGGCCGAGCCGCGTTGGATGCGGGCGGGCGACACGGCGAAGTGCGCCATCGACGGTATCGGAACCCAGGTCCATCAAGTGGTGGCCGAGGCTCCCGCGACCGCGACGAACTAGACCGGCACGACAGCCGGGCGCGTGACGGACGGGGGCCAGGCCGAGCCCCCGGTTCTTCTGGACGCTGGCCGGCCGGGCGCCCCCGCGTCCCGACCGGCCGTTGGCGGCCACGGCCGCCCTTTCGGGCGGCACGCTTGGGCAATCGACGGCAATCGCCGACTGCACGAACCGTGCGTGTCATGGGGAAGAGCACATGACACTTCGAGTGCCATCTCCAGAGTCAGGCGGGGGGAATCTGCGCTGGGGTGATCGCCGCGCCTGTCGTCGCTCGTTGAAGCCATTCGTCTCAGGACCGGATGACCGGGCCCGACCAGGGCGAGCGGGGGACCGCGCTAGTGCGAGGCGAGCCCATATTCTCTCACGAAGCGGGCTGACTGGATCCAGTGACTGAATTTTTTCGCGGCGGGGTTGACCCACGGCACCGCCCCGCGCTACGCACACGGAGAGACTGTGGCCCGACGCTTCTGGTTGATGAAATGTGAACCGGCCGCCTACGCCATCGACGACCTCGCCCGCGACCGTACCACCGGCTGGGAAGGTGTCCGCAACTATCAGGCCCGCAACTACATGCGGGACGACATGCAGGTGGGCGACGGGGTCCTGTTCTACGCGTCCAACGCCGACCCGTCGGGTGTCACCGGTCTCGCCGACATCGTCACGGCCGGCTACCCCGACCCGTTTGCATTCAAGAAGGGTCACACCTACTACGACCCTGACAGCCGAAAGGACACGCCGACCTGGTACACGGTCGATGTCGGGTTCGTCGAACGATTCCCGAACATCGTGGCGCTGGAGACCCTGAAGTCGACTCCCGGCCTCGAGCAGATGGTCGTCACCCGAAAGGGCAGCCGACTCTCGATTCAGCCCGTCACCAGGTCGGAATACGACATCGTCTGTCGGCTGGGACGCCGGCGCTGACGCCCGCCGGTCCTCCGCCGGTCGGCGGCTGTCGGTGAACCGACAGCCGCGGGCCGCCGCTCGACACCGGCGACCTCCCGGGCTGCCGCCTCGGCTCGACGTGCGGCGCGCAACCGCGGCGCCTGACGTGCACCGGGGCGCTCGCTCCAACCGCGCCAGCCGTGGCATCGGGATTGGACAACCGGCTGGCATGTCCACCACTGCCATCGGCTTCGCGGCGTCCGCCGAACCGCTGATCAAGAAGCTGGTCGAGCGCATCGATCGCAACAAGGACGGTCAGATCACGACGGCCGAGTTCGGCGACTTCCTGACCGACCTGATCGCGGCGCACCGGAACGCCGCGGTTCCAACCGGCACGGCGGGGACACCGTCCCCGGCGACATCGGCGCTTTCACTGCTCGGGCTCGACAGGCCGGAGCCACCCGTCGACCCGCCGCCCCCCGAAGCGGTGGAGTTCCACCCGTCAACCTGGACGGACAACAACGCGCCCTACGGGGTGACGTTTGCCGGCTGGAGTCCGCAGGATCACACCGACCTGACACTCGAGGATCTCGGCAGGCCGGGCAAGGCGGAGAAGTACGCCGTCTACCACTACCTGGTCACCAACCGCGTCCAGCCCACCAGCGACTGGGCGCCGACCGTCGCCGCTGCGCTCAACGAGAAATACAGCACGACGGTCTACCGGGCGATTGACGGCGAGACCCTGGGCTACGGCAACCAGTACGTCCACTCGGCGCCGAACGGCTACGGGATGGCGCCCGGGACGTTCAACCCGGCCGCCAACGGCGAGTTCTTCTGGGGATGGGTGGAGGCCGCGAAGGCCTGACGCGTCGCGCACCGCCTCCATCGGTGAGGGCGTGCGTTCGCGATGGCTGGGCGCGCGTCGGGTTGAGGTGCCGCGCCGGCGTGTGCGACGATAAGCCTCTCCATGCGATTGAGGTTCGCGGCGCTGGTGCTGGTGCTGTCGGCGCTCGCCGGCTGCACGACGGATCCCGCGCCTCGAGACCCGCCCAGCGGAGCGTCGGGTGGAGCGAGCGGCGGCCCGGCGGCCGGCCCACCGCCGGCGGCATCCGGCGGCGACTGGTTCACCGACCGGGCGCGTGAGTCCGGGCTCGACTTCGTCCACTTCAACGGCATGATCGGGCGCTACTACCAGCCCGAGATCATGGCGCCTGGCGTCGGCCTCTTCGACTACGACAACGACGGAGACCTAGACGTCTATCTCA
>CADEDC010000126.1 GCA_902825985.1 uncultured Acidobacteriota bacterium | reverse complement strand
TTCTCCACACGCGCGCGCAAAGGGGACATGTCATCACTGTACGGCCGTCGACCGCGGGCTGGCAAGCCGACCGCGAGAACGGGTACGGACGTGCACCGAGCAACACGGCGGCGTACGCCGACAAGTCGCGTCAAGAATTGTGTAGATTGTAAGGCCGACCCGAAAACCCCGGGGAACCGGGGACGAACACGGCGTCACACCGACGAGTACGGGATGGTCGCAACCGGTTGATTCGGCTGCGCGTTGGGGTGCGCCGATGTCGCTCGGTGCCGGTCGCCGGAAGCACTTTCCAAGCGTGCTCCTTCAACCACTCGGACATCTCTCCGTGTCTTTAGAATCAACAAGTTGCGAGCCAGTGACGGAGCCCGACCTACCCAATTGTGTCAGAAATTGTGTCAGACCTCCTAATGTTCTTCGATCACTTACCAGCGTTTTGAGCCCTCGCCTGACCGAAGACCAGGTGCTCTGGCACGCGGTCAGACGACCCTTGGAGGGCAGGTCATTCAACCCGGGCGAGGGTTGCAGCGCGTCCCTCGCGCCAGCCGCCGAGAATGCCGGACGTGTGGCGACAGTTCAGGATGCACAGGCTCTGCTAATGTCTGTTATTCGTGCTACGTTTAGAGACCAGCACAATGAGGGCATCATGAACGTTTCGCTGACCCCAGAGCTTGAGAAGTTCGTCGACGGGAAGGTCGAGAGCGGCCTCTACAACAACGCGAGCGAAGTGATCCGCGAGAGCCTCCGGCTCCTCAAGGAGCACGACGAGATCCGCCTGAAGTGGCGCGAGCAGATCGAGCGCGGCTGGCTCGAGGCGCAGACCGGCCAGGTGGTCGACGGCCCGAAGGCGATGGCCGACGCGCGCCAGCGTCTGAAGAACCTCTCCAAGAAGCGCGCGTGAGCCAGGGCTACCAGCTCACCCCTAGGCTGTGATAGACGCCGCTGTCGCCAAGAACATCGGCATTCTTTCAATCACCGACCACAACAACGATGCTCAGGTGCTTGCGAGCCTGAAGTACGCGGAGAAGTACGCCGAGCGCCTACTGGCCTTGCCGCTCGGACCGTTCTGACCATCGAAGGTCGATTCTGCTCAAGGGGCATTGACCAAGCGTCCACGATCGTTCTCGCTGGATTCACCAGCCGGTGCCTGGGCCGGAGGCTGCGTCGCGATGGTCACCCCTGAGCGGGCAGAGATGGATCAGTTCTGGATGACCGTCAAAAGACTGCGGGGAAAGGTGCAGTGGGCCGCAAACCTGAACGCCAGCCGGCTCGGCCGAACCGGAACGGACCGGTCACCACGTGGTGATCGTTGACACCGCCGTCTGGGTCGATTACCTGACCGGTGGCATCGCCCTCGCGGAGGCCGCTGTTCGAAACCATCGCGCTCTGCGTGCCCGCGGGCGAAGAGTCGGTAAGTCCATCGCCTGCCGCATCGCGCCGTTTTGCATCGAGCACTCGTATGCGCTGCTCCACTGAGCCCGCGACTTCGACCCCCTTCGAGGTCGTTCTCGGACTAGAGGTCGTTCACCCTGGAGATTCAGAGTTGCCACTGCGTTCGCTGCCTCCGGCTGCTGGGCGCCGCGGCCAAGGCAGGCCAGGAGTGCCGGACAGATGGGCCGGCCCTCCTGGCATCGCGCTGCTTGCCCATGTGCTCAGCGTGTGCGGTGCTTCGTGCGCGTCGTCATGTAAAGGTCGTTTGCGCCGAAGCCACCGTCGCGGGTCGACGTGAAGAAGAGGGTCTCGCCATCGGGCGAGATCCCGACCAGGTTCTCGCTTGCTGCCGTGTTCACAACCGGTCCCAGGGACTCGGGCGTGGACCAGGGATCGAGCACGCTCCTCCGCACTGACGAGTACACGTCAGTCCCCGCACTGCCTGTGCGGTTGGAATGGAAGAAAATCTCGAGTCCGTCGGCCGTGATCGACGGGTCAGCGTCGGTTCCAGCGCTATTCAGTTCGCTGACCGGCACCGCCCCGCCGAACGCGTCAGCCACGTAGATGTCGTTGAGCGCGCTGCCAGGTCGAAGCGAGTTGAAGAAGAGCTGCGGCATGCCGAGCTTTCGGTTCTCGAAATAGGCGGGTCCTCCCTCGGAGTCGGGCGTGTTGACCCCGGGACCGAGGGGCACCGGCACCTGCCACCCGTTCTCTCCCAGATCCTCGTCGACGCTCTTGCGGTAGGACACCCAGATATCTCCAGGGGCTCGAAAGAAGAAGAGATGGTGCTCATTACGCGAGAGGGTGGGGAAACCTTCGAAGGCAGCCGTGTTGATGTTCGCGCCCAGGTTCACGGGCCAGCCCCAGGGAAGGTCCACCTTCTCGCGGCGGGCGACGTACAGGTCCTGATCGCCGAACGCATCGGGGGCCACGCCCGGGCGATTGGACACGAAGTACAGGGCGAGGCCGTCCCGCGAGATGGCCGGGGCGGCCTCGGAGAACGAGGAGTTGATCCCGGCGCCCAGGTTGACCGGCGCCGACCACTCGGACCACGTCGATCTCCCCGCCGCATCGGCGGATGGGATCAGCGTCATAACGATCGCTGCCGCACCACACGCGGCTGCGAGTTGTCGCATCATTGGCGTATCCTCTCAACTGTGCGCGGGCACGCGCACGACGGGTGGCCGCTCAGATTCGGCCCACCTGACGTGTAATAAGGAAACGCGGCGCCGATAGTTACAGCCTCAGCGCGAACAGGCTGCGATGCCGCTCTCAGGAATGGCATGGCGGACTGTCCACACTGCGGAGCGGAACTGACCTCCGGCGACCCCGAGGGGCTGTGCCCGGCATGTCTGATCGAGGGAGCCCTCGCGAGCGTCGCGGGCGACGGGATCGGCCCCCCCCGGGGCCGCGGGCCAGACCTGGATGACGATTTCGGCCGCTATCGCATCGTCGAGCCCCTGGGCGAAGGCGGCATGGGCGCGGTCTATCTTGCCGAGCAACGGGAGCCGATCCGCCGGCGCGTAGCGCTCAAGATCGTGAGGCTCGGGATGGACACCACCTCGGTGCTCGCCCGGTTCGCCAACGAACGCCAGGCGCTGGCGATGATGGACCACCCGAACATCGCCCAGATTTTCGACGCCGGGGCAACCGGCAAGGGGCGCCCCTACTACGTGATGGAGTACATCGAAGGGGCGCCGATCACCGAGTTCTGCGACCGCAGGCGGATGACCACCACGGAGCGGCTCGGCCTGTTCCTCGCGGTCTGCGATGCGATTCACCATGCCCACCAGAAAGGGGTCGTCCACCGCGACGTGAAGCCGTCCAACGTGCTGGTGATGGAACGGAACGGCGCGCCGATCCCGAAGGTCATCGACTTCGGTGTAGCAAAAGCAACCGACAAGTGGGCGGTCGAGCAGAACGTGTCGACCCACTTCGGCCAGATCGTGGGGACACCGGAATACCTCAGCCCGGAGCAGGTGGACGCGATCGGGGGAGATGTCGACCAACGCTCTGACGTCTATTCACTCGGCGTGCTCTTGTACGAGCTGCTCATTGGCGCCGTCCCGTTCGACACGGCGACACTGCGCAGCGCTGGCCTGGCCGAAATGCTCCGAATCATCCGAGAAGACGAGGCGCCATCACTCTCCCGGAAGCTCACCTCGCTGGGGGCGGCTGTGACTGACGTTGCCGGGCGCCGACAGACCGACCCGGTCTCACTGCGTCGTCTCGTCGACGGCGACCTGGACTCGATCGCAAGGAAGGCACTGGAGAAGGTCCGCGAACGGCGGTACGCGTCCGTCGCCGCCCTTGCAGCCGATATCCGTAACCACCTGGAGCACCGGCCAGTGCTGGCTGCGCCGCCGGGCACGCTCTACCGAACCCGGAAGTTTCTCCGTCGGCACCGGGCCGCCGCTCTCGGTCTGGCCGCCGGACTCGCACTTCTGGTCGCAATCGGGTTGGCAGCGTGGTCGCTCTCGGCGCGTGTCTCGCCGAGGCGCCCGACGCTGGCCGAGAACGACACGATCGTGCTGGTGGACTTCACGAACCAGACGGGCAATCCGGTCTTCGACGGCGCGCTCCGCCAGGGCCTGTCGTTCGAGCTCGAACAGTCACCGTTCACCGTGTTGTCGGATACCAGGGTGCAGGAAACGCTGGCGTTGATGGGCCAGCCGAGGGACGCGCGGGTGACTCCGGACATCGCGCAGCAAGTCTGCCAGAGAACGGCGAGTGCGGCGACTCTGGAAGGGTCGATCGCCAGCTTGGGCAGCCAGTACGTGCTGGGTCTGCGCGCAAGGGATTGCGCGACGGGCCGTATCCTCGATCAACAGCAGATCCAGGCGGCTCGACAAGAGGAAGTCCTCAACGCCTTGAGTCAAATCGCTCGCCGATTCAGAACCAGGGCAGGCGAGTCGCTGGCCAGGGTTGAGAAACAGGCACCGCTGCCGGAAACGACGACATCATCCATCGAAGCCTTGAAGGCATACAGCGCCGGAGGGCGGGCGGTGCTCTCACTCGGCAACAGCGCCGGGATCGCGTCTTACCGCAGGGCCGTCGAACTCGATCCCAGTTTCGCGATGGCGCATGCACGCCTCGGACTGTCGTACAGCAGCGTTGGCGAATCCGCACTGTCGGCCGAAAGCACAAGGAAGGCGTGGCTGCTGCGCGGTCGCGTCAGCGACCGCGAGCGGTTCTACCTCGATTTCACCTACGACCGCCAGGTCACGGGCAATCTGGAAAAAGCTTATCAGACGCTCGAGCTGTGGTTTCAGACATATCCGCGTGCCGAACAGCCGAATCCCCATAGCCTGTTTGGCGGCGTCGCCACCCGGGGTACCGGCCGCTACGGCAGGGCGATCGATGCATCGCGACAGGACATCGCGGCTGACCCCAACTTCGGGATGGGGTACGGCAATCTCGCAGGATCCTACTTCCTCACCGGGCGCTTCGCAGACGCCGAGCGGACGATTCAGGCGGCCTTCGAACGCAAGCTGGAATTCGACGGCCTGTACGTCATCCGATACAAGATCGCCGCGCTGAAAGGTGACCTGGAGCAGATGGACCGGGCAGTCGCGCTGGCCAGAGGCAAGCGGCGGGTGGAACACTGGATGGCACACGCGCAGTCTCTTGCCCTGGCTCGTTCCGGCCGATTGCAGGCGGCCCGGCTATCATCCGATCGCGCCCTGGAACTCGCCCTGCAGGAGGACCAACGCGAGGCGGCGGCCATCTACCAGGCCGTACGAGCAACGTGGGAAGCGCTTACCGGAAGGGCGGACGAAGCGACACGGCAGGCGATGGCAGCGCTGGAGCGTTCGAACGGCCGGGAGGTGGAATACGCCGCCGCCCTCGCCCTCGGTCTCTCCGGACACGCTTCTCGATCGGAGGCGCTCTCCGCCGACCTGGAGCAGCGCTTCCCTGAAGACACCTTCGTCACCTTCACATATCTCCCCGTGCTCCGAGGGTTGGCCGAACTGAATCGAGGCAGGCCGGCAGAAAGCGTGCAGCGGTTGGAGGTCGCGAGCCGCTACGAGCTGGCAGCAAACGGACTCAACTTCGGCAGTTACGCGGGCGGTCTGCACTCGGCCTACCTGCGCGGCGCGGCCTTGATGGCCGCGCGACGGTACGCCGAAGCGGCGGCCGAGTTCCAGAGGGTTCTCGATCATCCCGGTCTCGTCGGCACCGATCCGATCGGCGTGCTGGCACACCTGCAGCTCGGTCGGGTGCTCGTGCTGTCGGGAGACATTACCAAGGGCAAGGCTGCCTATGAAACGTTCCTGGCCGCGTGGAAGGATGCTGAGGACGATATCCCGGTCCTGAAGCACGCCAGAGCTGATTACACGCGTCTGCAGTCGGCACGTCCACACTGATCGCCGTGTAACCAATGGCCGTCGATTCCTTATCCCTGATATGAACAGAGACGGGCTGCCTCCCCCGGCCGTGGGATCCACGTTCCCAACGACCTGGTGGACGCTGGTCATCGCGGCGGCTGATTCCGGGAGGCCCGAGGCGCGCTCGGCCCTGGAATCGCTGTGCGAGACCTACTGGTATCCGCTCTACGCCTACGTTCGCCGTCGCGGGTATCCGGCGGACCAGGCGCAGGATCTCACGCAGGAATTCTTCGTCCGCGTCATGGAAGGCCGCTATCTTGATCGCGCAGATCGCGAGAAAGGCCGGTTCCGGGCATTCATCCTGACCTCCTTGAAGTTCTTTCTCTCCGACGAATCCGATCGCAGTCGCGCACAGAAGCGCGGCGGCGGCAGGCTCCTGTCGTTCGAAATGTCATCAGGCGAAGCGCGGTATCAACGCGAGCCCGCACATGACGAGACACCCGAGCGCATCTTCGAGCGGCGCTGGGCGCTGTCAGTGCTCGAGAGAGTCGTCGACCGACTCCGATCGGAGTTCGTGCAGCACGGACGGGTGGAGCATTTCGACCGGTTGAAGAGCTTCCTGCTCGCGCAATCAGACACGTCCTATGCCGCGCTCGCAGCCGAAATGGGCAAGTCGGAAGGTGCCCTCAAGGTCGCCGTTCACCGGCTCAGGAAGCGGTACCGAGACCTCTTCCGGCAGGAGATCGCGGAGACGCGGGCGGATGGCGAGGACGTCGAATCCGAGATCCGACATCTGGCGTCTGCGCTGACTCGACGATAGCGGTCGTGGCGGGCACTGTCCGGCGCCGCCCTCGTCCTCAGGACGTGCGGCGTCGCCAGGTAGGCAGAACCCACCTTTCCTGGTCAGAAGCGCTGAGCGGCAACACGAAGGGGCGGGCACAGCGCGCGTCAACGGGTTGCTCGCGCTCCTCCGCCGGCACGCAACCCCGATGGCCCCCCTGAGAGGTCAGGCCCTCGCCGGCGCGGCCAAGCCGAGCGCCCGTCGCCAGGCCGCCAACTGCCCCAAGTGATCCATCTCGTGCGCGGTCATCAGGAAGACGATCATGTCGCCGACCGTCGGAAAGTACTTGCGCGTCCCCTCGTTCGGGTGCGCCTGCGCCAGCGTCGCGGCGTCGGCCGCCGTCACGGCCGCCGCGACCTGCGCGTGGAGCGCCTCGTAGGTCGCGAGCAATTCCTCCTTCGGTGGGTACACGCTCGGATCGGCGCTCGGGATACCACCGGTCTTGAACACGTCTCCCCACGCCGCCGGCAGCGACGCATCGTGACCCAGCGCTTTGAGAATGCCCACCGACGCGCCGGCGAGGTGGCCGAGGCTCCACGCTGGGTGGTTCACGACGCCGTGCGGCTGCTGACACATCTGCTCGGGCGTCAGATCGGCAACCAGGCGCTTGGCGACGTTGAGATTGAAGCCGTAGGTGAACACGACGTGCTGCAGCATG
>CADEDC010000125.1 GCA_902825985.1 uncultured Acidobacteriota bacterium | reverse complement strand
GCATGTACGACGTCGAGTAGATGTGGATGAGCGAGCCGATGCCGGTGATGACGAGAATCATCAACGACGACAGCGGATCGAGCCGCAGCGAGAAGTCGGCCTGGAAGGTCCCCGACGAAATCCAGGTGAAGACCGTCTGCGTGATGGCGCGCGATTCGCCCGGCAGGCCGACGAGCTGCCAGACGGCGGCGGCCGCCACCATGAACGAGCCGACCATGACGGCGCACGCGATGGCGCCGGCGATCGACTTGGACAGGCGCCGGCCAACGCTGGCGTTGACGAGGAACCCGAGGAGCGGGAGCAGAGGTATCAGCAGCAGCACGGGTCTACCACTTGAGCGTCGTGAAGGCTTCGGGGTTCAGCGATTCCCGATGCCGGAACAGGGCGATGACGATGGCGAGGCCGACGGCCGCCTCGGCCGCCGCGACCGTCATGACGAAGAACACGATGATCTGCCCGTCGACGCTGCCGAGCGCCCGCCCGAAGGCGACGAAGGTGAGGTTGACGGCATTCAGCATGATCTCGATCGACAGCAGGATCGTGATCAGGTTGCGGCGGACGAACACGCCGGCGGTGCCGATGGCGAACAGCAGCGCCGAGAGAATCAGGTAGTCGGTCAGTGACGGCATCACGTCCTCATCACTTCCTGGCCGGCGGCGCCGGCGCCGCCTCTTCACGGCGCGCCAGCACCACCGCACCGACCATCGCGACGAGGATGAGCACGGACGTCACCTCGAAGGCGAAGCGGTAGTCGGTGAACAGCACCCGGCCGATTGCCGCCACCGAGCTCACCGAGTCGGCGGCCGCCGGGTCGAACCGGCCGGCGCCGGTGACGCGGTTCAGCGCCCACAGCAATTCGACGATGAACAGGCTGGCGAGGGCGACGCCGAACAGCATCGGCCCGCCGCGCAGCCGCGACGTCGCCGCGTTGATCGTCTTCAGCCGCAAGAGGTCTTCGTCGGTGTCCTCGTGCGGCGCATTCAGCAGCATGACGACGAAGAGGAACAGCACCAGGATGGCGCCGGCATAGACGACGATCTGGATGACCGCCGCGAACGGCGCGTCGAGCAGCACGTACAGCCCGGACAGCGCGCCGAAGGAGGCGATGAGCAACAACACGCTGTACACCGGGTTCCGCTGCGCGATGACGAGCAGCGACGCCACCACGGCCACGAGTGCGAAGACGTAGAAGAGCAGCATCTCAGAACCCAAAGTAGAGCACCCACGCCGAAACGAACAGCAGGTTGAGCACCGACACCGGCAACAGCACCTTCCACCCGAACGCCATGAGCTGATCGTAGCGGTAGCGCGGCAGCGTCCACCGCATCCAGACGTAGAAGAACAGCAGGAAGCTGATCTTGAGCAGGAAGCCGAACCAGCCGATCGCCGCCGGAATCAGCGGCGTGTGCCAGCCGCCGAGGAACAGGTCGGTCGCGACCGCCGACACCGTGACCATGTTCACGTACTCGGCCTGGAAGAACAGCGCGAAGCTCATCGAGCTGTACTCGGTGTGATAGCCGGCGACCAGCTCCTGCTCCGCCTCCGGGAAGTCGAACGGGGCGCGGTTGGTCTCGGCGATGCCGGCCGTGAAGAAGATGAGGAAGCCGACCGGGTTCAGCACCACGAACCACCGCGGCAGGACGCCGAGCCACGCCCCCTCCTGGGCGTTGACGATGTCGGTGAGCGACAGCGAGTTCGCCATCACCAGCACCGAGGCCAGCGCCATGCCGTAGGAGAGCTCGTAGCTGATCATCTGCGCCGACGACCGCAGCGCCCCGAGCAGCGAGTACTTGCTGTTCGAGGCCCAGCCGGCGAGGACGATGCCGTAGACGCTCATCGACGCGATGGCGAAGATCACCAGCACGGCGACGTTGACGTCGGCGACCTGCAGCTTGACCGGCCGGTCGAGCAGCCCCATGAACGTCGTCTCGCCGCCGAACGGCACCACGGCGAAGGCGGCGAACGAACAGGTCGCCGAGATCGCCGGCGCGAGATAGAACAGCCACTTGTCGGCGGCCGCCGGCCGCAGCTCTTCCTTGAAGATCAGCTTGATGATGTCGGCGAACGGCTGCAGCAGGCCGGCCGGACCGACGAGGATGGGGCCGAGGCGCTGCTGGAGCCAGGCGGCGACCTTGCGCTCCACCCACACCATCGCGGCTGCCGAGATCAGCAGCGCGTGGAAGACGAAGCCGAGTATGACGATCTCAGCGATGAGGACCGCGTTCATGCTCAGTGGGCTCCGATCGGCTGGCGGGCGCGCCAGTCGGCCACCTGCGAGCAGCGGCCGTCCCGGATGTGCGCTTCGTATTCGTGACGGAAGTGCTTCAGCGTCGTCAGCACCGGCGTCACCGCCGCGTCACCGAAGGCGCACAGCGTCTTGCCGCCGATCTGTGCCCCGATGCTGGCCAGCAGATCGAGGTCGCGCATCTGCCCCTCACCGTGTTCGATGCGCCGCAGGATCTTGTGCAGCCAGTCGGTGCCTTCGCGGCACGGCGTGCACTTGCCGCACGACTCGTGGCGGTAGAAGTGCAGCAGGTTCTCGGCCAGCCACACCATGCAGGTGGTGTCGTCGAGGACGATGGCGCCGGCCGAGCCGAGCATCGAGCCGGCCTTGAGCACGCCGTCGAATGAGGCCTGCGCGTCGAGATGTTCGGGCAGCAGGATCGGCACCGACGAGCCGCCCGGGATCACCGCCTTCAGCGTCCGGCCGTCGCGCATGCCCTGGCAGTACTGCTCGCCGTAGATCAGCTCCTTCAGCGTCACGTCCATCGACGCCTCGTAGACCCCGGGCCGCTTCACGTGGCCGCTGATCGAATACAGCTTCGGGCCGCCGTTCTTCTCCGGGCCGATCGCCGCGAACCACTCGGGACCGTGCTGGACGATGAGCGGGACGTTGGCCAGCGTCTCGACGTTGTTGACCGCGGTCGGGCAGCCGTAGAGGCCGACCACCGCCGGGAACGGCGGCTTGTTGCGCGGCTGCGCCCGTTTGCCTTCGAGTGACTCGAGCAGCGCCGTCTCCTCGCCGGCTTCGTAGGCGCCGGCGCCGCGGTGGACGTAGACCTCGCAGTCGAAACCCGAGCCGAAGACGTTGGTGCCGAGAAAGCCGCGGGTCCGGGCGTCGGCGATCGCCTGCTCGAGCACGTGCTGGACGTGGAAGAACTCGCCGCGGATGTAGATGTAGGCGATCCGGGCACCGATCGCGTAGCAGGCAATCGCACACCCCTCGATGAGCAGGTGCGGGTTGCGCTCCATGATCACGTGATCCTTGAACGTCCCCGGCTCGCTCTCGTCGGCGTTGCAGGCGATGTAGCGCGGCTTGTCCGATTTCTTGTCGACGAACTGCCACTTCATGCCGGTCGGGAAGCCGGCGCCGCCGCGGCCGCGCAGCCCGGACGCCTTGACCATCTCGATGATCTGGTCCGGCGTGTGGCTGGCAAGCGCCTTCTTCAGCGACTCGTAGCCGCCGTGCCGCAGGTAGAAGTCGAGCGTGAAGCTGTTCGGCTCGCGGACGTGCTTCGTGATGATCGGTTCCATGGCCCTACTTCTTCTCGACCACATGATGGCAGCCGGTCAGGGCCGCCTCGCCGTGCGCGCGCAGGGCGTCGAGCAGCGCGCCGACGTCCTCGGGGCGCTGCAGCTCCTGCCACGCGTCGTTCACCATGATCACCGGCGCGCGGTCGCACGCGCCGAGGCACTCGGCCTCGATCAGCGTGAACGTGCCGGTCGCGTCGGTCTGCCCGGGCGCGATGTCGAGCTTCGCGCAGATTTCCTCGACCACCCGCTCGGCGCCGTTGACGGCGCACGACAGCGTGCGGCAGACGCTCAGCACGAACCGGCCGACCGGCTTCGTGTAGAACATCGTGTAGTAGGTGACGACGTCCTCGACGTCGGCCGGCGTGATCTCCAGGATCCCGGCGATGTGCACCATCGCGTTGCCGGTGATGTAGCCCTGCTGGGACTGCGCCAGGTAGAGCGCCGGCAGCACCGCCGAGCGCTTGCGATCGGCCGGATAGCGCAGCACGATCGCGTCGAGGCGTGCGCGGTTCTCCGGCGTGAAGACGAACGCCGGGCCCGGATCGGCCAGGGTTCGCGACGACTTGTGAAAGGTGGCGTCATACGCCATCTTCGGATGGAAACTCACCGGTCTACGTCCCCCATCACGACATCGATCGAGCCGATCACGGCGATGACGTCGGCGATCTGGTTGCCGACGATCATCCGCTCCAGCGCCTGGCAGGCCAGCAGCGACGGCGATCGCGACTTCACGCGCCACGGCCGGTTGGTGCCGTCCGAAATCACCGTGAAGCCCTGCTCGCCGCGCGGCCCCTCGACCGGCACGTAGGCCTCGCCGGCCGGCACCGAGAATCCCTGCGAGTAGATGAGGAAGTGCTGGATCAGCGCTTCCATCTCGGTATAGACCTTGTCCTTCGGCGGCGGCGTGATCCGCGGATCGTCGACGGCATAGATGCCGTGCGGCGCGATGCGATCGAGCGCCTGCCGGACGATCTTCAGGCTCTCCTTCATCTCGCCGACGCGCGTCAGGTAGCGCGAGTAGACGTCGCCGCGCGTCTGCGTCTGCACCGCGAAGTCGTAGGTGTCGTAGCCGAGGTACGGGAAGGCCTTGCGGACGTCGTAGTCGACGCCGGCGGCGCGCGCGATCGGACCGACCAGGCCGAAGGCCACCGCGTCGGCCGCCGAGATGATGCCGACGTGCTGCGTCCGCTTCAAGTAGATCTCGTTCTTGGTCAGCAGGTCCTCGTACTCGACCAGCTTGCCGGTGAGCCGATCGGCGAACGAGCGGACCGCCTCGTGGAAGCCGCGCGGCAGATCCTCGCGCAGGCCGCCGACCCGCATGTAGCTCGGGAACAGACGGAAGCCGGCGAGCATCTCGTTGATGTTCAGCAGCAGCTCGCGCTCGCGGAAGCAGTACAGCATCACCGACACGGCGCCGACTTCCATGCCGTGCGTGCCGAGCCACACCAGATGGCTGTTGATGCGCTGCAGTTCGGCGATGAGGACGCGGATGTCCTGGACCCGCTGCGGCAGCTCGACGCCGAGCAGCTTCTCGACCGACAGGCAGTAGGCCATGCTGTTCGACTGCGCACTGAGGTAGTCCATGCGCTCGACCAGCGGGATGACCTGCACCCACTTCTTCTGCTCGGCCGTCTTCTCGATGCCGGTATGGAGGAAGCCGATGGTCGGCGACGCAGACCGGACGGTCTCGCCATCGAGCTCCAGCACGAGCCGCAGCACGCCATGCGTGCTGGGGTGCTGGGGCCCCATGTTCACCGTCATCGTTTCGGTTCGGATTTCGGGCATCGACTGTCTCAGTTGGAGGATGGCACCGTGCCGGCGTCCGTGCCGGCAGCCGCCCGGTGGCCGGCCGCCCGGCCGGCGCGTCGCGGCCGTGCCGCGTTGGTCAGCTCCGGGTGAGGCGATCGTTCAGCAGGTTCGCCCGGAATTCGGCCTCGGTCATCTGCATCGCCTCGGTGGTCTTCGGTTTCATCTGAATCTGTACCGGGTAGTCCTTGCGCAAGGGATACCCGTCCCAGTCCTCCGGCATCAGGATGCGCCGGGGATCGGGATGGCCGTCGAACACGACGCCGAACATGTCCCAGATCTCGCGCTCGAGCCAGTTGGCGCCCGGCCACACGCCGGTCAGCGTCGGCATCCGCGCGTCGTCGCCGTGCAGGCGCACCTTCACCCGCAGGCGCAGGCGATGCTCGATCGACACCAGGATGCAAATGACTTCGAAGCGCGGTTCGTGCGGCCAGATGTCGACGGCCGTGAGCTCGGCGAGCAGCGCAAACCTCAGCTCGGGACGGTCACGAAGCTGGCGGAGGAACGGCACGACGCGCTCACGCGACACGTAGACCGTCGGATGGATGTCGGAGCTGGCGACGACCTCCAGCCCGGCCTCGGGGTCGACGTCCTGGAGCAGGGCAACGAGGGCGGTCGACTCCATCACGCCATCTTGCTCTGGTCGATCTTCCGTTGCAGCTGGACGATGCCGTAGATCAGCGATTCAGGCCGCGGCGGGCATCCCGGGACATAGACGTCGACCGGCACCACCTGGTCGACGCCCTGGACGATGGCGTAGTTGTCGAACACCCCGCCGACCGACGCGCACGCCCCCATCGAGATGACCCACTTGGGTTCCGGCATCTGGTCGTAGATGCGGCGCAGCGCCGGCGCCATCTTGCGCGACAGGCGCCCGGCGACGATCATGAGGTCCGACTGGCGCGGACTGCCACGGAACACCTCGGCTCCGAAGCGCGCGATGTCGTAGCGCGAGCAGCTCATCGCCATCATCTCGATGGCACAGCAGGCGAGGCCGAAGGTGACCGGCCAGACCGACGAGCGACGCGCCCATTGCACCGCCTTCTCGAGTGTGGTGGTCAGCACCGGGATTTCTGTCGACTCGATACCCATGTGATTCCGTTGCTCCAGAGTCCGCGGCACGCGTCACGCCGCGACGCGCGCCGACGTTCAGTCGTTGCCCCAGTCGAGAACGCCCTTGCGCCACACGTAGACGTAGCCGCCGAGCAGCAGGAACATGAACAGCAGCACCTGCACGTAGCCGCCCCATCCCAGGTCGCGCAGCGCCATCGCCCAGGGATAGAGGAAGGCGACTTCGATGTCGAACAGCAGGAAGATCATCGCGACCAGGTAGAACTTGACCGACTGCCGCTCCCGGGCATCGCCGACCGGCGGCATGCCGCATTCGTACGGGGCCAGCTTCTCGGGTGTCGGTTTGCTCGGTCCGAGGAGGCTCGACAATCCGAGCATCACGACGGAGAAGCCGATCCCCACCAGGATCATCAGACCGATTCCAGCCCAACCTTGCATAACGTCAGTCGCTCTTCTCGCAGAGTCCTGGAGGGAGATGCATTGCAGCTTGTGAACGATTTCGCAAGGTCAATGCTATTCGACGCCTCGGGGCAAGTCAACGCACGGGGCGACGCGGCGCCGGGCGGGGCGCAAAAAAAGGGCCCCCACTCAGGCGAGATGAGTGGAGGCCCTCGGGTGGCACCAGCGGGGTGCGCGAGCGGGTTACTTCGTGACGGTCACCTTCACGATCGACGTCGTCCAGCAGCACACCTCACCGCCACCACCGAAACCGGAGTAGTCGGTCACGATGGCGAGCAGGGCGTACTCGCCGGGCTCGCTGAACTTGGCCGACGCGGTCCCCTTGCCGGAGAACGGCTCGGCGACCTTGCCGCCCTTCAGCACCTCGAGCTTCGGCGTGGCGCTCGGTGCGAACGTCACCGTGCCCGGACCGCGGAACTTCGACCAAGTGACTTCCACCGGCGGCGGCGGATTGCGCATCGGGGCGCTCGACCCGCTCGAGTACTTCGCGTCGTCGTCGGCCCAGAGATTCAGCGCCACCGGCTGCGCCACCGA
>CADEDC010000124.1 GCA_902825985.1 uncultured Acidobacteriota bacterium | reverse complement strand
GGCCGGGTAGGGCGGGTGGGCCGGGTAGGGCGGGTGGGGCGGGTAGGAAGCGCCCGCGGCCATGCGAGACCGAGGACAAGTGGATCCGAGGGCGAGCATCGGCGCTGGTTCGCGCTGGGGGGGGGGCCCCAGCGCCAGTGGAATGAATGATGGCTGTATCGTCAAACGCGATTGCCGGCGCCCGATTCGTGGATCCGACGGTGCTGTCGCGCATCGGCAACCTCGAGTTGCTGGCGCGCAACATCGTCGACGGGTTCATCAACGGGCTGCATCGGGCGCCGTTCTTCGGCGCCTCGATCGACTTCGCCGAGCATCGCGGCTACGTCGCCGGCGACGACATCCGGCGCGTCGACTGGCGGCTCTACGCGCGCACCGATCGCTACTACGTGAAGCAGTACGAGGCCGACACCAACACCAACTTCACGGTGCTCTTCGACATCTCGCGATCGATGAGTTTTTCGAGCGGCGGCGTCACCAAGCTGGAGTACGGCTCCTATCTGGCGGCCTGCCTCGCCTACCTCGCGCAACGGCAGCGCGACCGGGTCGGCATCATCACGTTCGACAACGAGATTGTCACGCACGTGCCGCCGTCGGCGAAGCACTTCAACATGGTGCTGCACACGCTCGACCGGGCGAAGGCCGAACGGCCCGGCAAGCTGAGCACGCCGCTGCACCGCATGGCGGAGCACTTCAAGCGCCGCGGCATCCTGCTGCTCATCTCCGACTTCTACGACGAGCCGGCCGAGATCTTCGACGCCATCAAGCCGCTGGCGTTCCTCGGCAACGACATCATCGTCTTCCACGTCCTCGATCCGCAGGAAATCGACTTCGACTACGACAACGCGTCGAGCTTCGAGGACCTGGAGAGCCGGGAACAGGTGCCGGTCGTGCCGGACGCCTTCCGCACGCAGTACCGGGCGCTCGTCCAGGCGCACATCAACACCCTGCAGCAGAAGTTTTCCGAGCAGCGGATCGACTACGCGCTGCTCAACACCACGGAACCGCTGGATCGCGCCCTCTTCAGTTATCTGTCGAGCCGCGAACGGCTGATGCGGGTTCGCTGAGTCACGGACGAACGCGATGTCCTTCCTAGCCCCTCTGTTCTTCGCCGGCCTGGCGGCGATTGCCGTGCCCATCCTCGTGCACCTGATTCAGCGCGAGCGGAAGCGGGTGATCGAGTTCCCGTCGCTGATGTTCGTGCAGAAGATCCCGTACCAGTCGGTGCGCCGGCGGCGCATCCGCCACTGGCCGCTGTTGCTGATGCGGGCCCTCGCCATCGCCCTCATCGTCGCCGCCTTCGCCCGGCCGTTCCTGCGCCAGGGGGCGGCGGCGATCGCGGCCGCCGGCGGCAGCCGCGAGGTGGTGATCCTGCTCGATCAGTCGGCGAGCATGGGTTATGACGACCATTTCACGCGCGCCAAGGACGCCGCCCGCAGCGTCATCGGATCGCTCGGCGCCGGCGACCGGGCGACGCTGGTGCTGTTCGGGCGCAACGCCGAGGAGAGCATGCGTGCCACCGCCGATCGCGGCCGGCTCGAAGCGGCGCTGGACACCGCCACGCTGACCGCCGGGGCGACGCGCTACGGCCCGGCGCTGAAACTGGCCGAGAGCATCCTGACCCAGTCCCAGGCGCCGCGCCGCGAGGCGGTGTTGATTTCCGACTTCCAGCGTTCCGGCTGGAGCGGCGCCGAGGACGTCCACTTCGGCGAGCAGATTCGGCTGATCCCGATGTCGGTGGCCGGCCCGTCGGTGACCAATCTCGCCGTGCCGTCGGTGACCTTCACGCGCGGGCAGTTCTCCGGGCAGGAGCGCATCACGGTCACCGCCGGCGTGTCGAACAAGGGGAACGAGCCGGCGACCGGCGTGCCGGTGAGCCTCGAGATCGACGGCCACGCCATCGAGACGGTCCAGGCGACGGTCGGCGCCAACGCGTCGACGTCGGTGTCGTTCGCGCCGTTCACGCTCGCCGGACCGACGATGCGCGGTCTGGTGACGGCCGGCGGCGACCCGTTCCCGGCCGACAACAGCTTCCACTTCGTCGTCACCCCCGACCGGCCGGTGTCGGTTCTTGTCGTCGATGGCGGCGATCGGGTGGACACCAGCTTCTACCTGGTGAAGGCGCTCGGCATCGGCACGGCGCCGGCCTTCCAGGTGGAGACGATGCCGGTCGGACGGGTGTCGCCGGCGGCGCTCCAGAATCGCTCGGTGGTGATTCTGAACGACACGATGCTGCCGCCCGGGCTGGCTGGCGGCGCGCTGAAGACCTTCGTCGAACAGGGCGGCGGCCTGCTGGTGGTCGCGGCCGACAAGGCGACCTGGCCGCAGAACGACGACCTGCTGCCGGCCAGACTGGGCGCGCCGGTCGATCGGCTGAGCGGCCGGGGCGGCGCCATCGGCTATCTCGACTACAGCCACCCGGCGTTCGAGGTGTTCAAGGCGCCGCGGAGTGGTGACTTCTCCGCCGCCCACGTGCTCCGCTACCGGACGCTCGAGGTGGGGCCGACCGACCGTGTGCTGGCACGCTTCGATGATGGCGTCACGGCGGCCGCCGAACGACGCGTCGGCAACGGCCGCGTCATCGTGTTCGGCACCTCGCTGGACGATTCCTGGAGCGATCTGGCGCTCAAGCCGGTCTACCTGCCGCTCGTCCACCAGCTGACGAAATACCTCGCGCGCTACGAGCCGCCGGCATCCTGGCAGACGGTGGGTCAGGTGGTCGACCTGTCGGTGCTCCTGAAGGGCCGGGCCGAGCGGGTGGTCGTGTCACCCTCCGCCGTCCGGGTCACGGTGCCGGCCAGCGAGCCTGGACTCGTCGAGTTGTCCGAGCAGGGGGTGTACGAGATCCGGCCGGCTGGCAGTACCAGCGCCGCCCCGGCCGACCGGATAGCGGTCAACCTCGACCCGGCCGAGTCCGACCTGGCCCCGATGGACCCGCCGGAACTGGTCGCGGCGGTCACCGGCCGGGCCGCCGACGTCACGCCCCAGGCCGCGGCGGCGGCCGATGTATCGATTGAGGACGTCGAAAAGCAGCAGGGCCTGTGGTGGTACCTCCTGTTTGGCGGGCTGCTGCTGATGGCCGCCGAAATGCTGGTGTCCAACCGCCTGTCCCGGCAGGAACGGTTCCTGTAAGGCCGTCAACCGTCCCCGACCCCAGCGGGGGGAGCCGGGACGGAACAATCCTGGCGACGAAATTGCGGGCCGAAGTACGCCCTCCCACGGTGTATTCTTCGGTAAAGGGGAGAGACGCCCACATGTCTGACGGATTCAGCGGGTCCGACCGTCGTCTGGAACTCATCGACGTCATCCACCGCGTTCGCAATCGTTGGCGCATGCGGCTCGCTCTCCGTGGCGTGGTCATCGTGCTCGCCGGCACGTTGCTCGCGCTGCTGCTCTCCGCCTCGTCGCTCGAGGCGCTGCGCTTCAGCCCGGCCGCCATCACCTCGTTCCGGATCACGGCGCTCCTCGTCTTCGCCGGACTCGTCTGGATCGGACTCGTGCAGCCGCTGCGCCGGCGCGTCACCGACTCCCAGGTGGCGATGTATCTCGAGGAAAAGGATCCGTCGCTGCAGACCGCACTGATCAGCGCGGTGGAGGCCTCGGCGACGGCCGGCACCGCCGGCGACCGCGGACCGTCGCCGCGTCTGGTCGAGAAGATCGTCGAGCAGGCGATCGACCGCTGCCGCGAGCTCGAAGACGGCACGGTCATCGAGCGGCAGAACCTGCGGCGTCAGCTGATGGCGCTCGGCACGGTGGCCGCCACGGCCGCCCTCATCATTGCGCTCGGCCCGGCCTTCCTGCGGCACGGCCTGTCGGCGCTGCTCATCGTCTCGCGGAGCGCGGAGGCGGCGAGCCCCTACAAGATTGCCGTGACGCCCGGCAACGCGAAGCTGCCGCGCGGCATGGATCAGCCGGTGGCGGCGACGCTCGAGGGGTTCACCGCCGTCGAGGTCGCCGTGATGATGAAGCAGGCCGGCGGCGAGTTCGAGCGCGTACCGCTGGCGCCGTCCGCCGACAAGGCCGGATTCGAGGGGATCCTCTTCCACGTCGAGAAACCGACCGAGTACTACGTCGAAGCCAACGGCGTGCGGTCGCCGGTGTTCTCGTTGGACGTCGTCGATCTGCCGACCGTCGACAAGCTGGTCCTGGAATACACCTTCCCGACCTACACCGGTCTCGAGCCGAGGACGGTGGACCCGGGTGGCGATATCGCGGCGCTGGAAGGGACCGCGGTCCGCGTGTCGGTCTCCCCCACCATGGCGACGCCGGGCGGACGGATCCTGCTCAACGAGAACGAGTCGGCGGCGCTCACGCCACAGCCTGACGGAACGCTGGCCGGCAACTTCACGGTCACCGCGCAGGGGTTCTATCGCATCGAGCTGGAGGGTCCGCAGGCCGAGAAGGTCAACGCGTCGCCGAAGTACACCATCGACGTGCTGAGCGATTTGCCGCCGACGATCGCCTTCGCGAAGCCGGGACGCGACACCTCCGCGAATCCGGTCGAAGAGGTGTTCGCCGAGGTGAAGGCCGAAGACGACTACGGCGTGAAGAACATGCAGATGGTCTATTCGGTCAACGGCGGACCGGAAAAGAGCATCCCGCTGTTCGGCGGCGCGAAGACGCTGCAGGAAGTGACGGCGACCCACACGCTGTACCTCGAAGAGCTCGGGCTCAAGGCGGGCGACTTCGTGTCGTACTACGCGAAGGCGAGCGACAACGACGGGGTGCAGGGCACCAAGACGACGACCAGCGACATCTACTTCGTGGAGATCCGGCCGTTCCGCAAGGACTACAAGCCGGCGCAGTCGATGGCGGGTGGCGGCGGCGGCGGTGGTGGCGCCGGGCAGGAAGTCGGCCAGCTGTCGCGGCAGCAGCGCGAGATTGTCTCGGCGACGTTCAACATCGTCCGCGACCGGCCGAAGATGTCAGCCGACAAGTTCCGCGAGAACACGGTGTTCCTGACCCTGGCGCAGGCTCGCTTGCGGGAGCAGGTCGAGGAGCTCGCCGAGAAGATGAACAGCCGCCTCGACGCCGTCGATCCGGCGTTCAAGGTCATCGCAGAAGCGCTGCCGAAGGCGGCCGCCGAAATGAAGACGGCCGAAGGCAACCTGAAGGGCCAGAAGGCGAAGGACGCGCTGTCGCCCGAGCAGCGTGCGCTGAAGCTGCTGCAGGACGCCGAGCAGAACTACGAAACGCAGGTCGCCATGAACCAGCAGGGCGGCGGCGGCGGTGGCGGCGGCCAGAACCAGATGGCCGAGGACCTCGCCGACCTGTTCGAACTGGAGATGGACAAGCTGGCGAACCAGTACGAGATGCAACAGCGCGCCGAGCAGCAGAGCGGCGACCGGCAGGTCGACGAGCTGGTCGAGAAGCTGAAGGAACTCGCGCGGCGCCAGCAGCAGGAAGCCGAACGGCAGCGCCGGATGGCCGCCAGCCAGAACGGCGGCGGCGGCGGCAGCAGCGAAGCACAGCGCCAGCTCGCGAAGGAAGTGGAAGAAGCGGCCCGTCGGCTCGAACAGCTCACGCGGGAGCAGCAGCGGCAGAACCTGACCGACGCAGCGCGCCAGCTCCAGGACGCCGCCAACGCGATGAAGCAGGCGGCGGCGAACGGCAACCAGGACGGCGGCGCCCAGGCGCAGGCCGCCCTCGAACGGTTGAAGCAGGCGCAACAGCGGCTCGAACGGAATCAGGGCGGGCGCGGCGAACGGGACGTCCAGGCGGCGATGAAGCAGGCCGAAGAGCTCGCCCGGGAGGCCCGTGAGGTCGAAAAGGAGGTCCAGGGGCTCGACGGTCAGTCCGGCGCCGGCCGTCAGGCCAAGGCGGCGCAGCTCGGAGAGCGCAAGGACGCGATGGACTCGAAGGTCGCCGACCTGCAGGACCAGCTCGAGAAGTTGGCGAACGATGCGCGTGCCGGCGACCGCGGCGCCGCGCGCAAGCTGGATGAAGCGGCCGGCAGCATTACCGACAAGCGGATCCGCGAGATGATCCGCTACTCGAAGAACGCGCTGCAGGGCAACCCGTCCGAATATGCCCGCGCCGTCGAGAACCAGATTGGGTCGAATCTCGAAGGCCTGCAGAAGAAGATCGAGGACGCGCAGGCGGCCTTCGGCGATGCCGACAAACAGGATGCGCTCGGGCGGGCGATGGACAAGACCCGCGACCTGGTACGCGGCATGGAGTCGCTCGATCAACGGATGCGCGACCGCGCCAAACAGGGACAGCAAGGGCAGCAGGGGCAGAACGGCCAGCAGGCCCAGAACGGTCAGCAACAGGGCCAGCAGGGCCAACAAGGTCAGCAGGGACAGCAAGGGCAGCAGGGGCAACAAGGACAGCAAGGACAGCAGGGCCAGTCCGGACAGTCGGGACAGGGCGGCCAGCAGTCGTCGTCGAGCACCGGCGGCGGAGGCGGCGACGGCGATCGCAACGGCGTGTGGAACGACGACGGCGGCTGGGGCTGGGGCGATGCGCGGCCCGGCAACTTCACGCCCGACGACGTCCGCCAGTTCCGCGGCGAGGCGCGCCGCTACGCGCAGGACCTCGAGAACCTGCGCCGCGGCCTGCGCGCCGATGGCGTCGACACGCGGCAGCTCGACGAGGCCCTGCGCCGGCTGAAGGCGCTCGACGACGACCGCGTCTACCGTGACGTGCAGGAACTGGCGCGGCTGCAGAGCGGCGTCAGCGACGGCCTGCGCCGCTTCGAGTTCGACCTGCGCCGCAAGGTCGAGGGCGAGGCCAATGACGTGCGGCTGAGTGGCTCCGACGACGTGCCGGCCGAGTTCAAGGCGCTGGTCGAGGAGTACTACCGCAGCCTGGCCAAGCCGCGGAGTCCGCAGAAGTGACGAGGCGCCGCCTGGCGATCGCGGCGCTTGGCGTCGTGCTCGTCACGGCGGCGGCCAGCGCGCAGTGGGGCGGCGGCTGGGGGCGGTTCCGGCGGGTACCGCCGCGCCCGCCGGCCAGCGAGGCCAGCTTCGACGGCGGCTTCAACTTCTGCCGGCTGATGTACACGTCGCACCGTCGCGAGTACGGCGGCCAGGGCTGGTCCACCGACTACCCCGACGCCGACATCAACTTCTCGATTCGCTTCGCCGAGCTCACCAAGACGTGGGTGAGCCGGCAGGTCGACAACGGCGCCCCCAACCACTTCACCATCCGCCTCACCGATCCCTGGCTGCACCGCTGCCCGTTCCTGCTCGGGTCGGACGTGGGCACGATGGCGCTCAATCTCGACGAGGTCGCGGCGCTCCGCGACTACCTGATGAAGGGCGGGTTCTTCTGGGTCGACGACTTCTGGGGGCCCTACGCCTGGGACGTCTTCGAGCAGACGATGGCGAACGTGCTGCCGCCCGGCACCTATCCCTTCCGTGACATCGGCCCCGATCACGCCATCTACCGCACGATGTTCGAGATGCGCGAGCTGCCGCAGATCCCGTCGATCAACTTCTGGCGTGAGTCGGGCGGCGCCACCTCGGAACGCGGGCCCGACAGCGCCCAGCCGCACCTGCGCGCCATCACCGACGCGGCCGGGCGGGTGATGGTGCTGGCCACGCACAACACCGACATCGCCGACGCGTGGGAACGCGAAGGCGAAGACCCGCAGTACTTCTACCAGTTCTCGCCCAACGGCTACGCCACCGCGGTCAACATCCTGCTCTACGCGATGAGCCACTGACGCGCAGCGACCGGGAACCAGGCACCAGGAAACACCTCGATCCCGGACCTGCCGCGCCTCACGCAGTACAATCGCGGCGATGGCGAAGAAGATCTGCGACAACATCCTCGAGACGATCGGCGACACGCCGATGGTGCGGCTGAACCGCATTCCGAACGGCATCGTCGCCGCCGATGTCGTCGCGAAGATCGAGACGTTCAA
>CADEDC010000123.1 GCA_902825985.1 uncultured Acidobacteriota bacterium | reverse complement strand
GAAGAGGACCCTGCGAGTCGAGGCTTCCGCTGCGATGACGCTGAATGACACTGTCCGCTTCGACGATGCCGACCCGACGGTGAAGCGCGCGTTCGCGCGGCCGCCGGGCAAAGTCAAGCTCACCGAAAGCGTCTGGGGCTTCACCGGGCAGGCGAGCGGCCAGCGCGAGTTCAAGGACGAACGGGTCGAACTCCAGCACGTGTTCCTCATCGGCGGCGGCTGGCAGGTCTGGATTCCGAACCTGACGCCGCGTCATCTCATGATGTTGTCGGTTCTCCCGTAGGAGTCGCCTGCATGACCTGGTTGTCGACTGTCGGATTCGGACCCCACAAGACGCCCGAGGATCCGGTGGATGTTGCACCGCCCGGGGCGGTCACGCGCGAGCTTCGCGGCGATGGCTGGCACGTTCAGCTCGATCTCACGCGCCAGATCCTCTTTCTGTCCACGCCTCAGGAAGAACTGACCTGGAGTGCCGCGCAGGAACTGATGCCGACGCTGCCGGCGCGAGAACTGAACTCCTCCCCTCCGTTCGTGTCAGCGTCCGCCCTTGCGCTGCTGGCCAAGCAGTTCGACGATGGACTGCTTGCCGCGGCGGATCTCGCCGGACAGACGCTGAAAGCACCGTTGCTAGAAGCGCTGGCGCCGCAGGTGCCGACCGTCGCGGCCGCGGCGCGTCTCGGCGGTCTCGCCGTGGCACCGTCCAGCGAAGCACAGAGGGTGATTGACGGTTTCCTCGCCGACGAGTTCCGCTCGAAGCCAATCGGCTTCTACACCTGGAACGACGCGCTGATGCGAATCTTCCGGCAGGACCGGCTCCTACAGCAGTCGCTGTCACCCGGAGAGATTGCCGCCATCCGGCAGGCATTTGCCAGCGACGCAGGGCTGCGCGCCGGCTATATGGACTGCCTGCAATTCATCGAGCGGATGACAAACCCGCGTGCCGAGGGCCGGCCGGATCTGCGGCGCGACGACGGCGACGTGCTCTTTCCGCCGTCGCGATCCCATGAAACCGATCTCGTCAATCGCCTGTTTGGGAACACCCCGATCCCCGACGGCTTCTCGCTCGCAGACGAACTGCTGAAGCGGCTGCGGGCCGGTTCGCTTTCGGTGGAACCAACCGAACCATCCGGCTGGTACGATCATCTGACATGGGCCATCGAGCCGCTGGCCGTCCCCGACCGCATGCCAGAGGCGCCACGGTTGCGAATGAATCCCGGCTATCGCGGGCAATTGGGCGACTTGTTCAAGGCGATTCTCGCGATGACGCGCGAGACTCACGCCAAGCAGCTCGCCGTCATGCCGATCGGTCAGGCCTTGGGGGGTGAGCCCGCTCCTGTCGTGACCATCGCGCCGGAACTTTCGCTCGAGCCGACGCGTTCCTACTACGCTCGTCGGGCCGACACGTATGCCTGGATCCGCCGCATCCTCGCACCGCGAGGCCTGGGCCAGATGCGCCGCGTTACGCCTGATGGAGCGGTCACTCGGGATCTCGGCGACGAACTCGACGAGATGATCGCCATCTTCGAGGGAGCTGCGGCGGTGGCGGGACATGAGCTCGGGATCACGCCGGCTGACGAGCGCCAGACGGCAGCGTTCCGCGCCTGGGCGGCGAGCGACGCAGCCACGGCCGACATCCGAATGATGGTACCGGTCTTTTACGACATTGGGCGGCGGCAGACGAAGGTGTGGGCGATCCTGGGGTGGTCCAGTCGGGCGCTCGACGTCGCGTTCAACACGCCGCCGACGGTCCGCGTCCTGGCGGGCGACGTAAGAATCCGCTACGAGAGGTGCGAGCGAAGCCTTGTCCATCCGGTGTTTGTCGAAACCTACGTCTCGCGGCTGCTCGACCGGAACGAGTTCCGAAAGCACTGTGACCGCTACCGGACGGTGGCGGAGATCCTGACGCATCTATGACGCAGGCCGGGAGGGACCATTCATGCTGACCCAGCGCGCACTCGTCGTCGGCCGCGTTCTGCAGGTGTTCGGGTCGCTGAAGGCGATTCCGGGAGTAACCAAGGCCGACGAGACGATCGACGGGTTTCCCGAGTTCGCGTTCACCGTCGACACGATTCCTGATCCGGAGGTCAAGAAGAAGCTGAAGGCGATTGCCAAGCGCATCGTCGCCAGTCACTCCGGACCGAATCGCATCATCGGCTTCGAAATCCACGGTCATGCCGACCAGACGGTGCGCATCGCCGCCGGCGCCGAACGCGACCGCGCGGAACTCGAGGTCAGCCGCGACCGCGCCGAGAACGCGAAGGAGTTGCTGCTCCAGATGATCCGCGACGAACCCGGCGGCACGCCGATCATCGCCGGAATCGAGGCGAACGCCGACGCCGCCGGCTTTGGCAGCAATCACCGGATCTTCAAACCGGCCACCAGCGATCCGCAGATGCGCCGGAACCGGCGCGTCGAGATCTTCCTGAGGGAGTTCATCCCGCCGCCACCGAAGCCATCGCCGGCGCCGCCGCCCCAGCCGAACCCATCCCTGAAGCATCCGTGGCGCATCCAGATCCAGAACGGCACCGTCATGACCGTGCAGGTACCCGGACTGGACGTGTCGTCGTTGAACATCACGCTGGTCGTCGAGATTACCGACCTCAAACGACACTTGAAGGCGCGATATCGCGTCGTCTCGACTGGCGGCGCGGCGCAGAGCATCGGCTTTCCGCCGATCCCGAGTCCGGTGGACACCCAGCAGGTCTTGCGCGGAAAGCCGCTCGATTTCACCACCAACAATGAAGCGACGCTCGCCGCGTTTGCCGGGGCGGTCGACGTCGGCCTTAGTCCAGGTGCCGGCGTCAGCGTGTTGTCGGCCGGCGGGCAGTTCGCCTTCTCCTTCACGGACCTGGAGAAGCTGGGCCGGTTTACGCAGCCTTCGATCGTCGTCGCCGAAGGCGGTTCGAGTCCGCTCCAGTTGCCGCAGGCCAGCCTCGGTGGGTTTACGACCGGGAAGATCTCCATGCAGGGGGCACCGACCGCGGCTCCCTAGCGAGTGGCAACGTGGCAGCCGTAAGGTGGCGGATTCGAGCGCCGGTGGCGGTTGACGAGACGGCCGGGCTGCGGCGACGATGCTGGCGTCGCAGGTCTGTCTCCGGCGCCCGCTGCGGGCAGGCGGCGGTAGACATCGAACGGCGGGAGATAACCAGATGGCAGATGCAGGCAACGGTCCCATCGGCGTGAAGACGAACCGGCCCGCCGTCGACGCCGGCACCCTGGCGCTGGCTTCCTCGCCGGCGCCGAACATCGTGACCGACGAGGGGCGCGATGCGTTCGACGTCGCGATGGACCTTCTCCATGCGGAGCTGGCCAACGCCGGTGCCACCGGCGCGCTCGACGGCGCGGCCCGCGCCAAGTACGACGCGCTGGCCCGCCAGTATCGCGCCGAGACGCAGGCGCTGGTGCGCAGCGGCCGGCTCACCTGGCGCGAGGCGGCCGAGCAGGCGCACGGCCTGCGCAACCAGGTGATGGAGGTGATCCGCCGGCGGAGCACGCCGGTCGGTCGCGCGTTTGCCGAGTGGCTCAAGCGCGAAGGACGGACCCTCAACGAGCTGGTTGCGCGCAAGACGCTCCAGCTGTTCGGCGACGGCGCCGAGTTCACCGCTCTCAGTCCGGCCCAGCAGAACCGGGTCTATGCGGCCATCGTCGAGTCGGCGGGGAAGTCCGACCCGGCCGTCACGGCGACGATGCGGAACGTCTCGCGCGCCGGGCGAGGCCTCCTGTTGCTGTCGATTGGCATCTCCATCTATACCGTGGCGACGGCACAAGACAAGGTCGAGGCGGCCAAACATGAAGGCGCGGTGACCGGCGCCGGCATCGCTGGCGGCATTGCCGGCGGGGCGCTGGCCGGACTAGCCTGCGGACCGGGCGCGCCGGTCTGTGTCACGGTCGGCGCGTTCGTCGGCGGGGCGCTGGCGGCGTTTGGTGTCGACCTGTTGTGGTAGGTCGCAGGGATGATGCGCCTCGCACCAGAAATCACGCTGCGCCCCTACCAACCGGCCGGCGTCAATCGTGAGGCGGTCGCAGACGCGACGGAGCTTCACAGCGACGTCTTGCTCGACGGCCGCCCGATTGGCGCCCGCGTCTCCGGTTCCCAGCTCGAAGCGGCGGTCCAGTGCAGCGCCGGATGGCTGATCTTCTCGACCGGCGACACCCCGGACGAGGAGATGCTGCGGATCAGCCTGGTCGGGAGCAACGGCACCCTTCTCGACGCCGCACGGATCGGTGGCCCGTATAGCACCGGCGCCTTCTCCAACCTCCGATTCGAGCCGCCCTCCGGCGTTCACTTCCGCTTCATCGACAACGCTGACTGGCGGGTCGAGGTGTTCGACGCGCCGCAGGTCTCGCTTCCCTGGTGGCCTGACGCGAAAGGCGTCTGGCGAGGCTCGCAGCTCTCCCGCTACTTCCGCGTGCTTCGGACCCCGGTGTAGGCGGTGCCGTTAGTGGCACAATCACGACACCAACATGGCTCCCGGGCCGCGTGCGTTCATCTCCTACGCTCGTTCCGATGGCGAGGCCGCCGCCACGGGCCTGCGTCGTCGACTGCAGGCTGAACACCCTGAACTGACCCTGTGGCAGGACCGGATTAGCCTCGAGGGCGGCGTCGGCTGGTGGCGGCAGATCACCGAGGCGCTCGACCATGTCGAAATCTTCGTCCTCGTGCTGACACCGGCTGCGGTGTCGTCAACCATCATTCAGAAGGAATGGCGGTACGCCCGGCAGCAAGGCGTCAGGGTATGCCCGGTGCTGGCGGATGCCGCCGAGCAGTTCGATTTCTCGGCCCTGCCCAGGTGGATGAGCAAGGTGCATTGCTATGACCTGGTCCGGGAATGGGACACCTTCCTCAGCTTCTTGAAAAGTGCACCGCGGGAGACGCGCGTTCCGTTCATGGCTCCCGACCTGCGCGACGATTTCGTCGCGCGGCCGCTGGAGTACGAAGCGGTGAAGGCCACGGTGCTGGACGGTTCGCGCCTGAATCCGATTGCCACGACGATTGCCCTGCAAGGCGCTGGCGGCTTCGGGAAGACGACCCTCGCGGCCGCTCTCTGCCACGATGACGACATCATCTCGGCGTTCGACGATGGCGTGTTGTGGGTCACCATCGGTGAGCGTCCAGCGCTTCAGCAGCAATTGAGCAAGCTCTATGCGGCAGTGACCGGCGAGCGCCCGGCATTCGTCGACGCGGAAGACGCCGCCATGGAGCTTGCCGTGCGTCTCGAAGACAAGCAGTGCCTGATGGTGCTGGACGACGTCTGGGACGCGAACGACGTCAGGCTGTTCCTTCGCGGCGGGCGCAACTGCGCTCGCGTCATTACGACGCGGCGTCATCAGGTGGTCTCTGCGCTGAACGCAGAACGGGTGCTCATCGACGAGATGACCGCCGACGAAGCGGTAGCGATGCTGCTCGTCCGCCTGGAGACGCAGCCGGTTGACGCGCGTCCGTTTCGCCAGCTGGCCGACCGCCTGGGCGAGTGGCCGCTGCTCCTGCGGCTGGCGGCGTCGCAGGTGCGGGAGCGCCTGGATCGCGGCGACTCGATCGGCGGCGCGCTCGGCTTTGTCAACCAGGCCCTCGACAGGCGCGGCGCGGTGGCTTTCGACCGCGCCAACGCGGCGGCGCGCCATGACGCCGTGCAGACCACCGTCGCAGCCAGCCTTGCGCTGCTGGACGTCGCCGACCGGACGCGGGTGGTCGAACTCTCCGTCTTCGCTGAGTCGCAGGCGATTCCGCTCACGGCGGCATCCGCGTTATGGGGGCTGGACGCCTTCGAGACAGAGGAGATCGTCCAGCGTCTCGACGATGCCTCGTTGGTCGACTTTGATCTCAAGCGCGCCAGCATGCGCCTGCACGACGTGTTGCGTGCCCACTTCCGGGCACAGCTGGCAGACCCCAAGGCGATCCACGAACGGCTGCTCGCATCGTGGGGATCGCCGCAAGAGCTGCCGGACGCTTTCGCCTGGCGGTGGTATCCCTGGCACCTGGCGCAAGCCGGACGTGGCCTGGCGGTTCAGCAGTTGCTGCTCAGTCCCGGCTGGATGGCTGCGAAGCTGCATTGCACCGACATCCACGACCTGCTGCGCGATTTCGCCTGGTCCACGCAATCGGCCACCCTCGACTCGTTGCGGGACGCCTTGCGGCTGTCGATGAGCGCCCTGGGGCGCGATCCCAGCCAGCTCGCGGCGCAGTTGAGCGGGCGGCTGGCGCGGGGGCCAAGTGCGGAGATCGACCGTCTTCTTGACACGCTGGACGCGAGCGCCACGACTCTGCGACTCAGACTGGTTGAGCCGACGCTCACCCACCCGGGTCAAGCCCTCATGGCAATCATGAAGGGCCACGCCGGGGGCGTCGAGGCGATGGACATCTCCCTGGACGGCTTGCGGCTGGCGACCGCCGGCAGCGACCGCACCGTGCGCGTGTGGGACCTGCAGCACTGGCGCGCTGTGCGCGAGATGGCCGGGCACGAGGGAGCAGTGCACGCGGTGAAGCTGCTGCGCGACGGTCGGCGGGCACTCTCCGGCGGCGAGGACCGGGCGCTCCGCATGTGGGACACCACGAGCGGCGAGTGCCTGATGGTGCTGCGCGGCCACTACGAGTCGATCCGGTCCCTCGCGGTGGCCCCGGACGACCAGACGGCCGCCAGCGTCTCGGAGGATGGCACCGTCCGCGTGTGGGACCTGCGGACGGGCCGTTCGGCGACACTGTTCAAGAGCAGCTTCCACCAGATGTGCGGCGTCGGTTACTTGCCGGACGGGTCACGACTGGTCTTCGGCGGCGGCGACGGCACGGTCCGGGTCATGGACGTCGTCTCCCGCCGCGAAGTGGCGACCATCGAAGGGCAGGGCATCGTGCGGGCGGTGGCCGTGTCGCCCGACGGGAGCGTGCTCCTGATTGGCGCGGATGACGGGTCGTTGCGCGTCTGCGACCTGGCAACCGGTGACGCGACGCGCGTGTTCGACGGCCACGCCCGCAGCATCGGCTGCGTGGCGTTCAGTGGCGATGGTCAGTGGGCAGCGAGCGGAGGAAGCGATCGGCTGGTCAAGGTGTGGTCCCTGCAGTCGCCGGCCGTTCGTGAAACACTGGCCGGCCATGCCGGCCCCGTGCAGGCGGTGGCGTTCCTGCCCGGCGACGATCGCATCCTGTTGTCGTCGGCCGATCGGACCGTTCGCGCCTGGCGGCGAGACAGCGTTGCCGGTCGCCATGAACGGGTCACGTCGACCGTGGCGGTGACCGGACTGGCGTGCTCGCGCGACGGTATGCGAGTCTTGGCCGACTCCACCGGCACCGGCGCGCGGGTTCGCGACTGGCGTCTTGGCAGCGAGCGGCCGCTCGACGGACACAGCAAGCGGATTCAGGCCTTGTGGATGAGCGACGACGGGCGGGTCGGACTGACCGCCTCGTCCGATCGCATCGCCTGCGTCTGGGATCTCGAGTCCGGCACGCTTACGCGCCAGCTCCGGGGACACATCAGCGATCTGGTCGCGATTGCCATGACACCGGACGGGTCGCGCGCAGCCTCGCTATCGCTCGATCGCACGATCCGCGTATGGGACGTCCGTAGCGGCGCGACGTTGCGCGTCCTTGCGGGGCCGCGCAGCGCACGAGCGGTGGAGGCGCTTCAGGCGCTCACCGTCGAGTTCGAACAGTCGGCCGGGCTGCCTCTGGAGATCGGCAGATTTCCTCTCGGCCGCACCACGCGGATGCTCCTGACCGCGGAGGGTACCCGCATCGTCATCGGAGATGACAGCTGGTTCGGCGTGTGGGACCTGCGGACGGGTCGCCTCGACGCGATCGAAGTGCCGGGGTTTCAGCTGGAGGAACTGGCGGTGGACGGTGGCATTGCGGTCGCCGGATCCATCCTCGGGCTCGTTTGCCAGCTCGACCTGGACTCCTGCCGTCTGATCCGCATGTTCGAACCGTCCGAAGGGACGGCGCGCTACATCCGGATCCTGGACGTGCC
>CADEDC010000122.1 GCA_902825985.1 uncultured Acidobacteriota bacterium | reverse complement strand
TGCCGGTGCGGCGCTGATGTCGGCATCCATGTCCATCTGCCCGACCTGTTCGTTGCCGATCGCGGGTCAGCCCGCCGCGAGCCCGACGTCGCGATCTACCAGGCGCCGGTCTTGGTCCCGATCGCCCAGATGCCGCCAATCAGCACCGTTGTCTGCGCACGCCGGCGATCGCCGGCGCCGCCGGAGCCCGTGAAGAACGGCCGGTTCGACCAGTCGCGACGGAACTCGGCTCGTGTCGTGAATCCGTCGGCCAGCTTGCGCTCCACGGTTACCGTCGCCTCGTGCAGGATCTGTTCGACGCCACCGAATAGCCCATCATCGCGCAAGCGCTCGACGCGGAGGCCGACGGCGTCGCGCGCCGTGAACTGGTAGCGCGCATAGCCCGCCGTCCCTTGCAGTGTCAGTGCACCGCCGCCGCGGACGATCGCGTTGCGGACGTGGTTCACGTCGGCGCCGAGGGTCAGGGCGGCAGTCGGCGTGGCGGTGATGTAGGTGTCGAAGACACGGAAGAAGCCGTCCGGACCGCCGGGGACGCCGTTGTCTGGTTGCTCCTGGCCGGCATAGACGTTGGCGGTCCACGTGACAGTCGGCGTCGGTTTGACGACGGCGGCGATGTGGTGTGACTTGAAGTCGTTGAAGTCTTCGGTCTGCTGGATGCCGTTGGTCAGCATGTAGAGCAGCGACACCCGATCGGTGACGGCCCAGGTCGTCCGCAGCCCCGAGTGATAGAAGGGGAGGAAGTTGAAGAGATAGGCGCGCGAAAACGCCTGGTTGTCCTTGGCGTAGTTCGTCTCGTAGCCGAGGATCGACGCGAACTTGCCGAAATCGACCTGCAATCCGTCGGACGCCACAGGAAACACGTAGCTGCCATAGGCCTGCCAGACCTGCCGATAGACATCCGGGCGCGGCTCGTTGACCGGGCTCCCCTGCACGGTCTCCGTCGCCTGCCCGAACTGCAAATCGACCCGCAGCCCATAGCGACGTCCGACGTCGGCGGCAGGCGGTGCGTCGACGACGAGCGCGGCCTGCTGGATGCTGAACGAGTTCGCACGCGTGTCGTAGGCACGCAGCAGCAGGACCCGGTCCGGCGGCCGGTTCCAGTTGTACTGGTAATAGCCTTCCAGCGTGGCGCCGAATCTGATGCCGGCGTCGGCGACGCTGGCCGGAGTGGCTGCCTGTGTCTGCGTACTTGGCCTCGCGCCGCCCGCGGTCGATACGTGGGCGTCCGCCGCGACGAGTGATGCGGTGACATTCGCCGGCTGTGCCACCGCCAGTTGTGTGCCAGCGAGCCAGGCGAGCGCGACCAGTGCTCCATAGTGCTGCCCTCGGGCGATCATCGATCGTTCCTCCGCCTTTCACCATAGCGGCCGCCGCCTGAGAATCGCCGAAAGCGTCCCTAAAGAAGTGCTGAACTGCGGGCGCCAGTTGGCGCTTTCGTCAGGTCGATCGCCTCAACTCGACCGTTGCAGTCCGCCGATTCAGTCGCGCCAGCGGAACCCCGTCATCCACAGCGGCCCGCTCCCGTCCGCGAACTCGCGATCGACCTTGCCAACGAGGGGATCCTTGCCGGCGAGACAGAGTGCGAGGAGCTCCCACCCAGGAGCGCCGCGCGAAAGCGAGCTCGCCGCCGGGCTTACCGACGATTCACGGTTGCGCCTTCGTAGCCACCCTGCCCGATACCGAGCACGACGGTTGGCCCGAGCCCGTGAGTCTGGTGGGTCAAGCGCGGCGACGACGTCGCATGTCGAAGATGTCTGAGAGACGCAGTTGCAGACCGGGAAGGATTGGGGAGGTCACGGCCGTCCCCTGGTCGCGCAGCACGGTCGGGCCGGCAAAGGGTTGCCCCGTGGCCATCCGCCGGTAGATGGACACCGTCGATGGCATCACATCGATGAACCAGTACTCGGCCACGCCGATCGCTTCATAGAACGCGAGCTTGATGGTCTGGTCGTATCGCCATGACGACGGCGACGACACCTCAATCGCCAGTGCCGGTGCGGCGCTGATGTCGGCATCCATGTCCATCTGCCCGACCTGTTCGTTGGTGAGGAAGATGAGGTCTGGCGAGACGGCGTTCAGCGTGTCCATGACGAGGCCCGGCTCGGTGAAGATCCACCCGAAGTCGTGCGCACGGACGTGGTTCTCCAAGGCATGATGCAGGTTGCTGACGACACGCTGGTGCCGCGGCCGTGGTCTCGGCGTCACGTAGTGCTCTCCGTCGATCAGCTCGTGACGCAAGCCATCCTCTGGCATGCGAACGAGATCGTCGTAGGTGAGCTTCACGCCAGGCATGTGACGACCCTCCCTCTCTGGCACGGCGCTCATTATCGCATCGTCGGATGAGCGGATTGACGCCGCTGTTCAGGAACTGGTCTGTCTACCGACGCGGACTCTTGAAGAAGGTCCTCAACGGCACGCGCAGCGCTGGCAGCAGGGGCGTGCTGATTTCGGTGTCCGGATCGTCGTTGTAGAAGGGCGGTGCAAATCCCGAGTCGCCGGCACGGCGGTAGATCGTCAGGGTCGACCACTCGGTGTCGACGAACCAGTACTCGGTGACGCCGCAGCGTTCGTACAGCGCCCGCTTGACGATGCGGTCGTAGCGATGGGTCGCCGGTGACGAGACTTCGACGATCAGCTCGGGTGCGCCGCGCAGGTCGCGGTCGGTCTGCAGGCGGGCTGCCCGCGCGTGCGACACGTAGAGAAGGTCCGGCTCGACCTTGTTCACGTCATCGAAGACCACCGCGTAGGGCGCGACGAAGACTTCGCCGAGCGGATGCTCCTCCAGATGTGCCGCCAGCGTCGTAGCGATGTTCAGGATCACCCGCTGGTGCACTGTCCCTGGTGCGGGCGACACGTAGTGCGCTCCATCGATCAGCTCGTGCCGCAGGTGGTCTTCAGGCAGGCGCAGGAGATCGTCGTACGTGAGCCCTCCGCCCGGCGTCGGTTGCAGCTCGCTCTCCCGCATCGCGGCCATCCTAGCATCGTCTCCGCCGCCGCGGCGTGGGCGGCGTCTTCCTGAAAAGCGAACGCCGTACCGAGCGGTGATCGCGCGATTCAGGCCTGATCTGAGACAACCTCGGTCGCAGGATCACAATGACGGAACGTGCCGGTCGACACCGCGATGCAGAACGTGCCACATCGGGGACCGCCGAACCATGGCGAGATGCTCTGCCGCCTGTGGCTCAGCCGGCCTATCGTCCGAGTTCGCGGGAGATCGCCTCGATGGTGGCGCGGGCGTTCGACAGGTCGTATCCCTTGTAGCGCGCCGGCAGCTGCAGCGTCGCCGATGCCTGATCCACCGTCTTTCCGGCGGCGAGCGCTTCGCGAGCCGCGGCGACGAAGTCGCGGGTGAAGTCTGCGTACTCCTGGAACTCGGCCCATGTCAGCGTGCGGGGGCTGCGTGTGGCGGAGTCGGCGTTCGGATTGCTGCTGCTTGCGGGGCCGCCGTCGTGCCCCGTGGTGACGCGTGCGATGTTGGTGAGCTGCGCCACCGCGCGCGCCAGCGTCTCGGGCAGCGCCAGGGCGCTGCCGCCCGCCTCGAGGTCGACCACCGGTACCGCCTTCGGCCACACCAGGTCGCCGACGTGCGCGATCCGCTTGCCGGGAAAGACGACCACGAGGTCGCCGTCGGTGTGGCCCTTGCCGAAGTAGTGGAGGTCCACCTGATCCGGGCCGCTGAAGAGCGTCAGCCGGTCGGTGACCGTCCGATTCGGCAGGAACTTCGCGTTGGCGCCGGCGAACTCGGCGTACGTCGCCATCCGCGTCCGCGCGTTCGCGTGGGCGACGATGTCGGTGGCGGTCGCGAGTGCGACGTTGCCGCCGGCGTGGTCGCGGTGCGCGTGGGTGTTGATGATCGTGCGGATCGGCTGATCCGTCACCGTCTCGATCGTTTCGAGCAGCGGCGCGGTCCAGCCGGCCGGCTGGCTGTCCACGAGCACCACGCCATCGTCGCGCATCATCGCGAGGCTGTTGCTGCCGCCTCGGAGGATGTAGAGGATGTCGTAGACGTTCAGCGTCTGGATGCGGACGACGCGGCGCTCGGTTTGCGCCTGCCCCTGCAGCGGCACGCCGACGTGAACGCACAGCGCCAGCAGGGCGAGGCTGGCGAGTAGGGAAGTACGAGGGGTCGTGCGCGTCATCTCTTCTCCGCTGCCACAGAAGGAGGCTGCACCGTAGCACAGGTCTGGCCGGGTCCCAAGCGCCACCTCCGGACTCCGGGTCCACGGGTCCACGACATGTCCGGCGGGCGAAAATCACCTCCAGCCGCAGCGCAGCCACCAGACGCCTGTGGCAAAAGCGGCCTCACGTGGTCGTTCTCCGAAGGTGTCCAAATGAACCAGTGCGAAATCCCGCCTGAAATCCGCTGTGCGGTGGTCATGTACGGCGGCGTGTCGCTGGCCGTCTACATAAACGGCGTCACGCAGGAGCTGCTGCGCCTCGTTCGCGCTGGCGCGGTGGGCATTGCCACCGGCGCCGATCCGCAGGCCGACAAGCGGTTCGTGGTCACGACGCCGACGAAGATCGATGAGAGCGCTGGGCCTGGACGCGGCGGCGGTGCAGGTGAGCGCGCTCGTTGCGGACACCCTCGGTGGATCTCAAATGTGCGATCCCTTGAAGATGCGTGCGAGCGGCAGTTCGAGACCGGGAAGCAGGGGAGTCGTCAATGCGTCTGGCGGCGGCAGTGCGCGCGGCGCATCAAACGGCGCGTTCGGCTGCTGTCGGGCATGGACTTCGATGGTCCGCGCCTCGGGGATGATCCGCCAGTACTCGGTGACGCCCATCCGCTCATAGAGCGCGCGTTTGAGCGTCCGATCGCGACGCTTCGTGGACGGCGACTCGATCTCGATCACCAGTTCGGGGGCACCCTTCAGATGGGTGCGGAGCAGCGTCCCGGCGCCGCGCTCGTGGGAGACGTAGAGGAGATCCGGTTCGACCACGTCGTGTGTCGTCAGCTCGACGTCGAACGGCGCGGCGAACACACGGCCTATCGGATGGGCTTCGAGGTAGACCCACAGCAGTCCTGAGAGATTGATCGAGACGGCCTGGTGCGGCGAGCCGGGCGCTGGCGTCACGTAGTGCTCTCCGTCGATCAACTCGTGACGCATGCCGTCATCGGGCAGGCTGACGAGATCGTCGTAGGTGAGCTTCACGCCAGGCATGTGACGACCCTCCCTCTCTGGCACGGCGCTCATTATCGCATCGTCACGCCTCCGTTAAGGCTTCGGCGATGCAAGCCTCCTCGCCCAGGACGATGGGCGGGACGTGGCGAGAAGTGCGAGCGCTATGCCCATGAAAGCCCTCGAGATCGGGCCGGATCGTGGGTGCTCCTCTCGAAGGCAGGCAAATTCCGCGAGGTTGGTCGTGGAGAACCCTGGCAGTACGCGCCACGCGTTTGGCGTCTGCGATCCTGGATGTGCTGGACGTGAAGGCACACCTCGCGAGGGCGTGTCGTGCGTCGACATCGCCCCGGATGCGGGTCGGGGCCGGTTGTCATCGTCCCCCTCGCGTCGGCACGCGCGCCAGTTTCCGGGTCGGTCACCCTTGCAGCTCGAAACCGATCATCGATGCCGATGACGGGGAACGGTCGCGGCCGAACGACTGCAGGCTGCCGTGGGCTGCCGGGGCGATCGAACCGCTCCTGTCAGCCGATCACTTACGCGGGCGTTGTGTCCGAGCGCAATGTCTCCGTTCTGGATGTCTTTATTACTACGCTTCGCGAGCTCGAGCGCTGGCGTCGCATGTCGTATCAATTGCGACGCTGAAATACTCTCGCAATATGCCTTGGACACTCTTGACAGCCGCGGGTGATGACGACAACATCACTCGCGTTTTGTGAACGGGCCGCGCGCCTCCGAGGCAGCGCGGCTCATTCCACATTTATCGGTTTTGTGCAGGTGCCCCCCAGTGCCGCCATCGTCGGAGCCGCAGGAGCTCGTGCTCGATCGCCTCATCGCGACGGGTGCGAGCGACCACACGTGGAGCGACTACGTGCTCGCCACCCTGAGGGGTGACGCGGGACGGCGCGCGGCGCTCGATGGAATAGCTCAGAGCCGGCCACAGCCGAAGACCAAGACCGCGGGCGGCAGCAACAAGCCGGTCGAACCGCCAGGTGTCTTCGTCGCATCCATCGCCATCGCCGGATTCCGCGGCATCGGTCCACCCACCACCCTCCCGCTGAAACCCGGGTTCACCATGGTTGCTCGACGCAACAACAACTCTCGAGGTGTTGTGGACTCTTTCCTCGAACGACTGAAGGAATCGTGTAGGCACTTCCTGGGACGGCCGAAGTGGGCAGGTAGTCTTCCATTGCTGAAACAGCGACTCAGCAGGGCTGTCGTTGAAGTTGGCGTCTGGAAGGGGAACCTTGTCGTTGGCAGCGCGACGATGCCGTTGATCATTTCGGTGGACGGTGGTCACAACGGCTAGGCTCGCTAATGCCAGCTGACATCCGCCAACGCTCGACAGCACGGACGATGACACCAGTCCGACACAATACACATGGCCATACCTGATTTTCAGAGCCTGATGTCGCCATTGCTCAGCCGACTTCGAGACGGCGAGCCGAGAAGGTTTGCGGACGTCGTTCCTCTCATCGCCGATGATCTGCAACTGACGCAGGAAGAGCGAGATGAGCTACTCCCAAGCGGAAGCCAGGAACGATTTCGGAACCGACTGCACTGGGCAGGATTCCACATGATGAAGGCGCGGCTGCTCGAACGGCCACAGCGCGGCTGGCTTCAGATTCTGCCTCGGGGGCTTGCAGCTCTCGAATCCGGCGCGGAGGTGGACGGCACGTATCTGGAGCAGTTCGAGGAGTACCTGGACTTCAAGAAAATCGGTTCCGGCGGCAACGGCACGCCTCCAGAAGGGGCCAACGCCGGACCGGGGATCCAGCGTACGCCAGAAGAGCTCCTCGACAGCGGTTATCAGCAGCACAAGGAGGGACTGGCCAGTGAGGTGCTCGCCAGAGTGAAGAACTGCTCGCCTGCCTTCTTCGAACAGCTCGTCATCGATGTCCTCGTCGCGATGGGCTACGGCGGCTCACGCGCGGACGCCGGGCGCGCCGTGGGACGCTCTGGTGACGGCGGTATCGACGGCATCATCAAGGAAGACCGTCTGGGTCTTGACGCTGTTTACGTCCAAGCCAAACGCTGGGAGGCGTCCGTTGGCCGTCCCGTCGTGCAGGCCTTCGCCGGCAGCCTCGAGGGCCACCGTGCCCGCAAGGGCATTCTCATCACCACCTCCGACTTCAGCTCAGAGGCTCGTGACTACGTCGGCCGCATTGAAAAGCGCATCGTCTTGTTGAACGGCAAGGAACTCGCCGACCTGATGATCGAGCACGGTGTCGGCGTCACCGATGTTCGCACATACACACTCAAGCGACTCGATAGTGACTACTTCGAAGAAGAGTAGATGATGGCGCAGGGACTCATCTACATGGTCGAAGGCGGCGAGCTTCGCCGGATGAAGCCTTCAGCGCCGGAGAACGAAGACCGGATGCAGGAGCTGGTCGCAAGATACCCCGAACTGATCACCGATGGCGACGGCGACCTGCTGCTCGTTACGCGGGAGCAGCCCATTGCCGACAGTGAAGACGGCGCCGGCCGCTGGTCTCTCGATCACCTGTTCATCACCAAAGACGCCGTGCCCGTGCTGGTGGAACTGAAACGTGCGACCGACACACGCCTGCGCCGAGAGGTCGTCGGGCAGATCCTCGACTACGCCGCGAACGCGACCGCGTACTGGCAGGCCGGCCGTATCGCCGCTGCGTTCGCCGTCACCGTGGCCGCCAGCGGCGGAGACCCTGAACACGTGCTGAGTCAGTTCCTCGGCGACCGGGAGCCGGCGGCCTTTTGGTCCCAGGTCGACTCAAACTTCCGCGCGGGGCGCATCAAGCTGGTCATCGTCGCCGATGAGATTCCGCGAGAGCTCGCGCGCGTGATCGAGTTCCTGAACGATCAGATGCGCGCGGAGGTCCGAGGTGTTGAGCTTCGCTGGTTCGAAGGTGATGGCAACGTCGTGACCCTCAGCCCGCGGGTCATCGGCGAGACCGAGCGCGCCGCCGCTGCCAAGGAGCCATCCGCGCCACTTGAACCGCTCACGACGGAGCAGTGG
>CADEDC010000121.1 GCA_902825985.1 uncultured Acidobacteriota bacterium | reverse complement strand
GAAGTGCTCACCGCCGTCGCGATTCTCACCCTCAGCGTCCTCGGACTGGTGCAGGCGTTCACCGGCACCGCACGAGCCACGGCGCTGGCGCGCCGGATGACGGTCACCAGCACTGTGGCGGCGCAGAAGCTCGAGCAGCTGCGCGGCCTCGCGTGGGGCTACGACATGGCCGGCCTGCCGCTCAGCGACCGGCAGGCGGATACCACCGTCGTACCCGAACTGCCGTCGGGCGGTCGTGGCCTGGCGGCCTCGCCATCGGGCGCCCTGCACGCCAATGCCGCCGGCTACTGCGACTTTCTCGACGCACATGGCCGATCGCTCGGCGGCGGTACGGCGCCGCCGCCGGCGGCGGTGTACGTGCGGCGGTGGTCAATCCAGCCGCTGCCGGCCGATCCGGCAGACACGCTGGTCCTGCAGGTCCGCGTGCTGTCGCGCGAGGCTGCCAGCCTCGGCGCCGAGGACCCGGGCGTGGTGACGCTGACCACGATTCGCACGCGGGTCATGTGGTGAGGCGGTCATGAGTGACGCGTCGGCGGATGCGCGTGGCTTCTCGCTCATCGAACTGATCGTGGCCAGCGGCGTGTTGCTGCTGCTCGTCGCCGTCGCCCTGCAGCAGGTCTCGCCTGCCGGCGGCGTGTTCGACGGGCAGACCGAAACGGCCGACATGCAGCAGCGGGCCCGGGCCGCCATCGCGGCGCTCCACCGCGATCTCGGCGACGCCGGCAGTGCCGCGGTCGTCGGGCGGGAGGCGACGGCGCTCACCATGTGGGTACCGGCGGTATGGCCGCTGCGCCTCGGCCTCCGGGGACGCGATGCGGTGGGGACGTTCCGCACCGATGCGATCACCGTGCTGCGCGCGCTGCCCTGGCCGGCCGTGCAGACGCCGACGCTGCAGCCGACGGCGGCTGCCGCCGGGGCGACGCGAGTCGCCATCGGACCCGGGTGTCCGGCCCTGGATCCGGCCTGCGGTCTCACCGTCGACACCGACGTCCTGCTCGCCGATGGTGAAGGCGCCTTCGATCTGTTCACGGTGGCCGACGTGACGCCGCCGCTGGTGTCGCTGCGCCACAACATCGTGGACTGGGCGAAGGTCTATCCCGCCGGCAGCACGCTGATGCCGGTGTCGATCCGCACCTACTATCTCCGGCCGGCGTCCGGCACGCGTCCGTCGCAACTCGTGAGGTACGAAGGGGGCGCCGGACCCGACTCGCCGGTGGTCGACCATGTCGTCGCCCTTCGCTTCGAGTACTTCGGCGCGCCCGAGCCGCCGCGCATGCGGCGGGCGCTGTCCGATCCGGTGGGACCGTGGACGACCTACGGTCCGCGCCCGCCGGTCGGCGATGCCACGGTCACGCCGTTCATCGCCGGGTCGAGCTGTCTCTTTGCCGAAAACGGCAGTGCGCTCGCCACGCCGCTGCTGCCGGCGTTCGGGACCGCGGATTCCGCGCTGGTGCTGTTGACCGAAGCACAGCTCACCGACGGCCCATGGTGCCCCGACGAGGCGGCGCCGAACCGCTACGACGCGGACCTGCTGCGCATTCGCAGCATCACCGTGACGCTGCGCGTCGAATCGGCGCTCGATGCCCTGCGTGGTCCGGCCGGCCTGCTTTTCACCCGCGGCGGCACGGCCCGCAGCGGCGATCGCTACGTGCCGGACCTCGAGGTCCGCGGGCGCATCACACCAACCAATCTGGTGCTGGGGCGATGACCGGCGTGCCGGCGGCGGCAATCGGCAGAACCACCGGGCCGGCGGCGGCACGAGCCGGCGCCGAGCAGGGGATGGCGCTGGTGCTCGTGCTGTTCCTGATGTTGTTGCTGACGACGGTCCTTGTGGCTGTGGTCTTCACCAGCTCGTCCGACATACGGACGGCGGCGGCATTTCAGCGCGCCACCGAAGCGGACTATGCGGCCGAGGCAGGCATCGCCCGGGCGCTGGTGGACCTCAGGGCGTTCGCCGACTGGTCGCCGGTCCTCGATGGCACCGTGCGGTCGTCGTTCGTCGACGGCGGGCCATCCGGCGTGCGGGTCATTCCCGGCGGCGTTTTCGTCGACCTCGACCTCGAGCTCAGCCTGGCCACCTGCGGCGTTCCGCCCCCGTGCAGCGACGCCCAGCGGACTGCCGTCACCAGGGCACGCCCCTGGGGCCCGAACAACCCGCGCTGGCGGCTCTTTGCCTACGGCCCGCTCGCGTCGCTGGTGCCGGCGGGCGGCGGCGGGGCGGGCACCTACGTGGTCGTGCTGGTCGGCGACGATCCGGCCGAGTCGGACGGCAATCCCGACCGTGACGAGCGCGGTGCCGCACCGGGTGCCGGAGTGCTACGGCTCGTTGCGGCAGCCTTCGGTCCGGCAGCCGCACACAGAAGCGTCCAGGCGCTCGTCGCCCGAGCCGGGCCGGGCGCCGGGGTCCGGGTCATCCGGTGGCATCGTCTCATCGGGCCGCCTTGAGCGGTCTCGCCGGGCAGGCACGAGCCGAGCCGTGCACCCGATTTCTTCGTGGCCCGGGGCGTGCCGGCCTGACGTGGCTGATGCTTTCGGCCGATACTGTCTATCGAAGCGCCTATGTCTCGCATCCTTACTGCCGTCATTCTTGCCCTGACCGTGCCCGTGTTCTCGCTGGCCGCCGCCCAGTCGCTGGGTGATGTGGCCAAGAAGGAAGGCGAGCGGCGCCAGGGTGTCAAGCCATCCGGGAAGACCCTGACCAACAAGGACCTTCCCAACGCGCCGCCGCCCTCTTCGGCGCCCGTCGTGTCGTCGGATGCCTCGGCCGGTGCGCCCGCTGCCGCTCCCGCCGGCGGCGCCGCGGCCGGAGACCGGACGGCTGCGGACGCTGCCGCCGACGCCAAGGGCGACACCGGTGCCAGGGACGAGAAGTACTGGGCCTCACGCATGAAGGGGTTGCGCGACGATCTCAGCCGGGACCGGCTCATGGCCGACGCCCTGCAGTCGCGCATCAACGGCCTCACGGTCGACTTCGTCAACCGTGACGACCCGGCGCAGCGCGCCCAAATCGCGCGCGACCGGCAGACCGCCGTCGACGAGCTCGACCGCGTGAAGAAGAGCATCGTCGAACGGACCAAGGCGATCGGCGATCTCGAAGAAGAGGCCCGGCGCGCCGGCGCGCCGGCAGGCTGGCTCCGCTAGTGAGCCGTCCGGCCGCGCCCCCCATCCTCCTGGTGGAGGACAAGGATTCGCTTCGCGCGATGCTGCGGCACGCGCTCGAGGCGCAGGGCCACAGCGTCATCGAGGCGCGTGACCAGCCCGAAGCCGTTCAGGCGCTGCGCGACACCCGTCCCGGCATCGTCCTCTCGGATCTCCGTCTGCCCGACGGCGACGGCTTCGGCGTCCTCCGCGCCGCCAAGGAGCTCGATCCCGAGCTGCCGGTCATCGTCATGACCGCGTTCGGCAGCATCCAGGATGCCGTGGCGGCGATGAAAGAGGGTGCCCTCGACTTTCTCGCGAAGCCGGTCGATCCCGACCATCTGCTGCTGATGGTCGAGCGCGCCGCGGCGCAGCGCCGGATGGCGATGGAGAACATCCTGCTCAAGGAGGAGCTGGCCTCCAGGCGGGGCGCACCGACCATCGTCGGGGAGAACGCCAGGCTGAAGCAGGTGACGCTGGCGTTGCACCGGGCGGCGGCCACCGACACGACGGTGCTCGTCGAAGGCGAGAGCGGCACCGGCAAGGAGCTGTTCGCACGGGCGTTGCACGCGCTCAGCCCGCGCGCCGACGGTCCATTCGTCGCCATCAACTGCGCCGCCATCCCGGAAACGCTGCTCGAGACCGAGCTGTTCGGCCACGAGAAGGGCGCGTTCACCGGCGCCGCGACGCGGAAGCCGGGCAAGTTCGAACTGGCGCACCGTGGCACGCTCTTCCTCGACGAGATCGGCGATCTGCCGCTGCCGCTGCAGGCGAAGATCCTGCGGGCGCTCGAAGAGAAGCGCTTCGAGCGGGTCGGCGGCACCGTCTCCATCCAGGTGGACGTTCGCGTCGTTGCCGCGACCAACCGCAACCTCAAGGCGGCGGTTGCCGCGCGTCAATATCGCGAAGACCTCTACTTCCGGCTGTCGGTGTTTCCGATCACCGTGCCGCCGCTGCGCGATCGTCCGGAAGACATCCCGATGCTGGCGCGCTACTTCGTCGACCGCTACTGCCGCGATCTCAACAAGAAGCCGCTGCTGTTCGCGTCATCCGCCGTCGACGAGATGCAGAAGTATCCGTGGCCGGGTAACGTCCGCGAGCTGCAGAACTGCATGGAGCGCGCCGTGATCCTCACCGAAGGTGACACCATCCACGGCCACCACCTGAACCTGTCGTTCCGCGGCGCCAGCCTGTCCGCCCCGGCGGTCGAAGCCAGTCCGTGGGAGCAGATCGATCTGTCAGGTTCGATGTCCGAGATGCAGCGCCGCATCCTCGCCGAAGCCGAGCAGCGCAAGATCGCCCAGACGGTGAAGGACGCCGCCGGCAACAAGGGGCGCGCCGCCGAGATCCTGCAGATGCCGTACAAGCTGCTCATCTCGAAGATGCGGGAGTACGGGCTCGAATAGCGACCTCGCGGCAGCCTGCGGACGGCGGAGAACCGCCCGTCTCAGTGCCTGAATCCCACCGCCGCCAGCGCGTGCTTCATCTCCTTCTCGGTCACGTCATCGACGATCGACCACGACCCGATTGCCGTCGGCAGGACGAAGTGCAGGCGGCCGGCGATCATCTTCTTGTCGTGTTTCATCGCGTCGACGATCTGCGGCACGGTGAGGTCGCCGATCGGCGGCAGCGGACCGAGTGCCGCGATCAGATCCGCCAGCGCCTTGCGATCGGCCTGTGCCATGGCGCCGCGGTGGACGGCGAGCTCGGCGGCGACGAGCATGCCGTAGGCGACCGCTTCGCCATGACGGTAGCGACGGTACTTCGTCACCGACTCCAGCGCGTGCCCGGCGGTGTGACCGAAGTTCAGAATCCGCCGCAGCCCCGACTCCCGCTCGTCCGCCGCGACGACGTCGCCCTTGATCCGGCAGGATTCGGCGACGATCGGCAGCAGCACGTCCGGCTGCTTCTTGAAGATCGCCGTCCGGTTGCTGACGATGCGATCGAAGAGGGACGGGCTGGACGTGACGCCGTACTTGATCACCTCATAGAGTCCGGCGCGGAACTCGCGGCGCGGCAGCGTGCCGAGCACCGCAAGGTCGATGACGACGGCGTGCGGCTGGTGGAAGGCGCCGATCAGGTTCTTGCCGAGCGGGTGATTGACACCGACCTTGCCGCCGATCGAACTGTCCACCTGCGACAGCAGCGTCGTCGGCAGGTGGACCAACGGGATGCCGCGCAGGTACGACGCGGCGGCGAAACCGGCCAGGTCGCCGAGCACGCCGCCGCCGAAGGTGATGAGCGTCGAGGCGCGATCGGCGTTGGCCTTGATCAGCGCGTCGTAGACACGGCCGACACTCTGCGTGTTCTTGAAGCGCTCGCCATCCGGCACCAGGATCGCGTCGGTGAGCCCGGCCGCCGCAAGCCGCGGACCATGCAGCCGCCAGACGAGCGCGTTCGAGACGACGAACCGGCGGGCCGGGGCGCCCGCTTCGTCCAGCAGCGACGACAGCTTCTCGAGCGTCCCGTCGCCAATGGTGATCGGATACGAACGTGACGGCGCAGCGACGGTGAGGCGGACTGGGTCCATGGGGTTCCGGGCGCAAAGGTGAATCGGGCGCGAATGCTAGGATAGCACCCGGCAAATCGTGAAGACACAGACGGATTTCCTGATCATCGGCGGCGGTATCGCCGGCTTGCGTGCCGCCCTCGCCCTGGCGCCGTTCGGCCGCGTGCTCATCCTGACCAAGGCGTCGGCCAGCGAGAGCAACACGCGCTATGCGCAGGGCGGCATCGCGGCAGCCCTCGGCGCGGACGACAGCGCGTTCCTGCACGGCAAGGACACCCTGGCGGCGGGCGACGGGCTCTGCGACGCGGTGGCGGTGGCGGCGCTGGTCGAGGACGGCGCCCGCTACGTCCGCGAGCTGATCGACTGGGGCGTCAAGTTCGACCTCGACGCGAACGGCCGGCCGGCCTTCGGCCTCGAGGCGGCGCACAGCGTCCGCCGCGTGCTGCATGCCGGCGACGCCACCGGACGTGAGATCGGCCGCGCGCTGTGGGAGCGGGTCGTCACCCGGACCTCCGTGGTGACCATGAACCACGTGCTGGTCGCCGACCTGATCGTTGACGATGGCGGCGTCGACGGCGTGCGCGGCGCGCGATTCTTCGATGCCGAGGGCGAGCGCCACGAGGTGATGGCCGCGGCGACGCTGCTCGCCACCGGCGGCGCCGGCCAGGTGTTTCGCGAGACGACGAATCCGGCGGTCGCGACGGGCGACGGGATCGCGCTGGCGTATCACGCCGGCGCGCGGGTCGCCGACCTCGAGTTCGTCCAGTTCCATCCGACCGCGCTCAGCAAGGACGGGGCGCCGCGCTTCCTGATCTCCGAGGCGCTGCGCGGCGAGGGGGCGAAGCTGGTGAACGCCGAGGGTGACGCGTTCATGACCCGCTACAGTCCGGCCGGCGATCTCGCTCCCCGCGACGTCGTCGCCCGCGGCATCGTCCGCGAGATGGAGCGGACGAAAGGGCCGGTGTTCCTGACGCTGGCGCATCTCGACGCGGCACACACGCGCCGCCGCTTTCCGACGATTGCCGACACCTGTCGCCAGGTCGGTCTCGACATCGCCGTCGATCCGATTCCGGTCGGGCCGGCAGCGCACTACATCATGGGTGGCATCGAGACCGACGAGTGGGGACGCACGTCGCTGCCGCGCCTGTTCGCCGCCGGCGAGGCCGCCTGCACCGGCGTCCACGGCGCGAACCGCCTGGCCAGCAACTCGCTGCTCGAGGGGCTCGTGTTCGGGGCGCGCGCTGCCGCGGCGATGATGCTGCCGCCGCAGGCGGCACCGGTGAAGGGCGATCGCCGGCCGGCCGGCGAGTGGCAGGTATCGACGGCGCGCGGCATCGACGCGCCGCAGACCATCGCGCAGATCCGCGATCTCATGTGGCGGTCGGTCGGCCTGTTCCGCCGCGGCGAGGGTCTGCAGGACGCGGTCGTCAAGCTCGATCGCGCCTACACACGGGCCCGCAACGCCGGCGGGCCCGAGCGCTCGTTCGATGCCGAGGACTGGCGGCACTTCAACCTGCTGGCCGTCGCCCGGCTGATCGCGCGGGCGGCGCTGCGCCGCCATGAAAGCCGCGGCGGCCACTTCCGCGAAGACTTCCCGTCGCGCGACGATCTACACTGGAAAATCCACGTGACGGACACCGTCCGCGATGAACGCTGGTAGCGCGGTCAGCGCCGGCGGCCCGGCCGGCGTTGGCGCACGGGCGAGGGCCGGGGCCACCGCCGGTCGCGTGCGTCGCGGCCGTCCGGCCGGTGCCCGCGGCGATTCAGAACCGAGTTGAGATCCGATGAAACAGTCACGCCTGCTCGTCTATACGTTCCGTGAAGCGCCGCGCGACGCCGATGTCGTCAGCCAGCAGCTGATGATGCGCGCCGGCATGCTGCAGAAGGTCGCCGCCGGCATCTACGACTACCTGCCGCTGCTGCTGCGAAGCATCCGCAAGGTCGAACAGATCGTCCGTGAGGAGCTGAATCGCGACGGCTGCCAGGAACTGCTGATGCCCACCGTGCAGCCGAAGGAACTGTGGGAGGAGAGCGGCCGCTGGAAGCTGTACGGCCGCGAGCTGTTGCGCATGAAGGACCGCAAGGATGCGGACTTCTGCCTCGGGCCGACGCACGAAGAGATCATCACGGACATCGTCCGCAAGCTGGTCAAGTCGTACAAGAACCTGCCGATGAACCTCTATCAGATTCAAAGCAAGTTCCGCGACGAGATCCGGCCGCGCTTCGGCCTGATGCGCGGCCGCGAGTTCGTCATGAAGGACGGCTATTCCTTCCATGTCGACGATGCCGACGCGGACCGCGAGTACTGGCTGATGTTCGAGGCCTACAAGCGCATCTTCCAGCGCTTCGGCGTGATGTTCCGCCCGGTCGAGGCCGACAGCGGCGCCATCGGCGGCAGCTTCACCCACGAGTTCCACGTGCTGGCACAGTCGGGCGAGGATGCCATCCTCAGCTGCGACAGCTGCGAGTACGCATCGAACGTCGAGAAGACCGAAGCGCCGACGCTGCCATATCCCCACGTCGCCGAGGCGGTGCTCGAGCTGAAGCGCCACCACTTCGCGACGCCCGGCATCATCGCGATGGAGGATCAGGCGAAGGCGTTCCGCGACGACGAGCATCAGGGGCTGCCGCTCGATCACGCGTCGAAGTTCTACCTGTACGCGGCGACGAAGGGCGATGCGACGTTCAACGTCGGGCTCGTTCTGCGCAGCGATCACGAACCGAACATCGTCAAGTTCAAGAACCTGCTCGGCGTCGACGCGCTGGAGCTGACGCCGGTGGAACAGGCCGAGGCGTTGTCCGGCGCGAAGTCCGGCTTCATCGGGCCGGTCGATCTCGACGTGCCGATCTACGTCGATGCCAGCCTCGACGGCGCGTTCAATCTGACCTGCGGCGGCAACAAGACCGACTACCACCACTTCGGCTTCAAGCCGGATCGCGACCTGAGGCAGTTCAAGGGGTTCCACGACCTGCGGCTGGCGAAGGAGGGCGATGCCTGTCCGCGCTGCGGCACCGGGCATTATCAGGCGTTCCGCGGCATCGAGGTCGGGCAGGTGTTCAAGCTCGGGACGAAGTACTCCGTGCCGATGAACTGTGTGTTCCTGGACGAAGCCGGCGCCGAGCGGCCGATGGTGATGGGGTGCTACGGCATCGGCATCACGCGCACGGTGGCGGCGATTATCGAGCAGAACCACGACGCCGACGGCATTGCCTGGCCCTGGCCGGTGGCGCCGTACCAGGTGCACCTGCTGGCGCTCGATGCCGGCAAGCCGGAGATTGCCGCGGTGGCGGAGACGATCGAGCGCGCGCTCGAGGCGGCCGGGTTCGAGGTGCTCTACGACGATCGGACCGACGTGTCGCCGGGGGTGAAGTTCAAGGATGCCGATCTCCTCGGCATGCCGCTGCGGCTCACGGTCGGGGCGCGCGGGCTGAAGGATGGCATCGTCGAGCTGCGCGACCGCAAGTCGAAGGACGTGACGAAGGTCGCGCCGGCCGACGCTGTCGCCGCCGTGACCGCCGTTCGCGATCGGCTGCTCGCCTAGCCACCCTCCACTGGGCCGCGCGACGGCCGCCGACGCGGCGTCGCGCAGAGCCCGGTTCATACGCCCAGACACACAGCCAGGGACCGACACCGCACGCGCCGCGTCCGCCCGCAACCGTCCGGGTTTGCCAAACACGCAGACCGGGCGGGAAACTCACATCGGCGGCGACGTTGCCTTCCGGCTGGCGCTCGGGCCAAGCCTGGCCTCTCGCGCGGGTGGCCGCCG
>CADEDC010000120.1:6311-9874 GCA_902825985.1 uncultured Acidobacteriota bacterium | reverse complement strand
ATCCCGAGAACCTAGCACGAAGGGCACGTATTGAGCACGTAGAAGATCGTGCTCATCGTAAGTGCTTTATTTTCAGTGTTTAGATGTTGGCGGAGAGGGTGGGATTCGAACCCACGTGCCGGTTACCCGACAAGACGCTTTCGAGGCGCCCCCGTTACGACCACTTCGGTACCTCTCCGAGGCAGGACCGCGCGAAGCAGAACCCTGAGTATATCGCAGCTGCCGCCCGGCTGGCAGCCCGCCCCGCCTCGACGCGCCGATTCGCCCTCACGCCTTCGGCCCCTCACCGGAGTCCCCCTGATGCTCCCAGATGACGACGCCATCCTTATAGATGCGTCGAATCCGGTGCATCGGGATCTTCCGCTCCTCACCAGCGCCATCGACAAGGCCGATCATCCGCGACGCACCAGCGTCAAACGTGATCGCACCGAACGGCACCACCACCGGCGCCTTCGCGCGCCGATCCAGATACGCAAGCGCGAACCCGCCACCCGCAAACGCCGGGTCCCACCGCAGTCGATTCAGAAACGCCTGCACCGGCTGCACGTCACCTCCGCCTCTCCCGCCCCGCCCGCCCGCGCACTCACCCGAACCGGCTAGGATGGCTGCCGCATCTCCGCATACCGCTTCGCCGCCGCCAGATCGCCGCGGATCTGCGACGCCGTCCGCCGTGGTCCGTAGCCCGGCGTGTCGCGCTGAATCCGCCAACCCTCACTCAACGGACCGGCATCGACGACATCGAACCCGAACTGATCGATGAGCGCCGCCACCTGCGCCTTGGCCTCCGCATCGTCGCCGGCAATGACGAGCGCGCGGCGGTTCGGGCCGGGCGGCAAGGCCTCTGCCGTCAGCGCCGCCGCCGCGATGTGGTTGAACGCCTTCACCACCCGCGACGCCGGCAGATGCGCCTGCAACAGCTCCGCGGTCGTCGTCGACTCGGTGTCGAGCTCCGGAATCTGACCGTCGCGCTGCGGATAGTAGTTGTTGGTGTCGATGACGACTTTTCCCGCCAGCGGTGCCACCGGCACCTGGCGGTAATGCTTCAACGGGACGGTGACGACGACGATGTCGCCGGCCGCGCCCGCCTCGTCCGGGGTCGCCGCGCGCGCCTTCGGCCCCAGCTCGGTGACGAGCTCGGCGAGCGTCTCAGGACCACGAGAGTTGCTGATGACGACATCGTGCCCGTGCTTGACGGCCAGCCGCGCGAGCTGGCTGCCGATGTGCCCTGCCCCAATCAATCCAATCGTTGCCATCCCCATACTGTGCCACGACAGGTCCCCGGGCGACCCCCCCGGACGGGTGGATCGCACCGCCGCACCACACCTGCCGGAGTTGTGAGACGATTGGGCCCTTCGCTCACAGGAGGACAGAAACGATGCGGGCTCACCTCACTATCGCTTGCCGGACGCTCATCGCCGCCAGCGCCATCGCAATCGCCGCCCCCTCGGCTCATGCCCAGACCCCGGTCGAGAACAGCGCGGAAGTGCGGTTCCAGCTGGACCTCGCGGTTCCGCAGTCGGCCCTGAACGCCTTCCTGCCCGCCGGGTTCACGATGAACGTCGCCACCCAGGGCCCGGCCAAGGACTGCAACCTGCGTGCGATCTTCATCGACCGCCTGTCGATCAGCGCGCCGGACGGCAAGCCGATCGGCCGGGGCTCGAACCGGCTCGTCTACCTTGCCGCGCCAGTGAAGGACGCGTCAGGCGCGAACGCTCAGCTCATCATCGGCGGATTGACCGCCGACCCGACGGACGCACCCGGCCCCTTCGGCAACTACATCCAGGCGACGACGGCCACCGCCACCCGCACCTCGAAGTCGGAAGCCGGCACCGTCACCGAAACCCAGGACTGGGTGTTCAAGGCGGCGAGCGGCGAACAGCTCGAGATGCACATCACCTTCGAGCGCGGCGTCGCGAACCGCGGCAACGCCTCGGAAACCAGGTTCTACTCGGCCAAGACTCCGACCTTCTATCAGCTCTCGAAACAGGAACAGGTGCTCGAGATCCTCCGCAATCCAACGACGAATCCGCCGGACAAGGTGAAGGCCTTCTCGTTCAAGGGCGGCGGCGGCAGCTACGCCAGACTGTTCGACGGCACCGAGAAGCCGGTGAGCTGGGACAACATCATGTGGATGATGCGGTCCGTGTCCATCCCGTGACCGCCCCGTCCGCCGGGGAGTGCTGACCCGCAATGTCGCTCTCCCCTGACGTCGTCTCGGTCCTGAGCTCGCTCGTCTCGATCCCGTCGGTGAATCCGTCGATTGCACCGGCTGAAGGGACCGGTGAGGGCGCGATTGCCGAGTTCATCCACTCGTGGTTCGTCGCGAATGGTGTGCGGGCCCGTCTGGAGGAAGCGGCGCCGGGACGGCCGAACCTGGTCGCCGAAGTCGGGCGCAGCGACGACCCGACGCTGGTGCTCTGCGCGCACCTGGATACGGTCGGCACCGCGGGGATGACGATTGCGCCGTTCGAGCCGCGCATCGACGGCGACCGGCTCTATGGCCGCGGCGCCTGCGACATGAAAGGCAGTGTCGCCGCCATCATGGTGGCCATGGCGCAGCTCGCCTCGACGCTGAGGCGCGGGCGCGTCGTCGCCGCCCTGGTGGCCGACGAGGAATACGCGAGTGCGGGCGCCTTCGATTTCGTCCGCCGCCATCGCGCGAGCGCCTGCATCGTCACCGAGCCGTCCGAAGCCGGACTCGTCCTGGCGCACAAGGGTTTCGTCTGGGTCGCTGTCACGACCACCGGCCGCGCGGCGCACGGCAGCCGGTGGGATGTCGGCGTCAGCGCGATCGGGCGGATGGGACGGATCATCACCGCGCTCGAGGAGTTCGACGAGACCGAATTGCGCACGCGGACCCATCCACTGGTCGGCGCGGCGTCGCTGCACTGCGCGCTCATCGACGGCGGCACGGGACTGTCGACCTACGCGCCGGGCTGCCGCCTGCAGGTCGAACGGCGCACCTTGCCGGGCGAGACGCCGGAGCAGGTCGCCGCCGAACTGACCGCCGTCGTGCGGCGCGCCGACGACACCGCCACGGTCGAGGTCACGTTCTCGCGCGACCCGAGTGTCTGCGATTCGACCGCCACGATCGTGACGCGGGTCAGCGACGCGATCACATCGGTGACCGGCACGGCGCCGGCGCACATCGGCGTCGGCTTCTGGATGGATGCCGCGGTCTTCGCCGCTGCCGGCATCCCGACCGTCAACTACGGCCCCACCGGCGAGGGCGCGCACGCCGCCGTCGAGTGGGTCGACATCCCATCCGTCATCCGGCTCACGGACGTGCTCACGGAATCCGCCCGCCGATTCACCACCGGCTGACAGCCAGGCGGCGACGCCCGGCGGCGCCGTGGTCCCTGCAGTAGCCCTACGTGCAGCCGCGCATCAGGAAGAAGAAAAACAGCAGCGATGCCGGCACACCCATCAACCAGAGCGCGATGTAACCGATCGCGCCCCTCTCGTTGTTGTCGTCCATGTCGTGAGCCTCCTCGGTCACGGGATGAACATCAGCAAATCGCAGGCCGGCGCGAGCCGCCTCATCCCTACCCGCCCCACCCGGC
>CADEDC010000120.1:0-6211 GCA_902825985.1 uncultured Acidobacteriota bacterium | reverse complement strand
ATCAGCAAATCGCAGGCCGGCGCGAGCCGCCTCATCCCTACCCGCCCCACCCGGCTTGCCCGACCTACCCGCCCCACCCGGCCTACCCGGCCTACCCGGCCCACCCGCCCTACCCGACCTATCCGGCCCGGCCTACCCGGCCTACCCACCCTTGGGAACTTGACGGCGGCCGCCGCCGCGCTATGCTTACCTCCCTTTCTGGAGGTGGTCATGCGATCGTACGGATCACGGCGACTGGCCGTCGCTGTCTGCGCGTCTTTGTTGTCGTGGGCGACCGTCGCGACGCTCGGCCAGGGCGGCGGCCCGGGCGGCGCCAGGCCGGGCGAGTGGCCGGTCTATGGCGCCGACAACGCCAACACCCGCTACTCACCGCTCGATCAGATCAACGCCTCCAACTTCAGCAAGCTCGAAATCGCGTGGCGATTCAAGACCGAGAGCTTCGGCCCGCGCCCCGAGTTCATGTTCGAGTCGACGCCGCTGATGGTCGGCGGCGTGGTCTACACGACAGCCGGGACCCGCCGTGCCGCCGTGGCACTCGATGCGGCGACCGGCGAGATCCTGTGGACGCACAGCGAGCAGGAGGGCGAGCGCGGCGGCCAGGCGCCGCGGCAGCTGTCGGGCCGCGGCCTGTCGTACTGGACCGACGGCAAGGAGGCCAGGATCATCTACGTCACGCCGGGCTACCGGATGATCGCGCTCGACGCGAAGACCGGCATTCCGGTGGCGAGCTTCGGCGACAAGGGGGTCGTCGACCTCAAGCAGAACCTCGACCAGGTCATCGACCCGGTGACCGGCGAAATCGGCCTCCATTCGACGCCGGCGATTGCCAACGACGTCATCGTCGTCGGCGCCGCCCATCGATCCGGCGGCGTGCCGCGCGGCAAGAGCAACGTCAAGGGATACGTCCGCGGCTTCGACGTCCGCACCGGCCGGCGGCTGTGGATCTTCCACACGATCCCGCGACCCGGTGAGTTCGGCAACGACTCGTGGCTGAACGACTCCTGGTCGTACACCGGCAACACCGGCGTGTGGGCGCAGATTTCGATCGATCCGCAGCTGAACCTCGCCTACCTGCCGGTGGAGACACCGACCGGCGACTACTACGGCGGTCATCGCCCGGGTGCCGGTTTGTTCGGCGAGTCGATTCTCGCCGTCGATCTGAAGACGGGCGTCCGCAAGTGGCACTACCAGCTGGTCCACCACGGCATCTGGGACCACGACATCCCGTGTGCGCCAATCCTCGCCGACATCGTCGTCAACGGCCGGACGATCAAGGCGCTGGCGCAGCCGACCAAGCAGGCCTTCATGTACGTCTTCGACCGCGAAACCGGCAAGCCGGTGTGGCCGATCGAGGAACGTCCGGTGCCGGCCGGCGACGTGCCGGGCGAATGGTATGCCCCGACGCAGCCGTTCCCGCTCGATGCCAACGGCAAGATCTTCGCCTACGACCGGCAGGGGTTCCTGGAAGACGATGTGGTCGACTTCACGCCCGAGATCAAGGCCGAGGGGCTGAAGGTGATCTCGCGCTACAAGATCGGTCCGGTGTTCACGCCGATCGTGGTGAGCAAGGCGGAAGGCCCGCTGGCAACGATCGTGCTCGGGTCGAACGGCGGCGGCACGGTGTGGGCCGGCGGCTCGTACGACCCCGACACGCACGTGCTCTATGTCTACTCGCGGCGGTCGCCGAGTCCGCTCGGGCTGGTGAAGCCGGACCCGGCGAAGAACGACATGAACTTCATCCAGGGCAGCGCCCTGACGGGGGCCCGTTCGACGGCCGGGGCAGGTTCGATTCTGCCGCCCGGCTCGGCCCCGGCCCGCCCGGCACCCGCCGCCGGCGAAGGTGGCGGCGGCGGATTGAACGTGCGTGGCCTGCCGATCGTGAAGCCGCCGTACGGCAGCATCAGCGCCATCGATCTGAACAAGGGTCTGCTGCTGTGGACGATTGCGCACGGCGACACGCCGGACAACATTCGTAACAACCCGGCGCTCAAGGGGCTCGACATCCCGCGCACCGGCCAGGCGGGGATCATCGGCACGCTGTCGACGAAGTCGCTGCTGATTGCCGGCGAAGCGCAGATCACGACCAATGGTCACCCACGCGGCGCGCTGCTGCGCGCCTACGACAAGGCGACCGGGAAGGACGCCGGCTCCGTCTTCATGCCGGCGCAGCAGAGCGGCTCGCCGATGACCTATCTGCACAACGGTCGGCAGTACCTCGTGGTGGCGATCGGCGGCGGCAACTATCCGGGCGAACTGCTGGCGTTCGCGTTGCCACAGACGCAGCCGTAGGGGAGACCGCCTGGCGGCCGATCGTCCGGTCGTCCGCCCACGTCCACCGGCCGTCGTGCGCCCGCTGCGCCGATCAGCGCCGCTCCCTGAAGAACTCCTGCATCAGGGCGCGGCACTCCTCTTCGCGGACGCCGCTGTCGACTTCGAATCGATGGTTGTGGCCGGGCAGTTCGCCACCTCTGACGGTGGACACGACCGCGCCGGTGCGCGTCTCGGGCGCGCCGAACACCAGCCGGGCGATCCGCGCGTGCACCAGTGCACCGACGCACATCAGGCACGGCTCGATGGTCACGCAGAGCGTCGCCCCGGTCAGCCGGTAGTTGCCGACGGTGCGGGCCGCCTCGCGGATGGCAACGATCTCGGCGTGGGCCGTCGGATCGCCAGCTGAGATGGGCTGGTTGTAGCCCCGTCCGACAATGCGGTCGTCCAGCACGACAATGGCGCCGATCGGCACCTCGCCGGCGGCACGCGCGCGGCGCGCCTCGATGAGCGCCTCTTGCATCCACTGGTCGTGCACGCCGGATGGTACACCGGAGTCGAATGGCAGAGCCGATCCAGCTCGGCCAGGGGTCTCGGCACAGGACCTGGAGAATCGATGCGTATCAGTCATGAATCGGATACGATGTTTGTATTTTACTTCTGCCAGCGTCTGAGCGATAAATAACGCTCCGCTGACGGCCAGTCGGCGGCTCCCCCGGCGATCCTTAGGATTTTCACGAAATGTCGGACCAGCAGCGCAGCACAGATCGGTGTCTCCAGCCGCCCCCTGGACCTCCGGCGGCGGCCGGCCTCTATGACCCGCAGCACGAGCACGACGCCTGCGGCGTCGGCTTCGTCGTGGACATGAAGGGTCGCAAGTCGCACGCGATCGTCAGCCAGGCGCTGCAGGTCCTGATGAACCTCGCGCACCGCGGCGCCTGCGGTTGCGAAGTGAACACCGGAGACGGCGCCGGCATCATGACCCAGCTGCCGGACAAGTTCCTCCGCAAGGTGGCCCCGGCGCCGCTGCCGGCCGCTGGCGGCTACGCGGTCGGGCTGGTGTTTCTGCCGACCGACGCCGATCACCGGGAACGGTGCGAAGCGCTGTTCGCGCGGATCGTCGCCGACGAGAAGCAGGTACTGCTCGGCTGGCGGGATGTGCCGACCGACGACGGCCGCGTCGGTCCGAGCGCCGTCGCGGTGGAACCGGAGTTCCGCCAGATCTTCATCGCGCGGGGCGACCTGACGCCGCCCGCCGGCGCGACCGACATTGGCGACGCGGCGACGCAGTTCGAGCGCAAGCTGTACGTCATCCGCAAGCGGGTGGAACACGAGGCCGACGGTCTCGGTCTGCCGGAGGCGGCGCGCAAGCAGTTCTACATCCCGAGCCTGTCGAGCCGCACCTTGATCTACAAGGGGATGCTGACGGCCGATCAGATGGAGCCGATGTTTCCGGATCTCGCCGATCCGGACTTCGAGTCGGCGCTGGCGCTCGTCCACCAGCGTTTCAGCACCAACACGTTCCCGGCGTGGCCGCTCGCCCATCCGTACCGCTTCATCGCGCACAACGGCGAGATCAACACGCTGACCGGCAACATCAACTGGATGCGGGCCCGCGAGGGGCTGCTCCGATCGAGCGTCTGGGGCGACGACCTGCAGAAGATCCTGCCGGTCATCCGCGAAGGCGGCAGCGACACGGCGACGTTCGACAACGTCCTCGAATTCCTGGTGATGTCGGGCCGCTCGCTGCCGCACGCCATCCTGATGATGATTCCGGAGCCGTGGGCCGGCAACGACACGATGGCGGCCTCCCTCAAGGCGTTCTACGAGTACCACTCGTCGCTGATGGAGCCGTGGGACGGTCCGGCGTCGATTGCGTTCTCCGACGGCACGATCATCGGCGCGATTCTCGACCGCAACGGCCTGCGTCCGTCGCGCTACTACGTCACCAAGGACGGCATGGTCGTCCTGGCGTCGGAAGTCGGCGTGCTCGACATCCCGGCCGAAGACATCGCCATCAAGGAGCGCCTGCACCCGGGCCGCATGTTCCTCGTCGACACCGCCCGCGGCCGCATCGTGTCGGACGACGAGATCAAGAGCACGCTGGCGAACGCGCTGCCGTACGGGGAATGGCTGAAGAACCTGATCGACATCGACGATCTCGATCCGGCGCCATACCTGCCGCCGCCGAGCCATGAGACGGTCACGCGCCGGCAGCAGCTGTTCGGCTATTCGCACGAGGACCTGCGGATCCTGATGGCGCCGATGGCGACCAACTCCGAGGAGCCGCTCGGGTCGATGGGCGTCGACACCTCGCTGGCGGCGCTGTCGAACCGGCCGCGGCAGCTGTTCGACTACTTCAAGCAGGTGTTCGCGCAGGTCACCAACCCGCCGCTCGACGCCATCCGCGAAGAGCTGGTGACGTCGATGGAATCGACGATCGGCCCGGAAGGGAACCTGCTGGATCCGCGACCGGAGTCGTGCCGCCAGATCAAGATCAAGTACCCGGTCATCGACAACGACCAGGTGGCGCGGCTGCGTCACGTCTACGATCCGGGCTTCCGCACCACCCGGCTGCCGATGCTGTTCGAGCTGTCGGACGATGGGCACGGCCTCGAGCAGGCGCTGCGCGAGCTGAACCGCCGCGCCGCGGCGGCCGTCGACGCCGGCTACACGATTCTGATCCTGTCGGACCGCGACGCCGACCGCTCGCGCGCCCCGATTCCCAGCCTGCTGGCCACCGCCAGCGTCCACCACCACCTGGTGCGGCTCGGCAAGCGGACCCACTGCGCGCTGGTCGTCGAAGCCGGCGACGCGCGCGAGGTGCACCACTGTGCGCTGCTGCTCGGCTACGGTGCCGGCGCGGTGAACCCGTACCTCGCGTTCGAAACGCTGGACGACATGATCCGGCAGCGCATGCTGCCGAACCTGACGCACGAGAAGGCGGTCAGGAACTACGTCAAGGCGTTGAACAAGGGGATTCTGAAGGTGATGTCCAAGATGGGCATCTCGACCCTTCAGAGCTACTGCGGCGCCCAGGTCTTCGAAGCAATCGGCCTCGATCGCCGGTTCGTCGACACCTATTTCACGCGCACCGCCTCGCGCATCGGCGGCGTCGGTGCCGACGTGATTGCCGAAGAGGTGCGGCGGCGCCACGAGAAGGCGTTCCCGCTCCGCCCGGTCGAGCACGAACTCGAATGGGGCGGCGAGTACCAGTGGCGGCGCGACGGCGAATACCATCTGTTCAACCCGGACACGGTGTTCAAGCTGCAGCATGCGACCCACTCGGGGCAGTACGCGATCTTCAAGGAGTACACGCGGCTGGTCGACGACCAGAGCCAGCACCTGTGCACCCTGCGCGGCCTGCTCGAGCTGAAGCCCGCCGCCCAGGCGATTCCGATCGACGAGGTCGAGCCGATCGACGCGATCGTCCGCCGCTTCTCCACCGGTGCGATGTCGTACGGCTCGATCAGCAAGGAAGCGCACGAGAACCTCGCGATCGCGATGAACCGCATCGGCGGCAAGTCGAACACCGGCGAGGGGGGCGAGGACCCCGACCGCTTCGTCCGCGACGACAACGGCGACCTGCGGCGCAGCGCGATCAAGCAGGTGGCGTCGGCGCGCTTCGGCGTCACCAGCGAGTACCTGGTCAACGCCGACGACCTGCAGATCAAGATGGCGCAGGGGGCCAAGCCGGGCGAAGGCGGCCAGCTGCCCGGCCACAAGGTGTATCCGTGGATTGCCAAGACGCGGCACGCGACGCCCGGCGTCGGCCTGATCTCGCCGCCGCCGCACCACGACATCTATTCGATCGAAGACCTGGCGCAGCTGATCTACGACCTGAAGAACTCGAACCCGCGCGCCCGCATCCACGTGAAGCTCGTCGCCCTCGCCGGCGTCGGCACGGTCGCCGCCGGTGTCGCCAAGGCGCACGCCGACGTCG
>CADEDC010000119.1:9706-9926 GCA_902825985.1 uncultured Acidobacteriota bacterium | reverse complement strand
CGGCTTCACCGTCACCGGCTTCACCATGCGGGCGCCAGATGTCCGGCCGGTGGTACGGCCCTTCTTCACGCCAGTACCGGCGTCAGCGCCGCCTGGCCGCTGAGCACCGCAATGGCATTGCTGGCTGCCAGGTCGGCCATCGCCGTCCGGGTCTCGGTCGTGCCGCTGCCGAGATGGGGGACGAGCAGCACGTGCTCTACCGGCAGCAGAGCCGGATGGG
>CADEDC010000119.1:0-9696 GCA_902825985.1 uncultured Acidobacteriota bacterium | reverse complement strand
ACCGGTTCCTTCTCATAGACGTCGAGGGCGGCGCCGGCGATCAGCCGCTCGCGCAGCGCCCACGCCAGCCCTTCTTCGTCGACGACCGGGCCACGGGCCGTGTTGATCAGATAGGCCGACCGCTTCATCCGGGCGAGCGCCTTCCGATCGATCAGGCGCCGCGTGTCCGGCGTGAGCGGAACGTGCAGCGAGACGATGTCGGACGTATTGAGGACGCGGTCGAGCGACATCGGCTCGCCCGGGAAATCGACGTCGCGCCGGCTGTAGTACGCGACGCGGACCCCGAATGCTGCACCGCGCTCGGCCACCGCCTTCGCGATGCGACCGGCGCCGACCAGCCCGAGCTGCTTGCCGCGCAGCTCGCTGCCGAGCATGAAATCGAAGCCCCATCCCTTCCAGTCGCCGCGGCGGACCAGCCGATCACCTTCCGTGAGCCGCCGCGTGATGTCGAGGATCAGCGCCCAGGTGAAATCGGCGACCGACTCGGTCAGGACATCCGGCGTGTTCGTCACGGTGATGCCACGCGATCGAGCGTAGGGCACATCGATGTTGTTGTAGCCGACCGCGACGTTGGCGATGACCTTCAATGCCGCGCCGGCGTCGATCGCGGCACGGTCCACCGTGTCGGTCAGCATGCAAACGACGGCGGTCTTCCCGGCCAGGCGGGTTCGCAGTTCCTCGGGGGACATCGCCTGCGGACCGTCGAAAAGATCGACATCACCGGCGTCTCGCAGCTTCGCGAGAACTGACGATGGCAACCGGCGGGTAACGAGAATCTTGCTCATGGGTCGAACGGGCAGATGCCGGTGGCTAGTGGCCCAGCGCCTGGCAGAAGCCGCAGTGGGTGCAGCGGACCGACGGTTCGATGATGCAGTGGCCCTCGGCGTCGCCGCCGGGGCCAAGGGAGAACGACGCGTGACTGGTGTGGACGTGGACGCTCACGGCGCCGGCCGGGTGGTCAGCCGGGGCCAACCGTGACGCGGGATGCACGGGCGCCGGATCCGACGCCGCCGGTGCCGCCGCCCGCGCGCGGGCGATCGCATCGCGCACCAGGGCACGCAACTCGAGGTCGGTGAGTGGGTTCAGCGAATCCATTGCTACACCTCGCGACCGGGCGCTACCCAAGGTCGACGCGGTCGACGATGCCGACGATCGCCGCGTCCACCGGCGCGAGCGGGCGTCCGAGCACCTCCGCCGCGGCGCGTCCCTCGACGACGATCAGCACTTTCTCATCGATGCCGGCGCCGACGCCGTCGATGGCCAGCAGAACCGGACCGCGCGGTGCATCGTGCTCGGTCAGCGGCTGTACGAGCAGCAGCTTGGCACCCTCGAACGTGCGGTTCTTCTGTGTGGCGACCACGTTTCCGACGACCCGCGCAAGAAGCATCGACGTTTCCTGACCTCTGAGCTGCTACGTGTCGATCGCGTCGACCACCCCGACGATGCCGGCGTCGACCGGCACGTCGACGGGATGGAAGGGAAAGCTGGCTTCCTTCCCGCGGACGAAGAACACCTCTTCACCGACGCCGGCGCCGACCGAATCGGCGGCGACGAGCGGCTTGCCGACCGGCGTGCGTGACGGGGCGATCGGCTGGATGAGCAGCAGCGTGACACCGTGCAGGTTCCCGTCCTTCGGCGTGACGACGACGGTGCCGATGACGCGAGCCAGTTGCACGTGAGGGACTCCTGACGGAAGGCTACGGTTCGGACGTCTCGTCCGTTTCGACGGCGTCGACGATGCCGACGATGGCGGCGTCCACCGGCGTATCCTTCAGGCCGGCCGCCATGCGGGCCGAGCTGCCGCTGACCACGAGCACGGTTTCGCCGACGCCGGCATCGACCGTATCGATGGCGACGAGGTAGCCGCCGTCGACGGTTCCCGATGGATCGACCGGTCGGACGAGCAGCAGCTTGTTGCTGACCAGCCGGGGATCCTTGCGAGTCGCCACGACCGTGCCGACGATGCGGGCGAGAATCACCTAGGCCTTCGCGGCGCCAGACTTCCCGATCGGGAGGGCGTCTTCCAGGTTGGCATGTGGACGCGGGATCACGTGCACCGACACGAGTTCGCCGACACGGCGGGCCGCCGCGGCGCCGGCATCCGTGGCCGCCTTCACGGCGGCGACATCGCCGCGCACGATGGCCGTGACGTAGCCCGCGCCAATCTTCTCCCAGCCGACCAGCGTCACCTTGGCGGCTTTGACCATCGCGTCCGCCGCCTCGATCATCGCGACCAGGCCTTTGGTTTCGATCATCCCGAGCGCCTCACCCATGCGAAATCTCCTTCGTCTCTACCCCAGGCTCCTGATTGCGTCTTCGATGAGCGCGGAGAGCTCGCGGTATGTTAACCGAATTTCCCGATCGCCAAGGTCGCCGGACAGGTCCAGACGACCCGGCGGCAGTCCGCTCGGGACCGGCACGAGCCGCTGGCCGCCGCCGGCCGGCGACTGCACCACCTGGCACATCGCCGCGCCATCCGGTCCGTCGGACACGCCGTCGGCGCAGATCGGCGCAGGCGACGCGATCCCGTAGGTGCCGCGCAACTGCTGCAGACGCTGGACTTCCTCGCGCGCCAGCAGGTTCTCGCCGCCCAGCTGACGGGCCACGAGACTGATTCGGGCGAAGTGCTCGATCGTCTCCATCTTGTAGTAGGCGGAGAACAGATCGGCGCCGACGGTGAGCGCCCCATGGTTGGCCAGCAGCATGCCGTCGTGCGCCTTGATGTATTTCCGCACCGCGGCCGGCAGCTCCGCGGTGGACGGCGTCGCGTACTCCGCAATCGGAATGCTGCCGAGCGTCGTCAGGACTTCGGCGAGCACCGCCTTGTCGAGCGGAATGCCGGCCACCGCGAACCCGGTGGCGGTCGGCGGATGCGCATGCACCACCGCCATCGCGTCCGGTCGCTGGCGATACACCTCGAGGTGCATCAGCATCTCGGACGACGGATCGCGCTCGCCTTCGAGCTTCCGGCCGTCCAGGTCGGTGATGCACATCATCGCCGGCGTCATGAAGCCCTTGCAGACGCTCTTCGGCGTCATCAGCAGCCGGTGGTCGTCGAGCCGCACGCTGATATTGCCGTCGTTCGAGGCGGTGTAGCCGCGCGCGTACATCCGCCGACCGACCTCGACGATGTCGGCGCGGAGGGCATCGATGGCCTGCCGGTCGGGGCTCATGCCGTGCGGCCTTGCATCACCTCGGGCCGGGTGCTGCGTCGCCTCGTCTGATACCGGTCGCGGCACGTGGTGGAACAGAAAAAGATCGTGCTGCCGCCATCGTCCAGCGTAACCGCGCGATTGGGCACGACGAACGTGCCGCAGACCGGATCGCGAGCCATTTGCACCGCCTGGGAGGCCGGCGTGCGCGTCCCGGCCGGCGTGCGCTCGCCCCGCATCCCGTCGAGCACGCCATCCATCACCCGCCAGAAGGCGCGCGCGATGATCGCGATCAGAATCACGAGCAGGAGCAGGCGCAGCATCAGGCGCCCGGCTTGGCGTTGGCACCGCCGGGGTGCGCCGACCTCAGGCTGTCGAGGGCGCGCTTGGCCGATTGTCCCTCGGGGCTGTCTGGCGCGAGCTGGATGACCTGCTGCCAGACGGTTTCGGCACCCTCGAGGTCCTGCTTGCCGAACGCTCTGACGATGCCCATATTGAGAAGCGTCTTCAGATGCTTGGGATCGGCCTCGAGCGACCGGGCGAACTGGGCGAGCGCCTTGTCGGCCTGGTTCGTGTAGTAGTACGACACGCCGAGATCGGTGCTGAGATTCGGATCCTTGGGGTTCAAGGCGAACGCTTCGCCGTACCACTTGATCGCGTCGTCATACCGTTCGGCGTCGAAGTAGAGGTTGCCGAGTTCGGTACGCGCCGTGGCGTTGTTCGGTTCCTTGTCGGCGATCGATTTGAAGGCCGTCACCTTGGCTTCATCGAGCAGGGCGGCCGGCCGGCCGGAGCCCTCCGGTGCCGCTGACGCGGTCGGTGCCGCCGTCGCAATGGGGGCGGAGGACGACCGGAGGGTGGTCGCCTGCTGGGACCCGATCACCCACCCGGCGAGGAGACCGAAGAGAACACCGGCGATGGCAAACGCAATCGACTCAGATTTCATGGTGGCTACACGCCGATCATATCAGGACCGCCAGGTACTCCTGGAGCACTGTCGGCAATCCGACGAAGAGCGCCCGCGACATCAGCGCATGGCCAATCGACACCTCGGCCAGGTGCGGCAAAGCGCGGAAGAGCTGCAGGTTGTCCAGGTCGAGGTCATGCCCGGCGTTGACACCAAGCCCGAGGGAGGCCGACAGCTCGGCGGCAGACACGTAGCGGTCGAAAGACGTGCGTGCGGCCGCCGGCCCGGCCGCGAACGCCCTCGCGAACGGCTCCGTGTACAGTTCGACCCGGTCGGCGGCGAGCGACGCCGCAAAGCGGACGGCCTCGGGTTCGGGGTCGATGAACAGGCTGACGCGGATCCCGAGACCCTGCAACTCCGTGACGACCCGCGACAACGTCCCCGTCCCGGGCCCGGGGAGCCAACCGGCCTGACTGGTGACCTCGCCGGGGACGACCGGCACGAGCGTGCACTGGTGCGGCCGGACGGTTCTTACCAGGTCGATCAGCTCCGGCCGCGGGTCCCCTTCGATGTTGTATTCCACGGTCGCGTGACCGCGAAGCAGGTCAGCGATGTCGTGAACGTCGGTCGGCGTGATGTGGCGCTGGTCGGCGCGCGGGTGGACGGTGATCCCCGACACGCCCTGCCGCACGCACACACGGACCGCATCGAGGACGCTCGGGAGTCGGCCGCCGCGCGAGTTGCGCAGCGTCGCCACCTTGTTCACGTTCACCGACAGCCGAATCACGCGCCAAGCTCCTGCTGCACGACGTCGACGATTTCCTGCGCCCAGGCACGGATCTCGTCCTGATCCTTCCCTTCCAGCATCACGCGCAGCAGCGGCTCGGTGCCCGAATAGCGTATCAGCACGCGGCCCTGTCCGTGGACGCGCTGCTCGACCCGGGCGATCGCCGCCGCGACAGCCGGAACGGCCGCCAGATCGACCTTCTCTCGGACGCGGACGTTGAGCAGCACCTGGGGGTAGCTGACCAGATCGGCCGCCAGGTCGGCCAGCGGACGGCCGGTGAGGACGACGGTCCGGAGGACGTTCAGTGCCGTGCACAGGCCGTCGCCTGTGAACAGATAGTCGGAGAAGATGACATGCCCGGACTGCTCGCCGCCGAGCGACAGGTTGCGCGCGATCATCTCCTCCATCACGTACTTGTCGCCGACGGCCGTGCGGATGGTTGCGATGCCCGACGCGGCGAGCGCCAGCTCGAGGCCGATGTTGCTCATCACCGTCGCCACGAGCGCGTTGCCCTTCAGGCGGCCCTCGCGCTGCAGCTGCCGGCTGCACATCAGCAGCACCGCGTCGCCGTTCACCACGTGTCCAAGGTGGTCGACGAAGATCGCGCGGTCGCCGTCACCGTCGAATGCGACACCCATGTGGCTGCCGGTCTCGAGCACCGTGGTCACCAGCCGCTCGGGGTGGGTCGACCCGCAGTGCAGGTTGATATTGCGGCCGTCAGGGGCGTGGCCGATGACGTGGGTCGTGATGCCGAGGTCGGCGAACAGCCGGGGGGCGAGCGGCGTCGTGGCGCCATTCGCACAATCCATCGCGATGGTGAAGCCGGGCGGCAGCGCGAGCCCCTGCAGCACGACCTTGAGATGTTCGAGATAGGCGCCGACGAGGTTCTGTCCCGGCACTTCGCCGGGGCTGTCGGTCCTCGCCTGCCACCCATCGTCCGCGACGATCTGTTCGATTGTCCGTTCGACCGCCTCGGTGAACTTCTCGCCCCGTCCGGAGAACACCTTGATGCCGTTGTCCTCGAACGGATTGTGCGACGCCGAGATCACCACGCCGGCATCGTAGTCGCCTTCGCGGGTCAGGTAGGCGACGGCCGGCGTCGGCGCGATGCCGACGCTGGTGACCCGCGCCCCTTCGCCTGTCGCGCCATGCGCCAGTTCGGTTTCGATCCACTCGCCCGACTCACGGGTGTCGCGGCCGATCAGCAGCTGCAGTCCACCAGGGCGCGGCGGCAGGGCCCGCACCAGCCCGGCGCCCAGCCGCCGGACCGTCCGATGGTCGAGTGGAAATTGACCCGCGACGCCGCGAACACCATCCGTACCGAACAGTCGCAACGGTTTACCTGCGTTTGTCATCGATGATCGATATCTGAACGGTCGCCGGTTCGATACGGACGACACCAGCGGCGCCGGCCGCGTCCACCCGCACCGGCAGTGTATAGTCACCCGGCCCGAGGCCGGTGAGGTCGACGGAGACCACGACGTCGGACGCTCCGATGCGTCCGACGCCCTCTCGCGAACCGCGGACGACGACCAGTACATCGGGCGGCACCGACTGCCCCGACAGCCCGGGAGCGACGCCGTCGAGGTGAACCGGCTGGTCGCGGAAGGTGCGCTCGCGGGGACCCGGGACGATCGGCACGGTCACCGAGACCACCCGCGGCGTCCGAACACGGAGCGATGGGTCGAGCATGCCGACGGTCACCGTCTCGGTGACCGGCTGGCTCGCCGCGGATACCGAGACAGCCTCGGTCACCGCCTCCTTTGCCGCGTCCACCGCAGACCGCGGTCCGACGATTTCGACATCCGGCGGCTCGGTCGTTGCCGTGCCGACGATGAAGCCGGGCGCCGGGTCGCCCTCGATCGACGGGACGACCGGCACCTTGCGGCTTGCCGAGGCTTCGAACTCGAGGGCGATGCTCGCCGGCACCACCTGAATGACCTCGACGCCGAACGGGGCACGCACCTGTTCGGGCGTCAACTGGTACAGCCGGCGCCCGGTCCGTGCCCCGTGCAGGTCAATGACGGCGACGATGTCACCGGGCAGCGTTCGTGCCAGGGCGCCCGACGCACCGCGCACGCGGACGTCCACCAGCGTGGGCGGCTCGCCGAGCACTTCGAGCCCGGCGGGAAACTGCTGCAGTTCGAGCGGGATCCGCAGACCGCGCTCGACCGTCTCTTCGCCCGCCACCGCCACCCAGAGTGCGACGGCCACGGCCACCGACACCGCCTTCAGGCCGATGTGTCCGAACGGCCATGGCGCCGTCATCGGGCGGCCTCCGCAGTCAGGAACGAACGCATGCGGCTGCGCCGCAGCACCAGCGTCTTCAGCCGCTCACGCAACTGGGCGACGGTGAGCGGCCGCTCGATGGCGCCGTCCGACACGAGCGAGATGTTGCCGGTCTCCTCGGAGACGACGATGGCGACGGCATCGTTCTCCTCGGTAAGGCCGATGGCCGCCCGGTGGCGCGACCCGAGTTCCTTCGCCAGCCGCGGATTCACGGTCAGTGGCAGGAAGCAGGCGGCCGCGGCAATCCGGTCCTCCTGAACGATCACGGCCCCGTCGTGCAGGGGTGAAGACGGCTGGAAGATGCTGAGCAGCAGGTCGTAGGTCATGGTCGCGTCGAGCGGAATCCCGCCCTCCACGTAGTTGCGCAGGCCGATCTGCCGCTCGATGACGATGATCGCGCCGGTGCGCTGCGCGGCCAGCATGCCGGCCGCGACCACCAGTTCCTCGATCGAATCCTCTTCGGATTCGGCCTGGGCGAAATAGCGCAAGACCGGCGCCCGCCCGAGATGCGCCAGGGCGCGGCGGATATCGGTCTGGAACAGGACGATCATCGCGAAGACGATGTAGCTGAGGACGTTGCGGATCAGCCAGTTGACCGTCTCGAGGTGGGCCCAGCGCGACCCGTAGAAGAGGGCGACGAAGAAACTGACGCCGAGCGCCATCTGCACGGCGCGCGTCCCCCGAATCAGCTTGAGGACCTCGTACACGAGCACCGATACGACGAGGATGTCGAGCAGGTCCCGCCAGTCCATCGCGGGGCGCCGGAGGAGCGCTGTCAGCCAGTCCATCGGTTCAGTGTCGGAGTTCCGGCTCGCCGGCCCGCCGGATCATCTCGGCGACGCGGACGACCTGCACCATCTCGGTCACGGCGTGCACGCGCACGATATGCGCGCCGGCCAGCACCGCGGCCGTCACCGCCGCCGCCGTCGCCCAGTCGCGTTCGGCTGCCGGACGTTCACCGGCCGCCGTCAGCAGAAACGACTTGCGTGACGGGCCAATCAGGATCGGTCGTCCCACCGCCGCCGCCAGATCGGGGAATCGTGCCAGCACACCATAACTGTGCTCCGCGCGTTTGGCAAACCCGATCCCCGGGTCGATGATGATCCGCTCGACCGGGACACCGCCGGCGACCGCCTGAGCGACGCACCGGCGCAGTTCGGAGGCGATTTCTCCAAGGAGGTCGCCATAGCGTGCCTCGGCATACATGGTGGCCGATCGACCGCGGGTGTGCATCAGGATGACGCCGGCGCCCGCCTGCGCGACCACGGCTGCCAGACCCGGCTCGTACTGAAAACCGCTGATGTCGTTGACGAGCGTCGCGCCGGCCGACAGGGCACGCGCCGCAACCTCCGGCTTGTAGGTATCGACCGAGATGGGGAGACGTACCTGCCGGGTCACCGCCGAGATGACCGGGAGGACGCGGGCGAGTTCGTCCGCCGCCGACACCGCGGGAGCGCCGGGGCGGGTCGATTCGCCGCCGATGTCGAGCAGGTCGGCTCCGGCCGCCTCCATCTCGAGTGCGAGCGCCACGGCGCCGGCCACGTCGGGCGCGGCGCTGGCGCAGACGAGCGGCGCCGAATCCGCGAAGGAGTCTGGCGTCACGTTGATGACGCCCATGATGAGCGGCCGCTCACCGAGGTGCAGTGTGCGGCCGTCAGGCAACGGGATGGCGAAGTGCGGACGAGCGGGGAATCGCCACCCCGTGCTGCGGTCGATGACTATTCCTGCGTCACCGGCTTGTTGAGAGCCGGCACGATGGGCGACCGTTCCTGCTTGCGTGGACGGGCCTCGTCCTCGTTGGCGGCGGCGACCCGCGCCGCGACCGGGCGTGGCTCGGCGATCTCGAGACCGGCCGCCAGCCGACGCACCTGTTCGGCGTCGAGCACTTCACGCGCGAGCAGCTCGTCCGCCATCTTCTCGAGCACGTCCTTGTGCTGCGACAACAGCTGGTGCGCCCGCTGGTAGTTGTTGGTGACGAACCGCTTGACCTCCTGATCGATCTTCACGGCCGTGTCTTCGCTGTAGTCGTGATGCTGGGCAATCTCGCGGCCGAGGAAGATCTGTTCTTCCTTCTTGCCGAAGGTGAGCGGCCCCATCGCGTCGCTCATGCCCCACTCACAGACCATCTTGCGCGCCAGATCGGTCGAGCGTTCGAGGTCGTTGCCGGCCCCGGTCGTGAGATTGCTCATCGTGATTTCCTCGGCAATACGGCCGCCGAGGAGGATGGCAATCTGATCCTCCAGGTAGACGCGCGAATAGTTGTGCTTCTCGTCGACCGGCAGCTGCTGGGTCAGTCCGAGCGCCATGCCGCGCGGGATGATCGTCACCTTGTGGATCGGATCGGCGTGCGGCAGCAGCACGGTCAGCAGCGCGTGCCCGGCCTCGTGAATCGCCGTGATGCGCTTCTCCGCCTCGCTGATGATCATCGAGCGTCGCTCGGAGCCCATCAGCACCTTGTCCTTGGCGAACTCGAAGTCGTGCATGCGCACGACCTTCTGGTTGTAGCGCGCCGCGTTCAGCGCAGCTTCGTTGACCAGGTTGGCCAGGTCGGCGCCCGAGAA
>CADEDC010000118.1 GCA_902825985.1 uncultured Acidobacteriota bacterium | reverse complement strand
GAGCGCGGCCTCGTCGCCACCATCAAGCAGGCCAAGGAGATGGTGGAGCTGCAGCGTCCCGAGGTGTGGGACGTGCTCGAGGAGGTCATCCGCGAGCACCCGGTGCTGCTGAACCGCGCCCCGACGCTGCACCGCCTCGGCATCCAGGCGTTCGAGCCGGTGCTGGTCGAAGGCAAGGCGATCCGCATCCACCCGCTGGTCTGCACGGCGTTCAACGCCGACTTCGACGGCGACCAGATGGCGGTTCACATCCCGCTGTCGCCCGAGGCGCAAATCGAGGCGTCGGTGCTGATGCTGTCGTCGAACAACATCCTGTCGCCGGCGCACGGCGCACCGATCGCGATTCCGTCGCAGGACATCGTCCTCGGCTGCTACTACCTGACCAAGGCGAAGAGCGGCGCGAAGGGCGAGGGGCGCGTGTTCGGCAACCCCGAGGACGTCATGCTGGCGCTCGAGGCCGGCGAACTGGAGACGCTGTCGCCGATCCGTCTGCGCTACACCGGTGAACTGCAGGACCTGACGACGGCCCGCGACGATCAGGACGTGCTGCGCACCGAGGTCCAGCAGGTCCACAACAAGATCATCAACACCACCGTCGGTCGCGTGATCCTGAACCAGACGATTCCGGCGGAGATGCCGTTCGTCAACGGCCTGCTCAAGAAGAAGGGGCTGCAGCAGGTGGTGCAGTCGTGCTACCTGAAGTTCGGCCTCGAGAAGACGGTCGAGATGCTCGACGCGCTCAAGCACCTCGGGTTCACCTACGCGACACGCTCCGGCCTGTCGATCGGCATCAACGACCTGATCATCCCGGAGAAGAAGGCGTCGCTCGTGCGCGCCGCGCGCGAAGAGGTCATCCGCGTCGAGTCGCAGTACCTCGAGGGCGCCATCACCAACGGCGAGCGTTACAACAAGGTCATCGCCATCTGGTCGGAAGCGACCGAAGACATCGCCAACGCGATGTTCAACGAGATGGAGGCGATCGACAAGGAAGGCAAGCAGTTCAATCCCGTCTACATCATGGCCGACTCCGGCGCCCGCGGATCGAAACAGCAGATCCGCCAGCTCGCCGGCATGCGCGGCCTGATGGCGAAGCCGTCGGGCGAGATCATCGAGACGCCGATCACGGCGAACTTCCGCGAAGGCCTGGCGGTCATGGAGTACTTCATCTCCACGCACGGCGCGCGCAAGGGTCTTGCCGACACGGCGCTCAAGACGGCCGACTCGGGCTACCTCACCCGTCGTCTCGTCGACGTGGCGCAGGACGTCATCATCCACGAGTACGACTGCGGCACGGTGGACGGCATCGAGGCCCGCGCCATCGTCGAGTCGGGCGAGATCATCGAGCCGCTGCGCGACCGCATCATGGGCCGCGTCACGCTCGAGAAGATCACCGACCCGTTCACCGGCGAGACGATCATCGACGTCAACCAGGAGATCACCGAGGACCTGGCGTCGGCGATTCAGGATGCCGGCATCGAGAAGGTCAAGATCCGCTCGGTGCTGACCTGCGCGTCGCGCCGCGGCGTGTGCGCGCAGTGCTACGGCCGCGACCTCGCCACCGGCAAGATGGTGGAACTCGGCCAGGCTGTCGGCGTCATCGCCGCACAGTCGATCGGCGAGCCGGGCACCCAGCTCACGATGCGCACCTTCCACATCGGCGGCACGGCGTCCCGCGTCTCCGAGCAGTCGACGCTCGAGGCCCGGCACGCCGGCACGGTCGGCTTCCAGGGCCTCCAAGTCGTCACCGCCAAGGACGGCGGCCTGGTGGTGATGAACCGCAGCGGTTCTCTGGTCATCCAGGACTCGAAGGGCCGTGACCGCGAGCGCTACCCGATCGTCTACGGTGCGCGCCTCAAGGTGAAGGAGGGCCAGGCGGTCGAGCAGGGACAGGTGCTCGTCGAGTGGGATCCCTACACCTTCTCGATCCTCACGGAGGAGCCGGGCCAGATCAAGTTCAAGGACATCCTCGAGGGCGTCACCGTTCACGAGGAGGTCGACGAGGTCACCGGCCTGTCGCGCTACATCATCGTCGACTCGCCGGACGAGAAGAAGCAGCCGGCCATCGAGATCAAGTCGGCGAAGGACGGCAAGGTCAACCGCAAGTACCACATGCCGGTCCATGCCCACCTGATGGTGCAGGACGGCGAGAACGTGTCGGCCGGCGACGTGCTCGCGAAGATCCCGCGCGAGACGACCAAGACGAAGGACATCACGGGCGGCCTGCCGCGCGTCGTCGAACTGTTCGAAGCCCGGAAGCCGCGCGAGACCGCGGTCATCTCGGAAATCGACGGCATCGTCAAGCACGGCGGCATCGTCAAGGGCATGCGCAAGATCATCATCGTCCCGGACGAGCCGGGGGCGGAGCAGCGCGAGTACTCGCTGCCGCGCGGCGTGCACGTCAACGTCCAGGAGGGCGAGCGGGTCCGGGCGGGCGAGCCGCTGATGGACGGCCCGTCGAATCCGCACGACATCCTCAACGTCCTGGGCGAGAAGGCGCTGCAGGCCTACCTGGTGAACGAGATCCAGGAGGTCTACCGGCTGCAGGGCGTGAACATCAACGACAAGCACATCGAGACGATTGCCCGTCAGATGATGCGGTGGGTCAAGATCGAGGACGTCGGCGACACCGAGTTCCTCATCGACGAGCAGGTGGACAAGTTCCGCTTCCTCGAGGAGAACGAACGGGTGATCACCGCGGGTGGGCGCCCGGCACAGGGCCGGCCGCTGCTCCTCGGCATCACGAAGGCGTCGCTCTCCACCGACTCCTTCATCTCGGCGGCGTCGTTCCAGGAAACGACGCGCGTGCTCACCGAGGCATCCATCTCCGGGAAGATCGACTACCTGCGCGGTCTCAAGGAGAACGTCACGATGGGCCGCCTGATTCCGGCCGGCACCGGGTTCGAGTACTACCGGCACGTCGCGATTCCGGCGGACGAGCCGCCGCCGCCGCCGGCTCCGCCGCAGCCGAGCGACGACGAGCTCGAGCTGGAGCGCGACATGGAGTACTTCGTGGAGCCGGAGGAAGCGCTCGGTCCGCGCACCGGCGACCTCGGCGAGTAGCGCCGGGCCGGCGGTCCGACGACAGCAAGGGGCGATGGTCCGATGACCGTCGCCCCTTTTTCGTTGCCCGGCGCACCGATCGGCCGTCGCCGACCGGTGGCGCCGAGAATGGAGGAGATGGATGCCGATCGCGCGTCGGGCACGTCTGGCCGGGGCAGCGCTGTGGCTCGGCGCCGCCATGAGCGCCGCTGGCGCGCAGACCGACCCGCTGGAGCGCCGCCTCGAGGAGGTGGCCGGCATCAAGCCGCCGGAGGCGCGGGCGTTCCTGTCCGAGGTGCAGCGCACCGTCGGCATCCGCGACCGGATGGCGGTCTGTGCCCTCGTGCACTACCCGCTGCGGCATCGCGATGGACCGGTCCGGAACGCGACCGCCTGCCAGTCCCGTTACGCCGAGATTTTCACCGGCCCGGTGACCGACGCGATCGCGTCGCAGCAGTTCGCGGCGCTCTTCGTCAGCGCCGACGGCGTCATGCTGGGCAATGGCGAGGTGTGGTTTGCCGCCGTCTGTCAGGACAGCGGCTGCGCGCAGCATGAGCTTCGGATCACCGCCATCAACGTCGTCCCCGCCGCGCCCCGCTGAGACTCGTTGTGCCAGCACACGGCCGGCCGCTCGAGCCACGGCGTGCCGACGTCCTGGCCGCAGACAGGCCGACGCGCGATGATGAACCAGCGACCGGTCGGTTGGCGAATCGCCTCACTCGTCTGCCTCGCCGTGACGTTGCAGAGTTGCGACCGCATGCCCGAGTTCGTGTTCGTCCGCGAAGCGCCGCAGGCGGTCACCCTGACCGCGTCGGCATCCGCCCGGCAGATCCGCGTCGGCGATGCCGTCGTGCTGCACGTGGAGAGACGAACGACCGGCGTGTGGCGGCGGATGGCCTCGAAGGATCTGCAAGCCGATCAATGCTGGATGGCGGCCGTGCCGCCCGAGCACGAACCGGAGGTCGCCGACAATGTGCACTGGATCGTCGACCCGCCGGGTGCTGCGACGTTCAATACCGGCTTCCGGAGCGATCACACCCGAACCGTCGTCTTGTCTGGAGAGGGCAGGTTCGCGTTGTCGGCGCGCACCACCCTCTGGTGCGAGCCGGGGCGTTCCGTCACGGCGCCGCCGGTGGTCGTTGACGTCACCGCGAGGTGAAACGACACGGTGTGAGGAAGGGAGGAGCGTGTGGCGACCGAGATGTACGTGCGGCGACTGACGGCAGCCGATTGTCAGTGCGCGCGTGACACGTTCGCGCTCATGGCCGAGGTCTTCGACGAGGACGCCGGGCCGCTGGGCGACGCCTATGTCGCCAGGCTGCTCGCGCAGCCTGGGTTCTGGGCACTCACCGCCTTCATCGCGGACACACCGGTCGGCGGGCTGACCGCCCATGTCCTGCCGATGACGCGCAGTGAGTCGACCGAGCTCTTCATCTACGACATTGCCGTCCTGCCTGGCTATCAGCGGCTCGGCGTCGGCCGGGCGTTGATCACGGCGGTCCGCGAGGCGGCGGCCCGTGAGGGTATTGCCAGCGTGTTCGTGCCGGCGGACGATGAGGATGGGCATGCGGTGGAGTTCTATCGCGCGCTCGGTGCGGATGCCGCACCGGTCACGATGTTCACCTTCGGCGCCGCGGCGCCGCCGGCTACGGCCGGGTGACCGCGGCGCGGATCTCCGCTAGCATGTGGACGCGTTGCCGCCGACGGATCGGGCGCGGGGTATTGGTCGGCGCGAAAGGAGACCGATGAACGACAGGCCTGACCGCTACCGTCCCCCTACGACGCGTCGTCTCGCGGCCGGACTCGTCACGCTGCTGACGGGCTCGCTTCTCGCCGCACCGGCCCTGCACGCGCAGCCGGCGGAGCGGCGTGACGCCGCCCCGCGCGACGCCTTCTACTGGCTGAACGAGCAGAACAAGGCATCGCTGCTCATGCTGGTCGAGGAGAAGATCGTCAGCCGGGACCTGGCGGCGACGATCGCCGGCGCCCTCCGTCAGGTGATCGCCGACGGCGACAGGCCCGGCGCCGTGCGTTCGCGAGACTACCTGGTGGTCGAAGCCGACATGATCAAGATCGGCGGACCCGAAGTGTCGCGGCTCCACTCCGGTCGGTCCCGCCAGGACCTCGGGCAGACGTCGACGCGGCTGCTGCTGCGCGATGCGTTCCTCACCACCTACGCGCAGTTCCTCGACGCCCGCGCGACGCTGCTGGCGATGGCCGAGAAGCATCCGCACGCCATCCTGCCGTTCTACACGCACGGCGTACAGGCACAGCCGACGTCACTGGGACACTACCTGGGCGGCTACCTGCAGGCGATGTCGCGGAGCTCGGACCGGTATCAGCAGGCGTGGGCCCGGCTGAACCTGTCGCCGCTGGGCGGCGCGGCCGGCGGCACCTCGAGCTTTCCGGTCAACCGCGCCCGCCTCGCCGAGTTGCTCGGGTTCGACGGCATCCTCGTCAACTCCTTCGATGCCGGTCAGATTGCGAACCAGGACAACGGCGTCGAGCTGTCGACCGTCGCCGCGTCCGGTGCGCTGACCGTCAGTATGCTCGCCGCCGATCTGACGATGCAGTATGCCGACCCGCATCCGTGGTTCCAGCTGACCGAAGGGTCGCAAACCGGCGTCAGCAGCATCATGCCGCAGAAGCGCAATCCGATCGGCCTCGAACAGCTCCATCTGACGACCAGCACGGTGACCGGGCAGGCGGTGACGTACCTCATCCAGGCCAACAACGTCATGTCCGGGATGGGTGACTACAAGGGGGACCAGCCGCTGCAGGTGGTGCGCCTGCTTGGCCGGATGTATCGGGACTTCGACACGATGCTCGGTGCGTTCGCCTTCAGTCCGGAGCGGGCGCTGCAGGAGGTCAACAACGACTATTCGATGACCACCGAACTGGCCGACATCCTCCAGCGCGATGCCGACGTACCGTTTCGGGTCGGCCACCATTTCGCATCCGACATCGTGACCTATGGGCGCACGCATCAGCTGAAGCCGGCCGAGATCCCGTACGAGGTGGCCCAGACGCTGTACGTGGACGCGTGGAAGGCTTTCGGCAGGGAGACCGCGCGGCTGCCGCTGACGGAGGCGCAGTTCCGGCGCGCCCTGTCGGGGGAGAACATGGTGGCATCGGCGAAGCCGGTCGGCGGCCCGCAGCGGTCGGAGGTGACCAGGATGCTGGCGGCGGAACGGGCGCGGGTGCAGGCCGACCGGGAGTGGCTCGCCGCGACCCGCCGCGCACTCGACGCTGCCGCGGCGCAGCGCGACGCCGGTGTCGCCGGGTTGCTGACCGGTCGCTAGGAGCACATCTCCGAGCCAGCTCACAGGACCCGTGACCCGTGTTGAGAGTCTTCACCGCCGCGTCAGGTTGTCGCCGAGGCGTCATCGCGGGCCGCGTAGCCAGTCGCCTGCTGCTCATCACCGGTGCGCTCGTCGTCGTCCTGGGCGCCGCGCCGGCCCCACCCGCGGTTGAACCGCCCGTCGGCACCGGCAGTCCGCTCGCCGAGACGGAGTTCCCAGCCTGGGCGTATGCCTGGGAGCCAGACTACAGGGCGCCGCCGGCCGACAATCTCCCTCAATCGGTGCCCGGCAGTTCGCGGCGGTTTTCGGCTGCGGACGCGCGCAACCTGTTCCTCGCGCCCGACTGGCATCCGGCCGACCATCCCAGGATGCCGCGGGTCGTGGCCCGTGGCCGCCGGCCGGCCGTGCGTGCCTGCGGCGTGTGCCATCGCGCCGAAGGAACCGGCGGTCCCGAGAACTCGTCGCTTGCCGGCCTGCCGGCCAGCTACATCGTCCGGCAGATGACCGAGTTCAAGAGCGGCGCGCGGACGTTCTCCGGTCCCCGGCGCTCGCCCGTGCTGCTGATGATCGCGGTCGCCAAGGCGGCGACCGACGCCGAGGTGCGCGAGGCGGCGGCCTACTTCGCGGCGGTGCGGCCGAAGCCGCTCATCAAGGTCGTCGAGACCGACGTGGTGCCGCAGACCTACATCGCCGGCAGTTTCCGCGTCATCGTTCCGGGAGGTGGTCGCGAGCCAATCGGCCCGCGGATTATCGAAGTGCCGGCCGACGTGCGCCGCTTCGAACTGCGCGACACGCGCGTCACGTTTCGAGCATTTGCCCCGCGGGGCAGCATCACCCGCGGGGCCGCACTCGTGAACAGGCCTCGCGCAGGCACGACGGTCACGTGTGCGCGCTGCCACGGGGCCGATCTCAAGGGCACCGCCCAGGTGCCTGGCATCGCCGGGCGCTCGCCGAGCTACCTCGTACGCCAGCTGCAGGACTTCAAGAGTGGAGCCCGCCGCGGCGAAGGACGGCCGCAAATGGCAGCCACGGTGGAGCACCTGTCCAGCGGGGACATGCTGGCGGTCGCCGCCTATCTGGCCACGCTGGCTCCGTGAGCGCCAGGCGGACCCGGCGCGTCGCCGCTCACACGTCGCACGCCGCCGTCGCCTGACGCGGCATCGCTCATCGGCCGCTGTCGCTGTATATTGGCACTCCATGAAGTTCCTTTGCCTGGCGTACGAGGAAGAGGCGGTGCTCAATGCCCTCTCCACCGACGAGTGGCACGCCCTGCGGCAGCAGACCCTCGACTATGTGGACGGACTCCGTGCCAGCGGCCGATTACTCGACGCGAAGCCGCTCCAGAGCGCGACGACCTCGGCGGTGGTGCGCGTGCGCAACGGCAGGATCTCGGTGACCGACGGCCCGTTCGCGGAGACCAAGGAGCAGATCGGCGGCTTCTTCGTGCTCGACGCCAGCGATCGCGACGAGGCCATCCGTCTTGCCGCGGACTGGCCGTCGGCGCGGCTCGGCAGCATCGAGGTCCGGCCGTTGGAAGAGGGGCTGCAGCTCGAGAGCCGCTATGCGTCCGGTCGGACGGATCGCTGATGACCACGGAGGCCGCTGCCGTCCGCATCCGCCGCGCGACCGCGGCAGACGAGGCACTGCTCGCCGAGCTCGGCACGGAAACCTTTCACGATACGTTCGCCGCCGAGAACACGCCGGAAGACATGGCGCAGTATCTCGAGCGGGCCTTCGGCGCCGGTCGCCAGGCCGAGGAACTGGCCGACCCGGCCGCGGCGTTCCTCATCGCGCAGGTGGATGACGCGCCCGTCGGCTACGCGCGGATCCGGTGGGGGACGACGCGCGCCGTCGTTCCCGGCACCCGCCTCCTCGAGATCGTCAGACTCTACGTGCGCCGCCCGTGGATCGGCCGCGGGGTCGGTGCCGCCATGATGTCGGCGTGCGTCGCCGAAGCCCGCCAGTCCAACTGCGATGTCGTCTGGCTGGCGGTCTGGGAACGCAACCTTCGCGCCCTGGCCTTCTACGAGAAATGGGGCTTCACCATCGTCGGCCAGCAGGTCTTCCAGCTCGGCGCCGACCTGCAGCGCGATCTCGTCATGATGCGGCGGCTGGACGGCGTTGCCGGGGCGACCTGATCGTTCGCGTGCCCGGCCGCCGAATCCGACGACCGCCTCGCCGTCGTCAACGGCGCCGCGGTCCAGCCGATCGGGGTGATGCCGGGCAGACGTCCGCCAACCGTTGAGGCGTGACGGCGACGAGCGGCTGGCGGCCTCACGCGGCAATCTGGTAGAAGGGAGTGCTGCACGGCGGGTCGCCGTGCGGATGAGGAGGCCGGTCATGATGCGCGTTCCGCGAGTCCTGTTGTCAGCGCTGGTCGCCGTCTCCGCTGCCGTGGTGAGCGGACCGTTCCTTGCCGGGCAGGTGGCGAACCGCTCCGCCCCGGCGCCGACTGCGTCGACCGGCTATGTCCCGACCCGCGACGTCTGGCAGACGAAGTCGCCGGCCGACGTCGGCATGGACGAAGCGAAGCTCCACCAGGCGATCGAGTACGCGAAGACGCGCGACAGTGCCTGGGGACGCGACGACTACATGGCCGATCAGGTCCGCACCTTCGGCCGTCCGCTTGGCCCGGTGCCGCAGTCGCACGGCCGGACCAACGGCATCGTCATCCGCCACGGCTACATCGTCGCTGAGTTCGGCGACACGAGTGTCGTCGAGCCCACCTACAGCGTCGCCAAGAGCTATCTGTCGACCATCCTCGGCCTGACCATCGATCGCGGGATGATCAGGAGCGTCAAGGATCGGGTTGCCGACTACGTCAAGGACGGCGGCTATGACTCGCCGCACAATGCCGCGATCACGTGGGAGGACCACGCGCGTCAGGCCAGCGAGTGGCAGGGAACGCTGTTCGACAGGCCGTCCACGTTCATCGGCCGCGAAGAGTTCGGCCGGGGCGAGATGCAGCCGCGCGAGATTCGGCCGCCGGGCACCCATTACGAATACAACGACGTCCGCGTGAACCGCTTCTCGCTGTCGCTGCTGCGGTTGTGGAAGCGGCCGCTGCCCGACGTGTTGAAGACGGAGATCATGGACCCGATCGGCGCATCCAGCACCTGGAAGTGGCTGGGCTACGACAATGCCGACGTGCAGGTCGACGGGAAGACGATGAAGTCGGTGCCGGGAGGGACGCGGTGGGGCGGTGGCCTCTGGATGAGTTCGCGGGACCACGCCCGCTTCGGCGTGCTGATGTCTCGGCTCGGCAACTGGAATGGCCGTCAGATCATCTCCGCCGACTGGGTCCGCCGGGCGACGACGCGCGGTGGTCCGGAGAACTCGAACGACTACGGCTACCTGTGGTGGCTGAATACGAAGGGCGGCTCGAAGGGGGTGCCGACGACCAGCTATACGGCACAGGGCAACGGGTCCAACACGATTTATGTCGATCCCGAGAACGACCTCGTGATCGTCTGGCGCTGGCACGCCGGCGGCGATTTCTACGCCCGCGTGGTCGCGGCGATCACGCGCTGAATCATGACAGCACCGGTTGACGGCCGCTGGTCCAGGGCTTTCATGATTGGCTGGGCGGCGATGGACGCCAACGGTCACTTCGGCAACTCCTCGTACCTCGACCTTGCGTCCGACGCACGCATGGCGTTCTTCACCGACCACG
>CADEDC010000117.1 GCA_902825985.1 uncultured Acidobacteriota bacterium | reverse complement strand
CCCGGCCTACCCGGCCTACCCGGCCTACCCGGCCTACCCGGCCTACCCGGCCTGGTGAGCCTGGTGAGCCTGGTGAGCCTGGTGAGCCTGGTGGGCTGGGTGAGCCTGGTGGGCTGGGTGGCATTCACCTCTATATCAACGGGGCCATTGGCGGGCTGATGACGACGACCCCCGAGACCACCGTCGTCGATCCGTACGATGGGCAGGCCTACCGCGAGCCGTCGCATGACAAGGCGCGCGCCGTCGCGCGGCGCCTTGGCCACGCCATCTTCACCGCGCTCGGTGCCGATGCGCCGCGGCCGGAGACGGATCCGCGACTCTCGATCGTGGCGCGGACGATACAGCTGCCGGTCGACAACACGCTGTTCAAGCTGGCGCTCTCCGCCGGCACCGTCGATCGGGGGCAACCGCGCGTCAATCACCTGCGAACCGAAGTCGGGATGATCGCCATTGGCGACGCCAGCATCGCGCTGGTCCCCGGTGAACTCTATCCGGAGATCGCCAACGGCGGCATCGCGCCGCTCGACGGGGCGGACTTCCCTGCCGATCCGGTCGAGGCGCCGCCGCTGCGCGAGCTGATGCCGGGCCGCGTGACGTTCATCTTCGGCCTCGCGAACGATGCGATCGGCTACATCATTCCGAGGTCGGAGTGGGATGGTCGCGCGCCCTGGCTCGACAACGCGGCAACGCGACCGTACGGCGAGATGGTGTCGCTCGGGCCAGACACTGCGCCTCTGCTGTACGACGCCTACGAGGCGATGCTCGAAGGCAGGTCGCCGCGGTAGGCCGGCGTCGAAGCGCGCAACCGCCATGCGACTGGGTTGTGGAGGACAAGGTTGATCCCGACGCGACTCCGCTCGAAGATGTGCTCCGTCGGCTGGAGTCGCGCCGCCGCCGCGTCGAGGCGGCTAACGAGCGGAAGGAGGAGAGGCCAGGGGCAGCGACGTTCGGATGACCGCCGCACTGGGCGTCGGCCGGGTATCCGGCTGCCACAACGGTGCGCAGTCGTACTATGCTGCCCTGGGATGTCGCGGACTGCTTCGTGATTGAGCCACCTGCGCAGATACTGGCGGTCCGCAGGCACGAGTTCCGTGCCGTCGTGAGACCGGTACCGTTTGTCGCGTTGCCACGAGAGGAGATCGAGCGCTTGCACGCGGCAATCGAGGTGGTGGCCGTCGATCGCTCAACCACCGACGCCACCGGCGACTTTGCCGCGCTGCACAGTCACATCGCCATCCACCACAACTACTCGTGGCTCACCTTCCGTCGCCAGGATGACCGGCGCACGTTGCTGCTCTCCACCGCCTTGACCGCGGAAGGACCGATGCCTCTCTTCCTTGGCGACGAGATCGTCGGCGCGGCCCAGCGTCAGGTCGACGAGCACTTGGGTTCCAGCGACGGGTGCGCGGTGCGTCTCGCCGGCATCCTCCAGGATGTCGCAGGCGACGGGCCACCGCCTGCCGTCGGTCTGCTCATGATCGCGCGCCTTACGAGCCGCATCACGATGCCCGGAGCCGAGTGCTGCGGTCACATGGAACTCCGCATGACGCGGCATCGATTCGACGCACGCAGCCAGGTGGTCATCGACCATCTCGAGGCCCTATGACGAGCCAGACGATCTCTGCACACCTGCTTCGCGCGCTCGGCGTGAGCCTCATGTCGGCTGCGGCGTTCGCGGGCCAGTCGGCGAGCGCCCGCCGCCCGTCTGCGGCGTTACGGGCGCACGTGCAGGACGAGCGGTTCCAGCCGGTCACGTCCGTCCGGGGACTGCCTCTGGGTGTCCGCGACGAACTGCAGACGTTATTTGGCAGCGCGACACTCGACATCGCTGAACCGGGGGCCGCGTTCCGGATGGCAGGCGCCGGCGGCGAGCCGACTCTGCCACTTCGTCGACTGGTCGCGGCGTGGTGCTCGGCCGATCACTGCCTGGTCTACTACGAGCGCGGCGGAACCGCTCGGACGTGGCACAGCGCGCTGTTTCACTGGACGCCGGCCGCCACCCGGCTCGACGGGGGCGGCCCCGCGCCAGGGGGATTGACGACGCTCGACGACGTGCGTCGCGCGATGCTCGCTGGAGGTCCCGAAGCCAGGTTCTGGTAGGGCCATCGCCCCGTGGGCGCCGAGGCCGGCTGAAACGCAGTGCCCGGCGTCTGATTCCGCATGCACGAGTGCGCGCGAGCGACTGGCGCATCGACGCGAACTGTCGTCGGCGTCCATCGTGCCGCACATCATGTGGTGATCGCCCTGCTGTGCGCCGGACCCGCGTCCGCGCAGTCAGCCGCACCACAGGAATTGCTGAGCAAGCCGGTGACACCATCGGTGCTCGATGTGACATTCGGAGACACCTCGCCATCTCCGCTCAAGCCGGATCTGAAGGTCGAGCCGGCGCCACGGCTGGTCATCGAGTGTTCGCTGTGCTCCGCCGACGATCGCTTCGCGCCGCCGCCCGCATCGAACGCTCCATGGTCAGCCGGCATGGGTGGTCATTCGGCGTCGGCGGCGCGCGCCTCGACCTCTCGCTGCGCGCGAGCCGCAACTACCGCCTGCCGCGCTACATGGCGCAGCCGCTTGGGATGTCGGCTGACACGACGCCGTCGTGGGCGTCGTCGTACGCGGACATGGCGAGCAGTCGGACGGAGTGGACGGTGTCAGCTCGTGTGGCGCGCAGCTTGAAGACCCTGCGCGGCGGGCAGACCATCAGCGTGGTCGGAGACGCCTGGACACCATTGAACACGGGCCGCGATCCAGCGCGGAATCTCAGCGGCGGCCCGTCGCCTTCCAGTACCGACCTGCCGCTCCTGCCGTCCAGGACGGTTCGATTCGGTGTCACCATCGCGTTCTGAACGCCCGAACGGCTACGCGATTCTGCTGTGACGAGCGAACGACTGGTGGCACAATCGCTCCGCCCAACCGTCGCAGACCGACGATGACGGTGGTGGCCAACGGCAGCACATCAGGAGCGGTCATGCGGAGTTGGCTCGTGCACAATCGGACGATGGTGTCCGCCGCAGTCGTCGTGACGGTCGCCGTCCTCGCGATCGCCTCAGCGCTCACCACGGCACAGACGCCGGCCGACGGTGTTCGGCGCACGGCCGACGGCCACGTGGACCTGAGCGGCATCTGGCAGGCGAATACCACCGCGAACTGGGATGTACTGACGCACCAGGCCCGCCAGGGTCCGGTGACGGCCCTCGGCGCCGCGTTCAGCATCCCCGGGGGTGTCGGCATCGTCGACGGCGACACCATTCCGTACACGCCGGAAGCGCTGGCGAGGAAGCAGCAGCTCGCCGCGAGCTGGGTGACCACCGACCCCGAGATCAAATGCTACCTGCCGGGCGTGCCGCGCGCCACCTACATGCCCTACCCGTTCCAGATCGTCCAGGGCGCCGCCTCGAACGACATCCTCATCACCTACGAGTTCGCCAGCGCCAGCCGCATCGTCCGCATGAGCACGACGGCCGACAGCCCGGTGGACGCGTGGATGGGATGGTCGAAGGGCCGCTGGGACGGCGACACGCTGGTCGTCGATGTGACCGGATTCAATGGCGAAGCGTGGTTCGACAGGGCCGGTGATTTTCAGACCACCTCGCTCCACGTCGTCGAGCGCTACACGCCGAAGGGTCCCGACGTGCTGCTGTACGAGGCCACCATCGACGACCCGCAAATCTACACACGCCCGTGGACGCTGCGCGTGCCGCTCTACCGCCGCCTGGACGCGAACGCGCAGTTGGTCGAATACAAGTGCGTCGAGTTCGTCGAGGAGTTGATGTATGGCCACCTGGTCAAGTCGCCGAAATCGACGCGTTGATCGCAGCGTGTCACTGCGCGCCTGGGTTGAGACCCGTCGGCTGACGGCGGCGGGCGCGCTCCTGCTCTTGACCGCGTGCGGCACTACCCCGCCGGCCGCTACCGCGTCTGCCGACGGGCCGCCGACTGCGGCGTCAGGCGGACCCGCGGCGTCCGCGGACGCGTCGCTGCCGGCCCGCACGGCGTGGGGCGACCCGGACCTGCAAGGGCAGTGGAACAACCAGAGCTCGACACCGCTCGAGCGCCCCACCGACGGTCCGCTGGCGGGTAAGGAGCACATCACGCCCGAGGAAGCCGAACGGCTCTACCAGGCCGAACGACAAAGCTTCGACGAGGCACCAGCCGCCGGCGATCCGGGCACCTACAACGCATTCTGGCGCGACGATGGCAAGCAACTGACACGGACGTCGCTCATCGTCGACCCGCCCGATGGGCGGGTGCCACCCTACACGCCGGCGGCCCTCACCCGTCTGGCGGCCGAGCGGCAGGCGCGCACACAGCGCGGCCGCGCCGACAGCTACACCGATCTGCCAGCGTGGACGCGATGCATTTCGCGCGGCTGGAACGGCATCGGCAGCTGGTACAGCAGCAACTACCAGATCTTCCAGTCACCCGGCTACGTCGTCATCCTGCAGGAACTGATTCACGAACCGCGGATCATTCCGCTCGACGGGCGGCCACACCTCGCGCCTCGTGCCTCGCAGTGGCTCGGCGATTCGCGGGGCCGCTGGGACGGCGACACGCTGGTCGTCGAGACGACCAACTTCGATGCGCGTGCGAGCTTCCGCGGCTCGAGCGCCGCGATGCGGCTGATCGAGCGCTACACGCGGACGGACGCGAACACGATCGATTACCAGTTCACGATCGACGATCCGGAGACGTTCACGAAGCCGTGGACGGTGTCGCTGCCGATGCGCCGGATGACCGATGGGATTACCGTCTACGAGTACGCCTGTCATGAAGGCAACCAGGCCATGGTCGGCATCCTCGGCGGTGCGCGCGCCGAGGAGCGGGAGGCGGCCGCCGCAGCCGGGCGTCGCTGACCGGGTGGCACACGCGTGCGGAGCCGGCGAAGCTCCGGCTCCGGCTCGACCGCTCTACTTCTCGGGTGCGACCAGCGCCTGATACACCAGATTCCGCGAGATGCCGCGGATTTCGGCAGCGGCCGGACCCTGATGCTGGATCATGCCGACGAACGACAAATCGTTCACCGGATCGATCCAGAACCATGTGCCGTTGATCCCGAACCACGAATAGGTGCCGGTCGGCGCCGACTCGCCCGCCGCGGCGGCATCCGTCACGATCTGGAAGTCCATCCCCCACCCCGTCCCCGGCTGCATCGTCTTCAACGCCTCGGGCTGGACGTGGTTGGTGCGCATCATCTCGACCGTGCGCGGCGCGAGCAATCGCGTGCCGCCGAACTCGCCGTCGTTGAGCAGCATCTGCGTGAAACGCACGTAGTCGTCGGCTGTCGAGTAGAGGCCACCGCCGCCCGACGGTCCAGCCGGCTTCACGGTCGGGTCTCCCCGCTGTGGCGCCGGTGTCAGCCCGCTCGGCGCCTCTGTGTGGATGCGCGCGATGCGCGCCACCTTGTCGGCGGGCACGAAGAACGCCGTGTCTTTCATGCCGAGCGGCGCGAAGATCCGCTCCTGGGCGAAGTCGCCAAACGACCGGCCGGAGAGCTGCTCCACGAGATAGCCCTGCACGTCGACCGCCGCGCTGTAGTACCACCGCGTGCCGGGATGGGCGAGCAGCGGCAGCGTCGCCATGGTGTCGATCATTGCCTGCAGCGGCTTGCGCGCATCGAGGACGCCGGTCTGGCGATACAGCTTGTCCACCGGGTTGACGTCGTTGATGACGTAGCCCAGCCCTGCCGTATGCGTCATCAGCTGGCGCATCGTCATCTGGCCGCGCGCTGCCTCGAGCCTCGGCGTGCCGTCCGGATTCTCGCCGGCGTGCACCTGCAGCGTTGCGAATTGCGGGATGTAGCGCGACACCGGATCGTTCAGCCGCCACTTCCCTTCCTCGAACAGCATCATCATCGCCACGCCGGTGACCGGCTTGGTCATCGAGGCGATGCGGTAGATGGCGTCGCGCCGGAGGGGTGCGGCCTGCGTCACGTCGGGCTTGCCGACGGTCGTCGTGTGAACGACCTTCCCGTGACGGGTCAGGACGGTGGTGACGCCGGCCAGCCGCTTCTCGTCCACCAGCCGCGCCACGGCGGCGTCGATGCGGGTCAGCCGATCGGCAGCGAAGCCGACCGAGTCGGGTGCCGCTGCGGCGAGGTCGCGGGCCGGACCGGCGGCAACGGCCACCGGCACGTCGCGCACCGCGAAGCCGGCGCCGGCCAGGGTGACGGCAACGATGAGCGCGCGGACAACCGGGCGGTGACGACAGGCGAACCGCATACCAACCCCTTCCGTTCAGGCGGCCGCCACGCGGACGACGAATCGTCCGCGGGCGCGCCCGGTGAGCAGCGTCTCGAAGGCGGCCGGCAGTTCCTCGAGACCGATCTCGTGGCTCATGATCGACAGATGCGCCGGCTTCATGTCGAGCCCCAGGTGACGCCACACCTCTTTGCGGCGATCGACCGGACAGGCGGCGGAATCGATGCCCAGCAGCTTGACGCCGCGCAGGATGAAGGGCATCACCGTGGTGTGGAGTTCAGGCCCGGCCGTGAGTCCCGATGCCGCGATGCAGCCGCCGTGCATCATCGTCCGCGTCAACCAGGCGAGGATGTCGCCGCCGACGGCGTCGATGGCCCCGGCCCACATGGCCTTCTCCAGCGGCCTGGTGCCGAGCGTGAGTTCATTGCGCGACAGCACGGTCTGCGCGCCGAGCGATCGCAGGAACCCGTGCTCGCCGTCCTTGCCAGTGAGGGCGGTCACCTGGTACCCCTTGGCCGAGAGACAGGCGACGGCCATGCTGCCGACGCCGCCAGTCGCTCCGGTCACGATGACCGGCCCCATGGCCGGCGTCAGGCCGTTGCGCTCCATCTCGAGAATCGACAGCGCGGCCGTGAAGCCGGCAGTGCCGATCGCCATCGCCTGCAGCGCCGACAAGCCAGGCGGCAGCGGCACCACCCACTCGGCCGGCACACGCGCGTATTCCGCGTAGCCCCCGTCGTTCGTCACACCGAGGTTGTAGCCGGTGACGAGCACCGGGTCCTTCTTGCGAAAGCGCGGGTCGCTGCTCGCTTCAACCGTACCGGCCAGATCGATGCCGGGCACGAGCGGAAAGCGGCGGACGATTTTGTTCGCGCCGGTCGCGGCCAGCGCATCCTTGTAGTTCACGCTCGAGCAGGCCACCTTGACGACGACGTCGCCCGGCGTCAGGTCGTCCAGCGTCACCTCGACGACGCGTCCCTGGACCCGCCCGTCTTCGTCGAACAGGCGGAACGCTCTGAACGGTGTGGTCACGGGGGGATACTAGCATTGCGCGGGCCGCTCGCGCTTGACGCTCCGGCGGCGGCAGGGGAAGATTGTCGCCGCACATTTCGCGGCGCCGTGGCGAGGCCGCACCGCCGGGCCGACGTTGGTTGGGGCGCCGTTTTGGGAAGGGATCACAGGGACATGCGCAGGGTAATCCGACAGCTGATCGTGGCCGGCGGAGTCGTCGTGGCGGCGGGCGTGGCGTCGCAGGTCGCGGTGGCGCAAGCGGCGAAGACCACCTGGGACGGTGTCTACTCGGCGGCCCAGGCCACCCGGGGCGGTGACGTGTACACGAAGACCTGCGCCTCGTGTCACAAGGACGACCTGAGCGGCGACGAGTCGCAGAATCCGCCGGTGCCGCCGCTCATCGCCAAGGAGCTCGCCATCAGCTTCAACGAACTCACGGTCGACGCGCTGGCCGATCGTATCCGCACGACCATGCCCAAGGACAAGCCGAAGTCGCTGACCGCCGAGCAGACGGCCGACGTCGTCGCGTTCCTGCTGTCCAAGGGCGGCATGCCGGCCGGCACGACCGAACTGCCGAGTGCCACCGATGGTCAGAAGACCATCACCTTCATGGCTGCCAAGCCGTAGCCGACGCCCTCGGCCCGCGCATGACGGCCGCGACGCACGCTGCGTCGCGGCCCGGTTCACACGATATGGGTACAACCGCCGGGTTCGGCTCCGTGCGGCGTGCCGCCCCGCCTCAATACGTCACCCTCACCCTGTAGCTGACCGTCGTCTCGCCGTCGGCGGCCACCGGCGCCTGGAACTGCACCGCCCATGCGTCGGACTTGGTCCACTCGTGCGAGGCGCGCAGCATCCGCCAGGTGCCACCGACCGGCTCGTTCAGCTCGACGGTGATAGGCGCCGCCTTGTGGTTCCGCAGCGTCACCGCGAACTCCACCTCGAAGACGTTGTCCGAGATGCGCCGGAAGTCGGTCTGCTTGCGCTCGGCGACGACGTCGAAGGCGGTGCCGATCTTGAGGTTCAGCGTTTCGTCCTTCGGCGTGTGGTCGATGCGATCCTCGCCGACGAACTGGACGCCGCCTTTGGTGTCTGCCTGATAGACGCGCACAGTGCCGGCGGGCAGCGGCATCCCGAGGCCGGCCTTCTCTTCGTTCTTCAGCTGATAGAACACCTGCACCGGATCCTTCAGCGGTGATCCCGGATGCCGGGCGTTCCGGTAGTAGAACGCCTGCCCATCGACGACGTAGCGCTTCTTCACCGGGAAGGCTGACGCGTTGAGCATGCTCACCTGCTTGGTTTCGTTGTTGTTGATCGTCGTCTTCCGTCCCAACGTGTAGAGGTGGTAGTCGGAAAACGGCTCCTCGGCCATCCTCGCGGCCGCCGGCACCGCGCTGTCGTTGAGCCGGAACTCTTCGCGGACCTTGCCGAGCTGCTGGCGGACGCGATTGAGCTCGCCGGCCACGAGCTGTAGTGACGCGTTGCGGAACGAGGTGCCGCTGCCGTTGGTCAGCGTCACCCAGCCGTCGATGTCTCCGGTCCGGTCGTCGCGGCCGACGGTCAACACGTAGTCGGCGTTCCACGCCAGCTTGGTCGCCAGATAGGATGCCTCGACGCGATGGCGCGTCGTACCGTCGTTCTGCAGCGTCCAGATGAGGGTCGGCCGCGCGAACAGATTGCCCGGCAATTCGGGAAAGCGGATGTGATCGGCCTGGAGCCCCGTCACGATTTCGCCGCCGATCTGCCAGACCGGGGCCGCGTTGTAGCTGAGGAGGTGCGCCTTGACCGCCTCCTCACGCGTCGTGCCGTTCTCGGTGACACGTCGCACCAGCGTCACGTCCCGTCCGACGTACTTGCGGAGCAGCTTGTCGGGCTCGAGCAGGTCGTACTCATAGTTCTGCTCGAGGACGTGGACCTTGCCGGGTTCCGACAGCGAACGGAAATGCACGGTGGCCGCGTTCACGGTCGCGGCGATGTCCTGGAAGTTCAGATCGACCGTCCCCTTCGACAGACGGATGTTCCGCACGTCGCGGACGAGTGCGAGGTCCTGGTTGTAGACGGTGACAGCGAGTTCGGTCTGGTCGTCCAACGATGATTCGGTCCGTGCGCCGTCAGCATTCGACGCTGCCAGGATCGGCGTCACCGTTTGCCGGGCGGCGGGCGCAAGAAGAGGAAGGGCGAGAATGGCCGCGGCGGCGAGCATCAGGCGAGCAGTCATGAGCAGGTCCTTTCGGTCGCCTCCGGCGTGGAGGCGCGTCTGCTCGTAGAACGGTCGGTCGCCGATTCCTTGCACGGCCGGTCCACCCGGCCACCCGCCTGACCGCCCCGCCGGCCACCCGGTGGGCGGTCGTGGCCAGCTAGCGCGGGGTCCACGTGGTGCCGCCGTCAGCGGTCTCGTACTGACGGCCATCGGCAGCCGATACCGTGGCGATCCGTCCGCTGCGGGCCTGGACGCCCACGAGATCCGCGGCGGCCGGCGCCCCGGTGCGCCGGAACGTCGTACCGTCCGCCGACACGAGGACGAGCCCGGCACGACCGACGAGCCAGACCACCTGGGGTCCGGCAGTCCCAATCGCCGCGATCTGCGAGGCCGTCACCCCGGCCGGCAGACCCACCGCACGCCAAGCGCCACCATCACCCGACTGCTCGACCCGTCCGTCGTTCAGCCGCCACTGCACGGTCGCGTCGCGCCCCGCCGCCTCGGTGGCCGGAGCGGCCGCCAACCTGCCGGCCCGCGGCGCGTCGGCCCGACGGTCCGGCTCCACCTCGTCCTTCAGCTCCGCAGGCGACGGAGCGGCAACCGGCGCCTGAGCGGACGGCGCGACCGCGGCGGCTTCGGCGGTCGCAGCAGAGGGGACGGTCGGCGGTGCTGGTTCGACGATGTTGCGCTGCCGCGCCGTGCTGAGCCCTGACGATGCGGCCGCGGCGTCTGGCGCCGACGCGGTGTCTGGCGCAGACGCGGCGAATTCCTCCCGCTGGCGGGCGGCGACATCCGCCTTCGCCTGCGGCACCGGTGTGAACCTGTTGCGTGGCTCTGCAGCCTGGTTCGGTACGGGCGGGTCGTCTGATACGGTCGGCCGGGCCGACGCCGGCACGGGCGGCAATTCGGCGATGGCGTCGATGCCCCTGGCAGCCAGTTCTGGTGATGCCGGGTTCAAGGCGACGGCGGGCGCGGTCTCCCATTCCAGGCGCGCCGCCGGCGGCTCGGGTGCCGCGATGTACACGGCCAGCGCGGTCGCGGCCGCAGCCACCGGCATCAGCCACTGCAGACGCCAGCGCCGCCAGAACGACGCCGCGACCGGGTCATCAGCCGGGCCGGCCGCCGACGCGGGCCCCTCACTGCGAACGAATGCGGACAACATCGCGCGGCATCGCCCGCAATCGGCCGCATGCTGCTCCACCCGCGCCAGTTCGTCGCGGCGCAGCGTCCGGTCGGCCCAGGCGGCCAACGTTTCGGCGTCGAGACACCCTGGCGTCGATTCGCCAGGTGAAGGCCGGAGCATCCGCCGCAGCAGCGGATCGAGATCATGTTCCGGGTCCTGTCGACGTGCCACGGCGCTCTCCTTACTTGGAACGATCCACCACTGCCAACTTGCACCCCTACCCGGCCCACCAGCCCTACCCGCCCTACCCGGCCTACCCG
>CADEDC010000116.1 GCA_902825985.1 uncultured Acidobacteriota bacterium | reverse complement strand
CCCGTCATGGTTGAAATCAGCGACTGAGACGACGCGCCAATCGATGTCGATCTTGCCGTTCGGCGTCAGCGCCAGGCCACTGATGGGGGTCACGCCATTCATGAACCACACCGCGAGGCTGCCGTCGAGATGCTGCCACAACAGGTCGGCCGATCCATCGGCGTTGAAGTCCGAGGCGACCACCGACAGCGACGGCTGGGTCACCGTCAGCATCTGGTTCGCCACGACCACGTGTCCCGTCCGGGTGACGCCCGAGGCGTTGCGTTCGACGACGTACTCAACGGCTGTCGGTCCGGTGCCGCTGGTCGTCGACACCAGCAGCCAGGCGACGTCAGCCGACGCGTTCCAGGTGCATGTCGGTGCGAGACTCACCGTCACGGTCGCCGATCCGCCGCCCGCCGGTGCCTCGACGGACGTCGGCTGGATGCTGGCGGCACAGGCGCTGGTCAGCGTCACCGTCAACGTCGACGAGCCGAGCGCCGGGGCAAAGCCCGCGGCGCCCGAGTAGGCGGCGGTGACGACCAGCACCTGCGGAACCGTGTTCGCCGGCAAGACGTAGGCGCCCAGGGCCGCGCCGTTCACCACCGCGGCGGATGTCACCGGAACGCCGACCAGGCCGCCGAGCGGCGTCTGGACCGTGAAGGTGACGGTGCCGCCATTCACCGCGGCGCCGTTCGTGATGGTCGCCATCAACGGCACCATCTGCATCGTCGGACTGACCGGCACAGATGCCGCCGCGACGGTCACGACCGTGGCCGCGCCAGCCGCCCGCAGGTCGGCCGGCACCTCGTAGTTGTGCACGAACTCGACGGTTCGGAGTGCGTCGCGCAGATTCAGGACGAACCCGGCCGCGTGGCTGCCGGTTGCCGTTGCGCCGTTGATGTAGCGGAGAAAGTCGAGGAACGACACGCCGGACGTCGCCTGCCAGAGGCCGGCGCCCTGATCGACCAGGGCCGTCACGGCCACCGCAAAGCGATCGGATCGCGCATAGGACACGGCGGCGAAGTCAACGAACCGTTCGTCCGCCGGTGCCGGCAATCCGTCCTCGGCCGGCACGATGACGCCGGCGTCGTCGCGGATGAGTGCCGGCAGCGTATTCAGGGTTGCGGCCGACAACGTGGTGGCCTTCGTGATGCTGATGATCCGGTTCATGTACTGCACGAGATCGACGGTGACGCGGCCGGTCTTGTCCGCCGCGCCGGCAAACAGCGATGCGGCGACGGAGAAATCGGGTCCGGTGAGCGACGTCGGCGCCGCGCACGCGCTGGTGAAGCTCGCGCCGGAGAAGCACTGACTTGCGGAGGCTCGCGGCAGCAGGGTGGTCGTCGCACCCACGAATTTCGCCCAGTCAGCGGATGAAAGAGCGGGATGATAAACCGTCCCCGCTTCGGGATCGCCGTGCGCCGACTGGTCGATCTCTGCCGGGTCGGTCTGCAGATGGCCATACTTCATCAGCCGATGGTAGATGCCAAGGTTCTCGAACGGTGAATCGATCGTCTTCCAGGCGGCGCACGAGCCACCATCGGTGCAATCCGAACCAAGGGCGATGCGTCCCGTCTCGTCCGTGACGAGCCGTTCGGCGCTCTTGATGCCGCGAATCGCTTCGTCGAAGTGCATTCGCAGGTTGCTCTCGCGCGTCCGGCCGCCACTCAGGCGACCGAAGTAGTCGACCGGCACGAGCCGGGCCTCGTGGGCGGGATCGACATCACAGGACAATTCCAGAAATGGGATCTCGAGCCCGAACGCGTCCACCGGGACCGGGCAGAACGCCCAGCCAAAGGCGTCATTCGGGAGCGCAACCCAGCGCTTTTGTAGAATCGGCTGACCGGTCTGGATGTCACGTTTGACGTGCACCAGATCACCAAACACGTCGCCGACGTGGGTGGTCCCTGTCCCCTGACCGAGGGCGATCGCGGGGCTCAGGGACAGCGCCAGAACAGCCGCCAGCCGCAACCTGAGGAGTGAGGAAGACACGGCGAACTCCTTCCGAGGGCTGGCGTGCCCGCACTCGCGCGACCACTCGGGCAACCGAGATTGTGTGTGCTTGCTGTGAGGCCGAGGTTCAAGACGCGTGCCTGGGCGAGCGGCCTGCCGGCCTCGCCTTCGTGACGGCCGTGGCGCATTCGAGCCGTCACGGGCGCCGCCGGACCGTCGAACCGCCGGAAGCTCGGAAGGCGGAAGGCGGAAGGCGATGGACCGCACACGCCTGAGGCGGACGGGGCCGCCACATCGCCAGCCGGAGGGCAACAATCCGACGCTCCACCCTCGGCCGTGCCGGGCGGGCGCCTGTAACATGATCACATTGCGGGACACCAGTCGAGCATGACGCTGGTCATGCCAACGCCGGTGCTTGCTCGCGTCGGTGTGCTACGCCCTTCCTCGGGTGCGCAGGTGAGACCATGGATAGTGCCGCTCTGGCGACGTTGAGTCGGCTTCTGGACCAGGCGCTGGATCAGCCGCCGGCGGAACGAACCGCCTGGATCGATGCGCTCGGCCCCGAGTACGACGACGTGAAACCGCGACTTCTCCGCCTCGTCTCGGATGCGGCGCTTCTGGCAACCCACGGCCCGTTCGACACCCTGCCGAAGTGGACGGCGGCGGCCGACGACCCGCCGTCGGATGGCGACCCACAGCCCGGCGCCGACATCGGCCCCTATCGTCTCGTCCGCCTCCTCGGTGAAGGCGGCATGGGCCAGGTGTGGCTCGCCGAGCGGCCGGACGGGATGCTGCGGCGACCCGTCGCGTTGAAGCTGCCGCGCGGATTCTGGCAACGTTCGGCACTCGCCGCGCGGATTGCCCGCGAACGTGACATCCTCGCGGCGCTCAGCCATCCGCACATCGCGCGGCTCTACGACGCCGGCATCGCATCCGACGGCCAGCCCTATCTCGCCCTCGAGTACGTCGACGGCCAGCCGCTGGACGTCTACTGCCGCGACCGCGCGCTCGGGGTGCGCGACCGCCTCGCGCTGTTCCTCCAGATCGTCAGCGCGATTGCCCACGCGCACGCCCAGCTGGTGGTCCATCGTGACCTGAAGCCGTCCAATATACTGGTGACGCGCGACGGCGACGTCCGCCTCCTCGACTTCGGCATCGCCAAGCTGCTCGAACAGGAGCCGGCCGGCGAGACGGCGCTGACGCAGCTGTCAGGGCGGGCGCTGACTCCCGACTACGCCTCGCCGGAGCAGATACGCGGCCACGCGATTGGCACGGCATCGGACATCTACTCGCTGGGCGTCGTGCTCTATGAGCTGCTGACCGGCGTCAGGCCGTATACGCTGCAGCGCGACACGCCCGCGGCGCTCGAGGAGGCGATTCTCGAGACCGACCCGAAGCGCCCCAGCCAGGCCGCGACTGACGCGGCCGGGCGCCGGGCGCTGCACGGCGATCTGGACTGGATTGTCCTCAAAGCGATGGCCAAGGAGCCGCGCCACCGCTATGCGTCGGCCGCCGCACTGGCCAGTGACATCGAGCGCCATCTCCGCGACGAACCGGTGGAGGCCGGTCCGCCGGGCGCCAGCTATCGGATGCGGAAGTTCGTCCGCCGCCACCGCGTTGCCGTCGCCGCCGCCGCCATCGTCGTCGCCGCGCTCGTCACCGGGATCGTCGGCACGACCGCCGGTTTGCTGCGCGCGCGTCGTGCCGAAGCGGACGCCCGCGTCTCGGCGGCGCGGGCCCAGACGGAGGCGCGCACGTCGGAGCGGGTGTCGCGATTCCTCGTCGACATGTTCGACCTCGCGAAGCCGGAAGAGGCTGGCGGACGGCCGGTGACCGCCCGCGACATGCTCGATCGCGGCGCCGCGAGAATCGGCAGCGAGCTCGAACAGCAGCCCGCCGTCCGGGCCCGCCTGCGCCGTGCCGTCGGCGACGCCTATTCGCAGCTGGGTCTGTACCCCGAGGCACGGCCGCAGCTCGAGCAGGCGGTTGCCGCCGCCCGTGCCGCCGGGGAGGAAGGCGAGCGTGAGCTCGTCGTCGCCCTGACGCTGCTCGGCCAGCTGCAGCGCCGCGTGGACGACGCCGCCGGGGCCGAACGCTCGCTGCGCGAGGCGCTCCGGTTGGCGGAACATCGTCCAGGCAGCGACCCCGACGAGCTCGGCCAGATTCTCAATGAGCTGGCATTGCTGCTGCGCACCAGCCACCCCGACGAAGCGTTGGCCCTATATCGCCGCACCCACGATCTCATCGTCGCTGCCAAGGGCGCAGACCATGGCGACGCCGGTGGTCTGTTGCTCAATATCGGGGCCCTGCAGGCGCGGATGCGGCGCTTCGCGGAAGCGCGCGACACCTACGAGCGGTCGCTGCCGATCCTGACGAACAGCTACGGCGACGCCGACCCGCGCGTCGGCGTGCTGCTCGGCAACCTGGCCATGGTCGAACGAATGCTCGGCAATCTGGACCGCGCTCTGGAGCTGCAGCAGCGCGATCTCGCGGTGTCGTCGCGCATCTACGCCGCCGATCATCCGGCATTGGCGTCGGCGCGGATCAACCTGGCCCGCATCAACGAAGATGCCGGAGACTACCACCAGGCATTGGAGCAGATCGACACTGCCCTGTCGATTCTCCGCAAGCATTTCAAGCCTCAGCACGGTCTCATTCTCACGGGCGAGAACACCCGCGCGATGCTCTACACGAAACTCGGGCGCCCGGCGGAGGCACGGGCGGTGCTCGAACGGCTCGTCGGCCTGCAGCCGGACAGTCCTGAAGCCGACGTGGCGCTGGCCACCAGCCGTATCCAGCTGTCGCACCACGAGCGTTGGGCGAGCCGGTTCGCGCGCGCCATCGCATTGACGACGCAGGTCATCGACAGCCAGAGCCTCGCTGGCAACAAGAGCATCGCGGCTGACGCAGCCTGGGCCAAGGCCTGCATCCTGGCGGCCCAGCGGTCGCGTGACGATGCGGAACGCTGGCGCCTTCGGGCGCTGGAAATCCAGACGAACGATGCCCAGGCCACTGCGGCCGACCGCCTGCACCTGCACGCCCGGCACTATGCGTGTGCCGGTGATCCGGAACAGTCGGTTACGCTGTTGAGGCAGGCGGTTGACGCCGGTTATCGGAATCCCGCGATTCATGTCGATGCGTCGTTCGCGGCGGTCCGCCGGCACCCGGACTTCCCCGCCGCCGTGCGGCCGATCCGCCCACCGCGCACCGAGCCCCGGTAAGGCTCCGCCGCCAGCCACCAATGAGCTCTGATATAAGTGGATCGATGTCAGCGGTCAACCTGACCGAGCTCATTCAGCGGGCGAGCGGCGGCGACCGTGCCGCCGCCGATGCGCTCTTCGCCGCCACCTATCCCGAGCTGCGCCGGATGGCGCACGCGCGCCTGCGCGGTGGGGCGCGCGACGGCGCCCTGCTCGACACCGGCTCGGTGGTCCACGAGTCGTACCTGCGCTTTGCCGCCAGCGGCCAGCTGCGGATCGAGGACCGTGTCCACTTCCTGCGCTGGGCCGGCCAGGTCATGCGCTCGGTCATCGTCGATCTCGTAAGGCGAAGCCAGGCCGACCGGCGCGGAGGTGATGCACCGCACGTCGTTCTGACGACGCGGCTGGGCCTGAGCGGGCGCGACGGTGGTGCCGAGGAAATCCTGCAGGTGCATCAGGCACTCGACACGCTGGCCGCCGCCGACGCCAGGCTGGCCCAGGTGGTGGAGATGCGTTACTTCGGCGGCATGACGGAGCCGGAGATTGCACAGGCGCTCGGCCTGACCGACCGGACGGTTCGCCGCGATTGGGAGAAGGCCCGCCTGCTGCTTCGTGAAGTGCTTCGGTGACGCTCCTACCCGGATCGCACCCCGCGTCGTGATGGCAGCCGGTAGACGCCGGGCGAGGTGGCCCCGCCGCGCTGGGCGGAAGGGCCACGCCCCAACCTAGCGGATGAAGTAGCGGCCGTACACCGGATCCAGGCGATAGGCGTGGCGGACTCGCGCCGCCTTGTCCGGGTTGCTGTCTTCCATGAAGCCGACGATCTGGCCGCCATCGTTGATGCCGGCCGCCGTCCGCAGCGTCCAGCCGTTGGTGCCGCCGCGCACCTGCGTATGGAGATCGGTCATCGCCCCGCCGGAGAAGATGGTGGCGCGCGACGTGCCGTAGACGACGTCCGGCGAACCCGTGTAGCCGACCGCGACGCCGGCGTAGTTCACCGCAAGCGCCCCGCTCTGGAACGAGTTCTGGCTATCGAGGTCCACCAGCTCGCCGGGCTCCACCGTGCCGTTGTCGTTCGCATCCCGGAACAGGAACGCATGCGTCCAGCGCTGCATGCCGACCCATTTGTCCGACTCGCCGACGACGTGGCGGTTCTCGCCAATCGCGTAGGCCTTGCTCCAGATGCCGCCCTGCAAGGTGCCGATTTCCGTCAGACGCCATTTGTTGGCGGCCGCATCGAAGAGATAGGCGCGCGGCTGCGATGACAATGTCGCCGCCTTCCAGCCGACCCACTGCGACAGGTTGTTGATGTCGTAGGTCTCGCTTTGTGCCGGCGAGCCGAGCCACGCGTCGATGAGATAGGTCCAGCCGGGGCCGAAGCTGAGGAACGAGCGCGACAGGCTGCCGGTCTTGTAGTAGCCGACGTTCCAGCTGTAGTCGTTCGTGCCGCGGCCGAAGGTGTCGGTGGCGCCGGTGGCGGGGTGCAAATCCTCCATCACCGCACCGTTGTATCCCCATCGGAAGGCGCGGCTCTGAATCGACGGGCTGTTCCGCACCGAGCTGCCGACGACGACACCGTAGTTGTCGATTGCATGGGCATAGCTGCGGTAGTTGCCCGACATCACGCCGAGGTCGTCGACGTAGGCGACAATCGGCTGGTTCGCCTGGGTCCGGAAGGCCCGGAGCTCACCGCTCGGCTCCTTCATGTCGCCGACCACCTGGCCCCATGGATTGATCGCGGTGGCGAAGCTCCAGCCCGGAAGCGCGGCGCCAAGGTCGACCAGGTTATAGCCGAGGAACTGGCCAATCGGGATCTGGAACTGCGCGGACGCCGTGCCGGAGAGGGCGACGATGAGGCCGGTGGCGACGGCGGTGAGTCGGGTGGCAGCGAGAAACGAGCGGACATTCATGGGCGTCTCCTTGAGAGCACTTGGGCTCTGGGAGGAAACGCGTCATGGCGCGGAAAACTGGATCATCGGTGGAAACCGGGCCATCGGAGGGCGCCGCTCACGGCTTCCCCGGCGGCGACTTCACCTGACGCTCTTCGAAACGGGCACCGCGCAGCACCAGCTCGATCGCCTGATTGCCTTCATGACAGGCGGCTTCGTAGATCACGTAGGTGTCGTCGCGGGTCAGCGGCACCGACACGGTCCAGGGCCTCGTGTAGACCGCCGGGTCGTCGACGGTCATCTCGTAGACGATCGTATCCGCTGCAGTCATCGTGAAGCGTTCGACGACGTGGAGCGCCTCGCTGTTCGGCAGGCCGCGGAGCCGGCCGGAGCCGGCATGCGTGGAAATCCAGCCGCGGTCGTGGAAGTTGGTGCTGTCGATCACCAGGGTGTCGCCTTCCCACCGCCCGCGGGGATCGCCGAGCCACGTGCGCAGGTGACCGGCCACATGCGGGCGTCCGTCGGTCGGGATGACGCGCACCTCGTGGACCATCTCCGCCTCGAGCGTGACCAGCCCAGGCGTCTGGACGATGCGGGTGCCGTTGTTGTAGCCGGCCGGCAGCATCAGTGTCGGTCCACGGGTGATGCAGCGGTCCCAGGGGCTCATCGTCTCCGGGTCGTCCCGGCTCTCGAGATTGACCGCGGCCCGCTTCAGGGCGTCCGGCCGTACCGGCAGCCGGCCGTCCGGCGGCTCGACCAGCAGCGACGTCTGCCGGGTTGACAGCCACGCGTAATCGGAGTCGACGAATGCCTCGTTGTCGCCGCCGACATCGCCGGCGCGCGTCGTCGTCCGCGCGGCGTTGCGCCGTGCGGCGATCTGCGCCTCGACCGTCCGCAGTTCCTCGGCGGTGTAGAACGCCTTCGTCCCGAGATCGACCGGCCGTTCGAAGGGCGTCAGCGTTCCGTGAATCCACACACCCTGCATGTCGGGATGGCCGTCCGCCAGGCGCGGGATCGCCGGGGACCGCCCGGCGCCGGCCGGCGGCTGGGCGGCAAGCGTGGGACCAAGAGAAGCCGCGAGTGCGCCAGCCATCAGCAGGCCGGCAAGGGTGCGTCGCATGGGTAGCGGCAGAATACCCGATTCGGCGGCGATTAGCGCTGGCAGGTGGCGCAGTAGAAGGTGGACCGGCCGCTCTGGACGAGGCGCCGGACGGTGCCGCGACAGCCACGGCGCGGGCACGGTGCGCCGGCACGGTCGTAGACGAGAAACCGGGAGGCCCGATACGGACGTTCGTGGCGGGCGATCGCCCGGCTGAGCACCGTCTTGATGGCGGCAGCGAGCCGGTCGGCCAGTTCGCGAGGGCGTCCGTCGCGGGTCGCGATAGTCGCCGCCCGGCGACGGGGCGACAGCCGGGCGACGTGCAGTGCCTCGACAGCGTAGATGTTGCCCAGGCCGGCCACGACGCGCTGGTCGAGCAGCACGGCCTTCAACGGGGCGCGCGATCCGGCGCAGGCGCGCGCCAGCGCCGCACCGTCGAAGCGGGCATCGTCGAGCGGCTCGGGACCGAGGGCGAGGACGGCCGATTCGGCGCCCGGCGCCAACAAATCCAGGACGCCGAATCGCCGTGGGTCGTTGAAGACGAGGCGGGCGCCCGAGGCGAGGCCGAAAACGACATGGTCATGTTTGTCCTGCGGTGCCGGCCCGGGGTCACCGCGCTCGATACGGAACGACCCCGACATGCCGAGATGAATCAGCAGGGTGTCGCCGGAGGCGAGCCTTGCGAGGATGTACTTGCCGCGACGGTCCAGCGCGGTGACCGTCTGGCGCGTCAGGCGGGCGGCGAAATCGGGCGGGAACGGGCGCCGCAGCCCGTCACGGTTCAAGGTCACCGACACGATCCGCGCCGGCACGAGCACCGGCTCGAGCTCGCGGCGGACCGCTTCGACTTCCGGGAGTTCCGGCATTCGATCATTGTCGCACCGCCAGCGACGGTGCTACCGCGCCGCGACCATCGCGGTAATGACCTGCTCCGGAACCCCGGCTTTCTTGAGCGCCACCAGATCCGGCGATTCGACGCTGAACGCTGCCGGAGACGCCATGATCTTGGCCAGGATGACGTCGGCACTGAGCCCCGCCTTGTGCAGCAGGACGACGTCGGCATTCGTCATCGCGCCGACCGTGGCGACCGTGCCGGCCTGCGCCGTGGCCGGCGCGCCAGCCGCCGTCGTCCCCGTCGCGCGGGCGGTGACCGTCTGCGGCACCGGGTCCGGCGCGGGCGCGGTCGCGATCGTATGGTCGCCGTCGACGAACACGTCGACGCGCGTGCCTTCGGGGACGACGACGTCCTTGCCCTTGCGCAGCAGGAAGAACGGCGCCGCCACCGGCACGAACACCGCCACAGCCGTCGTCGTCACCGCGGTGGAGGTCACGTGGCTGTCGCCGCGCCGGTCCTGCACCGCCCGCAGGCTGATGACGCCGCGGTCGATGGCCTTGGTTTCGTTCACCGTATACATCATCTTGCCGGCGCGCCCCATGCGGCGCTTGGCGGCGGCCTCGACGATGACGCCGCGGACCGGCGTTCCCTGCTTGATCACCACTTCTCCGTCGATCGTCACGTCCTCGACGACCGCGAAATTGACCGGGTCGTTCTCCTTCATCGTCGCCGACGAGATCTGTTCCATCAAGCGGACCGCGATGCGGGTGCCGTCTGGCACACGCCGCTCGGCCGCGAAGGTCGTGGGCACACTCTGGAGGGCGATGGCACACGCCAGCCCGGATGCCAGGATCTTCTGACTCACCATGTTGAGCTCCCCGGACCGCGTGCTTGTCGATCAGTCGGGTCCTGCCGGCTAACGCGACGTCCGGCGAGAGATCCCGCAGTCGCTGCGAGCGCGAGCCCGGCGTGCCGCTTCAGATCGCCGAGAGCCTGGCGACCTCGGCGGCGGCGAGGCTGAGCGTTGCCATCGGCAGCAGTTCGGCCAGCTGCGCCGGCGTGCGGGCGCTGGCGATCGGCGCCACGACCGACGGCTGCTGCCGCAGCCAGGCGAGCGCCACGGCGGCGACCGTCGTGCGATGCACGGCAGCGAGCTCATCGAGCGCCGCCAGCAGCTTCAGCCCGCGGGCGTCGAGATACGCCGCGGCGCCCGTCGCGCGGGGGCTGTCGACGACCGTGCCGGGGCGGTACTTGCCCGTGAGGAAGCCCATGGCCAGCGAGAAGTACGGGACGCAGGCGATGCCTTCGCGGACGCAGAGGTCCTGCAGCGGGCCTTCGTAGTCGCGACGATGCGCGAGGCTGTAGTGCGGTTGCAGGGCGGCGTGGCGTGCGAGTCCGTTCCGGTCCGAGATGGCGAGCGCGTCGGCGAGGCGTGGAGCGCTGTAGTTGGAGGCGGCGATGTAGCGGACCTTCCCGGCGGCGACCAGTGCGTCAAACGCGCCCAGCGTCTCGTCCAGCGGCGTCTTGGCATCGTCGATGTGCGCGAAGTAAAGGTCGATGCGGTCGATGCCGAGGCGGCGGAGCGATGCGTCGGCCGCCGCCGCGATGGTGGCGGCGGCGAGACCGGTGACACCCGGTCCACTGCCCACTTTCGTGGCGATCACCATCCCGTCGCGATTGCGACGCGATTTCATCCACCGGCCGATGATGGTTTCCGACTCGCCGCCCTGGTTCCCGGGGATCCAGGCGGAATAGACGTCGGCGGTATCGACGAAATTGCCTCCGGCCCGGGCGTAGGCGTCGAGGACGGCGAACGACTGCGGTTCGTCCGCCGTCCACCCGAAGACGTTGCCGCCGAGGCACAGGGGATGCACGTGGAGGTCGGTCTGACCGAGCTGTCGGCGCGGTGGATCGGGTGCTGTCATGTCGGCGCGATTGTAGTCGACGGGGGCATGAGGGAGGGGCGGCCGAGTGACGCGGCACGGCCATCCCGGGCGCGAGTCGATGGCGTGCGAGCAGGTCAATAGAGTGTGCGGCGGCGGCGACGGTGCTGGTGATGTGCCGGAGCTGGCGCGTGTGGACGAGCGGCACTGGCCGCCCGGCGCGGTCGACGAGGTTCTCGGCGCGCGGATTGGCAGGCGGCCGTGAAGGGATTCAGGTCAGGTTCCGGATGCGGAAGGTGGGCGATGCGCCGTCGACAATATCCTCAGCTGACTGGGGTCAGCGAAGGATGGCGGAGAGAGAGGGATTCGAACCCTCGGTAGAGTTTCCCCTACACACGCTTTC
>CADEDC010000115.1 GCA_902825985.1 uncultured Acidobacteriota bacterium | reverse complement strand
CGCCGGTCACGGTGATGCGAGCATGCCGGCGTGACACGCCGGCATGATCCACGTGCACGCCGGACGCCGGATCCCGCCCGACGACGTTCTCACCTTCGCTGAGCAGCATGCGTTGGTCGCCGAACACCAGCCAGTACCTGCCGCCTGAAGCGACCCGACGCGCCGATTCGGACGTCACGACGTCCGGGGTGAAGGCGTAGCCGACGCGGTGTGCGGTCCGGATGATCGGGGCGTCGGCCTCGTGGTCGTCCAGCACCCGCCGGATCTCTTTGACCAGCCCGACCAGGGTGGCATCGGAGACATGGGCATCGGGCCAGAGCCGCTCGTGCAACTCCTGTTTCGGCACCACACGCGGCGCCTCCCGAACCAGCAGCGCCAAGAGGTCGAACGCTTTGGGGGTGAGGTGCCGCACGGCATCGTCCGTGCGCACTTGCCTGCGTGCGGTATCGAGGATGAAGCGCCCAAAGCGAACCATCATGGCGTCATAGAACTCCCCTGGAATTCCCCCGCCGCTCCCACGACTTCGCGGCTGCGCAGGCGCACGCTCTCAGTCGTGGGCCACCGGCCGTAGTGGCTGGCGCCAACCGCACCGGAGAGACCGTCATGACCCCTGCGAATCCGCGCACAGAACGCTTCGATAGTATCAACCGAACGACGTCCGTTGCTCGCGGCCCCGCCTGCGTGACGCTGGCCGGCGCGGCCCTGCTGCTCGGCACGCTCGTCCTGCCGCTGGCCGCCCAGCCGCGCGCGAACCCGGCCCATGGCCGGCAGTGGGGACCCGCCGCGAGTGTCGATCCCGGCGGCCGGCTCGGCATCAACACCGCCGCGGGCGAGGGCTGCCCGGCCGAGTCGCCCGATGCCCACATGTTGTTCTTCGCGTCGACCCGGGCCGGCGGCATCGGACCGGGCACCAACGACATCTGGGTCGCATTCCGCCCGACCCGGCATAGTCCGTGGAGTGCCCCGGTGAACGTCGGCGAACCGGTCAATTCCATGGCCAACGACTTCTGCCCGACGCCACTCCCGGGGAACCAGCTCCTCTTCGTGAGCTCGCGCGGCAACCAGTGTGGCGGGGCTGCCAACAACCCGGACATCTACTACACACGGCTGCAGCCGAACGGTGTCTGGCTGGCGCCGCAGCACCTCGGCTGCGACGTCAACAGCGGGTTCGAAGAATTCTCGCCGTCACTGGTCCAGGCGCACGGCCGGACGCTGCTGTACTTCTCGAGCAACCGCTTCGGCACGCACGACATCTTCGTGAGCGCGCTCGGGGACGATGGCACGTGGAGCGCCGTGGAGCCGGTCGCCGAGCTGAACAGCGGTTTGCAGGACTCGCGGCCCAACGTCCGCAAAGACGGCCTGGAGATCGTCTTCGACTCGACGCGCGACGGCGGGCTGCCGCAGGTGTTCACGGCCACACGCGCGAGCGTGTTCAAGCCGTGGTCGTCACCCCGCCGCCTGGATGCAAACGTCAACCTCGAGGGGTTGTCCCAGACACGGCCCACCATCTCGCGAGACGGACAGCGCCTGTATTTCGGGTCGAGTCGGCCCGACGCCGAGACGGGGACGACGAACGACCTCTACGTGGCAACCCGGAAGCGACCAGACGGGCACTAGCGCCGGCAGAATCGGCGCGGTGCCGGCACATCCAGCGAGTTCTGAGCCGCTACTTTTTCAGTTTGAACGTGACGTTGTGCGGACCGCAGGGCGAGCCGATGTCGACGGTGGCCTCGCCTTCGACGCCACGGAACGCCCCGGTGCCGCCCGTGATGGCGCCGACGCTGACGATACCGGGCACGTTGTAGAGGAGGCCTTCGGTGGTGATCGTGCCGTTGCGGAACCGGCTCACCGTGGTGCAGCCGAACGAGCCGACGGTGGCGTCGATGAGGTTGCAGCGGCCCGAGGCGTCTCCCACCCTGGTGGTGCCGTCGGCTGCAAGCAGGTCGTCGACCCACACGTAGATGTCACCGGTGCTCGGCCCGACCGGCGGCAGATCCACGAAGTTGTTGACGGCCGTGCAGACGCTCGTGAGCTTGATAAGCCGGAGGTCGTCGGCCAACGCGACGCGCGGGCCCAAGGCGAGAGCGGCGAATGCGATCAGGGTCGCGCGAACGGTCGGGGTCATTTTGTGGGACTCGCGGGAATGCCGGACGTCGTGGCGTCGCGAGGTGATTCTAGCGGCGGTACGGACCAAAGTCCAACTGGCGCCATCCGAGATCACGCAACTGCGCACGATGTCGCGCCCCGCGGCGCCACGGCGTCTCGGTCAGCAGGAACACCGCGAATAGCGAGAGCCAGTGTTCCCGCTCGTGATGGCCGGTGGCCACGTGCGTGACCGCATCGACAGCGTGGGCGTACGCGGCTGCGGTCGGTGTCCTGTTGCGCAACCAGGTCTACGCCCGCATCGTCGACATCCCTGAGTCCCCGTCCACGCGATGCGCATGGCGAAGTTCCGTGGACGAGACGACAACAGCGTGGCGCGGCGCCAGGCCTTCAGCGCTCCGGGGTTCTGTTCGGCGTCTCGACGGCCGGTGCGATGTCGGGATAGGCCGCGGCCTGGTCCACCTCCGCGGCGACCCCGAACCCGTACTCGGGCACCCAGCGCCAGGAGCCGACCACCGGCGTGCCGCGATAGTCTCGATAGCCGCGCGTGTCGAAGCCGTTGTGGTGACGTGTCGCGTCCTCGGCCATGCGCGTCAGGGGCCAGCATTCGACGGGCCCCTCCGAGGGTTCGGCAACGCGGAGGCGCAGCGGCGTCTGCTCGCCCTCGGCGGCCAGCAGTCCCGAGGCGATCAGATGCTCGGGAAAGCGGCTGTTGGACAGCATCAGCCCGTCCTCGTCGAAGGCGTAGGTCTCGAACGTCGGCAGCGGGCCGGGCTGGCCGAGAATACGGAGGAAATCATCTTCGGCGTCGAACGCGAAGAGCAGCAGTCCGCCTGCGCCGGCGGCGACGCGCGCCCCGGCCAGGATCACGAGCCGCTCGGCGCCCTGGTCGAGCGCCAACGGCAGCGATGTGCTCCGGCCGAGGTCGTGTACGCGCCGGATGAAGGCTGACGGCGCCGAGCCGTGCTCGGGCATCAGCGTCCGGCCCCAACGGCGGCGGGCCGTCGTGAGCTGCCAGCCCATCGATCGCAGCGCCCGCTGATGCTCGTCCAGCTCGACGAGGAGCCGTCGCTCCAGCGAAGCCTCGAGTGGCTCGTCGTCGCGAGCCAGCGAGACGACGGCGTGCACGGTGTCGCTCGCGGCGATCCGCCCCACGGACTCGGCGGCGTGGTCCATCCAGTTGCGGAGCGCGTCGACTCGGGCCTCGACCATCGCGTTGAGCAGCTGGGCGACGACGGCCGGTTTCAGCGGCGCCTGCACCAGCGGCGCGGGGCCCGGATGCGAGCGCAGGAAACCTGGGCCGCCGACGACCACCGGGCATTCGACTCGGCGGATGAGCCGCTCGGCGAGGCCACGCCAGATCAGCTCCGACACCCGCCCGCGCGGCGGCTCTTCAGCGACGATCAGCTCGACCGAATGGTCCCGCACGAACCGGGCGACGATGTCGGCCGGGTCGCCCAGCTCCAAGCGGTGCCGGAACGGGACACCGGCCTGGGACGGCCGCAGATTCTTCAGCCAGGACTCGGTCTCGCCGCTGGCCAGATCGACGCCGGAGTGGAGCATCGCTTCGTCGCCCGGCGTCGCGGCGATGACGTGGAGGAACAGCAGCACGGCGTTGGCGCGTGCGGCCAGGCGGCTGGCGAGCTCACGGGTGGAGTCGTGGAGCAGCGGGGCTGCTGTGGTCACGAGGACGACGAAGCGGTCGTTCACCGGTATGTGTCCCTGCCGTCACTGTACCTCGCGGGGCCCGGCAAGACGACCTCTGCATCGGGAGGACGGCACCTGCGCACCCGCCGCCGATCGTGTCCGCCGGCGCCCGCCTGCCCAGCTTCTGGAGCGCAGTCGGCGAGCAGTTCGCGCTCGGGAAGCATCCGTGGGCCGACGGCACGACCGACCGCTGCTCAGGTCGCCGCCGGAGCGATGTTCTTGTTGGTCCGGAAGACGTTCTCCGGATCCCATGTCGCTTTGATCTCGGCGAGCCTGGCGTAGTTGGTCCGATACGCCGCACGAACGCGGTCGGGCCCCTCCTCTTCTGTCAGGAAGTTGACGTAGGTGCCACCGGTCGAAAACGCGCGGATATCCCTCCACGCCGCGCGCGCCCATTCGATGTTCGCCGCGTCGTCTCGGGCGTCTTCCCACGCGCTCGCGATGTTGATCACGGCCGCCGCATCCCGATTGCCGACCGCGGAATGCACCTCGGACCGCTCGTTGGTTGCACCGTCGATGGGAAAGATCAGGATCGCCGAGTGAGGCGAGGCGATCCGGCCCGCGTGCTCGGCGGCTCGAGCGAAGAGCGCAGGCTCGAAGCCCCGTAGGTATTCGGACTTCCAGTAGTAGCGTCGTCCCCTGGGCTGCGTGGCATCGAGCAAGCTCTGTTGCGACACGTACGTCCGCTTCTGGACGATGTCGCCGACCGGCTTGCCGAAGGCCTTGAGCCGCGCGACCGCCTCTGCTCCGTCAGCGAGCCGTCCAGAATGGCACACGAACATCGCAACGATCGGCTTTCCGTGCACCTCCCTGGAGAGCCAAGGCGCGGGAGGTGCCACACGCAGAGCGGCGACACACGTGAGCTCGCGCGGGGCCTGAGCCACGAACGCACGGTACATGTCGAGGACACGCTCCGCCTCCTCACCGCGCCAGGCGATGGCGCCCGCGATGATGTCAGGGCCTACCGGATGGAGCTTGTACTCGAAGCTCGTGGCCACGCCGAAGTTCCCACCTCCGCCGCACAGTGCCCAGAAGAGGTCGCTGTTCTCTCGCTCGGACGCACGAACCAACCGGCCGTCGGCCGTGACGAGATCGACGGCGGACAGGTTGTCGCTGGTCCACCCGAAGCGACGGCTGAGATATCCGAATCCGCCGCCGAGCGTGAGGCCCGCGCAACCCGTGTTCGACACGAACCCGAGGACCGCGGCCAGACCGTGGAGCTGGGTCTCCCGATCGACATCGGCGAGCAGACATCCGGGCTGGGCGCGCGCGAGGCCCACGGCCGAATCGACCCAGACGCCGCGCATGAGCGACATGTCGAGCGTCAGCCCGCCATCGCACACGGCCAACCCGGCGATGTTGTGGCCACCACCCTTGACGGAGAGCGCAATCCCGTGGCGACGGGCCGCCTGTACCGAGGCGACAATGTCGGCAACGCCGAGACAGCGAACGATGACCGCAGGTCGCTTGTCGATCATCGCGTTCCACACGGAACGTGCTTCGTCGTAGCCGGCGTCGCCGCTCCGCAGCACGGGACCCAGCACCCGGGCTCGCAGATCGTCTGTCAGCGCTCGTTGGGTCTGGGTCTCCAGAATCGTCATGTGCGTCACCTCTCTGTACGCTGACGTCGCTTGCCTCAGTGGTCCCCCCGACGCGGGGTCATCACGTTCGCGAAGACGAACTCCGCGACCGAGCGTCCGATCTGTTGACCGGCCTCCTGATCGAAGCGATAGTGCACGCCTCCGTAGATGCGGGCCATGGCCTCTTCATCCGCGGCTTCTCTGAAACCGTTGAAGTGGCGAGTGACATCGGGGAGACCCGTCTGCTTCCAGACGACCGCGACCGGCGCACCGTTGGTGTCGGCCGCCAACTCGAGCGTGCGCGCCGCGCTCGCACCTATGGCTGCGAGGTTCCCCGCATACGCAGGATAGGGGGGCGTCGGGATCAGAGGCAGCCACGCCGGATCTGGATCAGTGTCGGGGTTCGCGTCGGTGTCGGCGGCGCGAATCGCGGTGACCGGCCTCCACACGCCGTACACGAACTTGCTAGCTTGTGTGGTCTGAAGGGCGTCGTGGATCGAGACGTTCACGAGCACGAACAGGCGGGCGGCCTCGACGAGCGACGCACTGCGCGCCAGGACCAGATCGCCGGTCACTTTGTTCCAGACGGCGAAGAACCCCGTCGTGGTTCCGACGCCCGACCAGAGTCGCGCGATGGCCGTCTGCTCGTCGGTCCGTTCGGCGCTGTCGACCCTGCCCAGGCGCTTCACCTCGTTCACGTCGGCGGCGTATCGCGCGCTCGTGAGCGACGGCGGGGGCGACGGTAGAAACTGCGTGGCGGAGAGCGTCGCCATCGGCGTGGCCTGCTGCAAGTGGGTGAACGCAGCCGGAGCGTTGGCCGGAGGGGTCGGTTGCCACCGTCCTGGGAAGGGAGGCTCGGCATACGGCGGAAACTGCGAGACGACCCAGCCATCATTCTGGCGCCACGCGAGAATCTCCTTGGCCACGCGCGCGCCGAGCTGGGCGCCGCGAAGGATGAATCCGGAGGGTCGATCGCCGAGATCCTCGGCCAGCGCGGCATCGTATGAGCCGGCCGCCGATGGATTGAGGGCGACGAGCACATCGTGCGCGGCCTGCGCCGCGGCCGCGTGCGGCGATCCGCCACCGTGCCGCAGTCGGACCCGATACGGCTCAAACTCGCGCTCGATCGTGTTGACGGCATCGAACATCGCGATGTGCATCATCGCGTACGACCGAGGCGTGAGGGGATTGCCTGGCGCGGCGAGCGTGTTCTGAAGAACCTGATTCCATTTCAACACGACGGCCGAGCTGGAGTGTGGTGCTCCCGCCCCAAGACTCGTTGTGGCCAAGAGTGAACAGACCGTGGTGATACCGAGCAGCTTTCCTGTGTGCATGAACGTCTCTCCTTGTTAGGTAAGGCGCCGGCCGGTGCCGAAAGTGCTAACCTTCTTCTGAACAGGCCGTTGTCGGGTACGGATGAGTCCTAGCGCGAATGTCACGGAGTTGCTGGTGGCATGGGGCCGCGGCGACGAGGGGGCACTCGCCGTGCTGACGCCGCTCGTCCATCAGGAGCTGCATCGGCTTGCCGCGCGCTACATGGCGGGCGAACGCCCGGGGCACGTGCTCCAGGCCACTGCCCTCGTCAATGAGGCCTACCTACGGCTGGTGGATTCGAAGGGCGTCCGCTGGCAAAATCGCGCGCACTTCTTCGCCATGGCCGCCCGGATCATGCGGCGCATTCTTGTGGACCACGCGCGAGCGCGCGCCCGCGTCAAGCGTGGCGGCGCACCGCTTCACGTATCGCTGTCGGAGGCCGAGCAGTTACCGCTGGACACGAGCAGCGACCTGGTGGCCCTTGACGAGGCGCTCTCGACTCTCGAGGGACTGCATGCGCGCCAGAGCCGCGTGGTCGAGTTGAGATTCTTCGGGGGGCTCGACCTCGAGGAGACCGCCCATGTGCTCAACGTGTCGGTCGGCACGGTGCGGCGTGACTGGAGTCTGGCGCGGGCATGGCTGTATCGAGAGCTGAGCCACCGCGGATGACGCCAGAGAGGTACGAGCAGATCGCGCAGCTGTACCACGCCGCGCTGGACTTGCCGCGCGACCATCGCGCACGCTTTCTCGATGATGCCTGTGCCGGGGACCCTGAGCTACGGCAGGAAGTGGCATCGCTGCTGACGGCGGACGAGGCCGCCGGTGACTTCATCCTGTCGTCGGCGATCACCGTGGCCGCCCAGCGGATCGCCCACGAGGAGGGCGCGAATACGCTTTCCGGTCGTGCCGGCCCCTACGACATCCTCTCGCTCATTGGGACGGGTGGCATGGGTGAGGTCTACAAGGCGCACGACACGCGGCTGGGCCGCGACGTGGCCTTGAAGCTGCTCCATCCCGCACTCACGGGGAATCCAGATGCCGTACGTCGTTTCGAGCAGGAAGCGCGCGCCGCATCGTCGCTCAACCACCCAAATATCGTAACGATCTACGAGGTCGGTGAGCTCAGCGGTCGTCGCTTCCTGGCCATGGAGCTCGTCGAAGGCCAATCACTCACGAGCTACATCGGTCGTCGCCTTGGTCTCGAGGAAGTTGCCCGCATCGGCGCGCAACTGGCGAGAGCTCTGTCCGTCGCGCACGCGTCTGGCATCGTCCATCGGGACATCAAGCCCGAGAACATCATGGTCCGCGGCGACGGATACGTGAAGCTGCTCGACTTCGGCCTGGCGCGACTCGCGCCGCGACCGTCTACGGCGAGCGCCGTCACGCAGTCGCGCACGATTCTGGGTACGCCGCGCTACATGTCCCCTGAACAGGCCCGCGGCGATGCCGCCACGGCCGCGAGCGACGTGTTCTCGCTGGGCGTGGTGGTCTTCGAGCTCGCCTCGGGCGCCCACCCGTTCGGCGCGGCGTCACCGCGTGCGGCACGCGATGACGCGACCCGTGCCGGCCTTCCCTCCGGAATCCCCGACATGCCGGTGCTCGAGCCGCTGCTCCTCGGGATGCTGCACACATTCGAGGCCGAGCGGCCGAGCGCCGCCGACATCGCGACGGAGCTGTCGAAGCTGGCGGTCACGCCATCGCAGCCGGTCGTGCTGGGCGGTGCCGGGCCGAGGCTGAGCGAGCTCACGCACACGCTGCCGCCACGGCGCACGCCGTTGATCGGTCGAGACGGCGAGGTCGCCGACCTGACACGACGCCTGCTCGTGTCAGCTGTCCGATTGGTGACGCTCACCGGGCCAGGCGGGACCGGGAAGACGTGTCTGGCCGTGCATGTCGCCACCGAGATTGCGGAACGATTCGAGGGAGGCGTGGCGTTCGCCGACTTGGCGCCGATCACCGAGCCGCATCTGGTCGCGCCCACCGTGGCGCGCGCGCTTGGCGTGTCCGCAAGCAGCGGTCGCTCGCTCGTCGGCATCGTCTGCGAGCACCTGACAGCGCGCGGACCGACCCTGCTCGTAGTGGACAATTTTGAGCAGGTCTCCGCCGCTGCTCCGATCGTGCGAGAACTGCTGGACGCGAGCCCAGAGCTGACCGTGCTCGTGACCAGCCGCCACGCCCTGCGCATCTACGGCGAGCAGGAGTTCCCGGTCTCGCCGCTACCAGTGCCGGACCGCGATTTCGAACCGTCACCGGCTGCGTCAATCGAGTGGCCGTCTGTCGCGCTGTTTGTGCAACGTGCTTCAGCCGTGCGGCCCGACTTCACGCTGACGGCCAGGAACGTCCGCGCTGTGGTCGACATCTGCCGGCGCTTAGACGGGCTGCCGCTCGCCATCGAGCTCGCCGCGGCACGCATCAAGATCTTGCCACCGACCGATCTGCACGGCCGTCTGGAACGGCGGCTCGAACTGTTGACCGGAGGGGCTCGGGACCTTCCCGAACGCCAGCAGACACTCCGCCGGACGATCTCGTGGAGTTATGACCTGTTGACGCCGGCAGAGCAGAAGCTCTTTCGACGTCTGGCGGTCTTCGTCGGCGGCTGTACGTTCGAGGCGATCGAAGCCGTGTGCAACGCGCGCGAGGACCTCGGCGTGGACGTCTTGCACGGCGTGACATCCCTCGTGGACAACAGTCTCTTGGGACGGCCGGCAGCGGATGAGGGTGAGCCACGGTTCTTCATGCTCGAGACATTCCGGGAGTACGCACGCGAGCAACTGCTGCAGAGCGCTGACGCCGATGACACTGCCCGCGCACACGCCGCCTACATGCTCGTGCTGGCCGAGGAGGGGCCGCTCGCCCTCAATCCGCCGGAGCGTGAACCCTGGTTGCGCACGTGTGACGCGGAGCACGACAACATCCGCGCGGCGTTTCACGTTCTCATCCAACGTCACAACGTGGAGTGGGCCCTGCGGCTCGGCGCGTCGGTGTTCAGGTTCTGGGAGCAGCGCGAGCACGTGACCGAAGGGCGCGAGACGCTTGCGCGCGTACTGGCGATACCCGGGGCCGAGGATCCGACGCCGCTGCGTGCACGCGCGCTCTACGGCGCGTCCGTCCTGGCGGATGTGCAGGGGGATCTCGTCGCGGCCGAGGCGTACAGTCACGAGGCATACAGGATCTATGAGCAGGTCGGCGATACCCGTGGTGTTGCGACCACGATGATGGCGATGGCGTGGCAGGCGCAGCATGGCGGACGTTACGAGGAGGCCACCGCCCTTCACGCCAGGACGGTGTCGCTGTGGCAGCAGGTGGGCGAGACCACCGCCGTGGATCTGGCTCGATACAACATGGCAAACGCCGCGCGGGTCAGCGGCGAGGTCGGCCTCGCCCGCAGCATCCTCGAGGATCTTCTTGCGTCATCCGAGGCGCGTAATGATCTGCGAACCGTCGCGTCCGCGCTGAACGGCCTCGGCAAGTTGGCGGCGACGCAGGCCGACGACGCGGGCGCACGGGTGCTCCATCAGCGGAGCTTGATGGTGTTCCGGCAGATGGCGGATCGGTGGGGCATCGCCCAAGTGCTGACCGATATCGCCGAGCTCGAGCTCCAGACCGGCCGCCATTCCGCCGCGACCGATGCGTTTCTCGATTCGCTGGCCGTGTTCCGCGAGCTGGGACATCAGCGCGGCGTCGCCCGGCAGCTCGAGCAGTTGGCGTCGTGTGCGGGCCGTGAGCGCCGTGATGAGGCGGCGGTGAGGCTCGCCAGTGCCGCTGCCGCCATACGTCAGCGGATTGGGGCGCCGGCGAAGCCCGCCGAGCAAGCGAGGATCGGCGAGACGCTCACGCAGGCCAGAGATCGCATCGGTCCTGATACGTTTGCGCGGGTCTGGCGGGAAGCGCGGGCGGCGACGCTCGATTCGATCCTCGAGACGGAGCGAGCCGTGCGACGCCCGAACGATCCTACTGGTACTTCTGCGGGTCGAGCAGGTGTCTGACGGCTGAGATCCGGTTGGCGGGGATGCTGGCCCGACGTGCGTGTTCCCGAATGGCGGTTTCGTCCGGAGCCAGGTACACGCAGTAGACCTTCTCGTCAGTCACGTAGCTGTAGATCCACTGAATCTCCTGTCCCATTCCCTTGAGGCTTTCCAGGGAACGGAGCGACACTTCCCGTAGCTCGACTTCGGTCATCGAGCCGGCACCAGGTATGTCCCGCTCGATCACGTACTGAGGCATCTACGCTCCTCTGGCACCCTGATGGCTCACCCTGCAGTCCGGAGACCTCGTAGCGGCATCCACCCTCCGCATCGCGAGAACGGGCGCCATCAAGATACCGTACGGGTGCTGCTCGGCTGTCCCGAGGGTGGCACCCCGACGTCATCTTAAGCGATGTGCGGCGGTGTTTCAGCGCCTCGGTTGACACTCAAAACGCGCGCAACGCTGCGGTCCACGCGGGTGCAGGCGTCACTCGGATAGCGGCGGCGGTTCCAACAGCTGTTCTTTCCTGACGGAATTTCGTTCGACGGAAACGGCTTTGTTGGAATTGCCGTAACCGCACCAGCCTTCAACTACTTGCGGCGAATCGAGACTGGGAATGAAGGTTTGGCGGACCTG
>CADEDC010000114.1 GCA_902825985.1 uncultured Acidobacteriota bacterium | reverse complement strand
TCCTACCCGCCCTACCAGGCCTACCCGCCCTACCCGGCCTACCGCGCCCCCCTACTTCGCCCCTTCCTTGAGGAAGGCGACGAGCGGCGGCAGCGTTTTCGCGGCATCCTCGAGGTGCGGCACGTGGCCCAGCCCGGGGATGAGGTGCAGCTTGCCGTTGCCGTTCGGGATGGTGTCGGCGATGTGCTTCATCCGCGCCTGGAAGTTGGCCGTCGTTCCCGCGAGATAGTCCTCGGCGCCACCGAACACGAGGGTCGGTGCCTTGATGTGCGCCCAGTCGTTGATCACCGGATCCTGCGACAGCATCTGGCCGATGAGCGTCTGCACCTTGGCGTAGTGCGGCCAGTCGGCGCTCAGCGTCCAGGCGTAGCGGATGCGCACGTACTTCTCGAACTCCGGCGTCCAGGCCTTCGGGTTGTGCGCGACGTAGCGGGCGATGCCGGAACGGATCTGCTGGAAGGTGGTGGCGAGCGTGCGCTTGTACTGCTCATCGAACCCGTCCGACGGCCGTCCGCCGAAACGGCCGTCCTGCACGCCGATCGGGTTGTAGATGACCAGGCGCTCGACCGCGTCGGGGTACTGGCTCGAGAAGCGGGCCGACAGCATGCCGCCGGCCGAGTGGCCGACGATCATGGCCTTCTCGATGTTCAGGCTGCGCAGCAGCTGGCGGCTGTTGCGCGCCAGGTCGTGGAAGCTGAACGGGATGATCGGCTTCGACGAGCGGCCGTAGCCAATCTGGTCCGGGACGACCACGCGGAAGCCTTCCTTGCGGAGGGCGTCGATGATCACGCCGAAGTAGAAGCCGGCGAAGTTGTTGCCATGGAACAGCATCACCGTGTGGCCGTTCGGCGTTCCCGACGGCGGCACGTCCATATAGGCCATCCGGACGTCCTGGCCGTAGAGCGTCAACGGCAGGTACTTCGACGGATAGGGGTATTCGACATCCTCGGACGTGATGCTTGCCGGCTTCACGTCGGTCGGCGTCGCGATCGGAGGGATCTCCTGCGGCTGCGCCAGCGCAAGCGACGGCGCCAGCACGGCAGCGGCGATCAGAGCGAAGAGTGCCTGTTTCATAAGTCAGGCAGTGTACTGCAGGCGGCGGGGGTCGGTGAAGGTGGAGTCCCCGGCACGACGCCCACGCCGGGCCCGGCTGCCAGGCGCGAGCAATCCCGGCGCGACGGGCGGGCAGAGACGGGTGAGGCGGCGAATTGCTACTATCTGCCCGACGTCCGGGAGTCTATGCCATGTCCGTGAAAAAGTCCGGGAAGCCAGCGGCGAAGACCGCCGCAGCGGGAGGCGCGAGGTCGACGGCACCGTCGACCAGGAAGGCCGGGAAGAAGACCGCCCCGGCGCCACGGAAGCCGACATTGCTCTCCGGCGGCAACCCGCAGATCCCGAAGGGTGACGGGAACCGCCCGGTGCAGGCCTACCTCGCCGCCATACCCGGCTGGAAACGCGATGTCGGCCGCCGCCTCGACGCGCTCATCGTCCGCCACGTCCCCGGCGTTCGAAAGGCGGTCAAGTGGAACTCGCCCTTTTATGGCCTTGAGGGCCGCGGCTGGTTCGTCGGCTTCCACGTGTTCAACGGCTTCATCAAGGTCACGTTCTTCCAGGGCACCTCGCTGAGCCCGGCGCCGTCCGGGGGCACCGGCAAGGAGGCGCGCTGGATCGACATTCACGAGGACGATCTGGACGAGGCGCAGATGACAGCCTGGATCCGGCAGGCGGCCGCACTCCCCGGCTGGGGCAGGTCGTGAGGGGCGACGGAGGCTGACGTGGCCGAGCCGGGGCTGCACCCGGAGGCGGCAGGCCTCCGGGTTCGGATTGGGGGCCGGCTAGCGGATATCGAGCGGCGCGTCGAGACGGACACGGAGCACGGTGCCGACCGGCAGTTCGACGTCCTTGCCTTCGGTCGCGGCAATCGTACCGCCGCCGCCGATGAGGATGCCGGCGATCGCCCCCTTGAAGCCGCCGAGGATGCCGCCGATGATCGCTCCGACGCCGGCACCGGTGCCGATCTTCGCCGCTTCGCCGCGTACCCCTTCGCTCTCGAGTGCCTGCGTCACCGTCGCTCGGATCGGCCGCTCCCTGCCGCGCACGTCGATCTGATCGAACGCCAGCGTCAGGCTGCCCTTCCGCTCGAGCCGACCGGCCTTCGTCACCGAACTGATGACGCCGCGCATCGTCGACCCGGCCGGGACGAGCACACGATCGCCCTCCATCAGGTCGACCATCGTCGTCGCCTCGAAGCGCTGCTCGACCGAGGCGGTCGCGGAACTGAGCGTCGACCCGAGGCGGACGTCGAACTCGGTGCCGACCGGCACGTCGCCGCGCGAAGTGGTGCTGCGCGTCGAGGAGGAGGGGTTCCCTGCCGAGGTGCCCGACGTCGATCCGGAGGCGGTGGTGCGGCCGGACGAGCCGCCCCGCGCGCGGGCCCGGATGTCGTCGATGCGGTCGCGCAGATCGAAGTACTCGCTGCGCGGCACCGACTCGCCCTTCCGCATCTTCACCTTGAAGTAGGTCACGTCGTCGCGCGCGTCGTCGAGCGCCGATTCGAGCTGTGAACTCTGATCGCGCTGAGCGGCCGCGACATCACGCTGCGCATCGGTGATGGCATCCTGCAGGCGCTGGATGTCGGTGTTCGTCATGCTGCCGCCCTGCCCCTGTGCCGCAGCCGGTGCGGCGAGTGCGAGGACGAGGGCCAACACCATGCCAAGGGGACCCATCAATCGGATGAGTTTCACGAGAACCTCCAGTTCGTCACAGCTCTGCAAAACAGACGCCGTAGGACCTCCGGCGTTCCGCGGGCGTTTCCGACGGCCAGCTCGGCGCGACGTGCGGGGGATCGGCGACCGTGTCCTATCGCCAGGGCATCAGCCGTTCGATCCAGCTGATACGCGTGAGGTCATTGTAGATGACGGTCACCATCAACATCATCAGGATGACGAATCCGACCATCAGCATCTTCTCCTTGACCCGCATGCTGAAGTCGCGGCGCGCCACCCCTTCGAGCGCCATGATGAGGATGTGTCCGCCGTCGAGCACCGGAATCGGCAGCAGGTTCAGCAATCCGAGGTTGAGGCTGATCGACGCCATCAGGCTGATGAGGGCGATCCAGCCGAGCTGTGCCGACTCGCCTGAGAGCTGCGCGATCGCGACCGGTCCCATCAGCTGCTTGGGGCTCGTCTCGCGCGTGATGAGGCCCCAGACGGTCTGGAAGATGAGACCGGCGTACTGGACGTTCTTCTCGCCACTCAGCCGCAGCGCTTCGACGAACCCCGGCTTGATGCTCTTGGTGGCATCGGCCAGACCGATGCCGAGCCAGCCGGTTTCGCCGCGCTTCTCGGGCGTGACCTGCAGATCGAGCGGCTGACCGTCGCGAAGCAGCGAGAGCGTGATCGGCTGCTCGGGGTGCGACGCGATGGCTTCACGCAGCTCGCCGCGGAACGTCACACGCGTGCCGTTGACGGCGGTGATGACGTCGCCCGGCTTCACGCCCGCCTTGTCGGCCGGCTCGCCGGGATTCACCGACGGTACGTGCGGATGGACGTCCGGCAGGACGCCGATGTCGCCGATCTCGTAGCGCCCCTGTTTGGTGGTGCCGATCTTCAGCTCGACCGTCCGCTCGACGCCGTCGCGCACCACGCCAAAGGTGGTATCGCGCTCGGGACGCGAGGCAGTGATCAGGAAGAACTGTTCCCATGTCGGCACCCGGGTGTCGGCGACCGATACGATGCGATCGCCGGGGCGGATGTCGGCGCGGGCAGCGGCGGAGTTCTCTTCCACCGCACCGACGACCACCGGCTGGTCTTCGAACACCGGCACCTGCGCGCCCTGGTACAGCACGACGGCCGTGAGGATGAAGGCGAGGGCCAGGTTCATGAACGGACCCATGAAGAGCACCTGGAAGCGCTCCCACTTGGTCCGCGACAGGAATTCCTCCGGGTTGCCGGTCCCCTCGTCTGGGTTCTCGCCGGCCATCTTGACGTAGCCGCCGAGCGGCAGCGCACCAATGCTGTACTCGGTGTCGCCGCGCTTCACGCTCAGAATCGTCGGGTTGAAGCCGAGCTGGAACTTCAACACCTTGATGCCGATGCGCTTGGCCGCAAGGAAGTGACCGAGCTCGTGGACGAACACGAGCACGCCGAGCACGAACGCGAACGAGAGGAATGTCGTCACTTCCGGAACCTCAGACCTTCAATTCTACTCCCCGGGCCAGTTCCCGAGAATAGTCGCGCGCCCATGCATCCACCCTGCGCACTTCGGCCAGCGACGTCACGTCAGACGCGTCGTGCGCATCGAGGGTCGCTTCGATGATGCGCCCGATGGCGCGAAACGCCAGCCGTCCGTCGAGAAAGCGCGCGACCGCCTCTTCATTGGCGGCGTTCAGGACCACCGGCAGGCTGCCGGCGCCGCGGAGCGCCCGATACGCCAGCGCCAGACAGGGAAATGCCGTGGTGTCGGGCGCCGAGAACTCGAGTGTGCCGGCGCGCGCCAGGTCGAGTGGCGGCAGCGCCGCCGCCCAACGGTCGGGGTAGGAAAACGCGTACTGAATCGGCAGCCGCATGTCGGTCACGCCCAGCTGTGCAATGAACGAGCCGTCCACGAGTTCGACCATCGAGTGCACCACCGATTGCGGGTGGACGACCACGTCGATGCGATCGGCGGGAACGTCGAACAGCCAGTGGGCCTCGATGACCTCGAGCCCCTTGTTCATCAGCGTCGCCGAGTCGATGGTGATCTTGCGCCCCATCTGCCAGGTCGGATGCCGCAGCGCATCGGCGGCGGTCACGGCGGCCAGACGATCCGACGTCCAGCCCCGGAACGGTCCGCCGGATGCGGTGAGCACGAGCCTCTTCACTTCGGTCGGCCGCCGCCCGTGCAGGCACTGATGAATCGCGTTGTGCTCGCTGTCCACCGGCAGAATCGCGACACCCCGTCGGCGCGCCGCCTCGGTGACGATGCCGCCGGCCATGACCAGAATCTCCTTGTTCGCCAGCGCGATCGTCTTGCCGCAGCCGATCGCGGCGAGCACCGCTTCGAGGCTGTCGGTGCCCGACGAGGCAAACAGCACGACCTCGGCATCGGGGTGCGAGGCCACGGCCACGAGTCCGTCGCGTCCCGGCGGCGCCAGCGTGACGTCGGCGGCCAGCCCGTGCCCGCGCAGGCGGCCGCACGCGTCCGCCGTCCGCATCGCCACCAGCCCGGGATGATGGCGGGCCACCTGCGCGGCCAGGCGCTCGACGTTGTCACCCGCCGCCAGCCCGACGACCCGCAGCCGGTCGGGGTGCGCGTCGACCACCGCCAGGGCGCTCTGGCCGATCGACCCGGTGGATCCGACTATCGCAATCGCCTTCACAGATATGTCAGTGCGAGGAAGTAGACCGGGGCCGCGAACAACAGCGCATCGATGCGATCGAGCACGCCGCCGTGCCCCGGAATCAGGGCGGAGCTGTCCTTCACGCCGGCGCTGCGCTTGAGCATCGACTCGAACAGGTCGCCGGCGATGCCGGCGGCAACGATCGCGACGCCGAGTCCCAGCCGCACCGGCATCGACATCGCCACCTGCGGCAGCCACTGGGCGCCAAGCAGGGCAAATGCGAGCGGTCCGAACACGAAGCCGCCCACCGCACCTTCGATGGTCTTCTTCGGGCTGATCGTCGCCGCCAACCGGTGCCGGCCCAAGGTCCGCCCGGTGTAGTACTGCGCCGTATCGCTGATCATCACCGTGAGCATGAGCAGGAACAGACCGGCAGCGCCCTGACGGTCGCGAATCACGACGAGGGCACCAACCGGCAGTCCGACGTAGAGCGGCGGCAGCAGCGCGGCGGCCACCGACGCCAGCGCGTCGGTTCCACCACGCCAGCGGAACAGCGAAACCGTCCCGAGCACGACCAGGCTGGCGAGCAACGCCACCACGACCAGCGGCGATCCGGGGCCGGCGCGCGCCAGCGCGACGCTGCAGGCCACCGCCGCCGCACCGATGAGGGCCGTCGGAACCGTGCGGCCGATACCGCGGGACAGCCCGGCGTACTCGGACACCGCGAGCACCACCAGCCCCTGCGCGACGATCAGGAACAGCACCGGCGGCGCGAACCACACGACACCGACCGCCAGGACGACCATGACCGCGCCGCTGATGACCCGCGTCATCGCACGGTCTCCGTCCGCGTCGCCATCACTTGGCGCTGACGGCCACAGGCGACGGCTTGATGCCGCCGTAGCGACGATCCCGCTTCTGGTACGCGATCACGGCCTCGAGCAGGTCGCGGCGGCGGAAGTCGGGCCACAGCGTATCGGTGACCCAGATCTCGGCGTAGGCGATCTGCCAGAGGAGGAAGTTGCTGACCCGCATCTCGCCGCTGGTGCGGATGAGCAGGTCGGGATCGGGCTGGCCGCCGGTGTACAGGAAGTTCGAGAACGTCTGCTCGTCGAGGTTCGCCGGGGCGATGCCCGACGCCATCGCGCGCCGTGCCGCATCGATGATTTCGCTGCGACCGCCATAGTTCAGGGCGATATTGAAAATCATCCCGGTGTTCCCGGCGGTCTGGTCGATGCCGCGTGACAGCTCCTCCTGAACGTCGGGCGCCAGCTCCTCGTGCCGGCCGATGACGCGAAACCGGATGTTGTTGCGGAGCAGCGTCGCCAGCTCCGAGCGGATGTAGCGCTTGAGCAGCAGCATGAGGGTATTGACCTCAGCCTTCGGCCGCTTCCAGTTCTCGACCGAGAACGCATAGAGCGTCAGCACCTCGATGCCGAGCCGCGCCGAGGTCTCGACCACGTCGCGGACCGCATCGATGCCGGCGCGGTGCCCTTCGACGCGCGGCAGGTGGCGCTTCGCCGCCCACCGGCCGTTGCCGTCCATGATGATGGCGACGTGTGCCGGCAGCTGATCGAAGTTCAGCTGGCGAACCAGGGCTTCGTCAGGCGATCCCGACGGTATCACCGCCAGGAGCTGGTCAAGCGACATCGCACACACGTCCTTCTCACAGGTCGTTCGTCGTAAACGCTGATTGTACCATGCGTTCGGGGGACAACTCGGCCGCACGCGCGGTGCCAATCGGTGCGCCTCAGTAGGTCACAGACACCAGAAGCAACCCCTCTGCCGGAGCGGTGGGGCCGGCCCGCGCACGGTCGCGGGACGCCACGACCTCCTGCATCCAGCCGACCGGTTGACGCCCCTGACCGATCTCGACCAGCGTCCCGACGATCGACCGCACCATGTGTCGGAGGAAGCCGTTGCCGGTCACCTCGTACGCCAGCAACCGGCCGGCGGCAGGCGGCAGACCGCGCAGCAGGCCGTCACCACCGGCCGGCACCGTCGAGACCCGCGAGGCGCGGATCTCGCGGGCGGTGTCGGCCACGGCGGTGCCGGTCGACTGGAACGCCGCAAAATCGTGACGCCCCTCGAGACTGCGGGCAGCGAGGTCCATGGCCGCCAGATCCAGGCCGGACGCCACGTGCCACGCGAAGGCCCGCAGCATCGGTGGCATCGGTCCATCGGTCCAGATTTGATAGCGATAGGTCTTCCAGCGAGCGCTGAACCGGGCATGGAAACCCGCATCGGTCTCGGCGGCCGCCAGCACGCGAATCGCCGGCGGCAAGTGGAAATTCAGCGCCCGCACCAGCGTATCCGGGTCGATGTCGCGATGGAGGGTGACGCTGGCCACCTGGCCGAGCGCGTGAACGCCGGCGTCGGTCCTCCCCGAACTGGCGGCCGAAACCGGCCGGCCGTCAAGCGTCGAGAGCGCATCTTCGAGCAACCCCTGGACCGAGGTTCCCGCATGCTGCCGCTGCCAGCCGACCAACCCGGTACCGTCGTACGCGAGGGTCAGCCGGAAGTGGCGCATCAGGCGGCCGGGCGCGACCCCGGCTTCACGACCGGCCGGCCGGCCGCACACAGCGGACAGCTCTCCGGCTGATAGGTGGGCAGATCGATCTGCAGCAGTGACGTGTAGGGCACGCCGAGGTTCGAGTTCCCGCCACTGCGATCCACGATCGAACCGGCGCCGGCGATCTGCGCGCCGGCCGCCTGCGCCACGTCCAGCGTCTCGCGGGTCGATTTTCCGGTGGTCACCACATCCTCCACGACGACGACGCGATCGGAGGGGCTAACGGCGAATCCACGTCGCAGCATCAACTGCCCGTCCTGACGCTCGGCGAAGATGGCACGGACGCCGAGGGCACGCGCCACTTCGTGGCCGATGATGAGCCCACCGAGCGCCGGCGACAGCACGACCGTCGGCTGCAGCGCTCGCAGGTGGCCGGCCAGCTCACGGCCGAGGACCTCGGCGCTCGCCGGATCCTGCAGGACCAGGGCGCACTGCATGTAGCCGGAACTGTGCAGACCGGACGTCAGGCGGAAATGGCCTTCGAGCAGCGCGCCCGAACGCCGGTACAGGTCGAGCAGTTCGTCACGAGTCATAAGGAGGTCGCTGATGTCGCGTGCCGCGGCGGCATCTGAGGCTGAGGCCGGCGTTTCCCGGCCTGCGGGTAGTATACATAGACGCACCTCCTGAACCGAACCGGCTTTCCGGACGTCTACTAGTCAGACCGAACGCACAGGTCTTTCTGATGGAGCCCTTTGCAATGCGCCTCTCGATCTTCGTGACCCGGCTGAGCGCCGTCGTGGCGGCCGTGGCAGTTCTTCCGGTCTGGTCGGTCTCGGCCCAGACCCTCCCCTCCGGGTCGCCGTTCGCGGTTCCGGCCGCCGTGCAAGCCGCCCTTCATGCCGAGGCGCAGGCGCAGGCCGCGGCGCCGGGCGCCGCACCGGTGCGGCGGCTGTCGGCCGACGAGGCGGTGGCGCTCGCTCTCGAGCAGAACCTCGGGATTCGCGTCGAACGGTTCAACCCGCAGATCCAGGACCTCGCCATCGCCCAGTCGCGCGCCTCGTGGGTGCCGATGTTCAACACGAACATCACGAACGGCTCGACCGACTCGCCGGTCACCAATGCCTTCGCCGGCGGCCAGAACAAGGTGACGGATGGCCGGCTGGACACGGTGTTCGGGGTGCAGCAGCTGCTGCCGACCGGCGCCAACTACTCCCTCAGCTGGGACACGACGCGGTCGACGACGACCAACTTCTTCAACAACTTCAACCCGCAGCTGCGGTCGAACGTGTCGTTCAACTTCACCCAGCCGCTGCTGCGCAACCGCCAGATCGACGACGTCCGGCAGCAGCTGCAGATCAACGAGCGGATCCGGGAGATCAGCGACGTCAACCTGCGCGCGACGGTGACGCAGACCACCCGCAACGTCCGCAACGCCTACTGGGACCTCGTGTTCGCCGTCAACAACCTGACGGCGCAGCGCCAGTCGCTCGATCTCGCGCGGCGCCTGCTCGGGGACAACGAGAAGCGGGTGCAGATCGGCACCATGGCCCCCATCGACATCGTCGAGGCACAGTCGGAAGTGGCGCGCAACCAGGAATCCGTGATCGTCGCGGAAGCGGCGATCAAGCAGGCGGAGGATCGCTTGCGCGCCCTCATCCTCGATCCTGACGCGGTCGACTTCTGGACGACGACGCTGGAGCCGACCGACGCCGGCGCGTTCGCCGACACCGCCATCGACGTGACGACGGCGGTGCAGCGGGCGGTGGGCAATCGCACCGAGGTGCTGCAGGCGAAGAACACGCTGCAGCAGAACGACGTCAGCATCCGCTTCCTGCAGAACCAGGTGCTGCCGGACGTCAATGCAGTCGCCACCTACGGCCTCGTCGGCGTCGGCGGCTCGCTGCTCGAACCGGTGTCGCTCGGCAGCCTCGGCAGCGGTGTGATCCCGACCCGCAACGTGCTGTCACAGCGCGGCTACGGTTCGGTGCTCGGCGACGTCTTCACGAACGCGTATCCGGCGTGGACCTTCGGCGTCCAGATCAGTTATCCCATCGGCACCAGCACGACGGAAGCCAACCTGGCCAGGGCCCGCCTGCAGAACACGCAGGCACAGACGCAGCTGCGCAACATCGAACTGCGGGTCGCCACGGAAGTCCGCGATGCGGCGCGACAGGTCCAGACCAACCGGCAGCGTGTCGACACGTCGCGCGTCGCCCGCGAACTCGCCGAGCGGCGGCTGGACGCGGAGGAGAAGAAGTTCGCGGCCGGCATCCAGACCAGCTTCTTCGTATTCCAGGCACAGCGCGACCTGGCGCAGGCCCGCACCAACGAGGTACGGGCGATCCTCGACTACAACAAGTCGCTGGTGGACTACGACGCCGTGCAGGAAGTGCCGCTGCGCTGAGGCGCGGCGGCTGGCCGATGCCGCGGCCGGCGTCACCGAACCGGACCTCGCCTGCTCCCGGACCTGCGCTATGCTGCGGGCGTGCCCAAGCTGTCGGCCACCATCATCACCAGGAACGAAGCGGCCGACGTCGCCGCGGCGCTCGAATCGGTCCGTTGGGCGGACGAGATCGTGGTCGTCGACTCCGGCAGCACCGACGACACGGTCGCCATCGCCAGACAATTCACCGATCGGGTCGTCGTACGCGAGTGGCCGGGCTATGCGGCGCAGAAGAACGTCGCCGCGGCGCTGGCCTCGCACGACTGGATCCTGTCGCTCGACGCCGACGAGCGGGTGACGCCGGCGCTGGCGGCGGAAATTCGCCAGTCCCTGGCCACGGAGCCGCCGGTCGCAGCCTTCCGTGTGCCCCGCGTCACCTGGCATCTCGGCCGCTGGATTCGCACCACCGACTGGTATCCCGACCATCAGACGCGCCTCTACGATCGCGGCCGGGCGCGATGGACCGGCGCCTACGTCCACGAGACGGTGCAGGTCGACGGCGGCCTCGGCGTCCTGGCACACGACATCCAGCACTTTGCCTATCGCGACATCGCCGATCACCTCGAGACCATCGACCGCTATACGACGCTGGCCGCGCGGCAGATGCGCGACCAGGGTCGCCGGGCCGGACTGCTCGAGCTCGCCGGCCATCCGCCGCTGGCGTTCCTGCGCAACTACGTCGCACGGGGCGGCATCCGTGACGGCGCCGTGGGATTCATCATCTCGGCGATGAACGCCTACTACGTGTTCCTGAAGTTCGCCAAGTTGTGGGAGCTGCAGCGCGCCGCCGACGCGCCACGGAGCTGAGGCGCGACTCGGTGTTCTCGCTGCACATCGACACCGCTCGCAGCTGGCGTGGAGGCCAGAACCAGGTCCTGCTGACCGTCGACGGCCTGCGTGCGCTCGGTCATCGCGCCGCGCTCGTCGCCCATCCGGACGGCGAATTGCGCAAGCGGGCCGCCGCGGGACTGGACCTGATTCCGCTGGCGCCGCGCACCGAGATGGACCTCACGGCCGCCTGGCGCCTCGCCCGGGTGATCCGCCGGCTCGGGCCGGACGTGGTGCACGCGCACGATCCGCACGGCGTCGCCATGGCCGCCCTCGCCCTGTCGATGAGCACGACCGCACCGGTGCCGCCGCTGCTGGCGTCGCGGCGCGTCGACTTCCATCTCAAAGGCAACTCGCTGTCGCGATGGAAGAATCGCCAGGTCGCCTGCTTCATTGCGGCGTCCGAGGCCATCCGGCAGATGCTGATCGGAGACGGCGTGCCGGCCGAACGGACGGTGACGGTCCATGAAGGCATCGATGTCGAGCGGGTGGTCGCGATACCGGCCGTGAACGTCCACGAAGCCCTGTGGCTGCCGCATCACGCGCCGCTTGTCGGCAACGTCGCCGCCCTGGTGCCGCACAAGGGCCAGCGGTACCTCATCGACGCCACCCACCGCCTCATGCGGGCAATTCCCGATGCTCGGGTCGTCATCTTCGGCGAAGGCGAACTGCGCGATCATCT
>CADEDC010000113.1 GCA_902825985.1 uncultured Acidobacteriota bacterium | reverse complement strand
CCTTTGCCGCTATATCCGTTTTCTGGATTGCGATATGGGCTCTCGACTTCCTCTACTACAACCGGCTGTTGCTCGGTGCCGTTCGCGCCCTCATCAGCATCGAAGAGGCGAGTGCTCAGGGGAAGACGACCCTCGATAGTCTTCAGCTCAGCCACGAGATCGAATCGGCGGTCGAGACGAGGAGCACGCGCGGTTCCGATCCACAAACGCCGCCGCCGATTGTGCGAGACAGCAGAGGGCGTTGGAGCTTTTACGTCCTGGTATTTTCGGTGCTGGTGACGGGGCTCGCGGTGGCCGTTTGGAATGGGGCCTTGCCGGCATCGCAGGCCGGAACGCTAACGGCGCCACAGAGGCCGCCGGCGCAGCTGGCGCCAGCGATCATACCGGTGCCGCCTCCCCGCCCGTAAGACGGCTCCGGCTATGGGACGCCAATCCGCGTGTGTGGGTGATCGCGTTACGATGCGCCCGACATTTCGGGTGCGGTACAATTCTCGGTCACATGGCCAAGACATCGCTCGACCTAAAGCAGCTCGCTCGGCTCGGCGCGCACGCGCGTGTTCAGGAACTTCGAGCCGAAATCTCCGCCATCCTCAAGGAGTTTCCAGAGCTGGCGAAGGCAGGCGCTGGACCGCGCCGGCTAGGACGGCCAGCCACGGCCGCGACTGCATCCGCCAAGCCAACCGCCAGGGGAAGGCGCACGCGCATGAGCGAAGCCGAGCGGAAGGCCGTCAGTGAGCGGATGCGGAAGTATTGGGCGGGGCGGAGAGCGGCGAAGGCGGGGAAGAAGCGGTGACATTGCACGCGCTCGACGCAATGGAGCGGCGCCTCAAAAAGTCGGAGTTCACGCTCCCGCAGGCGCTCACGATACCGGCGAGGACATTCAAGACCGAATCTGATGAACTCATCAGTTTTCGTTACGTTTGTTGCCAGGATGGCAACGGAGACTTCTTGGTGCGAGAGCCGTCCGGCTCACGAAGTTCTGGACACGTCTTCGACAGACTGGTAGAACACGGCGCGTGATCGACGCCCCCGTGCCGCGCCACAAACCGGGCCTCATGACAGGGGTGCTCCGCCTGTTGGTCGTTCTGAGCCTGTCTTCCTCTCAGGTACTCTTCGGGGAGGAACGCGGTCCAAGCGGCCTGCCGGCCACCGACTTTGTGCAGACGTCGTGGTCCGAGCGTGACGGGCTCACGGCCGGTGCGGTGTACGGACTCAGCCAGACCGCCGACCGTTATCTGTGGCTCGCCACGGACGCCGGGCTCGTCAGATTCGATGGTTCTCGTTTTCGCATCTGGAACGAGGCTTCGCGTGCGCCGCTGCCTGACGGTGTCGCCCTCTCCGTTTTGACCGCACGCGACGGCGCGCTGTGGGTGGGATTCTGGGGTGGCGGTGGCGTCAGTCGCCTCGACGGTCGTAGCGTGCGGACGTTCGGGCCGGCCGAGGGCCTCGACAGCAACGGCGTGACGAGTCTGTACGAAGACGCCGAGCACACCGTATGGGCGAGTACGCGAAGCGGGCTCTTCCATCTCGAGGGCGAGCAGTGGCACCGACTGTCCGAGCATGACGGGCTGCCAGCCGGCGTTGTCCACGGTTGCTTCAAGGATCGCAAAGGCAATCTGTGGGTTGGCACCGGCTCCGGGTTGTTCTTCAGAGCGCAAGGTGCAACACCGTTCACCTTGGTGGATGGGCGCTCCAGCGGCAACATTCGATTCGCCGAGGATGCCTTCGGCCGACTCTGGCGGACCGACGATGAAACCGGTTTGCGTCTGCTGGAACCGGGTGCGAACGTCACAGTCACGATGAACTCGCTGACGGGGGCGGGCACGCACATTCTCACGGACCGTCTAGGGAATCTGTGGGTCGCCACGATCGGACAGGGCCTCTGGCTGGCCACTGTCACCGAGCATGCAGTGCACGTTGATCGGGTGACCGGCCCTGACATGGGGCGGAGCCAGGTGCGCGCACTGCTCGAGGATGACGCCGGGAACATCTGGATCGGCAGCACCGCCGGCCTGCAGCAACTGTCGCGGCGTCGTGTCCGCACGATCGAAGACGTCGGGTCGGTGCGAACCATCGAGTCAACCTCTGACGGTAGCGTCTGGCTGGGAACCTCGACCGGGCTCATCCGTCTGGATGGACCCCGCCGACAGGCATTCGGCCCGCGGGACGGACTGCCCGGTCCCCTGATAAACACGATTCACGTTGATCGAGCGGGCACACTTTGGGTCGCCACCAGCGGCGGGCTCGCACGGTGGCGCGACGGCTCGTTCGTGCCGATCCCGACCCGCGACAACTCCAGGCTCGGTCAGATCTACGCTCTGACCTCCGACGAAACTCACCTCTGGGGCTGCAATGAGGGTGTCGGACTCTTCGTCTGGGACGGGACGGAACTATCGCGAGTGCTGGCCGGCAGCCCCGTCGATGCCTGCCTGACCGTCTTTGGCTCAGTTGATCGCACGGCCGTGTGGGTGGCCATTCGCGGTGGTGGGCTCGTCAAGGTCGTGGAGAAGCAGATAGCGGTGTCCATTAGAGAAGTCATGGGCGCTGCCCGCCTTGCCGTCTACGTGTTGCGTGACACTCCCGATGGCAAGGTGGTCGTGGGTGGCTCCACCGGTTTGCGTGTCTTCTCGCCCGGCATCCCCCCGCACCTGGACGGACACCTGCTTCCGCGTGTCAGCGTGCGTTCGCTTCTCACCGACCAACTCGGCGGTATGTGGCTGGGAACCAGCATCGGGCTCGTACACTTCAAGCGACCCGGCCTGGCACCTCGCTTCGATCTGAAGCCGGATGAATCGTACGAACTGCTCGACGACTCTGACGGTGTGGCTGGCGTGTCGATTGGCGGCTACAGCCCGACCGCTGCCGTCCAGAAAGACGGGGCGCTGTGGTTTGCCACGGCCAAAGGCGTAACGGTGGTTCTCCCGCAGACGGCCGCTGCATCGACCGGTTCCCTGCCAGTCGCCATCGACGAAATGATCGTCGATGGACAGTTGGTGAACCTCGACGCCGGCCTCACACTCCCGTCTCGCACGAGAACCGTTCAAATCGGTTATTCCGCCGTCTCGTTCGCCGCGCCAGGCAAAACGCGCTTCGCCTACAACCTCCATGGCCTGAGCACCGAATGGGTGAACGCCGACAACAAGCGGGAGGCGGTCTTCACCAACCTGGCACCTGGTAGCTACCGCTTCCAGGTCAGGGCCATCGATACGAGAGGTGTGGAAAGCTACTCTCCCATAATGGTCTTTGCCGTCGCACCGACCTTCTACCAGACGTGGCTGTTCTACGCGTTGCTGGCCGGTGGGTCTGCGGGTCTGCTCGTGTTGGCCTGGAGAGCACGCCTGGCGCGCCTGCGACGGGAGTTTGCCATGGTCCTTGGTGAGCGGATTCGGGTCAGCCGCGAGACGCACGACACCGTCCTGCAGAGTCTCATCGGGGTTTGCCTCCGACTCGATGTCCTCACCGATCACGTCGACGATCCGGCCACCATGAGAGATTCCTTGATCAGAACCCGCGAGCAGGTTGAGCGGTATATCGGAGAGACCAGACAGTGGATCTCGAACCTGCGGTCAACCAGGCTCGAGGTCGCCGGCCTTCCCGGAGCCGTGCGTTCGGTGGGCGTCGGCGCGTGTGCTGACACGGGGATCGTCATCCGCACAGACGTTGTCGGGGAGCCGAGTCTCCTGTGCTCCGAGACGGAACAGCAACTGCTTCGAATTGCCGAGGAAGCCATTGCGAATGCTGTTCGACATGCTCGGTGCACGACGATTGCGGTCACGCTTGACTATCGCGCCGGCGGTGTCCGGCTGACTATCGCCGACAACGGTTCGGGCTTCGACACCGGTGCAGGGACGCACCCCGCGGCGACGGCCTACGGGCTGCGAACCATGCGTGAGCGGGCCGAGGAGATCGACGGTGTGCTGCACATCGCATCAAGTGCCACTGGGACGGTGGTCACCGTAACAGTCACGGATGGCCGGGCTGGCGTCCTGACGTCATGGCTCCAACGGAGGGCTCGCATCGGTAGGGCGACGCGGAGTGGCCACGGATGACGAAGCCCAGCGCAAGCAAACGGGGGGCGGATACGCCGCCGCCTCAACGAGATGGCGGCGGCCTCGTATCGGAGGCGCCGCCCATCCGCATCATGTGCGTCGAGGACCACAATCTGGTGCTGGAAGGGCTGTGCCTGATCATTGAGCGACAGCCAGACATACAGGTCGTTGCGACCGCGTCGAATGGACAGGAGGCGGTGCGTCTATACCGCCGCCATACACCGGACGTGACGATCATGGACCTGCAGTTGCCGGTCATGAGCGGGTTGGAAGCGGTCAGCGCCATCCGCACCGAGCATCCTGAGGCCCGCGTCGTCATCCTGACCACATTCGATGGCGACGAGGATGTTTACCGGGCACTGCGGGCGGGCGCCTCGGCCTATGTCCTCAAGCACGCGTTATCGCAACAACTCGCTCAGATCATCCGTCGCGTCGCCGCCGGCGAGATCGTGATGACGCAGGAGCAGCAGAAGAGCCTCGACGACCGTGCCAGGCGGCCGACGTTGAGCCAGCGCGAGATTCAGGTGCTGACATTGATTTCCAAGGGGCATCGCAACAAGGAGATCGCGACGATCCTTGGGCTGAGCGGTGAAACCGTGCAGGGCTACATCAAATCGATGTTCGCCAAGCTCGACGTGACCGATCGCACTGCCGCCGTCAACGTCGGGCTGACGAGAAGCATCATCCATCTGACTGATCGACCACCACAGTCATTCCCCTGACACCAGCATTTGGGCCCGCAAGGGCGAAGGCGAGAGGCCAGACCCCCAAATTTGGGGGATTGCCGCGCGCCCACCGGACTGGCACCCTAGGCGCGCTCCGATGTTGTGTACATCGGGAAGGCACCGACCGCTGGCCGTGTGTCCGCCGGACCGGTGCGTCGCGAGAATTCAGGGGCCTTGGCGGCGCCGACGCTAGCCTCAGCCAGTGCAAGTTGCGGAGGTTCGATGTCTGTACAGAGATGCCTTTCAGTCATCGCGGCAGTCGTGTTTGTCGTGTCAGCCATACCGATGACTGTGTCAGCCCAGAGTGCGATCGCCGGGCAGGCCAAGGACGCCAGCGGCGCCGTCATGCCCGGCGTGACAGTCGAGGCGGCCAGCCCCGCCCTGATTGAGAAGGTGCGGACAGTGGTCACTGATGCCCAGGGACTGTATACGATCGTGGATCTCCGGCCTGGCGCGTATACCGTCACGTTCAGCCTGACGGGCTTCTCGACAGTAGTCCGCTCAGACATCGACCTGCCGTCGAACTTCACCGCGACAGTCAATGCCGAGCTCCGCGTGGGTGCGCTCGAAGAGACGGTGACCGTGAGTGGAAGCGCACCGACCGTCGATACCCGCACCTCCGCAACCGTCCAGGTGCTGTCGCGGGAAATACTTGACGCGGTGCCCACGGCGCGCGACTTTCGCGGTCTGGGCGCGACGGTGTCTGGCGTGAAGCCCAGTATCCAGAACGTCGGCGGCACACGTGCGCTCGTGCCGCAGTTTCTAACGGTTCATGGATCGGACGTCCGCGACACGGCGACGATCGTCGACGGGATGATCATGAACAACATGCTCGGTGACGACCAGCTTCATCTCTATCACAACGACGCGTTGGTGCAGGAGATCAACTATCAGACGAGCGCCATCCCGGCGGAGTATTCGAAAGGGGGAATGATCATCAATATGTCGCCGCGCGACGGCGGCAATGAGTTCCATGGTGCCTGGTACGCCAACTATTCGAATTCCAGCTGGCAGGCAAGCAATCTCACGCCTGAACTGATCGCACGGCGGCTCAGATCGCAGAACCGCAACGGCGGTTTGTACGACCTGAACCCGTGGGTGGGCGGTCCGATCGTCAAGAACCGGCTGTGGTTTGTTGCGTCCTACCGAGATCTCTACGTCAAGGAGGTTGTCGCCAACACCTTCTTTGACAATGGCGACCCTGGCTACACGCAATCGAATACGCGGAACGCCTCGGTTCGGTTGACATGGCAGGCGCGCGCCAATGACAAGTTCTCGTTTCATTACGATCGCCAGTTCAAGCGCTTGCCCATCATCCTCAACCCGGGCGACGACGCGGAGACGGCGGGTACCCAACGATTTCCCCGCGACTACCTCGCCTCGCTGGTCAAATGGACCCACACACAAGGCGGGAAGTGGCTGTTCGAAACCGGATGGGGGACTGCCCACCAGGCGTTCTTGAGCACCTATTTGGATGGCGTCGAGCGCGACCGCGGCACGCCGGACTGGTATGCGCGCGCCACGCGCGTCGATCAGGTGCTGAGCACGCGCGCTGTCGCGGGGCCACAGATCACGGGCGAGTACCCCCGCAATAGCGTGTTCAGCCACTCGACCTCGTACGTGACCGGCTCCCACAACATCAAGTTGGGCAGCCAGTGGCGCTACGGCCTGTTCAAGCATGAGGATGACCTCAACGGTGACCTCGCCCAGAACTACCTGAACGGTGTGCCCGACTCGGTCACCGTGTACAACACGCCGACCAGCATCAACGAGCGCTGGAATGCGGATTTGGGCGTGTACGCCCAGGATGCATGGGTGATGCGGCGCTTGACGGTGACCGGTGGGGCACGCTTCGAGTACCTGAACGGCCGGATAAACGCCCAGACGGTTCCGGCTGGCCGGTTCGTGCCGGCGCGCTCGTTCCCGGAAGTTACGGGCATGCCGAATTGGAAGAACTGGTCGCCGCGTCTCGGCCTCGTCTACGATCTGTTTGGCAAGGGAACGACGGCTCTGAAGGTAGGAGCCAACCGATACAACCAGGGGCAGGCTATCGGTTTCGCCCGTCGCTACAACCCGATGGCTCTACAGACGGACGCGCGCATCTGGCGGGACACCGATCTGATTCCCGGGACGACCACCTCCTCAGGCATTGCCCTGCCGACCAACGGCGACAACGTCGCCCAGGACAACGAGATTGGCCCCTCCCAGAATCGGCTGTTCGGACAGGCACTCACGCGACGCCCTGATCCTGACATCGCGCGCGGGTATAACGTCGAATACAGTGCCCTCATCCAGCACCAGTTGATCCCTCGGGTCGGGATCACCGCCGGCTGGTTTCGGCGCCAGTACTACAACCTGACGAAATCGGTCAACCTGGCCACGGACCCGAATGCCGACTACGACGCGTTCCTCATCAACGATCCGCGGGGGAACGGCGAGACGATCAAGGTGTTCAACCTGAATCGTGCCAAGCAGGGTCAGGTCGACATCCTCGAGAGTAACTCCGACATCAATAAGACGGTCTACTCCGGGTTTGAGGTGAGCTTCAACGCACGCTTCAGCAGGTCACGCATCTACGGCGGCTGGGCGGCGAATCGAACCGTGCTGACCACCTGCGACACTGACAATCCGAACAGCTTCCGCTTCTGCGACCAGAGTGGCGACCTTCGCCAAGAACTGGGTGTCGTGAATGGGATGCCCTTCCGCCACGATTTCAAGCTGAACGGGTACTACGAGCTTCCGGTCGGCTTCCAGTTTACCTTCGCCTGGCAGAGCTACGCTGGTAGCCAAACGTCCATCAGTTATCCAGTGCCGCCGGCCGCGTTTGCAGCGGTGGGTGGCCGCACCGCGCCTGTCACAGTGCAGCTCGTTGCGCCCGGCACGGCGTTCCTGGATCGATGGAATCAGCTGGATGCGGGCGTGAGACGGGGCTTCAAACTACGCGGAGGCCGCGAAATCATCCTGCAAGTCGACCTATTCAACGCGCTGAACGGAAGTCCCGTGCTGGGCGAGGTGCAGACGTTCGGGCCGTCCCTGCACCAGCCGACTGAGATCCTCCAGGGTCGCTTTGCGCGCTTGTCGACGACGGTGAAGTTTTGAGAGAGAACAGGCGCCGGTGCCTCCGACTGGTGTCAATGGTCGGCGTCGCGGTGAGCCTGCTCACCGCCTGGGATCAGCGGTCGCTTGCGGCGCAGATCCAAGCGGTCAATCCGCAGATTCGTCACCTCCGTGGTCAGAACGTGGTGCCGGTCTATGAAGGCTGGTTCCGCGACCCGGATGGACAGGTGTACGTCTCGTTCGGATATCTGAACCGGAACACTGAAGAAGCCATCGACATTCCGAGTGGACCCCACAACCGCGTGGAGCCCGGTGCGGCCGAGCGCGGGCAGCCGACGCACTTCGTGCCAGGCCGGCAGTACGGAGTCTTCACCGTGCCGATTCCAAAGGAGCTTCCCAAGACGGAGTTCGTCTGGAGCCTGACCGTCGACGGTCAGACTGTCGCGATTCCAGCGAATCTGGACCCGCTGTACTTGATCGAAGCCCTCAAGGAAGTCGGTGGTGACTCGCCCGGCAACACCCCGCCGCGCTTGCGACTGGACAGGGACGGCGCGATCTCGCAGGGCCCCGGCGGTGCGACCATCGAACGCCGCGCCGCGGTGTCGGTCCCATTAACCCTCGACGCGTGGGTCACTGACGATGGGCTGCCATCACCGGCACAGCAGGCCGTAGTAAGTCCATTGCGCGCGCGTCTTTCAGTAACTTGGACCCACTATCGAGGCGCCGGTCAGGTCAGGATTGCCAAGGCCTCCCCACCACTTGCCGACGGACGAGCGACCACGTCGGTGACCTTCGACCAGCCGGGAGAATACGTGTTGCGAGCCGCAGCGTCTGACGGTTCTTCCTTCTCGAGCCAGTGTTGCTGGACGAATGGCTACGTGAGAGTAACCGTCGCAGGCGCCCCGTAGCGTCGAGTGAGGATCATTTCGTCGAAAGGAAAGCCATGAAGCCTTGGGCACGGACGGTAGCGACAGCAGGCCTTCTCGCCACTACGATGCTGGCGTCTCCCGAAGACGCGCGCGCGCAGGTCGAAGCAGCCACGAAGACGGTGACCTTCGCGAAGGATGTGGCGCCGATTTTTCAAGAGAAGTGCGAGGTGTGTCATCGGCCTGGCAACATCGGTCCGATGGCCTTGCGGACGTATCAGGAGGTTCGGCCGTGGCTGCGCGCGATCCGCAACCGCGTGGCCAGCCGTGAGATGCCCCCATGGCACCTCGACAAGACGGTGGGCGTCCAGAAGTTCATCAACGACGCCTCGTTGACCAGTGCCCAGATCGACACGATCGTCAGGTGGGTCGATGCAGGCGGGCCGCCAGGCAACCCGGCCGATATGCCGCCGGCACGGCAGTGGACCTCTGAGAATGCCTTCCAGCTGGAATCGAGGCTCGGTCCACCGGATCTGATCATCAAATCCAAGGCCTGGGCAATGCCGGCTGAAGCGCCCGACGTGCAATTTCGGCCACAGGTGGACGTGCCTCTGACCAAGGCGCGCTGGGTACGGGCGTCGGAGACGCGGCCATCCTTGAAGGGCAGACGGATCGCGCACCACTCGTCGATATATCTCCTCCGTCCTAAGGGCGAGGCGGCGGTACAGGCCGAACGAGAGATGCGACGGTCGCAGCCAGGTCTCGATGCGGCGCTCGACGCCGCGCGAGGGAGTGACGACCCCACGGTACTTCCCGAACTGTTTACTGAGTGGGCGCAAGGGAAGGACGGCGAGGTCTACCCGGACAATGTCGGGAAACTCGTCATGCCAGGCTCGAAGATCGAGTTCGACACCCACTATCACGCCGTCGGCGAGGCCATCACGGATGAAATGGAGACCGCCTGGTGGTTCTACCCGGAAGGGGTCACGCCGCGGTACAGTGCGGAGTTCCTTGCGCTGGGATCCCCCAGGGAGTTGAACATTGCCCCGAATACGGTCACTCAGCATCAAGGGAGCTTCGTTCTGCAGGCGCCGGCAATCCTGCACAACTTCCAGCCGCACATGCACTACCGTGGCAAGGCGTTCTTGCTGGAAGCCATCTATCCCGATGGCCGGCGAGAAGTCGTGAACTATGTGGATCGCTACAGCAACACGTGGCACATCAACTACGTCTACGATCCTGACTTTGCCCCTGTGTTCCCGAAAGGGACGGTTCTACAGATCACGGCGTGGCACGACAACACCGGGGCGAACAAGAACAACCCTGATCCCCGGCAATGGGTTGGGCTCGGTCCCAGAACCGTCGACGAGATGGGTCACGCCAACGAGCAGATCATCTACATCACGCAAGATGACTACAACCGTATCGTCGAGCAGCGGAGGAAGCGTGCGGCAGCCCAGAACTGACCAACGAATACGCCGCCTCCGCGAGGACGGGCGTCAGGACCCGCGTTCGACGCAGACCCCGGACCTGCGTGAGCAGGGAGGCATGCGATGCGTGGAGTGAAGTCTAGAGGAAGATTCGTAGTGGCGTTGATGTTCTGCGCCGGTGCGGTTGTGGCAGCTGGCGGCATCGCGTCACCCGGCCCGCTGGCCCAAGGGCAGACACCGGCGTCGACGCCGACACAGTCGACCAGGTTTCCGGACTATCCCAAGGTCGATACCTCGGCAGGTTATCGCTGGGTGCAGGGATGGCCTCAGCGGCCACCGGGCCTCGACTGGGGTGTGATGTCAAGCACGGCGGTCGACGCGAGCGGGAACATCTGGACGTTCAACCGGGGAGCCGTACCGATTCAGATCTTTCGCGCCGACGGCACGCTGGTGCGGACGTGGGGACAGGGGGGCGTGTTCAAGAACCCGCATCAGGTGCGTTTCGACAAGGACGGCAACGTCTGGGCTGTCGACAACGGGTTCCACACCGTCACCAAGTTCTCACCCGCCGGCGATGTCTTGATGACCCTTGGCGTCAAGAACCAGCCTGGCGACGACGACAAGCATTTCAACCAGCCGACTGATGTGACGGTCTCGCCATCTGGCGATGTGTTCATCAGCGATGGCTACGTCAATAGTCGCGTCGTGCACTTCGACAAGAATGGCAAGTTCGTGAAGGCATGGGGAAAGCTCGGGACCGGACCCGGCGAGTTCAGCTTGCCGCATGGGATCGCGCGCGACTCCCGCGGGCGCTTGTATGTCGTCGACCGCAACAATGCGCGAGTGCAGGTCTTCGAGGCAAGCGGGAAGTACGTCACCGAGTGGCGAAACATCATCACGCCTTGGGCCATCACGATTACCCCGAAGGATGAGATCTACGTCTGTGGCTCGACGCCGTCGCAGTGGTGGGAAGTGCCAAAGGGGTCGGTCCAAATGAATGGCGTGCCGGCGAAGGATCAGATCGTGGTGCGGTTCGATACGTCCGGCCAAGTCAAACAGCTTTGGGCGTTCCCGCAGGGAGCAGGCGACACCGCGTCGCCTGGCGAGTTGAACTGGGTCCACGGGATCGCTGTCGACGCCAGAGGCGACCTCTACCTCGCGGACATTCGTGGCAAGCGTGCCCAGAAATTCGCACGAGTCGACGGCAAAGCGGAGGCACCGGCCTCGCGTTGAGACGGTATTCCGTTGTCTGGGCCGAGCAGCCTCCGAAGAGGCAGTCGGACAGCACAGCTGTGGACCATGAGCTGTCGCTCTCGGCAAAATTCGAGAGCTCGCCTCTTCCGTGGCGATCGTGGCGGCGCTCAAGAGGGTGACTCCGCCTCGCTTGGTGGGCGGCGATGACGGACGGTATGGGAGTTCGCCACCGGAGGCGCGAGCGCCAGCGCGCCGGCGCTCGCTGATGGCCGAACTCGTGATTAGTGCCAACGGCTTGTTACGTCTAAGGTTGAGGCTGGTCGAGCTTGGGCGTCACCGGTCGAATGTCGGTCCAGAATCGGTCCAATAACGCCCAAACGATCGCCCGAACCCCGCATCGCCAGGCACCAGCAGGCAAGACGGGACAACAACATCCGGCACCCGACGGAATCTGCAAAACCTCCACCCCCGGTTCAAATCCGGGCGGCGCCTCCAAATTCCCTCAGTGAATTCGCAAAGCAGGCTTCGAGCGCTGGCAGGAGCGCGCCCGCTACTGTTCTCGAATGTTCTCGGATTC
>CADEDC010000112.1 GCA_902825985.1 uncultured Acidobacteriota bacterium | reverse complement strand
CATCCTACCGATCCTGGTGCTGTGGTTCAACGTCGTGCACCAGGACGACGAGATCCTGGCGCTCATCCGCAACGAGGTGATCGCGGACACCGCCGGCCAGCGCACCTGGGCGGGTAGCTTCGTCAATACCAACGGCAGAACCCTGCGCGACGTGGCTGTGACGGTAGACCTCCTCGACAGCCTGGACCGCAGCGTGGCGAAGGCCGAAGCGAAGGTCGCCGAACTGCCGTTCTCCAGGCGACTGGACCTGCGCGCGCCGCTGCCGCCCGAGGCCGTCAGGCTGCGAATCTATTCGGTGCAGTGGCGCATGGACCGCACGGCCGCGGACCGATGGCTACGGAGGGTCTCGGCCGCGGCGTTGATGGGCCCCTTCCGTGAACCCTGGGAGTTTGGCTACCTGATGGTCGACCCTGCCGAATTCGATCGCTAGAACTCCCGTCCGAGGTGCCGCCGCGACGCCCGGCCGGGCACCGCCTGAACTGAGGCACCGACCGGCTCGAATTGCAGGGTCGTGCTAATCTGCGCCGTGCGAAGGCGGAGGAGAGAGAGGCGGCACGGCTCAGAGTCGGATGGCGGGCGTTCCGTCAACCGCCCCTCCTCATGCTGACTACCGTCCCGGAAGGAAGCGAGGACAACGCTGATGATGACGAAGATGACGAGGGTTCCCGTCGCGGCGCTCGTGCTGATGTTCTGTCTGGGCCTCGCTCCCGGCAAGGCGACGCATCCCGGCAAGGACAGGAACGAGGTCTGGTCCATCGACCAGTCTGATTCGGCAGGCAAGACCTACGGCGGCACGATCTACATCTGGAACTCGAAGGATCTGGAGAAGGCGAACAAGGAGGCGGTTGCGGAAAAGGTGGATCTGGGCGGGAGGGCCTCGGCGCTCTGCCTGGCGCAGACCGGCGCCAACCCGGTGCGGCCCCACATGCTGACGATGAACCGGGCCAACACGCACGCCATCGTCTCGTTCGTGGCGAGTGGCCACGTCCTGTTCATGGATGCCCGGACACGTCGGCCGATCACCTGTCTTCGCACGTCCGTCGGTTCCACCGGTGCGCGGCAGGTGCATCAGTCGTTCCCCTCACCCGATGAGACCTACGTGGCGGTCGCCAACCAGAACGGAAAACTCTACGAGCGAATCAACACCAACTACAGGACCAACACGTTCGTCCTGGATCACGCTGCCAGACTCGACCTGGCGACCTGCACGACTCCCAACGGCTTCCCCTGCCAGGATCCCGACATTCGTCCCGACAACGCGCCGATCTGCCCGATCATCGAGTCCAGCGGGGTGTTGAATTTCGTCACGCTTCGCGGCGGAGGACTGTTCGTCATCGATGCGAAGTCGACCCCGATGCGCATCGTCGCCGAGTATGACAAGAGCACCATCCACCCGAACGGCTGCCTGGGCGCCCAGGTTGGCAACAAGATGTACGTCGATTCGGGCGGCGGGACGGTGGCCAATCTCTATGAGGCCGACCTCTATGCGTTCCCGCTCGGCTCCGACCTGTACTCGCCCCTCAATGGCATCAACACGCCGTTGCCGAAACTCGTGTTCAGTGAGGATGTCGAGGGCGCGGACGCTCACGGGGCGGCGCTGACCAAGCACAACTCGTACTTGTGGGTAGCGGACCGTGGACGCAATCTCATCTGGGTCGTGGACACCGCGACCGACGTCATCGTCAACGTGATCAACCTGGCGCCGTGGTTGAATCTGTCCGGCAGGGCGCCCATCGTGCCGACGCCGGAGATGCTCCAGAAGGCGGGGCATTGCGGACACTTTTCACCGGACCCGACTCCCGATCTCCTGGTGCTGTCGCCTGGGGGGACGCACATGTTCCTGACGTTCCGCGGACCGAATCCGTTGTCGGGCGACCCACACGTCAGCACGGGGGCCACACCCGGTGTCGGGGTGCTCAGAATCACGGCGGGCGGGCGGGATGGCGTGTTCGAAGCCATCGCGCCGATGAGCAACCCGGACGCGGGCGGGGTGGAACGGGCCGATGCTCACGCCATCTGGGTTCGACACGTGAAGTAGCAGATGCAGCGACCACGCAGCGACTGTGGACCTCCGGGAGCCTTGAAAAGGACGACCGCTGAGGAAGGTGTAGCCCGCCGACACGTCACAGGGGGAGCAGTCTGAACGGACTGTCAGGAACAATTCAGTGTTCCCCCCTACCGGACCTTGCTAACATCCTGCCGGTCGCGTCCCATTCAGGCCGCCATTCTTCCAACACACGCCAGGGCACGGGGCCGCTGTCGCGTGCCGAGAGATCAGTCGTGCGAATGTCCGTCCGTCGAGTGAGCTTCTCCTGTGCAGTCGTTCTCGGCGCGCTGATGCTGTTGCACGGCACGGCTCGCGGCCAAACACCGGGGATTTCGGGGACCGTTGTCGACGCTCAGGGCGGCGGCGTGGCGGGTGCCCTCGTCACGCTGCTGACCCCGCAGTCGTCCGTGGCGACGTTGCGGACGCTTGGCGACGGTTCATTCAGGTTCGCCGACGCACCGGACGGCGAATACCGCGTTCAGGTGGAGTCACCCGGTTTCGATCGGGCAATCGAAACGGTTCGGGTGGCTGGCGGCGGCGTGAGCCTGACGGTGACGCTGCAGGTGGCCGGTGTCACGGAGGGCGTGCTCGTGTCGGCGCCAGCCGCCTTGGACGGCGACGCGCCGACCGGGAGCCGTCTCGGACTGACCGCCCGCGAGACGCCAGCCACCATCAACGTCATTGCGCAGCAGGAGATGCAGACTCGCGGGCTCAGAACCGCCCTCGAGGCGTACAACTCGGTGCCGGGAGTCACGGCCGACTACGTGGTGGGCGACCTGCTCATCTCGATGCGCGGCTTCACCGGAGATGCCATCTCCACCCTCTACGACGGGTTCCGGATTGCGTCCGCGACGATGGTGTCGCGCGATGTCGACACCTTCACCTACGATCGCGTGGAGGTCCTGAAGGGGCCGTCTTCCGTGCTCTACGGCGAAGGGGCCCTGGCCGGCGCGATCAACATGGTGCCGAAACAGGCCGCGCTCGGTCGACGCTCGGGTGAGGCCCTCGTCTCCACGGGCAGCCTCAACTGGGGCCGGCTGGCAGGCGGCGTCAACCAGCCGTTGGGTCGTCGCTCGGCGGTGCGCCTCGACGCCAGCGTCAACCAGTCGAACGGCTGGGTCGACGACACCGACACGCGCATGGTCGACCTCCTCGCCAGCTTCCTGTCCCGCCCGACGCCGCGCCTGTCGGTGCGCGCCTCGTTCAACCACTATCGTGACAGCGGCCAGCGCTACTACACCGGTGCGCCTCTCGTGCCGGCCGCACTGGCCGCCGATCCCAGTGACATCGTGTCGTCCACGAACGGGCGTGTCGTCGATCGCGCGCAACGCGACACGAACTACAACACCACCGACGCGGGCATGGACACCAACTCGGACTGGGTTCGCGCATCGATAGAGTACCGCCTGAACGGGAACTGGACGATCAACAACGGCTTCAATTACTTCGATGCGTTCAGGTCCTGGTACAACGTCAACAACGCCGCGTTCAATTCCGCCACCAACCGCCTGTCCCGTGGCATCAGTCTCACGGACCACCATCATGAGTTCTGGGCCAACCGGCTGACGCTGGCAAACGAGGCAACGCTCGGCGGACGCCGCAATCGGTTCGCCGCCGGCGTGGAAATCAACCAGAACGATTTCAGCCGACCCCGTCAGCTGGGTACGATATCCGAGGTGTCGCTCGCGTCGCCGGTCCGCGGCCTCCTCGCCGGCGGTGCGCCGGTCGCGTTCACCAGCCGCACGACCGACTACACGGTGGTCGACAACCTCGCGATCTTCGCCGAGGACGCGATGAACCTCACCCCTGCCTTGGTGGTGGTCGGCAGCCTGCGCGCCGAACGGCTGGACGTGGGTCGACGCCTCGATAACAACGCCGCCAACACGACCACCGATTTTGACGGCCGATTCACACCGATGTCGGGGCGGTTGGGAGCCGTCTACAACCTGCACTCCGACACGCAGGTGTTCGGACAGTTCAGCAGCGCCGTCGTGCCGCTGTCGACGACGCTGACGCTGTCGCAGACGAACACCGCACTCGACCTCACGACCGGGAAGAGCTGGGAGGGGGGAGTCAAGTCGTCGTTCTGGCGACAGCGGGCGGCGGTGACGGCCTCGGTGTATCACATCGCCCAGGACAAGATTCTGACGGTCGATCCGGCCGACGTGAACAACACGGTTCAAGGAGGGCGCCTCTCGTCGCGTGGCGTCGAGATCACCGGCAGCGTGACGCCGGCCCCCCGGTTCCGGTTCGATTCGTCCGTGGTGTTCGTCGACGCGCAGTTCGACACCCTCGTGGAAGCCGGCGGTGTCAGCCGCGCCGGCAACCGTCCGCCGAACGTTCCCGCCCGGCTGTTGTCGGCCAACGCATACTACGACCTCGCGCGCACGCCGCTGACGATCGGTGCAACGCTCCGGGCCGCGGGCGATGTATTCATCGACAACGCCAACACGGTGAAGACCAAGGGCTGGGCCACTCTCGATACGTCGGCCGCCTACCGTATGGGCCGCCACGCCATGACAATACGGGTGCGCAACGTCACCAATGCGTTCTACGCCGATTGGGGTCGCAGCAACGGTGCGGCCGTGTTCGTGCGACCGCCGCGTTCGATCGACCTGGGCGTCACGACGAGCTTCTAGGCTCCACCAATCGTGACCATGCGACCGCCGGTCGCCCGGGCGATGTCCGGATCGTGTGTCACGAGGATCAGCGCTGCGCCGGTCGCGTCAGCCGAATCGAGCAGCAGGTCCATGCTGACCTGCTGCGTCATCGGATCGAGGCGCGATGTCGGCTCGTCTGCGAAGATCAGCACCGGATTCATCAGCAGCACACGGACGAGCGCGAGCCGCTGGAGCTCCCCTCCCGAGATGTCCTGAGGCCGCCGCTCCAGGATCCCCGTGGCCAGGCCGAGATGCGTCAGGAGGCGATCACGGTCCGCTGGTGGCAGCCGGTGCCGCCTGACGAGGTCGTCGAGCGTCTGGCCGAGCGTCGCACGTGGCGGGAAGGCCGCGACCGGATCCTGGTACAGCTTCTGAAATCCAAACGGTGCGACGTCGGCTGCGCGGGTCACGCGGCCGGTGTCAGGAGGGATCAACCCCAGGAGGATGTTTCCGAGCGTGCTCTTGCCTGAGCCGCTCGGTCCGGTGAACACGACACGGTCCCCCCGCGCAATGTCCAGCGTGACCTGATCGAACAGCGTGCGGTGTCCGAACGCCTTCGACACGCGGTCGAGCGAGACCAGCGAGCGAGCGGAACGGAGCGACGGCGCACGCGTCGGCCACGCCTCGGGCGCCGCCGCCAGCAGGCGCCTGGTGTAGGCATCGGTTGGCCGCGTCAGCACGTCGCGCGCCGGGCCACGCTCCACGACGCGGCCCTCGAGCATGACGGCGGCCTCTCCGCCCATCGCCCGTGCAACGTGGACGTCGTGCGTGATTGTGAGCACGCTCCCGCCCTGGACGAGGACTTCCTGCAATCGTTCGACCAGGGCGTCACGGAGCGGAGCGTCGAGGCCTTTGGTCGGCTCGTCGACGATGAGTACAGGTGCGCCGCCGGCCCGTGTGATGGCGAACGCCACGCGCTGGGCCATCCCGCCGGAGAGCACGTGGGGCCACGGATCGACCGAGGCATCGATGCCGGCCGCACGAAGGTCTCGCTCGGTCCGCGCCGCTGCTTCCGGTGCGCGCTGGCCGCCGACGAGCGTGTGCGTTTCGCCGATCTGACGCCTCACGCGCATCGTCGGGTCCAGTGCGAGCCACGGTTCCTGGGGCAGGAGAGCCATCATGTGGCCCCAGAGGGGACGTCGCGCGGCTCGATCCGCGATGTCGGTCGTGTGTCCGAGGACCTGTATGCGTCCGGTTGCCGCCAGCGACGGCGGCAGCGTGCCGAGCAGGGCCTGCGCCAGGAGCGACTTGCCGGAGCCGCTCTCGCCGAGCAGCGTGAACGCCCGTCCCGCCACCAGTTCGAGCCAGACATCGTCGACGAGCACGTCGTGGCGGGCGCGGATCGACAGCGACTCGAGGCGAAGGGAGGCAGTCATTCGTGGCGGCGTGCGGCGACCAGCGTCAATGCCGTGACGACGAGCACGAGCGTCAGCACCGGCGCGGCCAGCAGCCATGGCGCTTCGACCCAGTAGGGAAATGCCTCGCTCATCATCAACCCGAGCTCGGCCGTCGGCGGCCGGAGGCCAAAGCCGATGTATCCCGCCGTGGCCATGGTCAGCACGGCCGTCACGACACCGAACGTGGAGACGGTGAGCACCATCGGCATCAGCTCGGGAAGCAGGTGCCGGCGGATGATGTACGGAAGGCCGAAACCGAGCAGGTGCGATGCCTCCACCTGCTGGCTCGCGAGCAGCACCGCCGAACTCGCGCGGACGAGCCTGAAGTACTCGACCCACAGCGCCAGCGCGAGACCGACGTAGAACGGCCATATCGTGCCCGGCGCAAATCCGAGCAGGAGGAGGATGAACAGGAGGCCGGGGAGCGCCAGCGTCGCGTCCGCCACGAGTGCGATGACACGGTCCAGCCAGCCGCCACGCCACGCGGCCACCAGGCCGAGCAGCGTTCCCGGGACCGCCGCTGACAGGACGCTCACGACCGCCAGTCCCGACGAGAGCCGGATGGCGTACGCCAATCTGGCGAGGTTGCTTCGGCCCAGATAGTCGGTTCCCAGCAGGCCGCCTGGTCCCGGTGGCAGCAGGACTCGATCGAGGTGCTGCGTGTACGGCGACTCGCCGGCCAGCGTGGGCCCCAACACCGCGATGGCCGCGATGACGCCGAGGATCCCGAAACCGGCGTATTTCGCCGCGACCGAAGACGACAGGTCCTCGATGCTCTCGTGCCGAGCGCCCAATGGCGTCTTCACGCGCGAGGCCTCGGGTCGAGCACCAGGCACACGATGTCGACAGCCGTGGAGAGCAGTACCAGACCCAGTCCGAGGACCAGCACGGTGCCCTGCACCATCGGGATGTCACGCCCGAAGAGCGCGTGCACCAGCGCGTGACCGATGCCGGGCCATGCAAAGAGTGTTTCCACGACGACTACGCCCTCGAGGAGAAACGCCAGCTGCACGCCGAGATAGGCGACGACAGGCGTGGCGGCGTTGCGGAGCGCATGGCGAACCACCGCCGCGCGGTCGGTGAGCCCCTTGGTGCGTGCGAACTCCAGGAAAGGCGCCGCGGCCGTACGCGCCATCGCATCGCGGGCAACGCGAGAGGACGATGCCGCCAGGCCGAGCGCCAGCGTCAGCGCCGGCAAGGCAAGACCGGCGGCGTCGTCGGGACCGGCCGCCGGCGCCAGACCCGAGCGAAGTGAGAGTCCGATGATGAGGAACAGGCCCACCAGGAAGGGTGGGGTCGCCCGAAAGACGACGGCGAGGGCCAGTGAACAACGATCGAGCCAGCTCCGCGGGCGGAGACCGGCGAGAAAGCCTGTCGGGATGCCGAGGATGACCGAGAGCGTCAGCGCGGCGGCGGCGAGCCGCGCCGTGTGCCCAAGTTGTTCGGCGATTTCGCTCCAGACCGGTCGGCCGGTAACGGCCGACACGCCGAGGTCGAGTCTCAGCAGGTTGGACCACCACAACGCCAGCGCCTCGACGGCGGGTCGGTCAAGGTGCAACTCGGCGCGAACGGCAGCGGCCGCGGCGCCGGTGACCATGTCGAGACCGTACCGCGAGGCGGCGATGCGGTAGGCCATGTCACCCGGCAGGCTCCGCATGAGGAAGAAGCTCATCGTGCCCACCGCCATCGCCACCACGAGTGCCTGGGCGAGGCGCCATCCCAGAACGGCTGCCAGTCGCGTCATCGGCGCGTCCCGTGCGCCCACCGGAGGTCCGTCAGCCGATACGACCGCTCGAGCGGATCCAGTGACGCGCCGTTGACCCTTGAGCTCACCGCCACCCCCTGCGTGTACCAGGCGATGGGAATGACCGGCAGACCCGCCTGCAGCCGCCTCAGGATCGCCTCCCGCAGCTCCTGCGCCCTGTCGCCGGCTCCGCGTTGCAGCGACACGAGAGCCGCCGTCACCGGCGCAGCGTCCGCCCAGCCCATCGCACCCCAGTCACCGCCATCCCGTCCGAAGTCCTGGGCCAGTGTCGCCCCCGGATCGTTGAAGGTGGCGTAGTTCCGCGCGGCGAGCCCGGTTTCGAGCGTTCCCTGATGGTGCATCAGCGGGATGTCCGCTGAGTTGCCGACGACGATGGAGATCTCGATGCCCACGAGCCACAGTTGCGCCTGGAGCGCCGCGGCGACGACGGGCAGTTCCGGCCGGTCGGACGGAACGCGCATCTCGAGCGAAAACCGCTGGTCGCCACGCACCAGTGCACCGTCGGCTCCCCGGCGCCAGCCGAGGTTTGTGAGCAGCGCCGCCGCACGTTGACGGTCCGTTCGCAAGGCAGGCGGGCCAGGGAGGTGCCAATCCCCCATCGACGGGGGCAGGAGCTGCGTAGCCGCGAGGCGCCTGTCCCGTAGGATGGCGTGAGCGATCCCTTCACGGTCGATGGCCAACGAGAGAGCCTCGCGAGCCCGGACGTCGCGCAGGAACGGATGGCCCGCATTGAGTTTGAGGATCACCGTGCGCGGCGTACTCGCCAGAAGCGTCCGGTCCGGCCGCTCGCGCAGGAAGCGTTCGACCGTGAGCGCGTCGAGGTTGAATACCAAATCGGCTTGACCCGACCGCGCGAGGAGCGCCCGCGTTTCGGCACGGCCGACGGCGAGGTACTTCGCCGACCGGACCTCGGGAACGACACCTGTCCAGTGCGGCGACAGATCGACATCGAATGACTGAGGCATGGTCATCCGCGTAATGCGGTACGGTCCCGTGCCGATGACAGCCTGAATCGAATCGTCGCTCTGAAACGAGCTGGCCGCCAGAACCTGCGCACTGCTGTGGGCGAGCAGCGCCGGCAGCAGCGAATACGGCTCCGTCAACCGAATGCGGACGCCGCCGGGCAGGGCCACGACATCGGCAATCGGAACGCGAAACAGCGACCCGGTTCGCTGCCTGGCCCGGTTGAGCGAACGGGCAGTCTGCGGACCGTCGAGTTCGGTGCCGTCGTGAAAGTGAACCCCGGTGCGCAGCATGAAATCCCAGCTGAGCCCGTCGGGCGATTCGGTCCATGACCGCGCCAGGCCGGGAACGGGTCGTCCCTGATCGTCCGCGCTGACCAGCGTGTCGGCGACCTGCATCCGCGTGTAGATGTACCCGGTGGCGCCCGGCTCGAGACTGCTCGGTTCCCACTGTGAGACGACGCGGAGGACCGGCGTGCCGCCATCCGGATCTGCCGAGGCCGGACCGCAGCCGACCGTCGCCGCAGCCGACGCCAGCAGGCAGATGATGCACCGTGCGACGTTGCGCTGGCCGCGCCACCGGCGCCAGTGCCTCGAAAGGGACCGGTTCCACCACATCGCGCATCCCGACAGGAACAAGGTCCCCGGCACGAGGCCCAGGAGCACCCACGCCAGTCTCGTGACGAGACCGCCGAACCTGCCGTAGTGGACCGGCGCCATCCACAGCACGGCGGCCCGCTGGGGCAGCGTCAGCGTCGTGGCATTCAGGGTGCCGAGGAGGTCACCCGTGTGGCGGTCCAGGTACACCTCGCTCCGGCCGAAGTCCCAACGGTCACCAGGAAGCTTGACGCGAAAGCGCACCGGCGCCGACGGCGAGGTTGGCGGATAGAGTGCCGTCACGATGCCGCCGGGGAGGGCGGCTGCCGCGCGGGCTCGCATCGCATCGAAATCCGCGGTCGCACCCGCGCGCGTCGTGGACGCCGGAGGCGCTGCCCATCCGACGGCCCGGCGGAACAGGTCCGGATACGCGAAGTAGACGCCGCTGATCGAGATGGCGAGCAGGGCGACCGACGCCAGCGCTCCCAGGACCCGATGTGCGTCGAAGACCAGCGTTCGCCAATTCCCCACTCGAAGACGCATCGAGGTGCGCAGTCCGCCGCGCCCAGGCCACCACAAGACAAGGCCTGCCAACGTGACGACACCCAGCAATGCGGCACCAGCTCCGTTGACCTTGTGGCCGGTCGGCCCGGCGAGCAGGTAGTAGTGCAGCTCCGTGGTCCAGCGGATCCAGACCGGTTCGTGCCCAAGTACCGCGCCGGTGGCACGATCGACGAAGACGATCCGATCGATGTCACCCCGGCGGCTCGTCAGGGTGGCGCGATAGCGGTCGGCCGCCTCCGGATACCAGCGCAGCCGGCTGACGACCCGGTCGGGGTAGGCTGCGCTCAGGCGGTCGACGGTGGCAGCCAGCGATAGTTGCGCCTCCTGACTGCGTGGGGTGAGCGGCGGTGGCATGGTGGCCGCGCTGAGCTCCGGGGCGAAGACGAGCAGGCTGCCCGTCAGGCCGACCAGCGAGAAGTATGCGCCCAGCGCCAATCCAAGAGAAAGGTGGATCGAGAAGAAGATCGTTCTGGAGGCGCGGGGCGCTGGCGACATGCGGCTAGAGACGGCGGAGAAGGACTCGCGTCCGTTGTAGCATCGAATTGGTCGTCGTGCCCGGGCTCCAAGCCGACGGATGCCGATCACCAGCACTGACGGCTTTTCGTCCCGTGGCTACGCCCGCGTTTCGCTCAGCGGGACCGCTCGCAGCAAGTTCCTTGAATGGGCCCAGGCGGTCGCCGATCACCGCGCGCGTCGCGCTCGTACCGCCGAGAACCTTGCCGACGGACTGTTCGACCTTCGCCTGATCGAGCGCGGCTGGCGTCTGCATCTCTCGACCCTCCTTCGTCACTCTGCCGGCCGTTGTGCCTCTCGTCCCTCGCCGATCCCCGTTCCTGGCCCCCGACGCGCGTGACCTGCTCCTGGAGCCGATCGGCGGGCGGGCCACGGCCCGCGCACTTCTCTGGATCGAGCGCGCTGCGAGACCGATCGCTTGGCTGGAGATTGCGCCATCGCGATGTTAGACAGTGGCTCCTGTCGGGGCAAGCGGTATTCGATCAGCGGCGGCGAACATGCAACCAGTAGTGTTCCTCGGAGCCGGCGTGATAGCGTGAGGCCGCTCATGAGCGCCACGCCGCAGGCTCCAACCCGGCTGTCCACGATCGCGGGGTCGCTCGGCGCGGTCCTCATCATCCTCAGCGCGCCGGCCCACTCCCTGATAGGGTGGCCCGAGATCCAATCCGAGCTCGCGCGTGTGAATGCATCGGCCGACCTCGTACTGGGCCTGCAGGTTGGGTGGCACTTCGGCGGCGCGGCCATGGTCGGCCTGGGCCTGATCGTGCTGCATCTCTTCTACCAGCGGGCGCGGGGATCGGCCGCGAGCCGGGTGCCGGCCTCGACAGTGGCGGCGCTCTACCTGCTGTTCGGCCTGGCGGCACTCGTGGTGAGCGGCCTGGATCCCTTCTTCCTCGTCTTCATCGTGCCCGGCGCACTGGTACTCGTCGGCGTTCTCACCTAGGCGCAATTGACCTTCGCGATGAGCGGCCCGCCTCGGCGCTACCGTCGCGCCAGTTCCGCCTCCATCGCCGCACGTGCGATGCGCAGGGCGTTCAGCCGGTTGCGTTGCAGGGTGTGCGCGGAGGTGCCTGGGGCAAGCGCCTTGGTACGTTCGACCCGACCGATCGTGGCGTCGAGGGCACACAGCCCCTGCCGGAGGTCTTCGCGTGGCGCATCCGAGACGTCGTCGGCACGCTGATCCAACAGTGCCTGCGCGAGACGGAGTGCCTTCAGGCTGTCCTGAAGCATCGCGTGTTGCCACGTGTCGGAATCGAGCCTGCGCAGCGTCTTCTCTGACTTGCTGATGAGCGACCTGATCGCGGTCAGCGCCTTGCGCACGTCGATCCAGAGCGGTCTCGGTCCGGTGCCGAAGCCAGACTCGCCGATCGCCGTCACTAGCGAGTCAGTCAAACAGGCGATACAGCAGAGTGAGCCAAAGCGGCGTGCCGAGGATCGCAGCCGTCCAGAACCAGCTCGCGCGCCGCGCCATGTTGAGCGTCCAGCCGAACTCGACGCGCTGCTTCCGGACCCACACGTGGGGGTCACGCGGTGCGTAGTAGAAGCCGTAATGCCAATTGGCCGGGTTTCGCCACTCGGCCTGAGCGGCGGCCCATTGGTCGTTGGTCATGTCCCTTGTCGAAAACAATGTCTTGAGCATGGAGACTGCCTCCAATCGTCACAAGGTCCGAAGTGCCCTCTTCCAGCCGGCCGACGTCCGCGCGTCGAGCTCCGGGGACAGAATGGTCGGCGCCGGGCTCCGGGACGGGCCTCGATGGCCTGAGAATCGATCCCCGTGAGCCGCCGGCCTACCGCCCAACAGGCGCCCCGTGGCCTGAGCAGAATCGGCGCAGCCGTCCTGCAGTCTATCGGATGAATGCGCTTCGGCCGAGGGCGACAGCGTAGCGCATCGATCTTAATGACGGCCGGACGCGTCCGTTTCACAGCGTGGGATGTCTGAGCGTCCGGCTGACGTTGAGCTAACGGTCATGAGTGGTCGTGAAGTGTCGATGCTGAACTGCCTGCCTGTCGGCGGCCCAGCATCGCCGGATCGCCATCACTCAGGTTCTATCCC
>CADEDC010000111.1:11158-13842 GCA_902825985.1 uncultured Acidobacteriota bacterium | reverse complement strand
TTCCAGCTACGGCCATATCGAGCGCATGGCCCACGCCGTCGCCGATGGCGTCCGCGAGGCCGGCGCCCATGCCGAGGTCAAGCGTGTGCCCGAGCTCGTGCCCGAGGAGGTTGCGCAGAAGAGCGGCTTCAAACTCAACCAGCCCGCGCCCGTCGCCACCGTCGACGAGCTGGCGAGCTACGATGCGATCGTCATCGGCACACCGACCCGCTTCGGCAATATGGCGGCTCAGATGAAGAACTTCCTCGACCAGACGGGCGGCCTCTGGTTCCAGGGCAAGCTGATCGGCAAGGTCGGCTCCGTATTCACCTCGACCGCCACACAACACGGCGGCCAGGAGAGCACCATTCTCTCGACGCACACGGTTCTCCTCCACCAGGGAATGGTCGTCGTCGGTCTCCCCTATTCCTTCCAGGGTCAGACGACGCTCGTGGAGATCAGCGGCGGCTCGCCCTACGGCGCCACCACCATCTCCGGCAGCGATGGCTCACGCCAGCCGAGCGAGAACGAGCTTGCAGGCGCGCGCTTCCAGGGCCGCCATGTGGCCCAGATCGCCGCCAAGCTCGCCCAGGCTTAGCCGCGCGCGAGGCGGACAAAAGCGTAGCCGCTGGCATTCCGATGCCGGCGGCCACTTGTTTTTCCGGCGGGAGACGTCCTCGCAATCGAGCGGCGATGGCGTGCTATAGAGACCGCCGGAGTCCGGAGACGCCCGTCATGCCCATCACCATCTATCACAACCCCGCCTGCGGAACCTCACGCAACACCCTCGCCATGATCCGCGCCAGCGGCGAGGTGCCCGAGGTCATCGAGTATCTGAAGACGCCACCGACGCGAGCCACCCTCGTCCGCCTGCTGCGCGACATGGGAATGAAGCCGCGCGACCTCCTGCGCCGCAAAGGCACGCCCTACGACGCACTCGGCCTCGACAAGCCCGAATGGACCGACGACGCGCTGATCGACGCCATGCTTGCCCATCCGGTCCTCATCAATCGCCCGATCGTCGTGTCTCCCCTCGGCACGCGCCTCTGCCGTCCGTCCGAGATCGTCCTCGACATCCTCCCCAACCCGGACATCGGCGCCTTCACCAAGGAAGACGGCGAGATCGTTGCGCCACGTGCGCGCTCGCGCGGATGAGCCGTCCGCGGTCCTGATGCCCGTAGGGATCCAGTCCAATCCGTTGCCGGACCCAGCACCGGCACAGCTTGCGCCGCAGGACCGGATCATGGGACAATTGCCGTGCTGATGAATGGCAGAGGGCCTCTCCAGTGAAACGAAAGATTGCCGTCATTCTTGCCGCCGACATCGCCGGCTATAGCCGGCTTATCGCGGAGGATGAGGAAGAAACGCTGCGGCGTTTCGAGGGCTATCAGGTCGTCTTCTCCGAGTTCGTCGCGCGCGGCGGCGGACGCATCTTCAACACCGCCGGCGATGCCATCCTGGCCGAGTTCCAGAGCGCCGTCGAAGCCGTTCGCTGCGCCGTCGATGTGCAGGAGAGCTTGCGCGCCCGCAATCTCGCCTATCCGACCAGCCGGCACATGAACTTCCGCATCGGCATCACCATCGGCGATGTGGTCGAGCGCGAGAACGGCGATCTCCTCGGCGACGGCGTCAACATCGCCTCGCGGCTCGAATCGGTGGCCCCGCCCGGCGGTATCTGCGTGTCGCGCTCGGTCCACGAGGCCGTCGCCAGCAAGATGGCGCTGCGATTTGCCGATGCCGGTCCCCAGGCGCTGAAGAATATCCCGGAGCGCATTCAGGCCTACACGCTGTCGCTCGAACAGGTGTGGGATCGCCTGCGGCAGCGCCGCGACCAGCCGCTCACCGAGGTCCACATCGTCAACGGCCTCCACCCCGACCTGCCGTTCTCGTATTACACCGACCTGCTGCGCGGGCTGAAGGACATCCGTCCGGCCATCCACCTGAAGTGCTTCACGGCGGTCGAGATCGCCTTCTTCGCCGATCTCTATGGCCGGACCGATGAGCAGGTGCTCGTCGAACTGCAGGCGGCCGGCCTCGATTCGCTGCCTGGCGGCGGCGCCGAAATCTTTGCCCCGCGCGTGCGCAAGAAGCTGGCGGCCGACAAGTGTGACGCCGACCGCTATCTGTCGATCCATCGCACGGCGCATGCGCTGAACATGCGGACCAACGTGACGATGCTGTACGGGCACGTGGAGACGTACGCAGAGCGGGTCGATCACATGTTGCGGATTCGCGCGCTGCAGGACGACACCGGCGGCGTGCAGGCCTTCATTCCGCTGGCGTTCCATCCCGACAACAACCAGATGCGCAAGCTGCCGGCACCGAGCGCCACCGACACCCTGCGGGTCCACGCCGTCGGGCGGCTGGTGCTCGACAACGTGCCGCACATCAAGGCGTACTGGATCGCCACCGGTGTCGAGCTGGCGCAGACCGCGCTGTGGTTCGGCGTCAACGACCTCGACGGTACCGTCCAGGAAGAGACGATCTACCACATGGCCGGCTCGCGGACGCCGAACGCCATGACGCCCCGCCAGCTCGAGCGGCTCATCCTCGCCGCCGGCCGCGAGCCGCTGCAGCGTGACACGCTCTACAACGTGATCAAGACGGCTGCGCCGTCTGACGACCGCGAAGCCATCCCGACAACTCATTAGGCGTCAGGCCGTCGACTCGACGAGCCCATCGGTCGCCCCGGCCTACCAGGCCCA
>CADEDC010000111.1:0-11058 GCA_902825985.1 uncultured Acidobacteriota bacterium | reverse complement strand
GGCCTACCAGGCCTACCCGCCCTACCCGCCCTGTTATAGTCACCACATGCAGCTGAAAGTGCTGACCGAGTACGAGAAGGCGCACTTGTCCGATCGGCAGCCGCTGCCCGATCGGTACGTCGGGCTGGCCGACGCCGAGATGGACGCCCGCATCGCCCGGGCGCGCGCGACGCTTGGCCGCCGCCTGGTGATTCTCGGCCATCACTACCAGCGCGACGAGGTAATCAAGTACGCCGACTACACCGGCGATTCCTACAAGCTGTCGCAGCAGGTCAGCGCCCATCCCGACGCCGAATTCATCATCTTCTGCGGCGTGCACTTCATGGCGGAGAGCGCCGACGTCCTGAGCGCGCCGCACCAGCAGGTCATCCTGCCGGACCTCGCCGCCGGTTGTTCGATGTCCGATATGGCCGAGCCGGGCCAGCTCGAGATCTGCTGGCGGGAGCTCGAGCAGATGGGCGTGCTCGGCGCCACCGACGCGGCGACCGGCACTCGCGCCGTCGTGCCGGTCACCTACATCAACTCCGCTGCCGCCATCAAGGCGTTCTGCGGCGAGCGTGGCGGCATCGTGTGCACGTCGTCGAACGCTGCGGCGACCCTGACATGGGCGTGGCAGCGCGGCGAGAAGATTCTATTCCTGCCCGACCAGAATCTCGGCCGCAACACGGCGTACGCGATGGGCATCCCGCTCGAACGGATGGTGGTGTGGGACCCCAACGACGTCGACGGCGGCCTCACCGCCGACGCCGTGCAGGCGGCGCGCCTCATCCTCTGGAAGGGGCACTGCTCGGTGCACACCCGGTTCACCGTGCGGCAGATCGAGAATCTGCGCGCCCAGCATCCAGGCATCCGGATCATCGTCCATCCCGAGGTGCCGTGGGATGTCGCGCAGGCGGCGGATGAGTCGGGGTCGACCGAATTCATCATCGGCCGGGTCACCGCCAGTCCCCCTGGCTCCATCTGGGGCGTCGGCACCGAGATCCACCTGGTCAATCGGCTCGCCGAGCAGGTGCATCCCGATCGCATCGTGCACTCGCTCGACCAGTTCGGCTGCCTGTGCTCGACGATGTTCCGGGTCTCGCCGAATCACCTGCTCTGGATTCTCGAAGGGCTGGTCGCCGGCGAGGTGCACAACCGCATCATCGTGCCGGACGCGCAGAAGCACTGGACGAAGGTGGCGCTCGACCGGATGCTGACCGTTCGCTGACGCGCTTGCACGGCCGTTCGGCGACAGTTACGATCGCGTGTTCATCATCGACCATATCGAGTGACGACCGACCAGGAGGACAGCACCGTGGCCCATTCGCTCCCACCGCTCCCATACGCACCCGAATCGCTGGAGCCGCACATCGACAAGCAGACGATGGAGATCCATCACGGCAAGCATCACGCCGCGTATGTGAACAACCTCAATGCGGCGCTCGAGAAGCACCCGGGCCTGCAGGGCAAGAGCATCGAGGATCTGTTGAAGGACATCAGCGCCGTGCCGGAGGACATCCGCACCGCGGTGCGGAACAATGGCGGCGGTCACCTGAACCACACGATGTTCTGGCAGATCATGGCGCCGAACGCCGGCGGCGCGCCGACCGGTGCGATTGCCGATGCGATCGCGTCGTCGTTCGGCGGTGTCGACACGTTCAAGGAGCAGTTCGCCAAGGCCGGCATCGGGCGCTTCGGCAGCGGCTGGGCGTGGGTGATCGACACCGGCAGCACGCTGGCGATCGAGAGCACCGCCAACCAGGATGCGCCGATCATGGAAGGCAAGAAGGTTGTCTTCGGCATCGACGTGTGGGAACACGCCTACTACCTCAAGTACCAGAACCGCCGCCCCGACTACATCAACGCCTGGTGGAACGTGATCAACTGGGCCGAGATCAACAAACGGCTGGCCCGCTAGCGGCGTCCGGCATGGGTCGCGGCATCCCCGCGGCCCGCCACGCTCCTCTCCCGATGCGCGCGCTGGTCCACCGGCTGTTCCCGCTGTTCGTGCTGCTGCTCACGGCCGCGTGCGCGCGCGAGCCGCGGACGCTGCGAGACCTGCTCAACCAGCTGGCCCGTACCGCGGAACCGACAGCCCGCACGACGCTGGTCGAGCGGTTCCTCGCCACCCGGCCGAATCCGATCATCGAGCAGAATTCCCGCCTCGTGTTCTTCGTGAAGGATGACGAGTCGGGCCGCGTGCCGCGTATCGTCGGCGATTTCAATGCCTGGTCGACCGGCGCCCTGGTGCCGCTGCTCCCGCTGAGTCCCGGGGCGGCCGGGGCCTCCGGCACCGCCAGCCAGCCGAGCGCCACGCCGACGCGCATTGTCGGAACGTCGTGGTCCTACCTCGAGGCGTCCGGCTACTCGAACAGCCGGCTCGAGTACACGTTCCTCTACGACCGGCAGGCGGTGCCCGACCCGAGGAACCCGCGCCGGGTCCGCACGTTCGCCGGCGAGCGGTCGGAGATCCGGATGCCGGCGTTCGCCAGCCATCCCGAGCTCGACGATCCGCTGCCGGCGTCGCGCGGCTCGCTCACCGAGGAGGCGTTTGCGAGCCGGTCGCTGAACGGCACGCGGCGCATCTGGATCTACCTGCCGGCCGGCTACGACGCGGTCCAGGATCTCTACCCGGTGGCCTATATCCTGGACGGCGGCAACTATGCCGGCTGGATGGAGGTGCCGGCCGTCATCGACCGGCTGATTGCCGCGAAGCGGGTGCCGCCGTTCATCGCCGTCTTCGTCGAACCGGTGTCCCGCCAGGAGGAGTACTCGCGCAGCCCGGCGTGGCGGAGCTTCATCACCACCGAGCTCATTCCGTCGATCGACGCGCGTTTCCGGACGTTCCCGGCGCCAGAGCAGCGGTTGATTTTCGGCAGCTCGCTGGCGGCATACGGTGCCGTGGACCTTGCCGTGGCGCATCCCGACCGGTTCGGGCTGTGCGCCGCCATTGCGCCGCCGCCGCAGACGCCGACGCTGGTGACCAACCAGGTGCAGGGGCAGCGGGCGGTTCACGGCGTGCGCTTTTATGTCCTCGGTGCGCAATACGATACGGACGTGAACGGGGCACGGGCGCTGCGCACGACGCTGGATCGCGCATCCGCCGACGCCCGGTACGAGGAAGTGCCGGAAGGGCACGCGGCCGAAACCTTCCGCGGCTACCTTGGCCATGCGCTGCAGGCGCTGCTGCCGGGCCCACCCTCCTGATGTAGTACACTCGGACGTTGCGGGCTGCACCGCGGTCCGGAACCTGTGCAATTCCAGACTACGAACCGCGTCAGGACCGGAAGGTAGCAGCGCTAAGTAGACCCTGCAATGTGCCGCAGGCCTTCCGGATCGCGGTCCAGCCCGCAACTCAGGCTTCCGTCGGCAATCCACGCTGGCCTTCGACGACCTGCACTCTCTGAGCACTGACGGATGTCCTATCAGGTAATCGCGCGGAAGTGGCGCCCGCAGCGCTTCGACGATGTCGTCGGGCAGCAGGCCGTGACGCGGACGCTGCGCAACGCGCTCGCCAGCCGACGGCTGGCGCAGTCGTTCGTGTTCGCCGGGCCGCGCGGCGTCGGCAAGACGACGACGGCGCGCATCCTGGCGCGGGCGCTGAACTGCGAGCAGGGGCCGACCGGCGACCCATGCGGCGCGTGCGATGCCTGCATCGAGATTGCCGAAGGGCGCGACATCGACGTCCTCGAGATTGACGCCGCCACCCATACCGGCGTCGACAACGTCCGTGAGGTCATCATTACCGGCCTCGGCATCATGCCGGTGCGCAACCGCTACAAGGTGTTCATCGTCGACGAAGTGCACCAGCTGTCGAGCGCGTCGTTCAACGCACTGCTGAAGTCGATCGAGGAGCCGCCGGCGCACGTCGTCTTCATGATGGCGACGACCGAGCTCGACAAGATTCCCGAGACGGTGCTGTCCCGATCCCAGGTCTACGAGTTCCGGACGATCAGCACGAAGTCGATTGCCGACCAGCTGAAGAAGATCGCCGACGCGGAAGGCATCGCGGTCGGCTTCGAGTCGCTGCTGTTGATTGCCCGCGATGCCGACGGCAGCATGCGCGACGCGCAGAGCAAGCTCGATCAGGTGCTGGCGTTCACCGGCCAGACAATCGGGCCGGATGACGTCGCGACGGTCCTCGGCCTCGTCGGGCGCGATCTGCTGCTGAACGTCATGCAGGCGGTGGCCGACGACGATGCCGCAGCCGCCTTCACGCTGGCCGGCCGGGCCGTGGAGCTCGGCTACGACCTCCGCCTCGTCTGCCGAGAACTGGCGCGCGTGACGCGCGACCTGCTGGTGCTGTCGGTCGACCCGACACGGGCGGGCGATCCGGAGATTGCCGGTGAAGGGGAGAAGGATCGGCTGCTCGAGTTGTCGCAGCGGTTTTCGCGCGAGGATCTGCTGCGGTCGTTCGACCTGTTGAGCCGGGCTGAGTATGACATCCGCAACGCCGCGCAGCCGCGCTACCACCTCGAGATGGCGCTGCTGCGCTGGATCCATCTGCGCAAGCTGATGCCGATCGAAGAGCTGATCGCAGCGGTGGGAAGCGGCGTGCCGCCGCTCGCCCGTGCGCCGGCGCCGTCCCCGGCGCCGCGGAGCGCTGCGGCTTCGACGCTCGCGGCCAGGCCGGTGACGCCGGCCGGCTCGCCGCGCGCCGCGGTGCCGGCCGCGTCCGGGCCGCCGCCGGCCCGGCCGCCGGTCCGCCCGGCGGCGCCCGCGGTGCGACCGGCGGGCGGGACTGCGGCCCAGCCGTCACCGGCGATGCCGGAACCGACCGGCGCTCCGGTGCCAGACAGCGCGTTGAAGGATGCGCTGCTCGCCGAAGTCCGCAAGGGCAAGATGGTGTTCTACAGCACCGTCGTCGCGCAGGCGCAGAAGATCGACGTGACGCCGTCCGCGATCGTGTTCACGTTCACCGAGAAGCAGCGCGCGTTGCGCGACGCGTTCGAGCAGCACCGCGCCTGGCTCGAAACGCTGGCGCAGTCGCTCGCCGGTCGCCGCATTCCGGTCAGCAGCGCGTTCGGCGATCCACCGCCGCCCGCCCCGAAGGCGCCGGAAGCGGTGGCTGCCGAGGAAAAGAAGGCGGCGTTGAAGGAGCGGGCGATGGCCGATCCGGCGGTGCAGGCGCTGCTCGAGGTCTTCCCGGCCGACATCCGCGACGTCGAGGAGATGTAGGGCCACGCCGACGGCCCTTCAGACGTAAGATTTCAGAGTCGGTCTGCCGATCGCAGGGGCTGTCGGGCCACGGGCTCGTCACACCCGCGGCGGTCGGGGACGCTCCCGGAGCACGAGATGGACATACAGAAGATGATGAAGCAGGCCCAGCAGATGCAGGACCGCCTGCAGAAGCAGATGGCCGAACTTCGCGTCGATGCCACGGCCGGCGGCGGCATGGTCACGGTCACCATGAACGGCGCCAAGCAGCTGCTGTCGATCACGCTGGATCCCGAAGTGGTCTCGAAGGACGATGTCGGGATGCTGCAGGACCTGATCGTCGCCGCGGTGAACGACGCGAACCGCAAGGTCGAGGAGCACATGGCCCAGTCGATGGGCGGCATGATGGGCGGACTGAAACTGCCCGGCATGTAACGCGGCTGATGTCACTACCCGACCCCCTCGTCCGGCTCATCGAAGAACTGCAGCGGCTGCCCGGCATCGGTCCCAAGGGCGCGCAGCGCCTCGCGTTTCACGTCCTGAAGACGCCGCGCGACGAAACCGACCGGCTCACCGACGCCATCCGCGACGTCAAGGAGCAGGTGACCTACTGCTCGATCTGCAGCAACATCACCGACAGCGATCCCTGCGTCTACTGCAGCAGCAGCGATCGCGATCGCACGATCATCTGCGTCGTCGAGGAGCCGCAGAACGTCGCGGCGATCGAGAAGTCGCGTGACTATCGGGGCACCTATCACGTCCTGATGGGGACGCTGTCGCCGCTGCAGGGCATCGGCCCGGACGATCTGAAGATCAAGGGGCTGGTGACGCGCATCGGCGCCGGCGGCGTCGGCGAAGTGATCCTGGCCACCAACCCGACCGTCGAGGGCGAAGCCACGGCGCTCTACCTGGCGCGGCTGCTGAAGCCGCTCGGCGTCCGCGTGACCCGCATCGCGACCGGCATCCCGGTCGGCAGCGATCTCGAGTACGCCGACGAGGTGACGATGAATCGTGCCCTCGAAGGCCGTCGCGAGGTGTAGGTGAGCGACATGTTGCCTCCCGCCTACGAGCTGCCTGCTGCGATTTTCCTGGTGCTGAGCGGCGCGATTGCGTGCGTCGCCGGTTACCGGTTCTTCCGGCTCATCCTCGCCATCTACGGCTTCATCTTCGGCGCCCTCATCGCCAGCTCGGTGATGGGGATCACGAACACCGCCGGCATGATCGGCGCGGCGCTGCTCGGCGGACTCGTCGGCGCGCTCGTCATGATGATGGCGTGGTTCGTCGGCGTCGCGCTGGTCGGCGCCGGACTCGGCGCCCTGCTGACGCATCTCGTGTGGGGACAGTTCGGCACCGGTGATCCGCCGGCGGTGGCCGTGATTGTCGTGTCGGTTGCCGGCGCCATCGTATCGATGCTGCTGCAACGCTACGTCATCATCATCGGCACGGCGTTCGGCGGTGCGTGGACGATGATCGTCGGCACCGTCAATGCGATGGCGGCGCGCGGCGGCGCGAGGCCGCCGGCCGACGACGTCTGGATTCTCTATCCGATGACGCCGGCGCCGGGCCAGCGCTGGATGCCGATTGCCTGGCTCGCGCTCGGCTTCGTCGGCGTCGTGATGCAGCTCGGCTTCGCGGGCAAGAAGAAGCGCTGACGCGCTGCGACCAGGCGCCTACCGCGTCAGCAGAATCGTCTGCGGATAGCTCAGGACGATCGTACAGGCCGGCACGGTGATGACGTGCGCGACGCCGGTGATACTCAGCACGCCGGTTGCGCCCGAATAGGTGCCGGACCAGGACTGCGAGTCCAGGCCGGGACACGGCACCGAGGTGGTGGTGAAGTTCACGGCCGGATTGGCACCCGACGCCACGGTGCCAGTCAGCGTCACCGCGCCTTGAAGCGGGGCCTGCTGGGTGGGGTTGGTCAACGTCCCCGCCATTGAATAGCCGCCCGATAACACCCCGACGTTCTGCTGCAGCGTCAGGGTCAGCGTTCCAGCCAGCGTGACGCCCTGGGTGACGCCACCGACCGTGCCGGTCCAGGTGCCGGCGATGTCCTGGAAGGTCGTCTGGGTGGGAGGATTCACGGTGGGGCTCGCCGGCGAACCGCCGCTGCAGCCGATTAGCGCGCTGGCACAACAGCACAGCGCGGCCGCCGCTCGTGTGAACCGTATTCTCATGACAGCACCTCGAGAGAGAGGTGGTCCGGGCGCGAGAAACGTTTCGCCGACTCCCGATCAGCGCGGCGACGTCGCGAGTCAGTGCCGCTGTATCGCCCTGCGCGCATGGTCCAGGGCGACGTCGAGGGCGACCGAGGCGGCGGTCGCCACCTCCGGTGTCACCCCGCGGCCTTCCCAGTTCGTGCCGTCGATCGCGCTTCGGACCCGGCCGTTCGGAATCGTGACGACGAAACCGGTGTCGATGGGATACGGCCGGCCGGGATTCGCGGCGCCGGGTGTCGGTTCGCCGATGACGACCGCGCGTCTCAGCTGCTGCAACAGGAATGCGACGCCCTCTCCGGCCGAGAACGTCGTCGACGACGTGAGCACGAACAGCGGCCGGCGCCCGTTGGCGAGGCCGTCCGGGATCGTGTGCGTCCGATATTCAGTGGGCGCTCCCTCACGCGGCACGATCGTAAAGAGACGCGAGCCCGGCTTCTCGATGAGATAGCTCATGACGAGCGCCGCGGTCTCAGGCGATCCGCCGCCGTTACCGCGGACGTCGAGGATCAGGGCCCTGGCCGGTGCCAGCGTGCGCATCGCCTCGGCCAGATACTCGCGCGCTTCGTTCGGCCGGAAGAAGAAGTTGATACGCAGCACGCCGATGCCCTCGGCGTCGATCGCGGCTCGTTCGATGCCGGCCCGGGTCCGACGGACCGTCTCGGCTCGGCCGTCATCGGTGGACCGTGGCGGGCTGACCGCGCCCGGCGCGGCAGCGACCATCACCGCCAGATGTTGGTCGCGCGTCTCGGTCTGCAGGTCCCTGGTAAGGACATCCGCGAGGGTGCCGGCGGCGAACGGCCCCTCGTACCGCCCGTCGGCCAACCGGCGTCTCAGGCCGGCCGCGGCACGGGCGCCGTCGCCGGCGTCGAAGTATTCGCGATCGACCCGCGCGGCGATGGCGATGACGGTGGCGTCGATGGTGCGACGGTCGAGCGGCTGCGCCTCGGCGGCCAGCGTCACCGCGCAGAGCATCCAGCTGACGAGCAAGCAATGGAAGGCGCCGCATCCGGGCGGTTCGCCGCGCTCCCTCCTGGCGGTTGCGACCATGAAGCGATGATGGCACGGCACGCTTGTCGGGTCGAGCGTGTGGCTCAAGGGATGACTCGAAGAGCAGCTCAGCTCGTCGCGCCGCAGGGCCGCCCGATGGCCTGCATCGATTCATGAAGGAACTGCGTCATACACATCGATCGGTGCAGCCGCCCTTGATCATGCTTGTGCAGTCCGAGTCCAAGGTGCCCATGCTTCAGCGTATCGGCGTACTGGTCACCGCCCTCGTCGCGGTCGGGCTATCCGTGCTGCAGGCCACCGGAGTCCTGGGCTTGACCCCGGCCGAGTTTGCCGAGGCTGGTGCCAGCACCGTCCGCGCCGCCTCGTACGCCTTTGCCATCTGGGGCGTGATCTATGCGGGACTGCTCGTCTACGGCGTCTACCAACTCGTGCCGGGCTGGGCTTCGGATGCAGCTGTACGGCGGTTTGGCTGGCCATCGGCGATTTCGATGTTCGCCATCGGTCTGTGGCTGGTTGCGGCTGGCGCCGACTGGCGCTGGACGACGGTGGTCCTGATCGCTTTGGCCGCCGCTTCGCTGATCAGGTCGCTTGCCTCGCCGCTCGATGACATGAATCGGCGAGATGTTCTTTTTGTTGTGACGCCGCTCGCGCTTCTCGCCGGCTGGCTGACGATTGCGGCAGGGCTGAATGCGATCACGGTTCTCACCGCTGAAGGACTCGTGAGCGCAGAAGCCGCAACGTGGTGGGCCCTCGGCGGAGTGGCGGGCTCGGTCGCCGTCACGCTGGTGGTGTTCATGCGCGGCCAGGTGCTCGCCTATCCGATTCCGGTCATCTGGGGCCTGGTCGCAGTGTTCGTCGCCGAGCGCGGCGATCGCCCGGAGGTCGCGTGGTTCGCCATTCTCGGCGCTCTGCTAATCGGAATGGCGCTGATGAGACCCACGACCGGCCTGGTGCCGCGCGCCAGCGCGCCGTCGGCCTCCCGGCATGGAACGGATGCTGCTTCTGACACTCCGTGATGCAGCACTCATCTACGTACAGCCCGTCCCTCCGTGACCTCGACACTGCCGGCGCCCTCACGCTCGGCGGCCTCTCTCTGATATTCGCGGCCACGCGGCGACCCATGGTCGCCTCGGGTCTCGCTCTCACCTCCGGTGCGCTCCTGTACCGGCGGCTGAACGGCAACCGCCGCCAGGTCTCGGGCCGCGCCGAAACCCGGGCCGCGCTCGGCGGCCAGCGTGGCATCCACGTGCGCGAAGCCGTGCGCCTCGAAGTACCCATCGAAGAGGTGTATCGCTTCTGGCGGCAGCTCGAGCACCTGCCGCAGTTCATGTCGCACCTCGAAAGTGTCGTCGAGGAGCCGGACGGCTCGCGGTCGCGATGGGTCGCGAGAGGCCCGGCGGGCCTGCGCGTGGCGTGGGATGCCGAGATCGTCACCGAGCGGGAGAACCACACGCTGGCGTGGGCGTCGCTGCCCGGCTCGGACATCGTGACCGCCGGGTCCGTCACGTTCGCCCCGGTCCGCGGCGGACGGACCACGCAGGTCACGGTGCATCTGCAGTACGCGCCGCCGGCCGGACGGGCCGGCGACTGGATTGCGTGGGCCTTCGGCCGCGCGCCGGCGCAGACGGTGCGTGAGGACCTGCGGCGTCTCAAACAGTGGCTCGAAGCCGGGGAACTGGCGACGGCAGGCCTGGCCTCGACGGGAGGTGCGGCATGAAGGCCGTACGGTTCTACGGCACCGGCGACATCCGCGTCGAGCACGTGCCCGATCCGGAGATCCTCAACCCGCGCGACGCCATCATCAAGGTGACCGCCACGGCCATCTGCGGGTCGGATCTGCACATCTTCGGCGGCTTCATTCCCACCATGCAGTCGGGCGACATCCTGGGCCACGAGTTCATGGGGGAGGTCGTCGAGGTCGGACGCGACATCACGAACCTGGCGGTAGGCGACCGGGTGGTCGTGCCATTCACGATCGCGTGCGGGCGCTGCTACTTCTGCCGTGAAGGCTTGTGGTCGCTCTGCGACAACTCGAATCCGAATGCGTGGATGGCTGAGAAGATCAGCGGTTATGCGGGCTCAGGCCTGTTCGGTTATTCGCACATGTACGGCGGGTACCCCGGCGGGCAGGCGGAGTACGTGCGCGTGCCGTTTGCGGACGTCGGGCCGATCAAGGTGCCGGCCTCGCTGTCGGACGAGCAGGCCCTGTTCCTGTCGGACATCTTTCCCACCGGCTTCATGGCCGCGGAGCAGTGCCAGATCCGGCCCGACGATACCGTCGCCGTCTGGGGATGCGGTCCGGTCGGACAGTTCACCATTCGTAGTGCGTTCATGCTCGGCGCCGCCCGGGTCATCGCCATCGATCGGGTCGTCGACCGCCTCGCAATGGCGGCATCCGCCGGCGCCGAGACCCTCAATTACGAGCAGGTGAACGTGCCGGACGCCCTGCGGACGATGACCGGCGGCCAGGGGCCGGATGCCTGCATCGACGCGGTAGGACTCGAGGGGCACGGCACCACGCTCGATTTCTTGTACGACAAGGCGAAGACGTCCGTGATGCTGGCCACGGATCGTTCGCACGCGTTGCGTCAGGCGATCGGCGCGTGTCGCAAGGGTGGCACGGTGTCGATTCCCGGTGTGTACGGCGGCTGGCTCGACAAGTTCCCGCTGGGCGCGGCGTTCGCCAAGGGGCTGA
>CADEDC010000110.1 GCA_902825985.1 uncultured Acidobacteriota bacterium | reverse complement strand
AACCTGTGACAGCCGGCGTGTAAAGCCGGTGCTCTACCAACTGAGCTAACCGCCCAGCCTCGGAGGGGTGGCGCGAACCGCCCGTTCAGAGCGTTCCATTGTATGCGGCCTTCCAAAGCAGCAGCAACACGGCAGCGATCAGGCCGAGCGCCGCCCGATGTTCCCGGTTGGCGAGCGCCTGTCGGAGACTGAACCGCCGCTGGCTGGACGCCCCCTGGCGATAGGTGTCGTAGGCGGCGCCAAACCGGGCGCGAAGAAACGCTTCCTCGTGCCGGATCGCTGCGGCGATCGTCACCGCCATGTAGATCGCGACCGTCGCCGCCACGAGCGCCCGGCCGGCGGCAATCGCGAACCCGACTGCCATGATCGTCGAGCCGACATAGAGCGGGTGCCCGAACCAGCGATACGGGCCCGAGCTGGTGACTTCCCGCGACTTGTGCAGGTGACCGGCGGCCCAGATGCGCAGCGCCTCGCCGACCACCGCGATGAGGGCGCCGGCCACGAGGGTCGCCCGCGTCGGCCGCGCCAGCCAGAACGCGAGGGCCGCCGACAGGAAGCCGAGCGGCACGCGCAGGCGGGCCAGCCGGCCGGTCAGCGACGCCGGGCCAGCCCCTTTGGACGGATCAGACATGCGACACACGACTGGCAGCCAGGCGGCGTTCGACGGCGGCCAGCACTTCCGGAACCTCGATGTCGAGCAGACACCAGCGCGAGGCGTGACAACGGCGACGGTGGTGGCAGGCGCAGACGGCGGCCCGCGATACGGTGACGTCCGCCGGGTTCCACGGTCCGTTGCGCTCGGGGCGCGTCGGCCCGAAGATGCCGACGATCGGCGCCCCGACCGCGGCGCCGATGTGCGTCGGCCCGGTGTCGCCGGACACCATGACGGCGGCGCCACGGGCCAGCGCCATGACGTCGGCAATCCGCGTCGGCGGCGACATGAGGGCGGCCGACGGCGCCTGCGCCACGATGGTCGCGGCCAGCGCCTGCTCACCCGGGCCCCACAGGACCACCGACGTCAGATCGTGGCGTGCCTTCAGCGCCACCGCGACGGCCGCGAGCCGGTCGGCGGGCCAGCGCTTGTTCGGCCACGCCGCGCCGGGATTCAGCAGCGCGTAGCGCCCGCCGGTCGCGTCGCGCACCTGGTCGGCCACCGCCGACGGCCGCCGCACGAAGGCGAACTCCGGCGCCCCGGGCGTGATCCCGAGCAGGCTCAGCATGCCGAGGTTGATCTCGACGACGTGCCGGCGATCCGTCGGCGCGTGCATGCCGTCGCCGCCCGGATCGTACTGCTCGGTGTAGAACATGCCGGCGAGCGGTTCGCGCAGGTACTTGTGGCTGAAGCCGATGACCCGGGCGGCGCCCGAGCCGCGCGCGATCACGCCGGACTTCAGCAGACCCTGCAGATCCAGCACCACGTCGTAGCGGGCGCGCCGGATGGCGCGCATGGCGGCTGGAATCGACAGCCCGTCGGCCTTCGCCGACGGGCGGACGACGATGCACGAGGAGATGCCGTCGAGCAGGTCGAGCACCTCCTGGTGCCTGGCACTGACCACCCAGTCGATCCGGGCCTCGGGATGCGCGCGCCGCAGGGCTGCCGCCACCGGCGCCGCATGGACGATGTCACCGAGCGCGCCGATCCGGACGATGAGAAAACGGGTCACGGCTGGCCGGCGTCCGCCGCGCCGCGGATGCGGGCGAGCAGTTCGCGCGTGTTGTGGTGCTTCGGATCGCCGACAATCGCCGTCCGGCCGCCGTACTCGAGCACGACGGCCCGTTCCGGCACGCTCTCGACAGTGTAGTCGGTCCCCTTGCAGTGCACGTCCGGCCGCAAGGTCCGCAGCAGCCGCTCGACGGTGCGATCGGCGAAGATCACGACGTAGTCGACGCCGCGCAGCGCGCCGACGAGTTCGGCCCGGTCGGCGGCCGGCAGCACCGGCTGCCCCGGTCCCTTCAGCGCCGCCACCGACCCGTCGTCGTTGACCGCGACGACCAGGCGATCGGCTTCCGCCGCCGCGCCCTGCAGGTAGCGGACGTGACCGACATGCAGCAGATCGAAACAGCCGTTGGCGAACGCCACGGTTCGGCCGGCGGCGCGATCGGCTGCCAGGGCGTCGAGGAGCTGTGATTCCGAGAGGACGATGCCCATGCCGCGCTGTCGGGGATCAGGCGATGCCGCCGCGCACGGCGTCGGCGAGTTCGCGGGCCGACACCGTGGCGGTGCCGCGCTTCATGACGACGATGCCGCCGGCATAGTTGGCCAGGTGCATCGCTTCGGCGAAGGTCGCGCCGGCCGCCAGCGCCAGGGCGAACGTCGCAATCACGGTATCGCCGGCGCCGGTGACGTCGGCAACCTCGTCCGATCCGACGATCGGCACGTGAACGGTGGTGCGCCGCGGTTCGAACAGCGCCATGCCGCGGCTGCCGCGGGTGATGAGCACGGCGCGCGACCGCGTCGCCGCCAGCAGCCGCCGGCCGGCGGTCTCGAGCGCGGCGGGATTGTCGCCGATGGTCACGCCGAGCGCCTGCTCGACCTCCGACTCGTTCGGCGTGCAGGTGGTCAGCCCGCGATAGTCGAGCAGGCGATAACGGGTGTCGAGGAGCACCGGCACCGATCGGCCCGCCGCCTTCAGGGCCCGGCGAACCGCCACGGCGAGGCGCGGGGTCACCAGTCCCGAGCCGTAGTCCGACAGGACGATGGCGTCGCAGCGGTCGAGCGCGCCGACGAGCCGTTGCGCGAACGTGTCGCTGATGGCCTGCGACAGCGGCCAGTCGGTTTCACGGTCGATGCGGACCACCTGCTGTTTCGCCGAGTGGGTGCCACCGGCCAGGATGCGCGTCTTGACCGGCGTCTGATAGCGCGCCGACGCCACCACGCGCGTGCGGTCCACCTGTCTCGGAAAGCTCGCCAACAGCCGCTTGCCTTCGGCGTCGGTGCCGACGAGGCCGGCAAGCGCGGCATGCGCGCCGAGCGCCGCGACGTTGTGCGCGGCATTGCCGGCCCCGCCCGGCACGACCTGCGTCGTGTCGTACTTCAGGATGAGGACCGGGGCCTCGCGCGACACCCGCGCCACCTCGCCGACGATGAACTCGTCGGCGATGAGGTCGCCGATCACCAGCACCGTGCGCCGCCGGAACGCGTCGACGAGCTGCAGCAGCCGGCCGCGCCGGGCGGAGTCGTCGAGCGTGGCGCCGTTGTGTGTCATCACCATTCCGCGTTCAACTGCCGGCCGGCGTCGCCGCGGCGACCGCCCGGCCGTGCGTCGACAGGATGTGGCCCACCGCCCCCACCAGATTGTCGACGATGGCGTCGACGACGACGTCGGTCGGCCGGCGCTGCTCCTCGAGTGCGCCGTAGCCGGTCCGCACCAGGATGCCGCGTCCGCCGACGTTCTGCGCCAGCCGCACGTCGAGCCAGCGATCGCCGACCGTGAAGCTGCGCGCCGGGTCGATCGACAGCTCGCGCACCGCCCGATCGACGAGTCCGCGCGCCGGCTTGCGGCACTCGCAGCGGCCGGCGTAGCGCGGCACGCATCCATCGGGATGGTGCGGACAATAGTAATACGCGTCGAGATGCGCGCCGCCAATCGCGAGCAGGCCGGCGATGTGGTCGTGAATGGCGTCGACGCGAGCCTCGTCGAAGAAGCCGCGGGCAATGCCGGACTGATTGGTGACCATGACGACGCGGAACCCGGCGCGGTTCAGCGCGCCGATCGCCGCGATGCTGTAGGGAAAGAGCACGACGCGCTCCGGCCGATCGAGATAGCCGACCTCATCGATGATCGTGCCGTCGCGGTCGAGGAACACGACCGGATGGCCGGCCGAATGCGTCGGAGTGGTCGTCATCCTCGTCCTTCGATGTGGGTCCGGGTCGCCGCCGTCACCGCCTCCGGCGTCACGCCGCGCATGCAGGCGTGGGTCAGCGGGCACTCCCGCAGCAGGCACGGGCGGCACCAGACCTGGTGGGTGAGCACGGCACGCGGGCCACGGCCCAGCGGATGGGTCGCGGTTTCGTCGGTCGGCCCGAAAATCGCGGTCACCGGCACGCCGAGCGCCGCGGCCAGATGCATCGCCCCCGAGTCGTTGGTGATGACGGCGCGCGCCTCGACCAGGGCCGCCGCCAGCATCGGCAGGTCGGTGCGGCCGATCAGGTTGACGACCGGCGCGCCATCGAGCGCCGCAATCACGTCGGCGCCGGCCGCCGCATCGGCCGCGCTGCCGATCAGGACCGGGATGACGCCGCCGGCGGCGAGTTGACGCGCCGCCTCGGCGAATCGGCTGGCGGACCAGCGCTTGGCGCCGCCATAGGCGGCGCCGGCGGCAAGGACGACGAGCGGCGCCCGACCATCCCAGCCGGCCGCGCGCAGCACGTCCGTGGCGGCGGCGCGCGCCGCCGGCGTCACCTCGAGCCGCGGGTCGAGCGGCCCGGCCGCGAACCCCATCGCCCGGGTCAGGTGCTGATAGAACGCGGCCTGGTGCACGTCCACCGGCCTCGTCGCATGCCGCGTCAGCAGCGGGCGCCGGAAATCGCTGGCGTAGCCCCAGCGCTCGCGGATGCCGGCCCGCGACACGAGCAGCGCGCTCTGGAACGAGTTCGGCAGCAGCAGCGCCGCGTCGAACGCCCGCTCGCGCAGCGCCACGGCAGCAGCGGCCGACGCCGCGCCGCGCGCCGCGAGCGTGACGACCTCGTCCACCCCCGGCACCATCGAGAACATCGGCGCCACCGCCGGCCGCGCCGCCACCGCCAGCGTCGCCGCCGGACTGGCGCGCCTGACGTCGGCGAGCGCCGGCAGCGCCATCACGGCGTCGCCGAGCCAGTTCGGCGCCACGACGACGATGCGGCTGATGCCGGCGGCGCGCAACGGGTCGTGCGCCGGGGGATGCTGGGCGGCCATGGGTGTCGGCTGAGCGTAGCACGCGCGCGCCGAATCGACCGAGACGGTCAGGGTGATGTACAACGGATGGGCGGCCGGTGAGCCGCGACACGTGAAAATCGCACTGCTGCAAATCAACCCGACCGTCGGCGACTTCGCCGGCAACGCGCGGCTCATCGCCGACGCCGCCCGCGCGGCCGCCGCGGCGGGTGCCGATCTCGCCGTCACGCCGGAGCTCGCGCTGGTCGGCTATCTGCCGCGCGACCTGCTGCTCGACCCGGCGTTCGTCGCCGCCAGCTGGCAGGCGCTCGCCGAGCTCGCACGGGGGCTGCAGGACGGGCCGCCGACGCTGGTCGGGCTGCCCGAGCCGAACGACGCCGACGAAGGCCGGCCGCTCTTCAACACCGCCGCCCTCGTCCGCGGCGGCGCGATTGCCGAACGCTTCCGCAAGTCGTTGCTGCCGACCTACGACGTCTTCGACGAAGACCGCTATTTCGAGCCGTTCCGCGGCGCCCAGGTCGTCGACCTGAACGGTACCGCACTCGGCATCAGCATCTGCGAGGACGTCTGGAACGACCGGGACTTCTGGAAGCGCCGGCGCTACCATCACGACCCGATCGAGCAGCTGGTCGCGGCGGGGGCGCAGGTGATCGTCAACATGTCCGCGTCGCCGTTCGTCGCCGGCAAGCATCGCTTCCGCGAAGAGATGCTCGGCAGCCTCGCGCGCCGTCATGGCGTGCCGCTGGCCTACGTCAACCAGTTCGGCGGCAACGACGACCTCGTGTTCGACGGTCGCAGCTGCGTGTTCGACGCCGGCGGCCGCACCGTCGCCCGCGGCGCCTCGTTCGCTGCCGACGTGGTCCTCTGCGACCTGGCGACGGCCCGGCCGGTGGCCGCCGCCGACGATCTCGGTACCGAGTCCGAGATCTGGCGCGCGCTCGTCCTCGGCACGCGCGACTACGCGCGCAAGTGCGGCTTCCACCGCTGCCTGCTCGGCCTGTCCGGCGGGATCGACTCGGCACTGACCGCGGCGATCGCCGCCGAGGCGTTCGGCGCCGCCGGCGTGCTCGGCGTCCTGATGCCGTCGCCGTTCTCGAGCCAGGGCAGCGTCGACGACTCGCAGCAGCTCGCCGCCAACCTCGGCATCGAGACGATGACGCTGCCGATCGCGCGCGCCATGGCGGTCATGGAGGCGACGCTCGAGCCGGCCTTCGCCGGCCGCGAGCGCGACGTCACCGAAGAGAACATCCAGGCGCGCATCCGCGGCAATCTGCTGATGGCGCTGTCGAACAAGCGGCATGCCCTGCTGCTGACGACCGGCAACAAGTCGGAGCTCGCCGTCGGCTACTGCACGCTCTACGGCGACATGTCGGGCGGCCTCGGCGTCATCGCCGACGTGCCGAAGACGATGGTCTATCGCGTCGCCCAGTGGCTGAACGCGACGCGCGGCGCGGCGGTGATTCCGGACGCCATCCTGACGAAGGCACCATCCGCCGAACTGCGGCCGAACCAGACGGACCAGGACTCGCTGCCGCCCTACGACGTGCTCGACGACATCCTGCAACGCCACATCGAGCGGCACGAGCCGGCCGACCGGATCGTCGCCGACGGATTCGAAGCCGAGACGGTGCAGCGCGTCCTGCGCCTGGTGCGCCTCGCCGAATTCAAGCGGAAGCAGGCGGCGCCCGGGCTGAAGGTGACGGACCGCGCCTTCGGCACCGGCTGGCGCATGCCGATCGCGGCGAAGTAGGGCCGCTCAGTCCCGCCAGCGGCGGTGCATCCACAGCCACAACTCGGGACGCCGCCGGACGTACATCTCGAGGACGTCGCTGCAGCGCTGGGTGAACGCCTGCACGGCCTCCGGATCGTCGGAGGCCGGCGGCACGACCGGATGCTCGTAGACCATCCGGTAGCGGCCGCGGCCGAGCGGCAGCGCGAACAGCGGCACGACCGGTGCGCCGGTGCGCAGCGCCAGCGCGGCAACCACCGGGGTCGTCGCCGCCGATCGTCCGAAGAAGTCCACCGTCACGGCGTCGCGGCTCAGCGTGTACTGATCGATCAGCACGCCGACGCCGTGGTTCGCCTGCAACGTCCGCATCACCCGCCGCATCGTCCCCTGTCGGTAGATCACCGAGTTGCCGGTGCGGGTCCGGATGCGCTCGAGCAGATCGTTGAGGGCCCGGTTGTCGAGCGCGCGCGCCAGCACCGCCATCGGCGGCAGCCGGAGTGCGTGCACCAGCGCCTGCAGCTCCCAGAATCCGAAATGACCGGTGACGAACAGCACCCCCTTCTGCTGCGCGTGCGCCAGCCGCACGCGATCCTCGCCCTCGAACTCGACCCGCGCCAGCATCGCGGCCGGCGTCAACGTGCTGAACTTGAGGACCGCCAACAGCAGGCGGCCGAAGTGGGCGAACGCGGCGCGCACGATGGCGCGCTGCTCGGCGACCGGACGAGCCGGAAAGGCGGCAGCGACGTTGGCCAGCGCGATCCGGCGATGACGGCGGTCGAGGTGATAGACGAGCCGGCCGATCGCCGTCCCGCAGGCTTCCAGGGCGACGTCCGGCACCACGCCGACCACCGCCATGGCACCGCGCACGGCGAGATACTCGGCCTGGTGGCGCAGGCTCACGAACTGGCGATCCCTGCCGCGCGCCGCCCGCCGGCGCCGCGATCGCGCGCCACGACCAGCCGTGCCGCCAGCCAGGTGCGAAAGTCGTCCGCCGGTTCGATGGTGCACGAGATCGGGGCGACCGCGACCGCCAGCGACGAGCAGTCGAGCGGCTCGAGCCGCACCGCGTCCTTGGCGGTCGTCACGACGACATGCGATTGCGCGTCGCGGGCGGCGGCGGCGATGCGCGAGATGTCGGACGGCGTGAAGCGATGGTGATCGCGGAACGTCAACTGGCCGGCGAGCCGCCAGCCGGCGGTCCGCAGGTCGGCGAACACGCGCTCCGGACGCGCGATGCCGGTGACGGCGAACACCGGACCGACCGTGGCCGGCTCGATGATCGTGCCGCTCGAGAGCATCCGCACCGGACCGCGCGCGCGACGGACGGTGAAGATCGTGCGGGCCTGCAGACGGTCGCGGATCACGGCGAGCGCCGGCGTCTCGGGGCTGGCGGCCGCGGCGCGCGGGTCGCGTCCGTCGCCCGCCGTCGCCAGGACGGCGTCGGCGGCGGCCGCTGCCGACAGCGGCTCGCGCAGGCGACCGGCCGGCAGCACGCGTTCCGACAGGTCGTCTTCGTGCACCACCAGCAGGTTGACGTCGCGCCCGAGCTTCACGTGCTGGAAGCCGTCGTCCAGGATGTGCACGGAGGCGCCGAGCTGCGACTCCGCCAGCCGGCCGGCGAGGTAGCGTTCGGCGGCGACGAGCACCGGCACGCCGGGCAGGGCGCGCGCCAGCATCAACGGCTCGTCACCGGCGTGATCGAGATCCGTCCGCACGCCGTCGCCATCCGAGACGACGGTCACGCGGCCGTCGGAGAACCGGCGCCCGTAGCCGCGCGACAGAATCGCCGGCCGCTCCCCGGCCGCGAGCAGCAGGCGCGCCAGATGCTCGACGATCGGCGTCTTGCCGCTGCCGCCGACCGTGAGGTTGCCGACGCTGATCACCGGGCGCGACAGGTAGCGCTGGCGCTCGGGCACCTGCGTGTACCAGGCCCGCCGCCGCCGGGCAACGGCCCCGTAGAGCGAACTGGCCGCGGAGAGGATCACCGGCGTCATGGCGGGGCTAGACGAAGGCTGGCGACACGACGATCAATGCACCACGCGGAACGGCCGGACGACGCCGCCGACCGATGCCGACGGCAGCAGCTCGGCGAACGTCCGCAGCGTCTTGTCCTTGGCGCCGCGGTTGGCTTCGACCAGCGCCCTGGCCGCCGCGCCGAGCCGGGCCCGGCGGACCGGGTCGGTGACGAGGGCGAGCAGCCCGTCCTCGAGCTCGCGGTCGGACGCCACCTGCATCGCCGCGTCGTTGGCGAGGAACGTCTCGGCGATCTCCTTGAAGTTGTGCATGTGCGGGCCGAACAGGATCGGCTTGCCGAAGACCGCCGGCTCGAGGATGTTGTGGCCGCCATGGTCGATGAGGCTGCCGCCGACGAACACCGCGGTCGCAATCTGATAGAGCTGGGCAAGTTCGCCGAGCGTGTCGAGCACCACGACGTCGGCCTTCGGCTCGGCGTCGATCGGCAGGTTCGAGCGGCGCACCGTCACGAACCCGGCGTCCCGGGCGAGCCGTTCGACTTCGCCGAAGCGGTCCGGCTGCCGCGGCGCCACCACCAGCAGGGCGTTCGGCGCGCTCAGGCGGACCCGGGAGAACGCCTTGAGGATGGCCGGCTCCTCACCCTTCACCGTGCTGCCGGCCATGACGACGAGCCGCGACGGCGACAGCCGGAAGAAGCGCAGCACGCGATCGCGCGGCCGGCCGTGCGACAGCGTCGGCAGCGGCAGCGAATCGAACTTGAGGCTGCCGGTCACCGTGACACGGCCCGGATCGGCGCCGAGCTCGACGATGCGGCGCGCCGACTCGTCGCTCTGCATGCAGAAGCGATCGACGTCCTGCAGGACGCGCCGGAAGAACGGCCTGACGAGACGGTAGCGCGGGAACGATCGCTTCGAGATGCGGCCGTTGACGAGCACGGTCTTGACGCCGCGCTCGGCGCACAGCCGCAGCAGGTTCGGCCAGATCTCGGTCTCCATCATCACGAAGACGCGCGGCTTGACGATGTTGAGCGTGCGCCGGATGATGAACGTCCAGTCGAACGGGAAGTAGAAGACGCCGTCGACGTGCTGGACACCGCGGCGCGCGACCTGCTGTCCGGCCATCGTCGTCGTCGACAGGTAGAGACGCAGGCGCGGGTAGCGGGCGCGCAGGTCGGCGACGAGGGCGCGGGCGGTGAGCGCCTCACCGACCGACACGGCGTGGATCCAGATCGACTCCTCGCCGTCGATGTTGAAACTGATCGGCAGATAGCCGAGCCGCTGGCGGAGGCTGCCGATGTACTTCTGGTAGCGAATCGCCTGGTACAGGAAATACGGCGAGACGACCACGAACAGACAGAACGTCAGCAGGCTGTAAAGGACGTACATCCGGGTCGTAAGTCCTGATGGAGGTGACGGTTGCGAACTATTGAGTATAGCCGCGCAGTTTGACCCTCTGCAAGCCGGTTCATTAACATACCCTGTTCGTCTACGACCGAGCGGCAGGGGTGCGGGCCCGATGCCGTTCAGAGATCGGCCGGTTCGTATCGGCTGTTGAGAGGAGCTTCGATGGCGGTAAGGGTCGGCATCAACGGATTCGGCCGGATCGGCCGGAACATCATGCGGGCGGCGCTCGGCGACCGCGAGATCGATTTCGTCGCGGTCAACGACCTCACGAATGCCGGAACACTGGCTCATCTGCTCAAGTACGACTCGGTGCTCGGCAACCTGCAGGGCACCGTCCAGGCGACCGGCGACGGCATCTCGGTCGACGGCGACAGCTTCAAGGTGCTGTCGATGAAGGACCCGGCGCAGCTGCCATGGCGGGACCTCGGCGTCGACGTCGTCTTCGAGTCGACCGGCATCTTCACCGATCGAGACGGTGCCGCGAAGCACATCGCCGCCGGCGCGAAGAAGGTCGTGATCACCGCCCCCGCGAAGAAGCCGGACCTGACCGTCGTGCTCGGCGTCAACGACGAACAGTACGACGCGACCGCCCATCACATCATCTCCAACGCCTCGTGCACCACCAACTGCCTGGCGCCGCTCGCCAAGGTGATCCACGAGACCTTCGGCATCAGGAAGGGATGGATGACGACCATCCATTCCTATACCAACGACCAGAACCTGCTCGACCTGCCGCACAAGGATCTGCGGCGCGCCCGCGCCGCCGCACTGTCGATGATTCCGACGACCACCGGTGCGGCACTGGCGGTGGGTGAGGTGCTGCCGCAGCTGAAGGGACGGCTCGACGGCTTCGCGATGCGCGTGCCGACGCCGAACGTGTCGGTGGTCGACCTCGCCGCGATTCTCGAGCGGCCGGCGACGGCCGACGAGGTGAACGCGGCGCTGCGGGCGGCTGCCGACGGGCCGCTGAAGGGGATCCTCGCGGTGTCCCTCGACCCGCTGGTGTCGATCGACTTCAAGGGGAACCCCAACTCGTCGATCGTCGACGCCGCCTACACGAAGGTCATGGACGGCGATTTCCTGAAGGTCCTGTCGTGGTACGACAACGAGTGGGGCTATTCCAGCCGCTGCGTCGACCTGTTGCGACTGCTCGTCAGGAAGGGGCTGTAAGGTCCCGCTGCCATGAAGCTGACGATTCGCGACCTCGACCTGCGCGGCAAGCGCGTCTTCGTCCGCGTCGATTTCAACGTGCCGATCAAGCGGGGCGTGCTCGGTGACGACACGCGCATCCGGGCCGCCCTGCCGACCATCCGTTATGCGCTGGACCAGGGCGCGACGGTCATCCTGGCCAGTCACCTCGGCCGGCCCAAGGGCAAGCCGAATCCCGAGTTCACGTTGAAGCCGGTGGCCGACCGGCTGGCGGAGCTGCTGGGCCGCCCGGTGGCCTTCGCCCCGGACTGCATCGGCGACGCGGCAGCCCGCGTCGTCGCCGCATCGCACGCTGAGGGGCCTGGCGTGGTCCTGCTCGAGAACCTCCGCTTCCATGCCGAGGAGGAGCAGAACGAGGCCGGGTTCGCCACGGCCCTCGCCGGGCTCGCGGACGTCTACGTGAACGACGCGTTTGGTGCCGCCCACCGGGCGCATGCGTCGGTCGAGGGGATCACGCACCATGTCGCGCGCGCGGCGGCCGGCCTGCTGATGGAGCAGGAGATCAAGTACCTGGGGCACGCCCTCGAGTCGCCGGGACGACCGTTCGTCGCGATTCTGGGAGGTGCCAAGGTCTCCGACAAGATCGACGTCATCCACAACCTGCTGGCGAAGGTCGACCGCCTGATCATCGGCGGCGCCATGGCCTACACGTTCATCAAGTCACGCGGGCTGGCCGTCGGCCGGTCGCTGGTCGAGGACGACAAGCTGGACGAAGCGCGGCGCATCGAAGCCGAGGCGCAGGCGCGCGGCGTCACCCTGCTGCTGCCGACGGATCATGTCGTGACGGGGAAGCTGGAGGCCGGCGCACCGAGCGAGGTGCAGGCGATCGGCGACGCCGCCATCGGGGAACGATTGGGCGTGGACATCGGCCCCGAGACGATCAAGGCTTACGCAGCGGCGATTGCCGATGCGAAGACCGTCGTCTGGAACGGCCCGATGGGGGTGTTCGAAATCGACCAGTTCGCCGGCGGCACCAACGCGGTGGCCCAGGCGGTGGCGAACGTCGACGGCACGACCATCATCGGCGGCGGCGATTCGATCGCGGCGGTGAAGAAGGCCAGGGTCGACGACCGGATCACGCACATTTCCACCGGCGGCGGCGCGTCGCTCGAGTTCCTGGGCGGCCAGATCCTGCCGGGCGTCGCGGCGCTGGCCGACCGGTAGCCGGGCGGCGTCGGCAGAACGCCGGGCCGCCGTCACGAGTCCGAGGCACGAGAATCCGAGACGCCCTCCGGCGCCGGTCCGCCCGTTTGCAGGGGCCGGACGGCCGGTGCTTCAGAGTGGATCAACGCCATGCGTACGCCGTTCATTGCCGGCAACTGGAAGATGTTCAAGACCGTCCACGAGGCGGTCGTCTACGCCAAGGAGTTCCGCTCCATGGTCAAGGACGTCGCCGGCGTCGAGATCGTCGTCGCGCCGACCTGCCTGGCCGTGCACGCCGTGGCCGAGGCCCTGCGCAATTCGAACGTCGCCGTCGCGGCGCAGGATCTGCACTGGGAGCGTGAAGGCGCGTTCACCGGCGCGGTGTCGGCCCCGATGATCAAGGAGGCCGGGGCCGAGTTCGTCATCATCGGCCACTCCGAGCGGCGACGGCTGTTCGGCGAGACCGACGAGGCGGTCAATCGCAAGCTGCTGGCGGCGCTGGCCGCCAACCTCGGTCCAATCGTCTGCGTCGGCGAGACGCTGGAGGAGCGCGACGCGGAGCAGACGCTGGCCGTGCTCGATCGGCAGTTGAAGCTCGGCCTCGAGGGCCTGACGGCCGACCAGGTGGCCGACCTCGTGATTGCCTACGAGCCGGTCTGGGCCATCGGCACCGGCAAGGTGGCAACGGCGGCGCAGGCGCAGGACGCGCATGCCCACATCCGCGGCCGGGTGCGTCAGTGGTTCGGCGGCACGGCCGCCGAGCGCTGCCACATCGTCTACGGCGGCAGCGTGAAGCCGGACAACATCGGCGAGCTGATCCAGGAACCCGACGTGGACGGCGCGCTGGTCGGTGGCGCCAGCCTGGACGTGAAGGGGTTCTCCGAGATCGTGCTCAAGAGCCAGGGGACGGCGCGGCCCGGGCGGTCCTGATGCCGGGGCGGGGGGAGCGGCCGCTGACTATCGCGGCGACGCCGGCTGCGCTATAATCGCGGTTTCCGGTCAGGAACGAATCCAATGCTTTATTACTTGATCACTGCCCTTTACGTGCTCGTGTGCCTCGTGCTGCTGGGGGTCATCCTGCTCCAGCAGGGCAAGGGCGGCGACATGGCGGCGGCGTTTGGCGGCGGCAACAGCCAGGCGGCGTTCGGCGCCCGCGGCAGTGCGACGTTACTGGCGAAGATCACGACCGGCTTCGCGATCCTCTTCGGGGTGTTTGCGATCACGCTGGCCATCATGGGGCAGCGGAACAGCGGCTCGCTGATGAGCGGCACGGCCGCGCCGGCGCCGGTAACGGCTCCGGCGGCGCCGGTGACACCGGCCACGTCGACCGCCCCGGCGACGCCACCGGCGAGCGCCCCTGCGGCGCCAACGGAAGCGGTGCCCGGCGCGCCGGCCGCGCCGGCTCCGGCGACACCGGCGGACACGCCACCGGCGGCGCCGGCCAACCCGACCGCGCGGTGAACCCGCGGCGGCGGTAGAATAGCCCTCTCACCACGCGGAAGTGGCGGAATTGGCAGACGCACCAGCTTGAGGGGCTGGCGGTAGCAAT
>CADEDC010000109.1 GCA_902825985.1 uncultured Acidobacteriota bacterium | reverse complement strand
ATGAACCGCACCCCCGCACCGAGCAACCGCGTCAGCAACCCGGCAAAGTCGGTCGCCGGCCTGGTCATCGCGTCGCCGATCGGCCGGCTTGCTGAACCGCAACTAGAAAGCGCACGAAATCCTGGAGCTTCAGCACCCGCTGTTCAGGCGTCAGCTTGAGGTTCTCCCTGAGCAGGGAGCGGTCGATGTCCTTCTTATAGACTTCGATGACCGGATTCGGCTCGAGCGAGATGGCATCGACGCGCACCCTCGGCGGACACATGGCTCCAGTATACGCAACGCTGATCCCGTTCACGGACTCGATTGGCCGCGGCTTTTTGATCAGGCTATCGATGCCAAAGGCCCCGACGGTCAGCGCCGCCGTCGGCCTCGCACGCTTCGCGATGCGCCTGGCGAGTCTGCGCCATGGTCGTGTCGTAGTTGGGATCGGCACACTTGGCCGCCAGGGCGGCGCCCTGCGGCAGCACAAACGCTCCGTTCAGCACCAGTTCACGGTGTACGTCGCGACATGCGCCGGCGTCGATATGCAGCCAGGCTTCCACCGTGTCAGATCCACTGCTGGACACTTTGCAACTGGCAACCAGCACTGTGGCACTGCCCTTGTTACAGACCTCGATCGTCGTCGCCGCACTCGCCGCCGAAGCGGTCGCGGCAAGACACCCGAGGGCGATGAGGACGCGCGTCATGCGAGCGCGACCGGGCAGCGGAACCATCATGGCGCCTCGTTCAGCACGCTTCCAAACATTTATCCACGTTGCCAGACCTTCAGCGTGACTGAGCCGCTGTTGTTGCCATACGCGAGCCAGACGTCGTTGGCGTAACAGGTCAGCTCACCAGAAGAGGATGGGGAGAACGCCGCGAGTTGTCGGCCGATGATGAAAGCCGTGGCGTTCCGGGCGTCGACCGCGCCAACGAGGACGAACCAGGGGTCGTGACGACGGCGGCGGAGCCAGGCGAACGGGCGCTGAAAAGAGCTCTTGGCCGGACCGCCTTCGGGACCGTACGACAGCTTGCGGTCGAACCAGTCACCGGTGGCCGCCATCCGGTATTGGCGGGTCGAGTCGAGCCGAATGCCGGTGCGATTCCATCGGGTGCGGGCACAGATGGTGGCGGTGCCCAACAGCGTTTCCATGGTCCCTTCGCCCTTTATTTAGCCGTCGCTCAGGAGGCGAACGTACGCGCATCATCACCGTCGTGGCGACGGCGGTCAACGAGGACGAGCGCCCGCGTGGAGTCGATCACGAACGCCGGCGCCGATTCGGCGACGCGCGTCATGGCCACCCTGAGAAATCCCACGAGATGTTCCGTGGTAATCGAGCCTGACGCGGCCTCGCCACTCAGCCCGCGCAGGAGCGCATCAGTGAACGGGCGCGGCTCGTCGGGCGACCGCCGCCGCGCCTCGGCGAAAGTCGCGATGAAGACGTTCGCGGGTGCCTGGCGGCGCCCCCCCGAGAACGTCTCCGGCGCCCCAATCGCTTCAGGCACCGGGAATGCCCCGCCGACCGAATACCCGTCCACGATTGCGACCACCTCGTCGACGACCCCGGCCAGGCGGTTGACCCAGTCACGCAGGAAGAATCCACGCAGCGCCTCGCGACCGACCGACTCGGGCAGCAGCACCAGCTCGCCGCCAGGGCCCGGCATCACGGCACCGCAAAAATAGAGGTACAGCCGCCGCGGCGCGGGTCGCTCGCCGCTCCGGGTCTTCTCGACAAAATCGTCAAGCCGGGACAACAACACCAGCTCGGATGCGATCGGGTAGATCGAGTCGGCACCGGCCTCTTCGGTGATGATGACGTACGTCTGCTCGCGCGGGACGCCGCCGCCATCGCCGGCGGTGAGCCAATCGGCCATGCGCCGCGCCGCGACACCGACGCCCTCGAGCGAAAGTTCAAGCCCGCGATAATCATCGGCGCCGATGATCAGGGCATAGTCGCGCCGCCGCGGGTCGTCAGTGTCGAGCTCTTCGGCAGCATCGTCCACTGAAGGGGCCGGGCGCGGGTCGGGATCGAAACTCTCCACCAGCCGGGCCACCCGCTCGATGAACGCCGGCCCGAGCTGTCCGCCCAGCGCCTGCTCTGCCTGTGTCTCCTGAAGCGCTCTCGGCCAACGCGACGGGTCTGATGGCTCGATCGCGACCGACAGCACGAATGGCTGCCGGGCCGGCCGGGCGCGCTCAACCTGCATGGCCGCACCGATCTCGAACTCAATCCACGGGCTCCTGACGCTCGCGTTCGAAATCGCGAACAGGATAACCGCGGCCCCGGCAATTTCCTCAGTTACGCGCCGACTGACCACATCCCCAGGCAGCGGCACATCCATGACCGTTCGAACCGCCAAGCCGGTCGCCACCAGCGACTGTCGCATCCGCTCGGCTGCCTCCCGGTCCTGGTGGGCATACGCGAGAAAGACGTAGCGCGACGGCGGCTCACTGCCGGGCTGCGGCGCTTCGGCGGGTGCCTCCTGTGGCTCCGGGTCGGTGTACATGGCGCGGATGAGGCCTTGACGCGCCGGGGGCGAGATGCGGACGGTCGCGCCGTCGGCGAGCAGATCCGCCAGACCGAGCTCCTTGAGTGTCTCGACGACGCGCGGACCACCGGCCTGGGTGAGCTCCTCGACGGCGAACAGGCTTCGCGCCTCGGGCTTCAGCGCCGCCACCTGTCTGAGTCCCTCGCGTGTCTCGCGGTCGCAGGACCGCCAGAGCCGCAGCACGACGTCATCGATGGCTTCCCACGTGCCCTCGGGCAGTTCGCCGCCCCAGTCGGCCCGGACACCCAATGCGGCGGTGAGGCCCATCAGGAGCGGATTGCCACGACTGTAGGTGCGCCACGCGGTCCGCTGCGCGTAGGCCCACGCCTGGTTCGCGCTCCGGAACAGGTGCGCCACCTGTTCGTCGCCGAACGGCTGGAACTGCACCACCTGCGCAGCGTCCTCGCGCGGGAAATCGGTGAGGTGGAGCAGCGTGCAGCCGGGACCAGCCTCGCTGAACACCATTGGTGCCACGTCAGAAGCCGTGCGCTGCTCGATGACGATCAGGACACGACGACTCGCGAACAACGACCGGAGGACGTTCTCGTCGATGAGACGTGACGGCGACGACCCGTCGATGAGGCCGGTCACCCCGACCGCGGCCGCGAAGGCCGCCAGCGCCTCGGTGGGATACCCGTTGCTCCCCTCGTCTATCCAGACGACGCCGTCGGGAAACACGGCGATCACCTCGGGGTCGTGCACGAGCCGACTGGCCAGCGTCCACTTCCCCATCCCGTGCTCGCCGAGCAACCGGACGATGCGTACCGGCGCCCGCGCACCGCCCGACAACCGCGGTGTGCTCTTCAGCAGCAGTGAGCGCGCTGCATGGAATTCCGGCCGATCGATGAAACGCTCGGCGGGAAAGGCCGGCGGCAGGTTGATCAGCAGCGGTGCCGTCGATGGCGCTGGCGATGCCGCCGGGGTGGCAGTGCTCGAGGTGGCAGTGCTCGAGGCAGCAGTGCTCGAGGCGGTGGCCGTCGGCGCACCGGGCTGCCAACGCGAGAGCATCTCACGCCCGGGCCGCAAGACGACCTCGCCGATCCTGAGCTCCTGGGTGCCACTCCAGCCGAGCAGACGCTCGGCCTCGGCCTGATCGCCCTGGTGCAACGCGTCGAGCCCGCGCGCATAGGCGAGCAGTTCGGCCTGGCCGGTCAGCGGCACCGCGATCGCACTGGTGACGCCGCCCAGCCGCAGCGAGACAACCCCACTCGCCCCTGCCGGTCCCGATGCGCCTGCCGTGACCGACGCAATCGCCGCCGCAAACGCCATCGCGGCTGCCGATGGATCGATGAACGAAACCGCCACCCAGCGCTGGATCGCGAGATACTCCGCCAGCAACGGATCGAGCGCGAGGCCGGCCTGCCGCTCGATGGCATCGGCATAGGCGAGCAGGAAACGCGACACTTCGACGGAGCGGCGCACGGCCTGACCGCGATAGACGGTGTCGAGCAGTGCCACGCTGTGACGACGGACCTCGGGATCGATGCGGTAGTAGCCGGCCGCTGCCGGCTGGATGAGCGGCGAGAGCAGCACGTCGGCATCCAGCGTCATCTCGCCGCCAGCCTCGGCAGCCAGAAAATTCTGCTTCAGCAGGTTGACGAGATCGGCACGGAAGCTTTGCGGCACGGCGACGTGCAGCAACAAGAGCAGCGGCATCCGCCCGTACTGCTGGCCGAACGCCTCGAGCGCGTCATACGCCTCGCGCACCGAGAGCGCGCGCGACTCGGCAATGGCCATCAGCTCGTCCTCGTCCCGCGCAGGACGTCAACGGCGCGAATCATCGACGCCGGATCCAATGGGAAGGTCGTCACCCCCGCCATCCCGGCGACCGCTTCCGCCGTCGTCCCGGTCCATCGTCCCGGCGGCATCGGGTTGACCCAGACCACCGCCCGCATCTGTTGCGCCATGGCGGCGATGAAGTCACGGGTCTGACGCACGCGCATTCGGTTGCGGACGCCACGAGCGGCGCCGGCATCCGAGACGATCAGCAGCCCGGCCCCCTGGAAGCTGGTCATCACCTCGCGCGCCGGCAGCTCACCCGTCAGCAGTGGCGTGGCGAACAGCGTCCGGCGTGGGACGTTGGCGAAGTAGTACAGGTCGCAGAATCGCAGGCGGCTGAGACGCAGCGACTCGGCCAGCGCCGCGAGAAACGGGTGCCAGGGAGCCATGCTCGCGCTCGCGTCGGCGAGGATGAGGAGACGGGCGCTGTTGGTCCGCCGCGCCCGCATCACCGGCCGGTCGAGCAGTCCGCGGCGCACGTAGGCGGCCACGGTGGCATCGAGATCGAACTCGGCGCGAGGTCCGACGCGCGTCATGCGGCGATAGCGTCGCCACAGGATCGCGAGCGCCCGTGCCGACATGACCGTCTGCGGCTGCAACACCCACGCGGCATCGTCGGCCGGTGGCAGGACCGGACGTGGCAGGGGTACCCCACCGGTCTGGCCGGCTGATTCGAAGCTGACGGTCACCGCCACCTCGCCCGACGGGGACCTGGACCCGGAGGGGGACGGGGATGCGGCGGCGGTCGAGACGGGACCGACCGCAGATGAGGAGTCGGCACCGGCTGCGCTGCGGCCGTGTGACGGGGCGGCCGTGGAAGCCGACGAGGTTGCCGGCGAGAACCGCGCGTCGATCGCTGCGACCTCGTCGGCCGTCGGCGGTGCGATGCCGTCGAAGATGCGATGGAGCAGGCGCACCTCTTCGGGGCTCCGCGTCCACAGCACCTCGCACAGGCGGCGCACGCTCCTTCTCGTCAACACGGTGGCGATGTCGTCCGCCCGCACCTGCATGTCGAGCGCACGCACGGCGTCCAGGTAGTCGCTCACGCTGAGCGGCACCTGGTGCTCGATGAGCGAGCGGAAGACGCCATAGAGCAGCAACTCCTGCGACACGGGACCTCGGTGTCGTCAGACGGCGCGGGAGTCCGTGGCGCCGGCGGACTGCAGGCGCTCGTGCGCGTCGATGTCCTGCTTGGTCTTGAACAGCACACGCCAGTAGGGCACTTCGCCGGCGGCGGCCTCGAGCTGCTCGGCGGTGGTCTTCGTGTGCGTGAGTACGCGGACCCAGTCGATCAGCTCACTGGTCGCCGGCGGCTTCTGGGCGCCGGACTGGAGCGCCGCACTCCGCACCGCGGCAAAGCGATCGATGGCCGTGTGCAGCAGGCGATCGGTCAATGTCCCGGCGTCATCGCCGAAGTTCTTTCGCAGGATCGTCGTCAGCGTCTTCCTGTCGTCCGGGAACTTCAGCTCGATGTAGAGACACCGCCGCAGGAACGGCTCGGGCAGCTGCTTCTCGCGGTTGCTGGTGATGACGACGATGGGCCGCTGGTGTGGATTGCCCTGGATGCGACGGCCGAAGCCCTGAGCCGCGAGGCTCGGCACATCCTCTTCCGCCGGCATCTCGTCGATGTCGAAGCCGAACGACCCGAGCACCTCGAGCAGATCGTTCGGAAAGTCGATGTCCGCCTTGTCGATCTCGTCAATCAGGACGACGTTCGGCCGGCCGCTGCGAATGGCTTCGCCGAGCGGTTGGAGCGTGATGTAGGGATACACGTACCTCGCCTGGTCGCGACGCGTGGGATCCTGCACTTCCTGCAGCCGCCGCAGCGCGTTGAAGCGATACAGCAGGTCCTTCGCCTGGAAGGTGCTCTTCACCGTCGTCGCAATCGGCGTCCCGACCGGATCGCCCAACGCCAACTCGTAGGCGATGGCGCGCGCCAGGCTCGTCTTGCCCGATCCCGGTTCCCCCTCCACGAGCAGCGGCCGTCCGAGCTGGATGGCGAAGTTGACGATGTCGGCGACGTTGGAGTCCACCTCGTAGAACGGACTGCCGGTGCCGGTGAATGTGCCGTAGGCCATATCGTTACCTTCAGATGCGCGCCCAGAAATTGGCGGTGTTCAAGCGATCGAAGACGCCGCGCGGACGACCGTCACCAATCACGCGAGCGGCAAGCGCCTGCGCGTCGGCCCGCTTCATGCCGTGGTCGCGCAGCCATCGCACGACGTCATCGTCGTCGAGGGCGCCAAGGGCCGGAGTGACCATCACCTGCGTGGCATCGAATGGCCCCTTCGCCGGCGGCGCGGCCGCCAGGCCGGGCGCGAGCGGTGTCGGGACCTCATGGGTCATCGTCACGACCACGACGAACGGTTTCGTGCGACCGACCGTCGGGGCCGCCGTTCGAGCCGCGGCGACGAGCGGCATCCAGAAGCCGGTGCGAAACGCGTCGAGCCCGCCTGACAGCCGATCGACGGTCAGGAACATGACGATGGACTGGTGGCGACTGCGCTCGAGGAGCGCGGTGGCGAGGACGTCGACGGTGACGGCCGGCGGATTCAGGTCCGGCGCGGTCGCCTGGAGTGCCGTGGCGACGAGCGTGAGGATGTCGAACTGGTCGTGCGGCGGGGTGATGTTGCGGGCGGCGCCGCTGATTTCCCACGGGTTGCGCTGCTCGACATACGCGAGGAAGTGAAACTGGCCGGCATCCTCGGCGCCATGCAGGACGAGGCAGACGCCGACGGCGTTGGCGTCCACGGCGGCGCCATAGGTCTCATCGACGGCATCGACGTCGTCGGCCTCCCGTCCGATGGCGCCCAGTTCGCTGGCCGGGATGGCCTGGATGGCGCTCGTCCGCTGGCGCGAGAGGCTGCTGCGAAGGATCTCCTCGTTCCAGATTGCCACGGCGGCAAGAGCCCGTTCGCGCAGTGCCGGCAATGTTGCGAAGGTGTTGACGAAGCGACCGGCGCTCCGCATGCGGTCGCAGAACACCTTCTGCAGGCGTCGGCTCTCGGCCTGGCGGACGGGATCATCCGGGTAGTCCTTCGCCAGCACAGCGGCCGCCGCCGCCTCGAGCAGCCCCGCGGCTTCCTTGCCAGGCTCTGGCAGGAACAGGAAGATCGGAGGCACCGTGCGCTGTCCCCAGAGATCGAGCGCCTTGTCGTATTCGCACTCGGTGATCGATCGGGTTTCGCCATCGGGAACCCAGCCGTAGCGGAAGCCGAAGATGCCGATATAGGCGTCGCTGTCGGCGATGCGATTCAGGCACAGGGTGACGACATCCTGCAGCGGCAGGGCCCAGTACTCCTGGAGGAATACAGCGACCTTGAGCGACTCGAGTGCTTCGCCGACGCCTTCGCGATACGGCCTGGCATCGGTGGCGGTGGCGCTGATGAACGCGTCGCGGATGCGATCGGCCTCCCTGGGCACATGTCGTGGCGTGAGCGTGGCGGGCCTCCCTCGGGCCAGAAGTCTACCTCACCGGTCCTGGCGCATCGAGATGGCATCGACGCGGGCCTCTTGCGGGCACATGGCTCCAGCACGCAAGGTGACTGCGGATGGCTGGGGGGAGTCGAGGTGGCGAATCGGGTCGATCGGGTCCGTCATTCGACATATCATTCGCCGCGGCGGCCACCCCCGGCCCGTTCCACACGGAGGCTCACGCGATGCCCGAGACCACTCAGCACGCACTCTGGACGACCGTCCAGGCAGAGGAAAACAAGGTCATCGCACGGCGCGGCGCGAACGACGGCGTCACCGGCCTGGCCATCTCGGGCGGCGGCATCCGCAGCGCCACCTTCGCCCTCGGCGTCCTCGAAAGCCTCAAGGCCAGCGGCCTGCTCTCGAGGTTCCATTACCTCTCCACCGTGTCCGGCGGCGGCTACATCGGCGCCTGGCTGAGCGCCAACTGCCGGCGGCGGCCCGACTGGTTCACCCGCGACTGGACCGAGTCCATCCGCTACCTGCGCCGCTACTCGAACTACCTGTCGCCCCAGGTCGGCTTCTTCAGCGCCGACACCTGGTCGATGCTCACCATCTGGCTGCGCAACACCTTGCTGATCCAGGCGACCGCGATCCTCGCCATCGCCTGTGCGCTGCTGCTGCCGCGGCCGCTGCTGTGGGTCTTCCACCACTATCCGGACTTCGGCGGCCTCCGCTGGGTGACGGTCCTGCTCTTCCTCTTCGGCGTCGTCGGCATCGCCGGCAACCAGTGGCAGCTCACCTCGGCGGCCACCGGCGGCACGGCGCCCGCCCCGGGCCCCCCTGGAACCCCGGCGGCGCCGGCGACCGCCCCGCCGGGCTGGCGCGCCATCGACCTGTTGAAGTCGAAAGCCTGGAAGATCGGCGTCGGGCTGTCGCTGGCGCTGTTTGCCGTCGCCATGGGTGTGATGCAGCTCCTCGGGTTCGACCCGTTCGCGACCTACGACGTCACGGCGGCCTCCCAGACGGTGAGCGTCGGCATCGGACGCGTCGCCGCCGCGTTCCTCATCGGCGGCCTGTTCGTCCTCAGCGCGTTCTGCCTGCAGCCGCTGGCGGTGAAGGTCGTCTCGTATGTCGTCTCCGACCGGCCGGAGCAGGTGAACTACACCCAGGGCTACGTCCAGGTCTTCGTCGTCTCGCCGTTGATGATCACGGCGCTGCTGGTCACCTCGGTGCTCTGGGCGCAGGCCATCGGCCGGGGCACGGTCACGTCGTTCACGGCGTTCACGTCGTACTCGCAGGTGCTGACCGAAGCCTGGAAGTTCTGGCCGTTCCACCTGTCGATCGTCTTCGTGTCGTTCTGGCTGCTGTCGTTCTTCGCCATCGCGAACCGGCGCGAACCGCGGCGCGTGCTGATCGCGCTGGCCGCACCGGTGGCGGCGGTGCCGGTGCTGCACGCCCTGTTCGCGGCCATCGTGCTGATCTTCCAGCGTGTCCACCAGAGCCCCGGCGGCGAGTGGATGGCCTTCGTCTGGGGTCCGCCGCTCGTCGCCCTCGCCTTCGTGCTCGCGATCGTCGTCCTCATCGGCATGCTCGGGCGCGATTCCACCGACGGCGTCCGCGAATGGTGGAGCCGCCTGGGCGCCTGGCTCGCCATCTACTCCACGGCCTGGATGGTGCTGGCCGTGAGCGCCATCTACGGACCGAAGTGGGTGGAGGCAGCGATGACGGACGCGACCGGGTTGACGGTCACCGGGCTGGCCGGCTGGGTGGCCACGGTGGCCGGCGGCCTGATGGCGGCGAAGTCACCGTCCACCGGCGGCGAGGGCGACGGCGTCGCGACGAAAGCGAAGGAGCTGCTCGCCCGCGTCGCGCCGTTCGTGTTCATTGCCGGCATGCTGCTGACGGTCGCCGCCGTGTTGCACCTGATCATCGGCCTGAATGGCGGCACCGACTGGTGGCGCGGCGGCGCCAACGACCCGCTCGTGGCGGTCCCGCTGCTGATGCTAACGGCCTGCGCCGCGGCCACCGCCCTGCTCGCCTGGCGGGTCGACATCAACGAGTTCAGCCTCAACGCCTTCTACCGGAACCGTCTCGTCCGCTGCTATCTCGGCGCGACGCGCGACGAGTCGGTGCGCAACCCGCAGAACTTCACCGGCTTCGACGACAAGGACGACACGCCGCTCGCGCTGGCTGCCGACGCCATCGTCGGTCCGCTGCACATCGTCAACTGCGCGCTCAATCTCGGCGGCTCGAGCGATCTGGCCCTGCACACGCGCCACAGCGCCTCGTTCACGCTGACGCCGCTCTATTGCGGCAGCGCCTACATATCGAGCGACCTGCAGGGGAAGGCGGCGGAGCTCGGGTTCGTGCCGACCGGCCAGTACGGCCAGCGGACCGGCGGGCCGACACTGGGCCAGGCGATCTCGGTGTCGGGCGCGGCGGCGAGCCCGAACATGGGCTATCACACGTCACCGGTCACCGCGTTCCTCATGACGCTGTTCAACGTCCGCCTCGGGTGGTGGTTCCCGAATCCGGGCACGGCCACCGACAGCGCGCTGTCACCCAACTTCAGTCTCGCCTACCTCACGGCCGAACTGTTCGGCGGCGCCTCCGACCAGACGCCGTTCGTCATGGTGTCGGATGGCGGCCACTTCGAGAACCTCGCCGCCTACGAACTGATCCGGCGGCGCTGCCGCCTCATCGTCATCAGCGACGGCGAGTGCGACGGACAGTACACGTTCGAGGGGCTCGGCACGTTGATCCGCATGTGCGAGGTCGACTTCAAGTGCCGCATCGACATCGACGTCGACCCGCTCCGCCCGCAAGGCGGCCCGGGCAGCTGGAGCCGGGAGCGCTTCGCGATCGGTGACATCACCTACGACGATGGCAGCACGGGACTGCTGGTCTACCTGAAGGCATCGATGACGGGCGGCGAAGACACCTCGGTGCGGCAGTACAAATCCAGCCACCCGGAGTTCCCGCACGAGAGCACGGGCGACCAGTTCTACGGCGAGGACCAGTTCGAGAGCTACCGCCACCTGGGCCGCGACATCGGGCACGAGGTGTTCGATGCGCTGAAGGACGAGCCGAGCCTCATCGCCGCCGTGATGCGGATCCACGCGAAGCGCAAGCAGCCTGTTAGCGCGTGACGGCGGTCGTCGGGCGGCTCGAGTCTGCAATCTCCGACGCTGCCGCTCAGGTGCCCGACTGGTTTCCGCACGATCTGATGGCCGCCCTCGAAGATCCGGCGCCAACCGACTTCTCTCTGGTGTCTCCGATGGGCCCGCCGAATCAGCGGCCGGCCCCACCCGGACCGCTGGAGGTCGCCATGTTCCGCACCGCCCTGCTCACCGCCGCCACCGTCGCCGCGCTCCCCACCTTGTCGCTCGCCGCCGACCGCTGGGAGTCCCAGGTCAGGCTCCAGATGCTGGCCGCCGTCGCCGTGTCCCTGACGCAGGGCTACACGCTGCGTGATGACGTGCAGGTCGGGTCGCTGCGCCAGGGCCAGTCGACGTCGTTCACTTTCACGGCCAGCGAAGGCCAGCAGTACATGGTGGTGGCCAACTGCGACGCCGACTGCCGCGACGTCGATCTGGTGGTCTCCGAACCCGATGGCCGCGAGTTCGCCGACCGCGATGCCACCGACCTCGCGCTGGTGAAGCTCGGATCCGGTCATACGGGCACGCACCGCATCACGGTGTCGATGCCGCACTGCCAGGCCAACCCGTGCCGGTTCGGCCTCGCCCTGCTGACGAAGTAGACACCGACGCCGGACTAGCCGGAGGCGGGACCGCCGGACAGGTGCGGCACCGCCGCGTCGGAGCGGGTTGCTGGCAACGCCGTTGCCTCACCGTCGAGCTGTCGGATCAGTGTCCGACGCACCACGGTGAGATCGGAGGCCAGCAACGCCTTGGTCTGGTAGGAGTCGCTCATGATCTCCATGATCTCGTCGTGGCTGTGACCGAGGTAGTACCGCAGCATGAACGCCATGGTGTGGCGCGGCAGCTCTTCGCGCACGACGTCCAGCGCCTGTTCGAGCGCCAGAACGAGGGTCGGACTCCAGGCATCGGCGGTCCGGTTCTCGTCGAGCAGTTCCTCCCCTGCCTTCTTCTTCGCCTGCGCCACCAGGTGGCGGCGCATCGACAGCGCGACATAGCTGAAGAACCGGGCGCGATTCTCCCAGCTGGCATCGGTGCGACCGAGGGCGCGATCGAGCTCTTCGTACTTCGCGATCACGAGTTCGGTCGGCTGCTCGCGCCCCTGCAGACCGGCGGCGCTGATGCGGCTGCGGGCGAGGCGCTTCAGCGCCGGAAACAGGTCTTCCCACAGGCGGGCCCGCTCAGTTGGCGGCGCCGCCCGGTAGGCGTTGAGCCGAACGGTGAGCCCCGGCAGGTCGTCGCTCCTGGCCGGCATCACCGCGCCACCACCCTTCCGGCCTTCATCGCCTCATCGAACGCCGCACTGAACTCGAACTCGAGCGGGGTGGGCGTCCGCATGGCCACTGTCGCACTGGCGGAGACACTGCCGCGCGCGATCGTGGTCGTGGCCCCTCCCGCCGCCGCCGCGGTGCGCGAGCCCTCGGATGGAGCGGCTGTCGGACGAGGCGAGGCGGCGGATCTCTCCGTAGGGGTGAGCGCCGGCGCTGTCACGCCGCCGGTCGCGGCCGCCGGCTGCAGCCGTGCCGGATTCTCCGCCGGACTCTCAGCCGCCGTCGTCGTGGCGGTGAGGGTGGCGGTGGCGTCGACCGCCAGGGTGGCCGGCGGCGCCGGAGGCGGCTGCCGCGCGTCCACGATGTCGATGCCGAGGGTGTCGTTGCCATGTTCGAGCACGGCAGCCGACAGCACCCCGGACGGACCGAAGCTGCTGTCGGCCAGCAACGCGAAGAGTTCGTCCACCGAGACGATGCCGTCGATGGTCAAGCGGTCGGCAGGCGTCGAGCCACCGCCGGCGGCGCGGCCTGGTCCGAGCTGCGGATTGTAGCCGTGCTCGCGTAACAAGCCGATGAGTGCCGTCGTGGCGCCGGCCGACGGCCGGCGCATGACGTTGATGGTGACGATGGCCGGCGGCTGCGAGCCGTCGATGACGCGGCCGTTCGCGAAGACGGCAGCCGCGACGCTGCCGGCGAGGGCCCGCGACAGCGGCGGGGCAATCTGCGCAACCACCCGGCCCATCGCCATTTCCGGCGAACCGGCACCCTCCCGCGCCGACATCGCGGCTTCACCGAGCACGGCGGCGTCGTACATCCGGAGCAACGTGAAGCGGATGCTGCCGTCGAGGATGACCACGGCTGAGCGGCCGGCCTGGGCCGGCGCCGCCGACACGGCGAGCAGTGCCACGAAATGCGCACCGGCGTCGAGCGCGGCGCGCGCCAGCGTCTCCCGGCTGCCGACCGCGATCGCGCTGACGGTGGCGACCACGCTCTCGACCGGCATGACGTTCTCGGCCGCCAGCACCTCGATGCCGGTGCCGCGCAGCGTCTCGGTCATCTGCGCCCTCACCGCCTGGAACGTGGCGGTGGCGGTGCCCGGCGCCGCCACCAGCAGCAGGCGCGGCTTCTGCCGCTTGAACGACAGCACGCCGTTCTGGACGAGGCGCATCGCAATGGCCGATGCGTCGATGTCGGCTTCGCAGACGACACGCACGCGCCCGTCACTGCCCGTGGTCCGGCTGATCACACGGAACCCCTGAAGCACATCGGCCGGCGACTCGAGCACCGCCCGTACATCGTCGCCGCGCCGGTCGAGCAGGACGGGCGAGATCCGATCGCGGACGTAGGCGTCGACCAGCGCCTGCCGGGCATCGGCGTCGACGCGCCGTGCCGCGGCCAGCGACGAACCGGCGCCGATCGGCGCCGTCACGAACACCGGTCGGCCGAACGTTTCGGCCCGCGCCGCCGGTGCGGCGGCGACAAGCGCCGCCGTCAGGACGAGCAGAGCAGGGGTGCGAGACATCGTCGCCTACTTCTTCTTGCCGGCCGGGACGGCAACTGTCGGCGCAAAGCGCGCAATCATCCCCTTGCTGACGCGAGCCGGATTGGGGGTGGCGTCCCGCGTCTGGCGTTCGTCGAACGTCTCGGTCAGCTGGGCGTAGGAGATTTCTGCGTCGACACGGTCGATGCGCACCCGCGCCACCTTCGACGTCTGGGCCACCTGGCGGCCGCTGCTGAGCGTGATGACGTCGCCTTCCTTCCACACCTCGAACTCGGAGCCGGCGGCCAGGCCCAGTTCGGAACCGGCTTCGAGAATCACCTGCGTCGGAGTGATGGCCGCGACGACGGTCTCGAGCGGCATCAGCGATGTCGCCGCGGTGGTGATGAACTGATCGGCGAACTCCTCGAGCGCCTGGGTGTAGGGCGTCCCGAAGTCGGCCTCGGCGAGCGCGACCGTGCCGGCGTTGTTCGCTGGCTTCAGCCCGGTCTTGATGGTGCGGTCGTAGTTGATCGACTCGGAGAGCAGGTTGGTCTGCAGATCCTGCACCTGCGCCTGGATCATGATCGACAGCTCGTCGCGCTTCAACGGGCCGATGCCGACGGTCTTGCGCTCGGCGCGGATCTGCTTCAGGACCAGCGCGTAGCGCGCCTGCACCTGCTTGCCGAGACGGATGACCTCGCTCGGGTCGAACACGTCGCGGGCGGCGTCGGTGGTGGCCGCGTCGGCATTGCGCCGGTTCACCATCGAGACGACCCGGAAGCGCCGCGTCTGCACCAGCTTGTTCTCGAAGACGGCCGCCAGGGTGGACCGCATCCACGGCTGCGAGTTGCGCACCTGGTCTTCACCGAACAGGGCGATCGTCGCGCGCGGATCCCGTGGTGCGGTGGGCGCCACCACAGCTGGCACCGGGGCGGGGGCCGGCGCCAACGCCGGCACCGGTGCCGGGACGGGCGCGGCCGCCGGTGCGGCAGCGGCCGGTGCGGCGGCGCCCCGACGGGATGCCGGGCGTTGGGCGAACGCCGGCGCCGACGTGCCGACGATTGCGACGCCGAGGGCCAGAACGGTCAGAACCTGTTTCATCATCTTTCTACTCCTTGACTACCGGCCGGGTGCATACGCCCGGCGCCATCACTCGTGACCACTAAAAGGCGCGGGCGGCGGGTGTTTCGAGAGTCGAGGCACGATCGGCCGGCGCACCGGCGGCCGCCGCGACGCGCAGGCGAACGCCGTCCGGGTCGAAGCGCTCGAGCGCGAGCGGCAGCACCGGCGTCACCTGCCGGGGCTGCACGGCAACCCGGCCGTCGGACGACACCTGGAACGTCGTGTGGAAGAGGCTGCCGTTGTACGACACGCTCCCTTCCGCCACCCAGCCGCCTTGCGGGCTCGCATC
>CADEDC010000108.1 GCA_902825985.1 uncultured Acidobacteriota bacterium | reverse complement strand
CGTTCAGCAGCGTGGTGGCGAGGTACAGCACCCATGGCAGAGCAGCCAGACTGACCACCGCCAGTTGCCGCAGGCGGGCCGCCATGCCGAGCGCGCGATACAGGCGCAGTGTCAGCAGCAGCCAGGCGAGTGCCCCCGAGAGGGGCACCAGCTTGAGCAGCCAGACGTTGCCCGGGAAGCCGGGAGCGGCCGTCCAGACGGAGGCCAGGAGCGCCGGGAAGAGCGGTGGGTACTTGGTCTGGGGCGGCTCGCCGGGCAGGCTCACGATGTGGTACCCGCGTCCTTCGGCGAGTGCCTTGGCGGTCACCGCGTAGATGGCGTCGTCGTGGAACAGACCGGCGGCCGGCAGGCGGAGGGCGGCGACGTAGAGCACCGTCAGGATCACGGCGGTTGCCGCGGCGAAAACGGCAGCGGGCGAGGGTCGCGAGCCGGCCGTCAAGGCGCAGCCACGTAAGCCAGCCGGCGGGCAGCGGCGGGTACGACCGGTGTGATCATGGCGTCGGAGAGACCATTCTGCCGCCTGCGCCCCCGCGTGTCGAGTCCGGCAAGCCGGTGGGCATTTCGCGCCGTGACCCTGTATCATCCTGGCGAATCGCGGGAGAACGAGGAGTCGGCCATGACACAGCGCAGAGTCCGGACGACAGGTCACCTCACTGGTCGCCAGCTGCTGGTATCGGCAGCCGCTGGCCTGCTGCTGGCATGGCCGTCGCCGCCGATCGGGGCACAGGCCCCGCCCGCCGCGCTCGGCTACACCGCGGCGCAGGCCGAGCTCGGACTGGCGGTGTATCGCGAGCAGTGTGCCTCGTGCCACGGCGCCAATCTGGACGACGGGGCCTACGGGCCGCCGCTCAAGGGCAGCGATTTCCGGACGAAGTGGGGCAGCCGATCGGCGGCGCCGCTGTTCACCTTCACCAGCGAGAAGATGCCGCCGGCCACCCCCGGTGCCCTCGGCGACGCGCGTTACGCGCAGGTGCTCGCCTACCTCCTCCAGGAGAACGATGTCGCGCCGGGGGCGCGTGAGTTGCCCGGTGACCCGGACGCGCTCGCCCTCCTCGCACCACCGGACTGGCCGCGCGTCGGCGGGGGTGGGCTCGCCCCGCGCGCCGAGATCCCGCCGCCGCCGGCCCGCGTGAATCCACTCGAAGGGCTGACGCCGGTGACCGACGCCATGCTGACGCGGCCGCCGGACGGCGACTGGCTGCTGTGGCGGCGCACCTACGACGCGTTCGGGGCCAGTCCGCTGCGGGCCATCGATCGAGGGAACGTCCACGATTTGCGGGTCGCCTGGACCTGGTCGCTGCCGAACGGCCCGAACCAGGCGACGCCGATCGTCCATGACGGGGTGCTGTTCGTGCACAGCTATGGCGATCGGGTGCAGGCGATGGATGCCGCCACCGGCGATCTGCTGTGGCAGTACTCGCGCCGCCTCCCGGCCGGCGTCGGGCCGAGCATCAAGCGTGGTCTCTCGATCTATGGCACACGCCTGTTCGTGCCGACGTCCGACGCCCATGTCGTGGCGCTCGACGTCAGGACCGGCCGGGTCGTGTGGGACACGGCGATCGCCGACCCGAAGCAGGGCTACCGGGTGACCGGCGGCACGCTCGTGGCGCGCGGCAGCGTCATGGTCGGCACGACGGGACGGGCCCCGGGCGGCAACGTCATCGTGGCGCTCGACGCGCAGACCGGACGGGAGAAGTGGCGGTTCCACGTCATCGCCCGTCCCGGAGCACCCGGGGGCGACAGCTGGAACGGACTGCCGCTCGAGCAGCGCAACGGCGGCTCGGTGTGGATTCCCGGCAGCTACGACCCGGTGCACAACCTGGCCTTCTTCGCGCCGGGCAACACCTACGACACCGGTCCGCTGCGCAATTCGATCGACCGCCCGGGGGTGACGAGCGACGCGCTCTACCTCGACTCCACGCTGGCGATCAATCCGGATACCGGGCGTCTGCAGTGGCACTTCCAGCACCAGACCAACGGCCAATGGGATCTCGACTACGCGTTCGAGCGCCAGGTCCTGCAGTTGCCGGTCGACGGTCGCCTGGAAACCGTCGTGCTCACCGGCGGCAAGCAGATGATCTTCGACGTCATGGAAGCCGAGACCGGACGCTACGTGTCATCGGTCGACCTCGGTCTCCAGAACCTGGTGACCGCCATCGATCCGAAGACCGGCGCGAAGACGACCGATCCCAATCTCCTGCCGGGCGACGGGACCACGAAGATGGTGTGTCCGCATGTGAGCGGCGGCCGCGGCTGGATGCCGACCTCGTTCGATGCCGCGGCGAAGCTGCTGTTCCTGCCGCTGACCGACGCGTGCATGGATTTGGTGCCGGTGGCGGCGGGGGAACGCGGCAGCCTGTCGTCCGGCGTGCGCTGGACCGTGCGCCCGCGTCCCGGCAGCGACGGCAAGTACGGCCGCCTGCAGGCATTGAACCTGGAGACCCGGCAGACGGTCTGGACCGAGCGGCAGCGGGCGCCGTTGACGACCGGCACGCTCGTGACTGCCGGCGGGCTGGTCTTCGTGGGCAGCCTCGATCGCATGCTGCAGGCCTACGACGCGGCGACCGGCGAAGCGCTCTGGAAGACGCGGCTCAACGATGTGCCGAGTTCGGCGCCGATCACGTTCGCGGTGGGTGGTCGGCAGTTCGTCGCGGTGGTCACCGGGCCGGGCGGCTATCAATCGACCAGCTACGACGTCCTGGTCCCGGAGATCCGCAACCCGCCTGAACACGGCTCGTCGCTCTGGGTGTTCGAAGTGCCGGCGCGGCCGGCGGCGCGCCGGTCACAGGCGCGCGTCCCGTGACGCGGTCCGGGCGCCGCGGCTGAATGGGCCTGGGCCAACCGCGGCTCTGCAGCGGATACTGTCGAGCAGCGGTCCGGCACGTCGACGCTGACGGCCTGACGGCCGCGCTTCAATCTCAGCCGCAATCAACGGGCAAGGCTGCGCACGCGCCCGCTCCGATCGCTGGTATACTCCCGCCACTCCCCACCAGCTGAGCGCCATCGATTGCGCGTGAGCGTGCCCGTCCGTCCGGACGATGACGGAGGTGTGCCGCCGCGAAGAAGGAATGCGGATGCCGATTTGGATGGAGTTCAAGAATACGGTCCTGCCGTGGCTGCTGGCCGCTGGCGTGGTCGCCTTTCTCGTCTCGGAACATCGACAGACCACGCAGGCGTTGATGACCGCCAACAGCCGCCTGGCGGAAGCGGTCGAGCAGCAGGGCAAGGCGCTCGAAGGGGTCCGGCAGCTGCTCGCGTCACAAGGCTATACGCTCCCCCCCTTGAACGCTCCGCAGTAGTCCGCGGACTGCGCGAGCGCGTGCGCCTGACCACACGTCAGGCATTGCGGATGTTCCATCTCGCCGACATCTGGGCCAACCGGACCGGCAGTCTGGTCCGGCTGGTGTCGGCGAACGATCACATCCATCGCAAGGGGTCGGCCCACTACGCCGGCCTGGCGCTGGACCTGCACAGTTCGAATCCGGATGGGCTTGCGACGTTCTTCCGCGAGATTGGCTACCGCGTGCTGTGGCGCGTCCCCGGCCACTACGGGCATCTGCACGTGCAGGAACCGAAGCTGCCGCCACCGCCCGAGGCCACGGCCGGCAACCAGCGCGTGCCACCGAGCCTGAAGCCGGTCCGCGACGTCGCTCTGGCCAGTGCTGAGGCGCCGTGACGGTTTGACACCTCTCCGGGCGGCGGCAAATACTGGCGTCGGCATTTCGTCTGACACCATGCTGATGCGCCGCAGGTCGTTCGTCCTCACCGGGTTTGCGCTCCTCCTCGGCCTCGTCACGTTTCACGGTCCGGTCGCCCTCCTGCGCGCTGGCGCCGGGCAGCCGGCCGCGGGCGGCGCGGCCGGACGTGAGGTGGTGCTGCTCTACACGAACGACTTCCACTCGGCGCTGGATCCGATCGCGGCCTACTGGCTGCCGAACAGTCCGCGAATTGGCGGCGCGGCGGCACTGGCCGGCTACGTGAATCGCTTCCGGGCCGCCAACGATACGGTCTTCCTGTTCGATTCGGGCGACATGTTCACCGGCCAGGTGTCCAATATCACGCGTGGCGAGGCGCTCATGGAGATGATGCGCGCCATGCGGTACGACGCGATGGCGATCGGCAACCACGAGTTCGACTACGGCTCGGCGAACTTCGAGAAGCAGATGACGCGGGTGCCGATGCCGGTACTCGGCGCGAACATCTACTACAAGGGGACGTCGCATCGCTTCAGCCGGCCATCGGTGATTCTCGAGCGGAACGGCGTCCGGGTGGGCGTCATCGGCGTCATCGGCCCTGATGCGGGCAGCGCCGTGCTGCCGGCCGGGATCGCCGACCTCGAGTTCAGGGATCCGGCGGCGGCGATCGCGCCGATTGTCGAGGAGTTGCGGCCGCAGGTCGACCTGGTGGTCGTGCTGGCCCATCAGGGGAAGACCGGTCCACAGCAGACGGATGCGGAATCGCACCCGGACCTGCAGCGCGATTTCGATGCCGACGTCCTGCTCGCCGGGACCGTCCCCGGCATCGACGTCATCGTCGGCGGGCACGCCCATCGCGGCATCGAACGGCCGTTCGTCCATCCCGAGACCGGGACGCTCATCGTCCAGACCTATGGCTATGGCACGCGGCTCGGCGTGTTGCGGCTGCAGTTGCGCGACGGCCGCGTCGCCTCCCACGCCGGCGAACTGGTGACCACGTGGACCGCGCGGGTGACCCCGGATCCGGCGGTCGCCCAGGTGGTCGAGCACTATCAGCACCAGGTGTCGGCCACTGCCGGGCCGCCAATCGTGACGCTCTCGCGGCGCGTCTATCGCGCCTACACCCGGGAGTCGCCGCTCGGCAACGTGGTCGCCGATGCGATGCGCGAGGCGACGGGCGCCGACATCGCGCTGCAGAATGCCGGCGGGCTGCGCGCCGATCTGCCGGACGAGGCGATCACGGTCGGTCACGTCCTGGACGTCGTGCCGTTCGTCAACACCGTGGACACCTATCGACTGACCGGCGCCCAGATCCGCGACGTGCTCGAGCAGAGCTTGACACTCGAGCGGGGACTCATGCAGGTGTCGGGACTGCAGGTCGAGTACGAGCTGTCGCGGCCGGCCGGCCAGCGGGTCGTCCGCGTGTCGGTGGGGCAGGCGCCGCTCGAGCGCGACCGTGTCTACACGGTCGCGACCAATTCCTTCGTGGGACAGGGCGGCGATCTGTACGTGACGTTTGCGAACGCGACGCGGACGGCGGCCGGGGCGCCGATCGTCGAGGTGCTGGCGGCCTACTTGAAACGGGTCGGTGCCGCAGGGGTCGAACCGCCGGCGCCATTCGTCGCCACCCGGTTGATCGACCGGCACGCCGCGCCGGCGCCGCAGCCGTGACGCGGAGCACCGGACTCCGGCGCTCCGCTGCCTGCCGTCGGCCGCCGCCATGACCGAATCGGGCTCGAGACGTCGATGACCGGGGCGTGTCCGGCCGCCGGCCACCGGTTCAGGTGGTGCCCGACGGGGCGGCGACCACCTGGTTGCGGCCGAGGGACTTCGCCCGGTAGACGGCCGCATCGGCTGCTCTGACGAGGTCGTCAGCCGAGACCTTCCCGGGGTAGCCGGTTGTCACCCCGACGCTCATCGTCACCGTCGGCAGGGTAGCGGCCACTGCCGTCGATGCGATGCGTGCGCGCAGGAGCTCGGCGAACGCCGCCGCTTCCTGCGATGTCGTGTGAGACAGCAGGATGACGAACTCGTCGCCGCCCCAGCGGAAGAGCAGGTCCTGCGCCCGCAGCAGGCCGCGGGTCGCCTCGGCCACGCCGACCAGCACGCGGTCGCCGGCGGCGTGGCCATGGCCGTCGTTGATCGTCTTGAACTGATCGAGGTCGAAACAGATGATCGACAGGGGGCGGCCCACGGCGCGGGACCGTTCTTCCTCGCGTTCGAACAGGCCGGCGAACGCGCGCCGGTTGAACGCCCCGGTGAGGTCGTCGCGCAGGCTCAGCGCGGCGCTCTGCTCGCCGCGTCCGGCGAGCGCTGCCGTCAGCGCCATCGTGCTGAGCAGCAGCGCGCCGACCAGGACGGCGAGGAAGGTCTCCATCTCGCCGAGGCGCGGCAGCAGCAGTTCACCGTTGACGGTGACCGCCTGCTGGGGGATGTCGAGCGCGCGCGTCAGCAACCGGATGCCGAGCAGCGCCAGGCCTGCCAGGGTCGCCCAGACGAATCCGAGCAGCAGCACGGTGTTGCGGGCCGAGAGGTCGCGCTGCGGGGCGCCGATCCGCGTGACGGCAATCAGGTGCGCCCGTTCCCAGCCGAGCCGCAGGGCCGGCGCGACGACGAGGCACAGCTGCGCCAGGTCGCCGAAGATCCAGCCCTCCCACAGCCGCTGTCCCTCGGCGATGGGCAGCCGGTGCGCCTCGTTGTAGAGCATGATGTCGAGCGATGACGCCGTGGCGGCGATCATGGCGGCGGCGCCGAAGCGCCACCAGTCGCGATATGCCCGCAGGCCCGGGCGGACGCCCAGCATCAGCGCGAGAAACCACAGCAGCAGCAGTTCCGCCGGTGTCCCGAGCGCGAAGAGCGCGGCACGGTCCGCCGCCAGCCCGCCCGCCAGTCCGCTCACCAGCGTCGACGCGTAGGCGATGGTGGCGCCGTAGGTCGGGCCGAGCCAGAACGCGACGATCGCCGCGATCGCGACCGGCGGGTAGATGGTGAATCCCAGCGGCCGACCCGCGATGACGAAGCGCATGCCGCTCCAGTTGAACCGCGCTTCGAGAAACGCCAGAGCGATCGACAGCATCATCAGCCCGAGCCAGGTCGCCCAGATGGGCGCGGCTGCCGCATCGAGCGGGCGCGTCAGGACGCGTCGCAGCGGCCACCAGGCCATGGCGTCGGGCCGGCGCGGCGGCGGGTTGCGCCTGTCGCCGACGACATCGGTTGCACGGCGGAGCGGGACGGGAGGGCCCAAGAGCGGTATCCGAGGACGCTTACACGATACTCGGCACGGCCGAGCGGGAGCAAGCGCGGGCGGGAGGCGGCGGGCCTATACTGACAGGCATGGCGCCGATGGCCGAGGAGGTCGTGGATCGCGCGACGGGCGCCCTGCCGGTGCTCGACGAATCGGGCCAGCCGCGCCCGCTGCACACCCTGTGGTCGTCACGCGGCACGGCCGTGATTGCCTTTCTGCGTCACTTCGGTTGACTGTTCTGCCGTGAGCAGGCGGTGCAGTTGTACCGCGAAGCTGTCGTGCTGCAGTCGCGTGGTGCGACGCTGCATCTGGTGGGTATCGGATCGCCGGCGGTGATCCAGGGCTTCCGCGCCGACACCGGGATCACCGCACCGGTGTACGCCGACCCGACGTTCGCGACCTATCGCGCGCTCGGCATGCGGCGCGGCACCGCAACGTTCTTGTCGTTCGGCTTTCTGCGCAACGCCTGGCGCGCCCGGCGCGCCGGCTATCGCAACGTCAGCATCGCCGGTGACCCGGTGCAGCACGGTGGCGTGCTGGTCGTCCGTCAGGACGGGAGCGTCGCCTATCGCTACCTGTCGCGCACGGCGGGTGACCACCCGCCCGTACGCGACATCCTAGGAGCACTTTAGAACCCGCGAACCCGCGAACCCGCGAACCCGCGAACCTTCGAACCCGGTTTCACGGCTTCGTGTTGCGCTTCACGATCTCGACGCGGATGCCGTTGGGCTCCTCGACGAATCCGTAGCGCAGCGCCGGCAGGTCGCGGGGCTCGGCCGACGGCTTGACGCCATTGCTCTTGAGCGCCGTGAAGGCGGTGTCCATGTCGGCGTATCGGAACGCGATCAGCATGATGGCGGACGGCGCCGGCGCCGCCGCGGCGCCACTCGGCATCGCAAACAGCCAGACGCCGTCGTACCGCATGCCGTCGAGCTTTCCGTACAGCTTGGTGCGCTCGCCGCCGATGTGCTTCTCGAACCAATCGAGCGTCGCCGCCGGATCCTGCACGCGCAGATGCACGTGATGGAAACCGAGGCGCTGGGCGTCCTCGACCATCTCGATACGCACGCCCCACGGATCCTCGATGTACGCGTAGCGGAAGATGCCGGGGCTCATCTGTGGCGCCGAGGTGACCTTCGCACCCGCCGTTTCAGCCGTCTTCACCGCCGCATCGAGGTCGCGGTAGGACAGACCGAAGTGGTCGATCTTCGTGCCCAGGCTGCCGACGATCGTCTCGCCCTTGGTGATGGTGATCACCTGATCGCCGAACGTCACCTGCGCGGTCCCGGCGGCCGGCGGTTGCGACATCCGTGCGCCGAGCGCCTTCACGTACCATTCGGCGGCTTGCGCCGGGTCGAGGACGCGGATGTGCACGTTGTCGTAGGTGATCGGCCTGGTCAGCGGATCTGCCGCCTGCGCGGGTGCGGCCAGCACACTGATGGCCAGCCCGACGAGCAGCGCGAAGCGTGAAGTCACAGCGTTCTCCCTTCGCGACGTCGATGCATCCCCGACGTCGCTGTTGATGTCGCCCGTACCGTACAGGCGGCGCGATTCTCCCACTAAACACCGCCGGTGCCAACAGGGATGGCACCGTGCCGTCCGGTGCGCGGCCGATCGCCCCCAACGGCCGCTACCTGTGCCGTCGCGCATCACTGATTCTCGGGATTGTGACCGCGAGGGCAATCGGCTAAGGTCGGCGCCTTCGAATGCACGCTGTGCCCCCGCAGCAGAGACGCAGCTCACGGTGACGAGGAGGACACGATGAGACGACCCACGCGCCTGGCTTCAGTCGCGACAGTGGCAGCATCCGCCGGAATCAGCATCGCGTTACTGGGCCCGCTCAGCCCTTCGGCGCTCGGCGGGGACCGGGACCGCGCGCCGCACGCCAGGGATCACGTCACGTTTGACGATCTGGTGGAGTGGACGCAGACGTTCGGCAATCAGGAACGCTTCGAGAAGAACATCGGCCTGGGCGCCGCCAATCTGATCACACCAGCCGGGCGCCGCCGCGCCGCGAATCTGGTCGAACGCGGCATCTCCGTGTCGCTGGCGCACAACATCCCGCAGACGCCGGCAGAAGACCCGACGTATCTGCTGCGCACGGTCCTCAATCCGGGTGGATTTCCGTTCATCAGCGACCGCTACGAATATCAGGGCACGTACCACGGCGCGACGCACAGCCATCTCGACGCGCTCGGCTGCCACGTCCACAATCCGCTGACCGGTCGCGGCTGGAACAATGCGCCGGCTGAAGTGACCCAGGAAAACGGCTGCTCTGCGGAGCAGGGCGGCATCATCGCGGTGAAGGACGGCGTGTTCACCCGCGGCATCCTGATCGACCTGCCGCGATTCAAGGGGAAGGAATGGCTCGACGTCGGTGAAGGGGCGACCTACTCCGATCTGGTGGCCTACGAACGGTGGGCGAACGTCCGGATTCGCCCGGGCGACGCCGTGTTCCTGTACAACGGCCGCTGGAAGCGCGAGGCGGCCGTCGGGCCGTACGTCGGCGGCTACGCCGGCTGGCATGCCAGCGTGATTCCGTTTCTGAGGGAGCGCGGTGTCTCGTACATCGGGAACGACGCCATCAATGATGTCCTGCCACACGGCGTCGAAGGGAACACGGCGTTCGTCCTGCCGGTCCATCAGATCGTGATGCCGATCCTCGGCATCAACATCTTCGACAACCTGGACCTCGAGGCGTTGGCCGAAACCGCCAAGGGCCTCGGCCGCTACGATTTCCTGCTGACCGCCTCACCGCTGCGGATCGACAGGGGACTCGGATCCCCGGCGAATCCGATCGCCACGTTCTGATGGCCGCCGGCCGCGTGACGCGCGCCGGATCCGACGCACGACGGCGGCGGACACCTATCGGGTGTCCGCTGCCCGTGTACGGGCGCCTTCGCTGCTGCAACACTCACGGTCGTGGAGGGAAGCGCAGTTTCGCGCGGCCGGCCAGCGCCTGGTGAATCGCCACCGCCATGCGGTCGAGCGCGGTGCGCGGCGCCGTCCTGCCGGCGACCATCCGTGAGAGCTCTGCCGACATCAGCGCCGCGATCTCGGACGTCTCCGGAATGCTCGGTATCGCGACGACCTGTGTCACCAGGCCCGGATACGCCCAGGTGTGGAACAGCACCTGTCGCTCCACTCGCGGATCCGGATAGGCGGACGGCCGGGCCGAGAAGCCACCCTGGCGCGTGTAGTCACGTTGGACGTCTGCCGAGGTCAGCCAACGCAGCGCGGCCTCGGCATCCGCGGTTGTCCGGCTGCCGGCGAGCGGGACGAGCAGCAGCGTTTCGAGGAGCGCGGCGCTGCCACCGACGCCGGGAACCGGCTCGTAGCCGCTGCGCAACGGAACCGCGGACTCCCTGGGGTTGTCGACGCGCGGCGTCAGGTCGTGCCACATGATCGCCAGTGCGACTTTCCCTTCCAGGTAGGCGCGCAGCGCCGCCTCGCCGTCGAACTGCGCGCTCCCCGGCGGGCTCAGCTTCAGCAGCCGCATGTAGAACTCCGACGCGCGCAGAGCTTCAGGGGAGTTCACCACGATGTCGCCGTATTCGTCCGGCGCGCCGGCGTCGAGAATGCGGGCGCCGAAGCCGGTCGCGAGCTGCAGCCAGAGCGCCCACAGCGCGTCGTCGTCGGCACCGCTCACGACCGTGCCATAGCGCTCCTGCTCCGGCCGATGCTGGAACGTCGCCAATCGCTCGAACGCCTCCCACGTGGCGGGCGGCCCGGCCGCCACCCGGTGCCGTGTGTAGAACGCGTCCGCGTCCTCTTCGTCCCAGAAGTCGCCGCGCCTCCAGATCGACATGGACCGGGCGGCGAAGGGGACCCCGAAGGGCCGCCCCTCGAACCACCCAGTCAGGCGCCACCAGCCGGGAAAGAAGTCATCCTCCGGCGGGGCAGCAAGCGGCTGCACAAGTCCGCTCTGCACCAGTTCGCCGAGAAGCCGATGCGGGACAAGCGCAAGATCGGCGACCGAACGGCCGGCGCCCTGTTCGGCGCCGAGGAACGCGACGAGGTCGCGGGCGGTCGGGCGGCTGGACGTCTCCAGTGCAATGCCGGTGGCGGCGAGGTGCCGCGGTGCGAGACGCTCGACGGCACGCAGCGGCGCCGAGGGCAGCCCGACGATGCGGACCGTGCGACCGGTCGGCGTGACCGCAGGGGAAGCGGCCGGCCCGCCAGGCGCGGGTTCTGCCGATGAAGACGACTGTTGGCCGGGTGCGGCGCACGCCGCGGCGCACACGCCGATCGTGAGAAGCAGTGCGAGCAGGCGCGCCATGCGCGCGTATCTTAACCCACGCCTGCGCGAACGCTCCGCCGGTGCGAATCCTCCCTGACATCCGCCGGCGACACCCGGCGCGACCGACGGCCTGGAGCGTCACACCACGCCCCGGACGGCTCCGGCTGTCAACCCGGCCGTACCGAGTACTCGTGCGCGACGTGTGGATGAGGTTCCGCCGTGGCAACCGCCGATGGCGTCAGCGCCCGGGGTCTGCCGCGGCGCGCAGAAAACCGCACAACACGCGACCAGCGTCGGTCAGGGTGAAGATTCCAGTCAGCCGGCCGTGATCGGTGACCAACGCGCTGCCGATGTGGTGGTTGCACATGTGGTCGAGGACGGTGTCGAGCGGTTCACGGCCATCGACCACGTATGCGTCAGCGATGAAGACGTCACGGACGAACATCTCGTCCTGGGGCGGCAGACCGAGGTCAGGGTCCAGCGCGCGCTTGATGTCGCGGTCGGTCAGCACGCCGAGTAGCGTCTGGCCGTGTTGCACCGGCAGATGGCGGACGCCGAGCCGCTGCATCGTCGCACGGGCGAGCAGCAGGCTGTCATCGGCGTCGACACTCTGTGGACACGACGTCATGACCGACGCGATGGTCGGCATGCTGGCGAGACGACCGGGAAGCGTGACGTCCATGACAGGGCTCCGCAACGAACACTCGGATACAGCCGAAGCAGCAATCCCCATACCGCCAGGCCCGAGTCACGAAAGGGACCGTGGGTCGCACCAACCTGCCCGCTCGAGGTTCGCGCTGCCGGACTTCCGGCAGCACCGGGGGCCGGCCCGACGGAAACGACCCCGAGCCGGCGGTCATTCCGGCCTGCGCACGTGAGGTACACTCGCCGGTGGGCATGTTCTCGCGAGTTGTGGTCGCGGCGGTGTTCGGCGTCGCGCTCGCCGTGACGCTGGCCGGGTCGGCACTGCTGGCCCAGCGAGACGGGTCTTCGGCGCCCGGCGAGACGGTGACGCTGCGTCTCATCGTGGTCGGCACCCGCGCCGAAGGCGAGGCCCTGCTCACGCGGATTCGTGCCGGCGAGGACTTCGCGTCCCTGGCTCGTCGCGCGTCGATCGACCCCAGCGCCCGGGACGGCGGCTTCCTCGGTCGACTCCACCGGTCCATCCTGCGCGCCGAGGTGCGCGACGCCTTGCTCGGTCTCCAGCCGGGGCAGGTCACGCCGGTCGTCCCGGTCGCCACCGGCGTCGCGCTGCTGCAGGTGATCACCGACGTGGGCGCTGCGTCGTCGGCCGTCAATCCGGCGAGTCTGGCTGCGATCAGCGCGGTCGGCACGGTCAAGTACGTTCCCGACATCGGCGGATTGCCCGAAGCCGAAGCGCTCCTGCGCGACTATCCGAAGGCGCCGGGCTGGAACGGATCACCGCGCGCGATCTGCCAGGCCCGCCAGGACTCGCTGACGGCCGGCGTCCAGATGTTCGACGACTTCTTCGCGCGCCCGGCCGCGGCAGCGCACAGCGACCGGCCGGCATTCGAGCTGATGCAGGCGCATCTCGGTCTGGCGCAGCTGCTCGCGTATCAAGGAACGATGGCGCGAGCGGTCGAGCACTACGAGCACGCCGCCGCTCTCGCCGCCGCCGTCCCGCGGGCACTGCCGCAGGTCGAAGAGATGCTCGGCGTCGCCTATCTGCACAAGGCCGGTGTCGACAACGACGTCTTCCGGCGCCCGAGCGACCTGTGCCTGCTGCCACCGGCTGCCGGCCGCGCCTACGCCAGGACCGGCGATTTGCTGAAGGCGGCCGAGCAGTTCCGCACGTATCTGACGCATCGTCCAGGCGACCTCGAAGGACGCTGGCTGCTCAACCTGACGCACATGGCGATGGGCACCTATCCGCAGAGCGTGCCGGCCGCCGACCGCATACCGCCGTCGGCGTTTGCGTCCGGCGTCGACGTCGGACGCTTTCACGACGTCGCCGCCGCCGCCGGTCTCGACGTGTTTGCCAGCGCCGGAGGCGTGCTGGTCGACGACCTCTCCGGCCGCGGCCGGTTCGACGTGATGACCTCGAACTTCTACAGCTGCGGCCCCGTGCGGCTGCTCGGCAACGATGCCGACGGCACCTTCAGCGAGCGAACGACCGCCGCCGGACTGCGCGACGAGGTCGGCGGCCTCAACCTGATCCAGGCCGACTTCGACAACGACCGCTGCACCGACGTGCTCGTGCTGCGCGGCGGCTGGGAAGTGGCGCAGCGGCGATCCCTGCTGCGCAACGACTGCACGGGCCGCTTCACCGACGTGACCGCCGCAACCGGCCTCGCGGCGCCGACGGCCAGCCAGACGTCGGCGTGGGTCGACGTCAACAACGACGGCTGGCTCGATCTGTTCGTCGGCAACGAAGACACGGCCGCCCAGCTCTTTCTCAGCGACGGCAAGGGCCGTTTCGACGACATCGCGGACCGGGCCGGCGTCGGCCGCCGCTCGTTCGCCAAGGGCGTCACCGCCGGCGACTACGACAACGATGGCTACGCCGACCTCTATGTGTCGAACTACGACGGCGTCAACTATCTATATCGCAACAACCGCGACAACACATTCACCGAGCGGGCCGTCGCCGCCGGCGTGCCCGGACCCGGCCGCGGCTTCGCCACCTGGTTCTTCGACTACGACAACGACGGCTGGCTGGACCTGTTCGTCACCAGCTACTTCATGTCGGTTGACGACGCGGCACGCACCTACCTCGGTCTGCCCCACAATGCGGCGACCATGAAGTTGTATCGAAATCGCGGCGACGGCGCCTTCGACGACGTGACGGCGACGGTCGGGCTCGACAAGGTGTTCATGCCGATGGGCGCCAATTTCGGCGACATCGACAACGACGGGTTCCTCGACATGTACCTCGGCATGGGCAGCCCGTCGTACGCCGCGCTCCTCCCGCACGTGCTGCTCAAGAACCAGGGTGGCAGGACGTTCGTCGACGTGACGCAATCATCGGGCACCGGTGAAATCCACAAGGGCCACGGGATCGCCTTCGCGGATCTGGACGGTGACGGTGACGAAGACATCCTGGCCGAGATTGGCGGCGCCACGCCGGGGGACAGTCACGCCATGCGCGTGTTCGAGAATCCCGGGCACGGCAACGACTGGCTCGCCGTGAAGCTGACCGGCCAGACCAGCAACCGCTCGGCCATCGGCGCCCGCATCACGGTCACGGTGGACAGCGACGGCGGCACCCGTCGCGCGATTCATCGTCAGGTCGGCAGTGGCGGCTCGTTCGGCGCGTCGCCGCTGGAGCAGCATATCGGACTGGGTCACCGCGCCCGTGTCGTCAGCCTCGAAATCTGGTGGCCGGCGAGCCGGACGCGGCAGCGGTTCACCGACGTCGCGGTCAATCGCACCATCGCCGTCACCGAGTTCGCGACATCGTTCGCGACGGTCGAGCGCCCGCCGGTGAAGCTCGGAGGCTCGACGGGGCGCCGATGACCTGGCAGTCCTCAGGCCGAACGTCAGCCGTCCGCAGGTTCGCGACCGTCATCGGCTGGGCCGCGGCGCTGGCGCTGGGAGTCGCCGCCCTCACGGCACAGGAGGTGCGGAGGTTCACCGTGACCGGCATGGTCGTGCGCGTCGATCGCGCGGCGCGCACGATGACGGTGTCGCACGACGCGATTCCCGGGTTCATGGACGCGATGACGATGCCGTTCGCGGTGCCGCCGGCGACCGCGCTCGACGCGCTGGTGCCGGGAACGGTCGTCACGTTCACGCTGGTGGTCGGTCGCACGACGGCGGCCGCCGAGGCCATTCGCGTCGTCGCTTTCGAGAACGTCGAGCAGGATCCATTCAACGCGAGCCGCCTCAAACTGCTGAGCGAGCTTGCCCGGCAGAAGGCGGTGCAGCCGCCGCCGGCGATGGTCGCGGTCGGCGCGACGGTCCCCGACTTCACGCTGATCGACCAAATGGGCCGGCGTGTGACGCTCTCGCAGTGGCGTGGCCGGGTCGTCGTCGTGAATTTCGTCTACACGCGATGCGCCCTGCCGAATTACTGCCTGCGCCTCGCCAATCACTTCGGCGTGCTGCAGAAGCGCTTCGCGCGGCAGCTGGGGCGGGACCTGGTGCTGCTGACGCTGACCTTCGACCCGGAACACGACACGCCGGAGGCGCTCGCGACCTACGCCCGGCAATGGCCGGCCCATCCGGACGCCTGGCGCTTCCTCACCGGCGCGCCGGCCGACGTGGCCCGGGCCTGTGCGTCGTTCGGCGTCCACGCGTTCTCGAACGAAGGGCTGCTGGACCACTCGCTGCATACCGCGGTGATCGACCGCCAGGGACGGTTGGTGGCCAACATCGAGGGGAACCAGTTCACGGCGGCGCAGCTCGGCGACCTGACGGCGAGCGTGATGGCGGCGGCTCGCTAGTCCCCTGGAACCGTGATGACTTGCATAAGTCCCGGCGCGCGGCGCCCG
>CADEDC010000107.1 GCA_902825985.1 uncultured Acidobacteriota bacterium | reverse complement strand
CGTGCTCGATCGGCACGCCCTCTTCCATGCCGAGCCGCTGCATCAGGCCGGAGATCCGGTCGGATCCGAAGATCCGCATCAGGTCGTCTTCGAGCGACAGGTAGAACCGCGACGAGCCGGGGTCGCCCTGCCGGCCGGCCCGACCGCGCAGCTGGTTGTCGATTCGACGCGCCTCGTGGCGCTCGGTGCCGACGATGTGCAGCCCGCCGAGCGATACCACGTCGGCGTGCTCGGCCTCCGTGATGCGCTTGAAGTGCGCGTAGATGCGTTCGTAGTCGGCCTTGGGGACGCGATAGAACGCATCGATGTGATAGAAGTAGACGAACTGTTCGTCCTCGACGAACCGCTCTTCACCCTTCGGCAGACGTTCGGCGACCTGCTCGGCCAGCGACTGCTGGCGCGCCATGAACTCGGCGTTGCCGCCGAGCAGGATGTCGGTGCCGCGGCCCGCCATGTTCGTGGCGATCGTGACGGATCCCTTGCGACCCGCCTGGGCGACGAACTCGGCCTCCTGTGCGTGGTACTTGGCGTTCAGGACGACGTGCTTGCCCGAGCCACCGCCGGTCGTCGTGCCGCGCTTCAGGCCGCGGCGGTCGAGCAGCGTCGACAACTTCTCGGACTTCTCGATCGAGACGGTGCCGACGAGCACCGGACGTCCCTTTTCGTGTTCCTGGACGATCTCGGTGACGATCGCCTCCCACTTCTCGGTCTCCGTGCGGTAGACGAGGTCGGGATACTCGAGCCGCGTCATCGGCCGGTTGGTCGGGATGACGACGACGTCCAGCTTGTAAATCTTGCCGAACTCCTCCGCCTCGGTGTCGGCGGTGCCGGTCATGCCGCACAGCTTCTTGTACTTGCGGAAGTAGTTCTGGAAGGTGACGGTCGCGAGCGTCTGGTTCTCGCGCTCGATCTTCACCTGCTCCTTGGCTTCGACCGCCTGGTGGAGTCCGTCGCTCCATCGCCGGCCCGGCATCAGGCGTCCGGTGAACTCGTCGACGATGACGACCTCGCCGTCCTTCACCATGTAGTCGACGTCGAGCTTGAAGATGGCGTGCGCGCGGAGCGCCTGGTCGACGTGGTGCTTGATGTGGGCGTTCTCGAGGTCGTAGATGTGGCCGCCGTTCAAGCGGTGGAGCAGCATCTGCTCGGCCTTGGCCATGCCGCTCTCCGTGAGCGTCACGGTCTTGTGCTTCTCGTCGACGATGTAGTCGCCGGTGGCTTCGATCTCCTCACGCTGCTCGGCCTTGGTGTCGCCGCGGACGATGGCTCCCGGCTTGAGGCGGGGGATGATCCGATCGACCTCGTAGTACAGGTCGGTCGACTCCTCGGCTGGCCCGGAGATGATGAGCGGCGTCCGCGCCTCGTCGATGAGGATGCTGTCGACCTCGTCGACGACGGCGAAGTGGTGCCCGCGCTGCACGTAGTGCGCGAGCTCGAACTTCATGTTGTCACGGAGGTAGTCGAAGCCGAACTCGTTGTTCGTGCCGTAGGTGATGTCGCAAGCGTAGTTGCGCTGGCGCTCCTGGTCGTTCAATTCGTGCTGGATGACGCCGACGGTCAGGCCGAGGAAGCGGTAGACGCGCCCCATCCACTCCGAGTCGCGACGCGCGAGGTAGTCGTTGACGGTGACGACGTGCACGCCCTTGCCTTCGAGGGCGTTCAGGTAGGCCGGCAGCGTGGCGACGAGCGTCTTGCCTTCGCCGGTCTTCATCTCGGCGATGCGCCCCTGGTGGAGCACGGCGCCGCCGATCAGCTGCACGTCGAAGTGCCGCATGTTGAGCACGCGCTTGCCAGCCTCGCGCATGACCGCGAATGCTTCGACCAGCAGGTCGTCGACGGTCTCACCGTCGGCAATCCGCTGCTTGAACTCGGCGGTCTTGCCGCGCAGCTGCTCGTCGCTGAGCCCCTGAATCTGCGGCTCGAGGGCGTTGACCTCGACCACGATGGGGCGCAGGCGCTTCAGGTCGCGCTCGTTCTGGGTACCGATGACTTTGGCGAGGAGTGTCTGCAGCATCTACAGCGCGCGTGTGGCCCTGAGTATCAGAAGATTGTAGCGGACGCCACTGGCGCGGATCAATTGGCGATCCGGGGTGCTCGCTACGGTGAACGGACAGGTTGACGAGGCGTCAGGCAGCCGTCCGGCCGACCCCGCTCCTGCGATCAGGGATTCTTGTTGCGCGGAGGCTGCTGAGTGAGGAGCTGAAGCGGGTTGACCAGCTTGCCGTTCGCCAGGACCTCGTAGTGGAGGTGCGAGCCGGTGGACCGGCCGGTCGAGCCGACGTAACCAATGACGTCGCCCCGCTTGACCTCGGCGCCCGCCCGGACGTTGAACTTGCTCAGGTGGCCGTAGCGGGTCGCCAGACCGAAGTCGTGCTCGAGCACCACGAGGTTGCCGTAGTCGCCCTGATACGAGGCCGACCGGACCCGGCCGTTCGCGGTCGCATGGACCGGGTGGCCTCGCTCGGCCGAGATATCGAGCCCCTGGTGGAAGTCCGCGGCGCCGGTGAAGGGATCCTTGCGTCCGCCGAACGACCCGCTCAGCCAGCCGTTGGTCGGCCAGATCGAGGGGGTGGCACCGGCGAGCTTCTCCTGCTGTTCGACGTCCCGCGACACGACGCGCAGGCGGCTTTCCAGCCCCTGCAGCAGCGTGCGGAGCGCGCCGAACGTGTCTTCCGGCGAAATCAACGAGGTGGAAAATACACTCGAGACGGCGGCGTTCGCGGTCGCATTGCCGCCCGCCGCCCGGGCCTTCACGACGGCCGGCAGCTTCGAAATCGCCTTGGCCTGTGCCGGGTCGAGAGCCGACCGCGCACCCAGGTCGTCGATGACCGATTCCAGCGACTGCAACTGCGTGGTGAGGTCGCCCGTCGTCGCGCGGAAGTTGCCGTTCTCGACCTGAAGCGCGGCGTTGCTGGCCCGCAAGGCATCGATCTCGAGGCTGGCGCTCATCTTGGCACCGATGCCAATCAGCACCGGCATCATGAGGACACTGCCGGCGACGCTGAGGGCGGTGCGCAAACTGACCGTGACCCGCCGGACGACACCGGTCGATCGGTCGGCGATGAGCACCGTATATCGTCGTTTCAGCATCAATACAAAATGGCGCTAGAGAAATGGCGCTGACACCGGCATCACAGACAGACCAGCATCGTGAACGACCCCGGTCGAACCGCCGGCGAGCGGGGGCTTTGAAGTAAATGCACTGTATCACACGGGTTATCGGTACCAGAACGGCAAAAACTCAGGTGGCGAACAGAGGGCGAAGTTTGGCGTGGGACTGTCGTGGAGGCGAGGGCGCTCGATGACGCGGCAGCCTGGCGGCCCGCGTACGTGAGACGGGCCGCCGACGCTGGAGTCGGCGGCCCGCGCGACGATCCGATGCCTGGCTAGCCGACGTCCTGCACCCGCTGCTTCAGCGCGAAGTTCAACGTCACCGTCAGGACGAAGGGCGTCGCGTGACCGTTGAGCATGAGGGGCGCATAGCGCCACTGCTGCACGGCGGCGATCGCCGCCTTGTCGAGGAATCCCCGCGAGCGCAGCACCCGCACCTCCGACACCCGTCCCTCGACATCGACCACCGCTTCAAGAATCACCATGCCTTCGAGGTGTGCGGCGACGGCAATCGCCGGGTACTCGGGCTCGACGCGCTGCACCAGGGCCGGGGCGACCACCTGGCCGCCGATGCGAACCGGCTGCCTCGGCTGGGCCGGCGGGGGCGGGGGCGGCGGCGGTGGCGGCGGTGCCGCCGCCACGAGACCGCCGACGATGCCGCCGGCAACGCCACCTTCGACGCCGCCTTCAACTCCGCCTTCCACGCCACCTTCCGAGGCCGGCCGTTCCGGTTCGGGCCTGATCTCGTCCGGCACCTCGATGGGTGCGGCGTCGGGATTGCTCGACGGCTTCGGCGCGGAACGCTGCGGAGCGGCCGCCTTCGCGGCCGGCGGTGGCGGCGGAGGAGGCGGCGGCGGCGCGGCCGGCGTGGCGACGAACGCCATCATCACCGGCACCGACGGCAGGCTATCGGTCGCCCACATCAGCGGCAGCACAACGACGGTCGTCACGACGACGAGGTGACCGAGCATCGAGACGGCGGTCGCCCCGGCGGAACTTCTGCGATACGGCCTCTCGACCTTATCCAGGATCAAGTCGAACATGGCATCCTCCCGCACTTCTCATCCGTCCGGCGTTCGCGTGCGGACCAGACGAATTTCCCAGCCTTCATCGACGCACCGGCCACCCTCCTGGCCGCCGCGTCAGGCGTGCAGCGCTGCGCCGACCGTGACCGGTGCGACGTCGACCTCGACCGCCGCCCCGGCCGGCGCATTCCGAATCACCAGCACGGGGCACGGCGCCGTCCGGATGACCTGCTCCGCGACGCTGCCGAGCAAGAGATGGCTGACGCCGCCACGGCCGTGCGTGCCCATGACGATGACGTCGACCTCGCGTTCGTTGGCGCAGCGGACGATCTCCGCTGCGGGCGAGCCGGACGCCATGACGAACTCCGGGTGGATTTGCACCTGTTCGGTCGGCGACAGCACGCGAAGCAGACGCTCGCGTTCAGCGTCGAGCAGACTGGCGTCGAGCCCGAGCGGGAATTCGGTGGCGACCTCGTGAACGGCATCACCGACGTAGAGCAGAATCAACGCGGCATCGAACGTGCGCGCCAACTCGACTCCGTGCCGGACTGCCGCTTCGGACGTCTCGCTGAAATCGGTGGGAACCAGTATGCGATTCCAGGAAACCATAGTGCCCTCCCAGCACGGCCGTCGCGACAATCGTGCCAACCCGATGAGGCCTGAATGCACGCAATTCCTCACACCGCTCGAACAATCGACCGGTTTTCGGCGGATTATTCCGCAGCACCCCCCAGCGCCGCGTCGCGACCGCCACAGCGGGGGTGGCGCGGCAGCGTCCGGCCGCGCACCAGCCCGCCGCGGAACTACGAGCCGCTGAGGAAGGCGAACAGCAACGGGACGGTGCCGACGATCGGCACGAGCACCGCCTGCTGGAAGGCCAGCTTCATCGCCGCCGTCGCCTGTGGTTGATCCGCTTCCAGCCGCGCGAGCCGGCGCAGGGTGCGCGACGTCGCCAGCCACAGGACGATCAGCCACGCGCCGCTGGCGACGAGCGCGGGCTGGAGTCCGTCATGCCCGGCGCGCAGCACCACCAAGGTGAGGTGCGCGATCAGCAGCACGTTGGTCATCGTCATGGCCCCGCGTCTGGTCCGGAACCCGTGATCAGCGTAGGGCACCATTGCCTGCATCCGTACCTCCTGGTCAACACGGTCACTCCCGGCCCGCCGGCCGGATTCAGTTGCACGTCATCGCGATGGAGCAGAAGGCCACGGCCTCGAGCGTCGCCGCGAGACACACGGGGGCGGCCGCCGGATCGAACGGCGTCAAGGCGCAGATGACCGACGATGCCCAGGTCAGGGCGTTGCACATCATCTGGAACGAGGGGCAGTGTCCCTGCACGACGACGACCTGGCCGCGGCCATCGGGCGTGATCGCGACGATGCTGGCCCGGTATTGTTCGAGCAGGGCAGCACCCTGATCCAGCGTCGTCGACAGGTGCTCGCGTCGGCCGTTGAGCAGTGCGGTGAGCGCACGGGAGGCGCCGTCGCGATCAGTGGGCGCGTGATGATCGGGGCGCACACCGAACGGCTCGAGGCGGCGCCGCATCGGTGACGCCAGGTCGGCGCCGAGCGCGCGGTCGATCAGCCGCTCGCGCCCGTCGGTGTCGATCGCCCGCTGCAGACTGCGGGCGAAGCGCCGATCGAGCCCGGCGCCGCGGCACGAAGCCGACAGCAGGCGCGTGGACACGGCGAGGGCCTGCAGAGTGCCGCGCTGCAACGGCGTCTGGGACTGCAGTTCACGGACGAGCGTTGCGATCTCCTCGATGGTGCGTTGCAGCACCGGGTCGGGCCGCGACTGTCCGAACGCCTCGCGTGCACCCTGAAGTGGCGTGAGCCCTGCGGCGCCGGCGGCCGACAGGGCGGCTCCCAGAATCGTCCTTCTCGTCACATTCATCTGACGCTCCTTTCCTGTTCGTGCGATGGCTCGGTGGCGGCGCCCCGGAGGGGACCGCCGGACGATGGGCGACACCCGGCGCCCGATCATGTCGTCCCGATGCTCCTGAACTGCAGGCTCTCGGCGAGATGGTCCGTGCGGATGACGTCTTCGCCGGCGAGGTCGGCAATCGTGCGCGCGACGCGGCGCGCCCGGTCGAAGCCGCGGGTGGTGAGGCCGAGCCGCCGCGCCGCGTCGGTCAACAGCCGGACGCCGTCCGGGGCGAGCGCGCAGCGATGCGCCAGCTGGCCGGGCGTCAGCTCACTGTTGGTGCGGACGCCGGTGCTGGCGTAGCGCGCTTGCTGGCGCTCGCGGGCGGCGAGCACCCGCGTGCGCACCATGGCCGAGGATTCGCCAGGCGGCAGGTCGTGCAGTGTGTCCGGCGCGGCTGCCGGCACCTCGACCGTCATGTCCATCCGATCGCGCAGGGGGCCCGACACACGCGCGGCATAGCGCGCGACCTGTTGCGGTGTGCAGCGACAGGCGCGCACGGCGTCACCCGCGTAGCCGCATGGACACGGATTCATCGCGCCGACGAGTACGACCCTGGCGGGGAAGTGAGCCGCGCGGCCGGCGCGGGCAATCGTCACCTGCCCTTCCTCGAGCGGCTGGCGCAGGGCCTCGAGCGCGTAGCGCGGGAATTCCGGCATCTCGTCGAGAAACAGCACCCCGTGGTGAGCCAGGCTGATCTCACCCGGGTGGGGATGAAGGCCGCCGCCCACGAGTGCCGCGGTCGACGCCGTGTGGTGGGGGGCGCGGAACGGCCGCGTGCTGACGAGTCCACTGCCTGGCGGCAGCAGACCGGCCACCGAGTGAATCGCCGTGACCTCGAGCGCTTCCTCGAAATCGAGGGCAGGGAGAATTCCCGGCAGCCGCCGCGCCATCATCGTCTTGCCGGCCCCGGGAGGGCCGACGAAGAGCAGGTTGTGACCGCCGGCCGCAGCGATCTCGAGGGCACGCCTGCCGAGCCACTGGCCACGGACGTCCTCCAGATCGGCAGCCGGCCGCTCCAGCGCCGGTCGTGACGGCGGCAGCGGTCGGGGCGATTCCGGATCGTTCAACGCGGCGACAGCGTCGGTCAGGGTGACGACCGGCAGGACGCGCAGACCTGCCACCACCGCCGCTTCCGGTGCGTTGCCGGCGGGCAGCAGGATGCCGCGCATGGCGTCGCGCTTCGCCCGGGCGGCGACCGGCAAGACGCCACGCGTCGACTGGATGGCGCCGTCGAGCGACAGTTCGCCGAGTACCACGATGTCGGGAATGACCGGTCGTCCGATGACGCCCTGGGCGGCCAGGATGCCCAGCGCGATTGGCACGTCGAACGCGGCGCCGGCCTTGCGCACGTCGGCGGGCGCGAGATTGACCGTGATGCGGTGCGGCGGGAACTCGAAGCCGGAGTTGCGGATCGCACTGCGGACGCGGTCGCGGCTCTCGCGCACGCTGGCATCGGGCAGTCCGACCATCGCGAACAGCGGCAGGCCGAACGAGACATCGACTTCGACATGGACGGGACAGGCATCGACGCCGGTGACGGCGGCCGACCGCAGGCTCGCGAGCATGTCCGGGGGTGGTGCAAGCGCCGGGGCGCCGCCGTGCGGGGCGAATCAGGCCACATTCACCGGGTGCGGGCTGACGGTACGCACGAACCGCCAGCCCGGGGCTGGCGGTGCTCGCAAAAAAGCGCGCGCCGGCTAATTGGCGCGCGGGGTATAGATGGTGAGGCGCGACCCGGCAGCGATGCGGCTGCTCGGCAGCCGGTTCCAGGTGCGCAGCGACGACACGGACGTGCGGAACAGGCGCGCGATCGAGGTCAGCGTGTCGCCTTCCTTGACGCGGTAGACCACCTTGATGCGGTCGGCGGCGGGCGCGCTGACGACGGTGTCGGCGGCGAGCGGGCGTGAATCGGCCACCGGCACCGGCCGATCGGCACGCGCCGCCATCAGCACTGTCGCTTCGTGGGGGACCATCAGCTGCGTGCCGGGCTGCACCTTGGCGCTCACACGCAGGTAGTTCGCCTCGGCGAGGTCAGCGCGGCTGACCCGCAGCTTGCGGGCAATCGACGTCAACGTTTCGCCGGAGCGGACGGTGTACCACTTGAGGGACGCGAGGTCACCAGCCGTCGACCCGTTGAGCCGGGCGTGGATGACGTCGAACGTGCCGCGCGGCACCTTCAGTTCGTAGCTGCTGTCGCGTACGGGGGTCGTCCAGCGTCGCAACTCGGGATTCAATGCCTGGATCTCGGCGACCGGCGTCTCGATCCACTCGGCGATGCGACGCAGGTCGAGCGGCTTGTTCAGCATGACGGTGTCGTACTCGACCGGCGGCAGCGGATCGAACGAGAACCCATACTGCATCGGGTTGCGGGCGATGACGATCGCCGCGAGGATCATCGGCACGTAGTCACGGGTTTCACGGGGCAGCAGTCTCGGCGACTCGGCCAGCGACCAGAAGTCCTCCTTCTTGCCGCGCTTCAGGGCCCGCTGCACCCGTCCGGGGCCGCCGTTGTACGAGGCCAGCGCGAGGTGCCAGTCGCCGTCGAACATCCGGGCGAGCGTGCTGAGGTATTTCGCGGCCGCGACCGTCGCCTTCTCCGGATCCGACCGTTCGTCGATGTACCAGTCCGAGCGCAGCCCGTTCTCGGCACCGGTGCCGCGCATGAACTGCCACACCCCTTTGGCCTTGGCGCGCGACAAGGCGTTCGGCTTGAACGCACTCTCGACCAGCGGGATGTACGCCAGATCGAGCGGCAGCCCCTCGGCACGGAACACGCTCTGGATCATCGGCAGGTAGCGCGTGCCGCGCCGCATGCCCTCTTCGATGAAATCGTGGAGGTTGCCCTGGAACAGCTCGATGAAGGCCAGCACGCGCTGGTTGAGGGGAATCGGCACGTCGTGGACCACGGCGTCGGCCTGCGCGGCGACCTTGGTATCGCCGCTCGGAGGGACCAGCGTGGCGGAGGCAGCGAGCAGCTCGTCGATGGAGGCCGGTTCGTATTGCTTCTCGGTGAAGCCGTCGCCCTCGGCCAGGGCGCGAATCTCGAAGGCGCTGATCTGGTCGACGAGGCGGTCGAAATGATCGCGGATGCGCGGCTCGGTGCGGCCGCCGTAGGGCGACTCCATGAGCACGCTCAACGACCGGTCGAACTCGCGGCGCGCCGCACCGACGTGGCCCTGCGTCAGCTCGGCCTGGCCGGCCTCGAAGTGGCGCTCGGACTCGGCGATCAGGTGGAGGACGGGATCCGTGGTGGCGGTCGGAATCGGCTGCGCGGCGAGGGCGGGGACGGTGGCGGTCGGCGCTGGCGCGGCGGCCCGCGTCGGCACCGTCCGGGGCGTCGCTGTCTGGGTGGTGGCACCACACGCGCCGGCAACGAGAGAAAGAACCGCGATCGACGCGCGCGTCGGTGCAAACCGTCGGACCATCGGGCGCTCCGCGATGCCAAACGACCAGGGCCACGAAGGCCAGGGGCCGTTACATCGTAAGTCGCCCCCCTGACGAGGGGCTCCGGGTTGACACGCGTCCCGGCGTCAAACGACGCGTTGGGCTCACGTGGCGCGGAGGGCTGACTCGACCCCCGCCAGGTGCGAAGTCTCCTTCGCTACTACGGCTGAGTCATCCTAGCACCAGCCCAGGGGGTGGTCAACGATTAAGTCCAATGGACTCAGCAATAAGGCAACGGCATTGCCAGATGGTGCAAGACTGCACCGGCGGCGCACCGGGGGCTGCGTCACGACGGTGTCCACGGTGCCGACTCGAAGACGCCGTGCCTGTCGCCAAGCTCGCGAGCGCTCGGTGTCACGATCGCCCGCTCGCTCAGTACCAGCTTCCGCCCGGCCCGCAGCGCGGCACGGACGTCGTCCTCACACACGAAATCGACCGGAGCGGTTTCCGGCACCGCGGTCGCCGGTGCCGGCGAGCGCGCCGGAACCGGTGCCGGCGCGGGTGGCCCGTCGGCTGCCGGGCCGGTGGGCGCCGCCGCGTAGCCGCGCGATGCCAGGAACCCGTCGATGCGCGCGGTGAGTGATTCGGCGCTGATTCCGGTCCTGCGCGCGCCGCTCGCCCGGTCGGGCGCCACGCCGGCCGCCCGCTCGAACCGGTTGGGCACCGGGGTCACTTCGTAGGCCAGCCGCTTGACATTGAGGAGGTGGCGCGGCGAGATGTTGTCCGACGTGATGTTGCCGCCGTAGCCGCCGCAGCCGAGCGTCATGGCCGGGTCCAGCCCGGTCGTCAGCCCGATCGACCCGAACGTGCTCGGCGTGTTGACGGCGATCCGGAAGGCCGGCTTCTTCAGCCCGAACTCGAGGATGACCTGCTCGTTCTGCGAATGGATCGACATGGTATGGCCCATGCCGCCGTAGCGCAGAATCTCCTTGCAGCGCTCGCACCCCTCCTGCCAGTCGCGGACGACGTAGTAGGACAGCACGGGGCAGAGCTTCTCGATCGACAGCGGATGGTCGCGGCCGACCCCGTCCAGCGGTGCCACGAGCACCCGCGTGTGCTCGGGCACTCGGACGCCACACTGTTCCGCGATGAAGACCGCCGACCTGCCCACCAGCTTCGGGTTCGGCAGCCGCTGCGGCGTCACGAGCCCCTTCGCCACGCTGTCGATCTCGGCCTTCGACAGGAAGTAGGCGCCCTGCGCCTGGAACTCCTGTTTCACCTGGTCGGCGATCGGCTGATCGACGACCACCGAATTCTCTGACGAGCAGAGGACGCCGTTGTCGAACGTCTTGCCGGTGATGATGTCGCGGACCGCCTTCGTGACGTGCGCCGTCCGCTCGATGAAGGCCGGCGCGTTGCCCGGGCCGACGCCATAGGCCGGCTTGCCGGCGCTGTACGCCGCGCGCACCAGCCCCATGCCGCCCGTCGCGAGGATGACCGCCACTTCGCGCTGCGTCATCAGGGCCTGCGTCCCCTCGAGCGTGACGGTCGTCATCCAGTTGATCGCGCCGACCGGCGCGCCGGCGCGCCGCGCCGCATCGTCGAGGACTTCGGCGACCCGGGTGATGCAGCCGACGGCAGCGGGGTGCGGGCTGATGACTAGCGAGCAGCGCGCCTTGAGCGCGATGAGGATCTTGTAGATGGCCGTCGACGTCGGGTTCGTCGACGGGACGATCGCAGCGACGACGCCGAACGGCTCGGCGATCTCGATGAGACCGCGGCCGGGGTCGCGGCCGATGACGCCGACCGTCTTCATCGGCTTGATGAACGCGTGCACCTTCTGCGACGCGAACAGGTTCTTCTGAATCTTGTCTTCGTAGACGCCGTAGCCGGTTTCATCGATCGCGTGCCGCGCGAACGCCGCCGCGTGGGCGGTCGCGGCGGCGGCGACCGCGTCGACGATCGCGTCGATTCGCGCCTGGGAGAACTCGGCGAGCGTGAACCAGGCCTCGCGGGCGCGGCGGGCGAGCGCGCGCGCCTCGGCGATGGCGGCGAGGTCGCGATCCGTCGCGGTGGCGGGCGCCTGGCTGCTCATCTCGGCAGGATGCGCTCCACGTCGGCGTGGGGACGCGGAATCACGTGCACCGAGACCAGCTCGCCGACCCGGCGGGCGGCGGCGGCACCGGCGTCGGTGGCCGCCTTCACGGCGCCGACGTCGCCGCGGACCATCACGGTGACGTAGCCGGCGCCGATGTACTGGGTGGCGAGGAGCGTGACGTTCGCGGTCTTGACCATCGCGTCGGCCGCCTCCACCGACCCGATGAGCCCCTTGGTCTCGACTAACCCGAGCGCGTCCTGCGACATCCAGCTCCTCCGCGGTTCCGGCCAGAACTGTAGCACACGGGCCCGGCCGATTGCGCCGCTGCGGTGAATCCGCTACAGTCGAAATCACGCGATGATGGCTCGACTGTCCAGTTCCGTTCCCCGGCTCGCCCTGTCCGCCGTGCTGCTCGCCGTGGCGGTCTCGGCGGCGTGCCAGAAATCCGAAACGCCGGTGCCGGCGGTGGCCACACCCAGCCTCAGCCTCAATCATGATCGTGCGCCGGCCGGCAGCCCGATCGAAATCACCTACAAGTTCGTGGTGGCCGACGGCGCCAGCTTCGACCGGGACTACCGGGTAATGGTTCACCTGGTCGACACCGACGAAGAGCTGATGTGGACCGACGATCACGACCCGGCGGTCCCGACGACGCAGTGGAAGGCGGGGCAGACCATCGAGTACACGAGAACCGTGTTCGTGCCGGTGTACCCCTACGTCGGCGACGCCGGCGTCTACGTCGGCCTGTATTCGACGTCGGGCGATCAGCGCCGCCTGCCGCTGAATGGGCAGGACATGGGGCAGCACTCCTACAAGGTCGGCACGCTGAACCTGTTGCCGCAGACGGAGAACCTGTTCACGGTCTTCAAGGAAGGCTGGCATCCGGCTGAAGTGTCGGACCAGAACGGCGGCGTCGAGTGGCAGTGGACGAAGAAGGAGGCAACGCTCGCGTTCAAGCATCCGCGGAAGGACGGCGTGCTGTACCTCGAACTGGACAGCCCGGGCAAGGAGCTGCACGGCGCCCAGCAGGTGCAGGTGAACATGGGCGGGCAGACGCTCGATTCGTTCGCGCTGGAGCCGGACCAGCCGCAGCTGCGCAAGATTGCGCTGCCCGCGGCCCGGATGGGCGAGGGGGAGATGGCCGAGTTGCAGGTTGTCGTCGATACGACGTTCGTGCCGTCCGCCGTCACCGCCAGCAGCAAGGACAAGCGCGAGCTCGGCGTCCGGGTCTTCCACGCCTACGTCGACGCCAGATGACGCGGCTGCTGTGGGTGCCGCTCGCGCTTGCTGCCGGCGTGATGGACGCCGGCGCGGAGGTGGTGTACCTGCAGTCCGGCCGCACGCTGTCGGTGCGTGCGGTCGTCGACCAGGGCACCACGGTGGTGCTCACCCTGCGCGGCGGCGGCGAGATCGTGTGCGATCGAAGTCTGATCGCGAAGGTGACGCCCGACGAGGTGCCGTATCCGGAGGAGGTGGCAGCCATCCGGCCGCCGGTCGAGCCGGCCCCAGCCACCGAGACGCTGCACGTACCGGCCCGCTACCAGGCGCTCATCAGCCAGTCGTCGAGCGCCCATGGCGTGGACGCCCGTCTGGTCAGCGCCGTCATCACGGTCGAGTCCGGGTTCCAGAACCGGGCCCGGTCGCGCAAGGGCGCGATGGGGCTCATGCAGCTCATGCCGGACACGGCGCGCCAATATGCGCTCCGGCGTCCGTACGACCCGGCGGCGAATATCGACGCCGGCACGCGACACCTGCGGTCGCTCCTGGATCGATTCCCCCTCGATCTGGCGTTGGCGGCGTACAACGCGGGCGAAGCGACGGTGACGCGGTTCCAGGGCATCCCTCCCTACCCGGAAACGCGTGACTACGTGACCCGGATCCTGAAGCTCATCGACACATCCGCCGACAAGCAGTAACGTCACGATCCCGGCCGTTTTGTGCCGTTGGCGGTCTGAAGTGACGGCAGTACCTCGGCCCGGCGCCGGCGCGACGCGGATGCGACCGGCCCAGAGGTTGATATAATCCGATACCACTAATGTCCACGCGCACAATCCGTTGCAGAGAATTTACCGCGGTGGCTCCAGTCCCGCAGGTCGCCTGACGTGGAGTTCCGCTGCCGCCTTGCGTCCCCCTCCGGCGAGATTACGGAAGGGGTGTACGTCGCCGACAGTGAGGCACGCCTGCGCCACGACTTCGAAGACAAGGGGCTCTTCGTGCTGTCGCTGCAGGCCAAGGGGGCGATCGGCGGCGTGTCGCTCGGGCTGCCGCAGCGCCACCGGATTCCGACGCGCGAATTCAACGTGTTCAACCAGGAGCTGGCGACGCTGCTCAAGGCCGGCATGCCGCTCGTCCAGTCGCTGGACCTGCTCAAGCGCCGGGCGACCTCGCCGATCTTCAAGGCGGTGCTGGAGGACGTCCACGAACGCGTCCGCTCCGGCACGGCGCTCTCGGATGCGTTTTCGGCGCACGGGACCCTGCTGCCCGGCGTCTACACGGCGTCGCTGCTCGCCGGCGAGCGCAGCGGCAGTCTCGACACGGTGCTGCGCCGCTACGTCGAGTACGCCAAGGTCATCGCCACCGTGAAGCGCAAGACGCTGTCGGCGCTCGTCTACCCGGCCATCCTGATCACGCTCGCCATCGTCCTCGTCGCGATCATCGTGCTGAAGGTGGTGCCGGCGTTCTCCGACTTCTATGCCGGGTTCGGCGCCGAGCTGCCGCTCATCACCCGCATCATCGTCGCGATCTCGACGACGCTGCTGGCGCAGTTCTGGCTGTTCCTGATCATCCTGGTCAGCGGCGGGGCGGCGATCGTCATGTGGTTCCGGCAGCCGGGGCAGCAGGCGCGCTTCGATCGGCTCCTGCTGCGGGTGCCGATCGTCGGCGACATCGCCGCGAAATTCGCCACGTCGCAGATGGCACGGACGCTCGCCACGCTGCTCGGCGGCGGCTTGCCGCTCGTGCACGCCCTCGACATCGCGACGCAGTCAATCGGCAATCGCTTCGTCGCCAAGGAGCTCGAGACCGTGGCGGTGCGCGTGCGCGAGGGGGCATCGCTGTCGGCATCGCTCGAAGCCCGGCGGGTGTTCCCCGAGGTGGCCGTGAAGATGACCGAGGTGGGCGAGTCGACCGGCGCGTTGCAGGAGATGCTGACGACGGTCGCCGACTTCTTCGATGAGGAGATCGAAACCAACATGGAGCGGTTCGTCACGCTGGTCGAACCGGTGCTGCTGGTGATGATGGGCATCGTGATCGCCGGGTTGCTGCTCGCGCTCTACATGCCGTTGTTCCAGCTCAGTTCGGTGCTCGAATAGCGCGGGTCAGGAAGGACATCCCAGGATCGATGGCTACCAACGTCAACCAGGCGCAACTGCACGCCGAGGGCCTCGAGCTCGGCGCCGACGAGCGGCGCGCGGAACTCGAGCAGGCGCGGCATCTGGCCGAGCGCTACGGCTTCGAGTTCGTCGACATGGACACGTTCCGGATCGACCAGGAGCTGTTCCGGTCGATCCCGGCCGATCTGATGCTGCGCTACGGCTTCGTCCCCTACCGTCGCGACGGCAAGTCGCTGGTCATCGTCGTGTCCGACCCGACCGACCTGCCGATGATCGACGAGCTCGGCGTGCTGCTGGCCACACCGATCAAGGTGACGGTCGGACCGCGCTGGGCGATCGACTCGATCCTCAAGAAGAGCGAGAACTCGCAGCGCGTGCTCGAGGAGGCGACCGAGAGCTTCCACCTGCAGCTGCTGAAGGAGGAGGAGAACGGCGAGGAGAGCCTCACGGTCGAGCGGCTGACCAGCGACATCAGCCCGGTCATCAAGCTGGTCGATTCGACCATCTACACCGCGATTCAGCGGCGCGCCAGCGACATCCACATCGAGACGCAGGACGACGCGGTGCACGTGAAGTACCGTATCGACGGCGTGCTGCAGCCGGCGATGCGCCCGATCGCGAAGCAGTTCCATTCGTCGATCATCTCGCGCATCAAGGTGATGGCGGAGCTCGACATCGCCGAGAAGCGCATCCCCCAGGATGGCCGGTTCAAGCTCCGCATGCCGGGCAAGACGATCGACTTCCGCGTGTCGATCATGCCGAGCGTCCATGGCGAGGACTCGGTCATCCGTATTCTCGACAAGGAATCGATCAGCGAGCAGTTCACCGAGCTGCGCCTCGACATCCTCGGCTTCCCCGAGGCCGAGCTGAAACGCTTCCGGAAGTACATCGCCGAACCGTACGGCATGGTGCTCGTCACCGGCCCGACCGGCAGCGGCAAGACGACGACGCTCTACGCCGCCCTGTCGGAGATCAAGTCGGTCGAGGACAAGATCATCACGATCGAGGATCCGGTCGAGTACCAGCTGAAGGGGATCACCCAGATTCCGATCAACGAGAAGAAGGGGCTGACCTTCGCACGCGGCCTGCGCTCGA
>CADEDC010000106.1 GCA_902825985.1 uncultured Acidobacteriota bacterium | reverse complement strand
CGGGTAAGGAAGACTGAGCGCGCCTACCGGCGCGCCTCAAATGAAGGTTCCCTACCCGCCCTACCCGCCTTACCAGCCCTACCCGCCTTACCAGCCCTACCCGCCCTACCAGGCCCACCCGGCCTACCCGGCCTACCAGCCCTGCCCGGCGTAAACGCCCGCTCTGTCTGGCTGGCCTTCCCACGGCGCGGCTTCCGGTCCTACTACTGCACCTGCGACAGTTGGCACTCGAAGAGCCGGAGTCCGAGGTGGCGCCTGTCCTGAGTGGGACGCCAGTTGGTTTCGGCAGGGACGTACCACTGGTCCGTCTCGATCGACAGCTGCGTTTCGGCGGCGTCGGCGACGACGTCGGCCGGCACCGACACATCCAGCGCGAACAGGCGCGGGACGTCGTGCTCGGCGATGACGCGATCTCCTGCCCGGACGATGACGTGCGCGGTGTTCGCCGAGGTCTCGAACTCGCCTTCGAGCCGCAGGGACAATGGCCGCCTTGGGGAAATGACCTTGAGGATGGCTCTCTCGCTCGACCATCGCCACAACCGCCCGGTCGCCGGGTCGTATTCCAGTTCCTGCCAACCGTCGCCGAAGCCGAACACGGTGCGGGTGGCCGGCTGCAGATCGAACTGTTCGATTGCCACCTCATCTGTACTTGCGGCAATTGTCAATCCGGCGTAGTCACCCGGCCCGGCAAGCGCACCGGTCTCGAGCGCGATGAACTGCAGGAAGAAGCCGGGCGCGACGCCGCCGCTCCAGACGCGACGACCGTCAATGGCGACATCCACCTGGGTCAGCCCGGCACCGGCCAACTTGCGCCCGCCCACCATCAGCGTGGCGGCCCCGGTGTGGCGCCGCACCCAGGCCTGAATCGGCGCCCGGCCCGGTCCTTTTCCTTCGTCCCGTGCGACGCCGGCCGTCTCGGGCGTGAGCGCCCACCCTTCGCCGGCATACCACCCCGGCGGGTCAATCTGATACCAATCCATCACGTTGGGCCGCACGCCGCCCAGCAGCGCCGATGCTTCGAACGGCCAGCGATACTCGGCGCGCAAGACGCGGGCGTGGGGATCGATCAGGCGCAGGTCGCTGCGCGGCGGATCGGCGAGGAACCACACGGGCGCACGCCCGCCGCCATTCCAGTAGCGCACCAGTTCCAGCCACTCGTGCTTCGGCGGCGCCGGCAGGTCGGCGCTCCACCGCGGCACACGTCCCTGGTGCCACAGCAGCGGCCGCCGCATGTCCAGCTCCTGGCGCCGATGCATCGCCAGCGCCGGTGCGGTCTCGAGGGGCGCGGTCGCCTGCATGTCATCGAGCACCCGGAAGGCCGGCGCCGGGACGCGCGAGTAGAGCCACAGCGCGGGCTGTGTGATGCCGACGCCGACGATGGCCACCACGCCGGCGAGGAACAGTCCCCGGCGGCCCGGCAGGGCGGACAGTCCCGTGGCGGCCAGGAACGCCACCGGCACGACCAGCGGCAGCGCGTAACGTGTGGTGGCGGTCTCGTGGAGGACGAGATGAAACAGGGCATAGGGACCGAACGCCACCGCCAGCCAGACGACGACGCGGGGTGCCGCGGGTAGGAGGCGTGCGAAGCCGTAGGCGGCGGTCAGCAGCACCATCGCGCCGATCGGCCAGGCACCCCACGGGGCGAGCCAGGTGGCGTAGAGCGCCGACACCAGCAGGCGTGGCGACGGTTGCGTGGCGAGCATCGCGACACCGGCGAAATCCTCGCCGCCCTGGCTGGCCAGGGCACGCAGGTATGCGGCCGGTCCGCCCGAGAGGATGAGCAGCGGCGCCGCCCACACCAGCGTGCCGACGGCGTACCCGGCAGCCGCGACGAGCGCCGTCCGCCCGCGCCCGCCGGCCGGGCGCAGCAGCAGCGCGAGGATGAGCGGCGGCAGCGTGAGCCAGACCACCTGGGAGCGCACGCCGACGCCGACAGCGGCAACGAACGCGGCGACGGCAAACGCCGGCGCGGTCGCGGCACGGACGGTCAGCACCTGCGCCGTCAACGCCATGGCGAGTCCGAGCATGTCGCTGAGCGGACGGACGGCGTTCATCCAGAACAGCGGCGAGGTGACCGCCAGCAGCGTGCCGACGCTCGCCACCCGGGTGCCGTCGCGGGTCGACCAGACGGTCAACAATGCGACCAAAGCCCAGATGGCCGCCGCGGCACTGACCACGCTGACCAGGCCGAGGGCCTTGGCCTCGTCGGCGACGATGGCGTGGGTCACCTTGCCGACCGCAATGTAGACCGGGTACCCCGGTGGATGCGGCTGGTGCTGCGCGACGTCGAAATCGCGCAGACCGAGCGCGAAATTGAGCGAGTCGAGATCTTCCAGGGAGGCCGGCAGGAACGGCAGGTGCAGCGCGACCAGGGCCACGGTCAGCAGCAGCGCGGTTCGCGTCGTCGTCTTCACGCGCTGAGAGTCTAGCCTGAACGGCGGCCGATCAGGCAGGCTGCAACCGCAGGCCTTCGTTCAGGCTGCCGGTGCGATAGCCCTGCAGATCGACGGTGACATAACGATAGCCGATGGCCTTGAGTTCGCGGACGATGGCGCCGTTGATGTCCGGTTCGAAGGCGCGCAGCCGTTCGTCGCGTCCGAGTTCGACGCGCGCGAGATCGTCATGGTGCCGGACGCGGCAGATGCGGAAGCCGAGACCGCGGAGCACCTCCTCGGCCGCCTCGATCATCCGCAGTTTTTCATCCGTCACTTCGCTCCGGTACGGAATGCGCGACGACAGACAGGCCGAGGCCGGCTCGTCCCATGTCGGGAGGCCCAGTTCGTGCGAGAGCGTACGAATCTCGTCCTTCGTCAAGCCGACTTCATCGAGGGGACTGCGAACGCCGAACTCGCGCGCCGCCTGGCGTCCCGGCCGATAGTCACCGCGATCGTCGGCGTTGTTGCCATCGATGACGGTCGCGCCGAGCGGCGCCGCCATCCGCGTGAGGTGCGAGTAGAGTTCGTGTTTGCAGAAGTAGCAGCGGTTGGACGGATTGGCCCGGTACTCCGGGCGCGACATTTCGTCGGTACGGATGATCTCGTGCCGCAGGTGGAAGCGTGCGGCGACATCGCGCGCCATCTCACGGTGACGCTGCGGATAGCTCGGGCTGTCGGCGGTGACGGCCAGCGCCCGTGATCCGAGTGTCGCCTGCGCGACGCAGGCCAGGTACGCGCTGTCGACGCCGCCGCTATAGGCGACGAGGACGGAGCCCATCGACGACAGGGTCTCCCGCAGCGCCCGGGCCTTGTCACTCATTCGTCCCAGTCCCCGTCCTCCGTCTCGTCTTCGTCCTCGGCGTCCTCCTCGTCGGCGTCGTCTTCATCCTCTTCGTCCAGATCGTCGTCTTCATCGTCTTCGTCGTCGTCCGAGGCGAAGTCGAGCTCGAGCGGATCCGTATTGACGACCATGAGGTTCTGGCCGCACTCGGCGCAGCTCACCTCGTCACCGACGTCGGCGTCTACCTCATCGAGCTCGACGTCAGCATCACACTCAGGGCAGTTGGCCATGTGTCTCCAGTGCGCTACGGCGCGGACGTTCTGTTTGGCGTTTGGGTCGTTGACGTGCCAGAATCCGCCCGGTGGGCGTGTTTCACGAAATCCCGATAAACGCAGCGATTATAACGACATCGTGAGCAGTCCTGCAACGCAGGCTAAGGCCTTGCACAGCGCGTTCCGATAAACCACGAGATGGCCGCCGCATCGGTCTCCGCCAAGACCGTTCTCATTGCCGACGATACCGCATTCGTGCGCGACCGCTTCAGGACCGCGCTCGAGAATGCAGGGCACAAAGCGGTCGCCGTGAAGAGCGCCGCCGAGTTGCTGGCCCGCGTGCGCGCCGACCTCGCCCACATCGACCTGCTCGTCCTCGATCTGCGGTTGCCGCATCAGCCGGGCGTGGAACTGGTGCGCAGTCTCCGGAAACTCGACAACGGGACACTGCCGATTCTGGTGTTCAGCGGCACGATTGCCAGCGCCGACGAAGTCCGCGAACTCGCGGCGCTTGGCGTCGCCGGCTACGTGAACGAGTACAGCGCCGTCCAGCACATCCTGCCGTCGCTGGCGCCGCACCTCTTTCCGGACAACTTCAACCGGCGCGGCAGTCCGCGCGTCGTGCTCGGGATCCCGATTCAGTATCGGTTCGGGAACACCATCGCCGCGGCGCTGACGCTGAATCTCAGCCACGGCGGCATCGCGATCCGGACGACCAGCCCGCTCGATAGCGGATCCAAGATCAAGGTGCGATTCCGGCTGCCCGGCTCCAAACGCGATGTCGATGCCGAGGGGCGGGTTGCGTGGAGCGATCGGCGGGTTGGCATGGGGATCCAGTTCGAATCGGTCGATGAACCGAATCAGCTGGTCATCGACAACTTCGTCGACGCCCATTTCTTCTCCAACCGGAAGGCGTAGCCGTCCGCCGCCCTCCGTCAGACGCCTCCCGCAGGGTGGTCACGAGTCCGGCGTCTTGATGTCGCCGCGCCGCTGCTGCCGTCAACGCCTCCTGCCCGGTGCCGCCGCCGCGCTGCCGGCGGTCCGCACCGGCAAAAGCGGCCCGGACTCGGCAACCTGAGGCATTCTTCCTCACAATTCTGTAATCTGACGTCCATGGACACTTCGGTTGACTTCACCGTCGCCGGCATCGTCTGGCGGATGGTCGGGCTGCTCGCGCTGGTGTTCGCCAACGGTTTCTTCGTCGCCGCCGAGTTCTCGATCGTGACGGTCCGCAAGACGCGTATCGACCAGCTGGTGGCCGAAGGGCACTGGGGCGCCCGTGCGGTGCGGCGCGCCGTCTCGGACCCGGACAGCTACATCGCCGCGACGCAGCTCGGGATCACGATGGCGAGCCTCGGCCTCGGCTGGGTCGGCGAACCGGCCCTCGCCTCGTTGATCATGCCGCTGCTGCATGCGCTGCCGACGCCACTGGCCGAGCCAACGGCTCACAGCCTGTCGATCGCCGTCTCGTTTGCCGTGATCACGGCGCTGCACATCGTCCTGGGCGAACTGGCCCCGAAGACGATCGCGCTGGAGCGATCCGAGATCACCGCGCTCTGGGTCGTGAAGCCGACCGAGCTCTTCATGCGGGTCTTCTGGCCGTTCATCCGTCTCCTGAACGGCACCGGCCGCGCCGTCGTCGGGCTCATCGGCCTGAAGAGTCGCGGCGGCCATGCCCTCGTCCATTCGGAAGAAGAGCTGAAAATGCTCGTCACGGCCAGCCAGGAAGCCGGCGTGCTGGAGGAGAAGGAGGAGCAGATGCTCCATCGCGTCTTCGGCTTCGCCGACCTCACCGCGGGCCAGGTGATGATTCCGCGTACCGAACTCGTCGCCATCGACGCGGGTGCGACAGCCGAGACCCTGATCGAGGTCGTCACGCGCACCGGCTATCCGCGGCTGCCGGTGTATCGTGAGAGTCTCGACAACGTTCTCGGCATCCTGCACGTGACCGACATCGTCAAGGCGCTCGCGGCCGGGACGCGGGACATCGACCCGGCCGCCCTCGCGCGCGAGGCGGTGACGGTACCGGAGACCATGGCAGCCGACGACCTGCTGGCCGCCATCCGCAAGCGCGGCGTGCGCGAGGCGATCGTCATCGACGAGTACGGAGGCACCGCCGGCATGGTGACGTTCGAGTCGCTGATGGAACGGATCGTCGGCGACCTGAGCGCCGGCAGCGGCACGAGCTGGATCGTCTCGCTGCCCGATGGGTCGGCGGAGATCAACGGCCTGACGCTGGTAGCGGACGTGAACGAGCGCTTCGACCTGGGCATCGACGAAGAGACGTACACGACGGTCGGCGGCTACGTGCTGGGCCGGCTGGGCCGCCGCGCCCGCCTCGGCGACACCCTCGACGTCGCCGGTCGCACCATGCGGGTGACCGCGGTCGACGGTCTGCGCGTCGCCCGGGTCTGGCTGTCGGTGCCGGCCGGCACGCGGGGCGCCGCCCTGTGACGACGGCCGCGATCGCACGCTGAGCGTCATCCATGAGACGGGTCATCGTTCGCCACACGCTCACCGCCGGCGCAGTGCCCCTGACCGTCGGCCTGCTCGACGTCCTCGAGGCGCTCGGCCCGCGCGCCGTGGCCGGGCACTGGCGCGCCGCCAATCTGATCTACACGTCCACCGACGACGAGCCGATCGGGCCGCTGGAGCGGGCCAACACCGGGGAGTTCGTGCCGGGCGAGGAGATCATGGGCATGCGACCGCGCGTCGCGCAGGTGGTCGACGGCGATCTCGAGGGTTACGTCGGCAACGAGCGCTGGGTGATCGTCCGCGCCGTCGACGGCGCACGCTGGGAAGTGGCGTCCGACGACCCGGCGGTGCTCACTGCCGTCGCCCGGCGCTTCGCCATCCTCGACGGTGCTGCGATCGACATCGAGTAGCGCGGAGCGGCACACGCATCTACTCGGCCCTGAGCAGGCGGAGCGCGTTCGCGATGACGATGACCGACGCACCGGTATCGGCCAGCACCGCCATCCACAAGGTGGCGAAGCCGGCGACCGCCGCGACCACGAACGCCGCCTTCAGCACCAGCGAGATGGCCAGGTTCGACTGGATGTTGCGCAGCGTCGCGCGGCTGAGACGCAGGGCGTAGGGGATCTTCAGCAGGTCGTCGGACATCAGGGCGATATCGGCGGTCTCGAGCGCCGCGTCGCTCCCGACGGCGCCCATCGCGATGCCGACGTCGGCCCGGGCCAGCGCCGGCGCGTCGTTCACGCCGTCACCGACCATGGCGACGGCGCCATAGGTGCGGCGCAACTCCTCGATTGCCGCCACCTTGTGTTCCGGCATCAGCTCGGCGCGGTAGTGATCGACGCCGAGTTCTGACGCCAGCGCGCGAGCCGTCGCCTGACTGTCGCCGGTGAGCATGACGACGTGCTCGATCCCGTGCTGGCGGAGCAGATCCACCGTGTCGCGACTGGTCTGCCGGGCGCGGTCGGCCACCGCGATCACGCCGACCGCCCGGCCGGCGCTCGCCACGATCACCGGCGTGCGGCCGGCGTCGGCGACGCGGGCAATGGCCGCCTCGACCTCTGCCGTCAGCAGGCCGCGCTCCGCGAAGAGATGGCGATTGCCGACCACCACCGGCGCGCCATCCACCGAACCCTCGGCGCCGCGGCCTGGCACCGTACGAACGTCCGTGGCGGCGGCGGGCACGCCGCCCGTCCGCGCCGCGTAGTCGACAATCGCGCGGGCAATCGGATGTTCGGACCGCCGTTCGACTGCCGTGGCAGCGGCCAGCACCTGCTCGACCGACGCGGTGCCGAACGGCTGGATGCCGACGACATCCGGGACGCCGCGGGTCAGCGTGCCGGTCTTGTCGAACGCCACACAGCGGATGCCGGCGGCACGCTCCAGGTGGGCGCCGCCCTTGATGAGCACACCGTGTCGGGCCGCCCCGGCCAGCGCCGCCACCACCGAGACCGGCGTCGAAATCACGAGCGCACACGGGCACGAGACCACCAGGAGGACGAGGGCGCGATAGATCCAGGTGGACCACTCGCCGCCCGCCACAAGCGGCGGCACGAACGCAATCGCCAGACTCAGCCCGAGCACCGCCGGCGTGTAGACGCGGGCGAACCGTTCGACGAACGCCTGCGACGGTGCCCGCTGCGCCTGCGCCCGTTCGACGAGGTGGATGATCCGGGACAGCGTGCTGTCGCGTCGGTGCCGGGTGACCCGCACGTCGAGGGCGCCGCGGCCATTGATCGTCCCGGCGAACACCTCGTCGCCGGCCGCCTTGTCCACCGGAATCGACTCGCCGGTCACCGGCGCCTGGTTCACGGCGCTGACGCCGGCGACGACGGCGCCGTCGAGCGGGATCTTGTCACCCGGCCTGATGAGGATGACGTCGCCGGGCCGAACGGCGTCGACGGCCGTCGCCTCCTCGCCGCCGCCGCGCCGCACGACCACCTGCGAGGGCACGAGTTCCATCAGGGCGCGCACCGCGAAGCGCGCCCGTTCCAGCGTCCGCACTTCGAGGGCCTGGGCGACCGCGAACAGGAACACGACGGCCGCCGCCTCGGACCATTCGCCGAGGACGACCGCACCGATCGCGGCGACGACCATCAGGACGTTGATGTCGAGCAAGCCGACCGCGAGGGCCTGACGGGCCTTTCGCACCGGCTCCGGCAGGCCGAGCAGGAGCGCGATGGCGTACAGCACCGTCGACGGCAGCGTCCAGGCGGTGAACGAGAGGACCAGACCGCCGGCGAAGGACAGCGCGGCGCCGGCAAGCAACAGCGCGCGCACCCGAGCGGCGCGCGGGTTGGCGCTGACCACCGGCTCCTCGTGCTCGAGCCACGCGCGCATCCCGGCATCGGCCACGGCGGCGGTGATCGCGCCGGTCGACAGCCTGGCGGCGTCGTAGGTGACGTGCAGCCGCCGCGCCATGACGTCGGCGCTGTACGCCTCGAGGCCGGGCAGGTGCTTGAACCGGCGCTCGATGAGGGCAACCTCTTCGTGACAGTCCATTCCTTCGACGGTGAACGTCGATTCGGCGTGGACCTCGCAAGCCGTGCAGGCGGGAGTGACGGTCATGCGGCCTCCCCGCCTGACGGCGTCACCGGTACGACGGCGGGCGGCGCCTCGCGCAGCCAGCGGCCGCGACCGGCCTCCTGCACGTGCTCGAGCCCCTGGGCGAAGAGGCGGACGATGTGCTGGTCGTCGAGCGAGTAGAAGATCTGGCGGCCGGCGCGGCGCGACCGGACCAGCCGCATGCCACGCAGCAGGCGGAGCTGGTGCGACACCGCCGACTCACTGAGGTCGATGTGGCGGGCGATGTCCTGCACGCAGAGTTCGGCGCGTGAGAGCGCGTCCAGAATGCGGACGCGGGTGGTATCGCCGAGCATCCGGAACGTCTCGGCGAGCGCGATGACCGATGCGTCGTCGATCCGGTCGCCTGGACCTGCGGCGGGGAGGGCGGTGGGAGCGGCGGCGTTCAGGTGTTGCATACCGGTGTCTCGCCAGGTCAGCGGTGGGGGCCGCCGGGCCGCCGCGGCCGCCGACCGGGCCCGCCAACGACTGCATATATGAGCAGTCGTTCATATTTGAAGTCTACCCGATCGCGGTATCGCCGCACAGGGGTGCGGGTCTCTCGACCCACACCCCCAAGCTGAACCGCTCGGATCGCCCGTCTACAGCGCCGCGAGCGTCGAGAAGACCGCGGCGTAGTTCGGCTCGTTTCGCGCGTCCGCCAGCACCTCGGCGTGCCGGATGATCCCCTGGCCGTCGATGACGAACACGGCGCGCTTGGCCAGCCCCTTCATCCCGATGAGGTCGGGTATGACGACGTCGTACTGCTGGATGACCTGCTTGTTGAAATCGCTCAGGAGCGAAAACGTCAGCCCTTGATCCTTCTGAAACGCCTTCTGGGTGAAAAACGTATCCACGCTGATGCCGAACACCTTGGCGTTGGCCTTATTGAGCGCCGCCATGCTGTCCCGGAAGGTGCACAGTTCCTTGGTGCAGACCGAGCTGAATGCGGCCGGGTAGAACGCCAGGACCACCGGCGTCCCCCTGAGCGCGCTCAGGGTCACCGGCTGGTTGTCTTCGTTCGGCAGCGTGAAATCTGGAGCCGTGGCTCCGACGTTGAGTGACATGGGAAATCCTCCGCTACCTATTTTTTCACGGTTCGGTTAGCATTTTTGGCTGGCGCCCCTCCCATCGGCGCCAACCTACCAAGAATGCGCCCGCACGGGGGTGAATGGGAGTAGACCCCGCGGCGCAAAACGCGGGGGAGCTCCCCCTCGTGCACTGAAAAGAGGTTGTGTCGTGATCGAGGTGCAGCACCTCACGAAGCGGTATGGCCGCTTCACCGCTGTCGAGGATGTCAGTTTCCGGGTCGAACGCGGCGAGATTCTGGGATTTCTTGGACCGAACGGCGCCGGCAAGACCACCACCATGCGCATCCTGACCGGCTACATGCCGGCGACGGAGGGGAAGGCGACGGTGGCCGGCTACGACGTGTTCGATCAGCCGATCGAAGCCAAGCGGCGGACCGGCTACCTGCCGGAGACTCCGCCGCTCTATCCGGACATGACGGTCCGCGAGTACTTGACGTTTGTCTCCAAGATCAGCGGCGTTCCGTCGTCGGAGCGCCGCAACCGGCTGCAGACGGTGATGGAGCGCACGCGGATCGCCGACATGGCGAACCGCATGTGCGGCAAGCTGTCGAAGGGCTACAAGCAGCGCGTCGGCCTGGCACAGGCGCTCATCCACAATCCGGACGTGCTGATTCTCGATGAGCCAACCGCCGGTCTCGACCCGAAGCAGATCATCGAGACGCGCAAGCTGATCAAGGAACTGGCTGGCGATCACACGATCGTCCTCAGCACCCACATCCTGCCGGAGGTCTCCCAGACCTGCCAGCGCGTCGTCATCATCAACAAGGGCAAGGTCGTGGCGGTCGACACGCCCGAGAACCTGACCTCGCGGCTCCGCGGGTCGGAAGCCATGTACGTGCAGGTGGATGCCGGCCATGCCTCGGCCGATGCCGCGCTCGGCGGGATTGGCGGCGTCACCCGCGTGCAGCGTGCCGACGAGCGCGACGGGGTCGTCGGCTACGAGATCCAGAGCGAGCGCGGCCACGACATCCGCCGCGCCCTGGCACAGACGGTCGTCACGAACGGCTGGGGGTTGCTCGAACTGCGCCCGATGCGTCTGAGCCTCGAAGACGTGTTCCTGTCGCTGACCACCGAAGATGCCCTCGCCAGCGCCGCCGGCGCCGAGGCCGGCGGCACCGGCGAGACCGTCCAGACTGCCGGGGAGGTGCCTCATGCGTAACGTCCTGGCGATCGCCGGGAAGGAGATCCGCTCCTACTTCTCGTCACCGATCGCGTACGTCATCATCGGCTTCTTCGCCCTGGTGTTCGGCTACTTCTACTGGGTCCTGCTCGCCTACTTCGTCCGCGCCGGCATGCAGATGCAGCCGATGGGACCGCAGGCGCTCAACATCAACGAGCAGATGATCCGGCCGGTTCTGTCGAACATGACCGTGGTGATCCTGTTCGTGATGCCGCTCATCACGATGCGGACCTATGCGGAGGAGAAGCGTTCGGGCACCATCGAGCTGCTGCTCACGGCGCCGGTCACGGACCTGCAGATCATCCTCGGCAAGTTCCTCGGCGCGCTCGGCCTCTATGCGGTGATGCTGGCGGTGACGCTGGTCCACATGGGGATCCTGTTCATCTACGGATCGCCGGAGTGGAAGCCGCTGGCCATGGCCTATCTCGGCCTGCTGCTGCTCGGCGGTTCGTTCGTGTCGCTCGGTCTGTTCATCTCGAGCCTGACCAAGAACCAGATCGTGGCCGGCATGATCACCTTCGCGGTGTTCCTGCTCTTCTGGGTCGCGAGCTGGATCGGCAGCATCTCATCCGGCGGCTGGGTGTCCGACGTGGCGACCTACGTGTCGATCATCGACCACTTCGACGACTTCTCGAAGGGGGTGCTCGACACGAAGCACCTCGTCTACTATCTCAGCTTCATTGGCTTCGGACTGTATCTGACCGCGAAGTCGGTCGACACGGAACGGTGGCGCGGGTAATGGCAACTCGAATCTTCAATATCATCGGCTGGATCGGCACCATCCTCGTGGTGGTCGCCGTCGGCGTCAGGACCTCCCTGATTCCGCAACTCGACCCGCAGTGGGCGGTCCGCCTCGCCGGCGCCGGCCTCGTGTGCATGGTCGCCTACATGATCAGCCAGTGGCGGGAGATCGCGGACACGTTCTCCGGCCGCTCGGCGCGCTACGGCGCGGTGACGCTGCTCGGCGTCGTCGCCGCGCTGGCGGTGCTCGTCGGCGTCAACTACGTCGGCTCGCGGCAGAACTGGCGCAAGGACTTCACCGCCGCGCAGCAGTACAGCCTGTCGGATCAGACGCGCAACGTGCTGCAGAAGCTCGACGCACCGCTGCGCATCCAGGTGTTCACCCAGGAGACGGACTTCCAGCAGTACCGCGATCGGCTGCGTGAATACGAGTACGTCTCGAAACAGGTGACGGCCGAGTACATCGACCCGGACAAGCAGAGCGCGCTCGCCAAGGAGAACAACATCCAGCAGTACGGCACGGTCATCGTCAGGTACAAGGACCGCACCGAGCGCGTGCAGCAGAACACCGAACAGGATCTGACGAACGGCATCATCAAGGCGGTCAGTGGCGAGACCCGCAAGGTCTACTTCACGCAGGGGCACGGCGAGAAGAATCCCGCGTCCGGCGACCGCGACGGCTTCGGGACGCTCGGCGAGGCGCTGAAGACCGAGAACTACGCCGTCGAAACCCTGGTGCTGGCGCAGACCGGCGCCGTGCCGGAGGACGCGTCGGTCGTGGTGGTCGCCGGCCCGGCGAACGACTTCTTCCCGCAGGAGATCGACGAGCTGAAGAAGTACCTCGACAAGCAGGGCAAGCTGCTGCTCCTCATCGACCCGCCGGCCCGGGCCGACTCGCCGCAACCGACCGCCCTCATCGACCTGGCGAAGGAGTGGGGCATCGAGCTCGGCACCAACATCATCGTCGACGCCAGCGGCATGGGTCGTCTGATCGGGACCGACGCATCGGTCCCGGTCGCAGCGAGCTACCCGGCGCATCCGATCACCGAGCGGTTCACGATCATCACGGCCTACCCGCTGGCCCGGTCGGCGACGCCGGTGCCGGGCGGCACGAACGGGCGCACCGCGCAGCCGTTCATCGAGTCGAGCCCGCGCAGCTGGGCCGAGGCGGACATCGCCGGCCTGTTGTCGACCGGCGAGACGAGCCTCGACGAAGCGAAGGGTGACAAGGCCGGTCCGGTGCCGCTCGCATCGGCAGTCGCGGTGCCGGCGGCGGCTGCCGCGGACCCGGCCAAGCCGGAAGCCGGCGACGCGCCGAAGCCCGAGACCCGGGTGGCGGTCGTCGGCGACTCGGACTTCGGTACCAACGCGGTGCTCGGCATCCAGGGCAACCGGGACATGTTCATGAACGTGATCGGCTGGCTGTCACAGCAGGAGAACCTCATCTCGATCCGTCCGCGTGAAGCGAGCGACCGCCGCATCACGCTGACCGCGACGCAGCAGAACTGGATTGTGGCCATCGCGATGCTGTTCGTCCCGGCCGCCGTGTTCGGTGCGGGCATCTTCACCTGGTGGCGTCGGAGGGGGTAATGCGCGGTCTGTGGTCTACGCTCGCACTCGTCGTCTTCGCCGCCGGTCTCGGCGGCTACATCTACTACGACTCGAAGAATCCGTCGATCGACAGCGGCACCGGCCAGGAGCGGGTGTTCAAGACGGCCAACGGCGACACCATCGACGAGATCACGGTCAAGAGCGAGTCGGGAGACGTCACGACGATCAAGAAGGACGACAAGACCTGGACGGTGACCGCGCCGGTGGCTGCCGCCGCCTCGTCGTCGGATGCGTCGAACCTCGCGAGCGCACTGGCCGGCATCGAAGTGATGCGGGTCATCGAGGCGAACCCGGCGGGCCTGGCCGAGTTCGGCCTCGAGAAACCGCGCATCCAGATCGACTTCAAGGGCAAGGACCAGCCGGACGGTCACCTCTTCATCGGCGACAAGACGCCGACCGGCGCGGCCCTGTACGCGCGGCGGAACGACGAGAAGCCGGTCTTCCTCATCGCCGCCTTCAACGAGTCGACGCTGAACCGGACGACCTTCGACCTGCGTGACAAGACGCTGCTGAGCGTGGCGCGAGGCACGGTTCAGACCATCGAGGTGGTCAGCGGCGGCAAGCCGGTGCTGTTGCGGAAGGGCGAGAAGGAATGGCGCGTCGCCCAGCCGGTGGACGCACGCGCCGACTACGCCTCCTCCGAGGCAATCGTCGGCCGCCTCGAGTCGGCGCAGATGAAGTCGATCGTGGCGGAGAACGCCGCCGCCGCCGATCTCAAGCAGTACGGCCTGGACGCCCCGGCCATCCGCGTCACCGTGACCTTCGCCGGCGCCTCCCCGACCGTGCTCGAACTGGGCGCCGAAGCGGCGCCGGACGCCGTCTACGCGCGCGACGGCTCGAAATCGATGGTCGTCACCGTCGAGAAGGCCCTCGCCGACGACTTCCGCAAGGGCGTCGACGACTACCGCCGCCGGGACGTGTTCGACTTCCGCGCCTTCAACGCATCGCGGGCCGAGATCGCGTTCAGCGGCAAGAGCATCACCGTCGAGCGGGTGAAGACCGAGGGCGACAAGCCGGATATCTGGAAGCGCGTGAGCCCGAGCGAGAAGGAGCTCGACAAGGACAAGGTCGAGACGCTGCTCACCGGCCTCGCCGACATCCGCGCCACGGCGTTCCGCGACTCGACCGCCGGAACCGGCCTCGATGCGCCGGTCCTCAGCGTCTACATGAAATACGACCAGAGCCGTGCCGAAGAGCGCGCGACTTTCGGCCGCAGCGGCGCCGAGGCGTTCGCGGGCCGCCCCGACGATGCGGGCGCGCTGGTCATCGAAGCCGAGAAGCTGACCGAAGCGCTCGCGACGCTCGAAGAGCTCCTGCAGTGATCCCGACGCGCCGGCGACCTGGCGCGCTCGCCACCGTCGCCTGCGCGCTGCTGCTGGCCGGTTGTCACCGCCATCGTGCCACCACGACACCGGGGGCACCGGCCGCTGCCTCCCCCTCCCCCTCACCCTCAGCCGCCGCGGTCACGCCCGCCGTCGCGCGGCTGCAACGCAACATCGACGCGCTGCTGGATACGCCAGCCCTCGACGCCGGGACGTGGGGCATCGTCGTCCGGTCGCTGGCGACCGACGAGACGCTGTATGCCCGCAACCCAAGAAAGCTGCTGACCCCGGCCTCCAACCTGAAGATCGTCACGCTGGCCGCCGCGGCGGAGCGCCTCGGCTGGGACTACACCTACGAGACCCAGGTGCTGGGCATCGGTGCCATCGATTTCGGATTCCTCGATGGCGACCTCGTCGTCCGCGGGTCCGGCGATCCATCGCTGACCGAAGCCGACGGCTCGGCACAGCAGGTGTTTCGGGCGTGGGCCGAGCGGCTCAAGGCGCTCGGCGTCCGCTCGCTGTCCGGTCGGATCATCGGCGACGACAACGCCTTCGACGACGAGTCCTACGGCGCCGGCTGGATGTGGGACGACATGAACGAGGCGTACTCGGCCGGAGTCGGGGCGTTGCAGCTCAACATGGGTGAGGCGCTCGTCACGGTGGCGCCGGGAACCCGTGCCGGCGAGCCGGCGACGCTGACCATCGCGACGGAGGCGAGCGGCCTGACCGTGAGAAATCGCGTGATGACCGGCGCCGCCGGGTCGCCGGCGCAGGTCATCACGAAGCGGATCGCGAACAGCGCGGTGCTCGACGTCGCGGGCTCGCTGCCGGCCGGCGGCGGCGTCGTCCAGCGTCGCGTCGCGGTCGACAACCAGACCGGCTACTTCGTGTCGGAACTGCGCAAGGCGCTCATCGCGAACGGCATCGAGGTCAAGGGTCCGGCGGTGGACATCGACGAGCTGAGCGAGCCGGTGCGTCTGCAGGACGCGATGCCGCTGCTCGCCCATCGCTCGCCGCCGCTGCGCACCCTTGCCGCGACGCTGATGCAGCTCAGCCAGAACCAGTACGCCGAGACCCTTCTGAAGACGCTCGGGGCGCAGGCCGGGTCGCCGACCTTCGACGGAGGCCTGGGGGTGGTCGCCGACGTGTTGGCGACGTGGGGCATCGCCGCCGGACAGGCCTTGCCGGCCGACGGCTCGGGGCTGTCGCGCTACGACATCATCTCGGCCGACGTGCTGGCCAGGGTGCTCGCGCATGTCGCCCGCGACCCGCGGCTCGACGGCCCGTTCCGTGCCTCGCTGAGCGTCGCCGGCATGCCGGGCATGCTCGCGGACCGGCTGAAGGGGACGCCGGCCGCCGGTCAGGTGCAGGCGAAGACCGGATCGATGCGGCACGTTCGCTCGATGTCCGGCTACGCGCGCACCGCCGCCGGCGAGCCGGTCGTCTTCTCGATCATCGCGAACAACTTCGGCATCCCGAGCTCCGAGGTCGATCGGACGACCGACGCGAT
>CADEDC010000105.1 GCA_902825985.1 uncultured Acidobacteriota bacterium | reverse complement strand
ATCTCCGGCCTGATGCAGCGGCTCGGCATGGAAGAGGGCGTGCCGATCGAGCACGGCATGGTCACCAAGGCGATCGAGCGCGCCCAGCGCCAGGTGGAGGGCAACAACTTCTCCATCCGCAAGCATCTGCTCGAGTACGACGACGTGATGAACAAGCAGCGCGAGAACATCTACGCGCTGCGCCGGCAGATTCTCGAGGGCTCGATCAAGTTCGCCGGCGAAGAGGGCGAGGAAGCCGACACCGTCGACAGCCGTGGCTACCTGATGTCGCTGGCCGAGGACATGCTCGATGACATGGTCGAGACCTATGCGCCGAAGCAGGCGGATGTCGACGACTGGGACCTCGACGCCCTCAAGCTCGAAGCGGAGCGCATTTTCAGCATCGACACCGGCGACCTCGATTTCTCCGACCTCTCGGTCGACGAGATCGGCGACCTGCTGTGGGAGCGGATCAAGGGCGACTACGCGAGCAAGGAAAACCTGGTCGGCCGCGAGATCCTGCAGCGGGTCGAGCGCGACGTGATGCTGCAGGTGGTCGACGGCCAGTGGAAGGATCATCTCTACAGCCTCGATCACCTGAAGGAAGGCATCGGCCTGCGCGGCTACGGGCAACGCGACCCCCTGGTCGAGTACAAGAAGGAAAGCTTCGCGATGTACCAGGCCATGAAGGAACGGGTGGACACGGAAATCGTCCGCCTGCTCTGGGGCCTCCGACCGATGGTGATGGACCAACCGGCCGGCGGCGGCCACGCCGGACAGGCCGACGCACCGAAGGCGATCGCCGCGCCGCCGCGGCCGTTGGCGCCGCCGCGCCGCGCCGCGCCGCTCTCGTACAACAATCCCGCGGAATCGGTGCCGGCGTTCGCCGCACCGCGCCACGCCGCGCCGGCGGCCGACGCCCTGGTGGCCGACGGTCCGCGCCAGCCGGCCCGGGTCGGCGGCGACGACGCGCCGCAGAAGACCGTGAAGCGCGACGAACCGAAGGTCGGCCGCAACGACCCCTGCCCGTGCGGCAGCGGCAAGAAGTACAAGAAGTGCCACGGAGCGGCGGCGTGATGCGCGCCCCGTTCCACGCGCTCCGTGATCGCACCAAAGGCCGACGTTCGTCGGCCTTTCGTGCATTCAGCCAAGACTATGACGCCGAAGATTGAGATCCCGACTTCCGAATCGATCGCCGCCGGCCTGACGACGGCCCTCACGTTCGACGACGTGCTGCTGGTGCCGCAGCACTCGACCGTCCTGCCCTACCAGGTGGACGTCAGCACGCGCCTCACGCGCCACATACGCCTCAACGTCCCGCTGCTCAGCGCCGCCATGGACACGGTCACCGAGTCGCGGCTGGCGATCGCCATGGCGCAGCACGGCGGGCTCGGCGTGATTCACAAGAACCTGTCCATCGACGAACAGGCGTCCGAGGTCGATCGGGTGAAACGCTCGGAGAGCGGCATGATCGTCGATCCGATCACGCTGTCGCCGACCAACCGGATCTTCGAAGCGCTCGACCTGATGAAGAAGTACCGCATCTCGGGCGTCCCGATCACCGAGGACGGCAGCAAGGAAGGGCGGCTGGTCGGCATCCTGACGAACCGCGACCTGCGCTTCGAGACCAACGTCAGCCGCGCGATCGCCGAGGTGATGACGCACGAAGAGCTCATCACCGTGCCGGTCGGGACGACGCTCGAGGACGCCCGCGAGATTCTGCACCAGCACAAGGTCGAGAAACTGCTCGTCGTCGACCGCGACTTCCGGCTCAAGGGGCTGATCACGGTCAAGGACATCCAGAAAGCCGTGAAGTACCCGAACGCGTCGAAGGATTCGCTGGGCCGCCTGCGGTGCGGCGCCGCGATCGGCATCGCCAAGGACACGCTGGAGCGCGCGACGGCGCTCGTCGCGGCCGGCGTCGACGTCCTCGTCATCGACACCGCGCACGGTCACTCGCAAGGCGTGCTGGACATGGTCGGCGTCATCCGCAACCGCTTCGCGGACGTGAATCTCGTCGCCGGCAACGTCGCGACGCCGGAAGGCACCATCGATCTGATCAAGCGCGGCGTCGACGCGGTGAAGGTCGGCATCGGCGCCGGCTCCATCTGCACGACGCGCGTCGTCGCCGGCATCGGCGTGCCGATGATCACGGCCATCATGGACTGCTCGCGCGCCGCCGCCGAGTACGACGTGCCGGTGATCGCAGATGGCGGCATCCGCTTCTCCGGCGACATCACCAAGGCGCTGGCGGTCGGCGCGAGCACCACGATGATCGGCAACCTGTTCGCCGGCACTGACGAGAGCCCAGGCGAACTGATCCTGTATCAGGGACGCAGCTTCAAGGAGTACCGCGGCATGGGTTCGATCGGCGCGATGCGCCGTGGCAGCCGCGACCGCTACTTCCAGGACGCTTTCGACCTCGACAGTCCAGGCGGCCAGGAAAAGCTGGTGCCTGAAGGCATCGAGGGGCGCGTCGCCCACAAAGGCAGCGTCGCCGCCATGGTGCATCAGCTGGTCGGCGGCCTGCGCGCCGGCATGGGCTACTGTGGCTGCGGCAGCATCCCCGACCTGCAGCGAAAGAGCCGGTTGATCCGCATCACCGCAGCCGGCTTCCGTGAGAGCCACGTGCACGACGTCGCCATCACGAAGGAAGCCCCGAACTACCGCTCTGAATAGCGCGGTCGCCCGCCACGTTCGGCCGCCGCCGCAGCCGCCGGACGCCCTCACCCGGTCGTCGTGATCCTGATCGTCCTCGCATCGTCCTCCCCGTGGAGGATGTCGACGGCGACGCTGTCGTCGAACGAGCGGGTCAGGCGCTCTGGCCACTCGATCGCGGTGACCACGTCGCCGAGGGTCAGCTCGTCGAGACCGAGGTCGTCGACCTCGATGGGCTGCAGACGATACAGGTCGACGTGCTGGAGCCGCAGACGACCGCCGCGATACTCCTGAACCAGCGTGAACGTCGGGCTGCTGACCGCTGCCGGATCGATGCCGAGCCCTTCGGCGATACCACGCACGAACGCGGTCTTTCCGGCGCCGAGATCACCCGAAAGCAGCACGACGGAACCGGGACGCAGGTCACCGGCCAGGGCCCGTCCGGCGGCGGCGGTATCGCCCTCGCCGTGGCTGTGGCACACGCGGGTCACGAGTGGTCCGGCGTCTTGCGCTTCGCCGTGAGCTCCTGGAACGCGTCGCTGAGATAGAGCGCGACGTCGCCCGCGGTCATCGGTGCGTTGCCGAGGTCGGCCTCGGCGAGATCGCCGGCCAGCCCGTGCAGGTAGACAGCAAGCCGGCAGGCCGCTTCCGCGTCGAGCAACTGCGCGAGCCATGCCGCCACCATGCCGCACAGCACGTCGCCGGTGCCGCCAGTCGCCATCCCGGGATTGCCGGTCGGGTTGATGAACACCGCCCCATCAGGCGTTGCAATCAGCGTCCGGTGCCCCTTCAGAATGACGTAGAGATGGTGCGAGGTGGCGAAGTCGCGAGCGATCACCAGGCGGTTCGCCTGCACCTCGTGCGTGGACAGGCCGACCAGCCTCGCCATCTCACCGGGATGCGGCGTGATGATCACGTCGCGTCCCTCGCGGCCGACCAGCGCCGACGGATTGCCGGCAAACGCGTTCAGACCGTCGGCGTCGACGATGACCGGCATGATGGCGCGGTCCAGCAGGCGCAGCACGAACGCCCGGGTACCGGCGCCCTGCCCGAGCCCAGGGCCGATCGCGACGACATCGCGCGCCTCGTCGAGCACGCGATCGACGGCGACGGCCGACAGGCCATCCGCGTCCTCGTCGATCCCGAGCGTCATGTACTCCGGTGCCATGGCCGCGACGATCGCCTGACAGCTCGCGGCGGTCGCCACCGTGACCAGGCCGGCGCCCGAGCGCAGCGCTCCCATGGCGGCGAGATGCGCGGCGCCGCTCTTGCCCGGCGCGCCGGCGACCACCAGCACGTGGCCGAAGTCGCCCTTGTGACTGTCAGGCGTCCGCGGCGTGATCAGCTCGCGCACGTCGCCGCGGGTCATCAGCTCGACTTGCGGCCCCTCGAGCTCGGCGATGACGCCGTCCGGGATGCCGATGTCGGCAATCACGACGTCGCCGGCGTGCGTCTCGGCCGGCGGCAACACGAGCGCCAGCTTCGGGGCGGCCAGCGTCACGGTCATCGACGCGGCGATGCACGGACCAATCGGCTCATGCGAATCGGCCGACAGCCCGGACGGCAGATCGACGGCGACGACCGGAATGCCGGAGGCGTTGACGTCGGCCACGACGGTCTCGAGCAGGCCGGCAATCGGCGACCGCAGACCGGTACCGAAGATGGCGTCGACGATGAGCGTCGCGTCCTCGATTTCGGAGGAGTGCAGCTCCCATGCCTGGCTGTCGGCGATCTCGACGACGGTCAGACCCAGGCGGCCGAGGATGTCGAGGTTGGCGCGGGCATCGCCGCGGACGTCGGCGACGGTGCCAATCAGGAAGACCGAGACCTCGACGCCGCGTTGCAGCAAGGTCCGGGCGATGACGAAGCCGTCGCCGCCATTGTTGCCCCGCCCGCAGAGCACCGCGACGTGTCCCTCCAGCCGCTCTGCATGGGTCGCCTCGATGGCGGCCACCACCTGGCGGCCGGCATTCTCCATGAGCACCAGCGAGGGGATGCCGATGTCCTCGATCGTGCGCCGATCCGCCTCCCGCATCTGCCGCGCGTCGAGAATCCGCATGTTGCACGCAGAATAGCACAGGCAGTACGCTCGTCTGATGGCAGCGACCGTCTACGTCAACGGGCAGATCTTCGATCAGGAACGCGCCGTCATCTCGGTATTCGACCACGGCTTCCTCTACGGCGAAGGCGTCTACGAGACGCTACGGACCTACCAGGGCCAGCCGTTCCTGTTCGACCGGCACCTGCGCCGCCTGCGGCGATCAGCCGACATGATTGCCCTGCCGATCCCGCTCGGCGACGCGGAGATTCTCGCCCGCATCCACGACACCCAGACGGCCGCCGGCCTGCGCGGCGACTCGGCGGAACACGAGGCGTACATCCGGATTCTGATCACCCGCGGCATCGGCGATCTCACCTACGATCCGGCGGCCACGCCGCGGCCGTCGGTCATCATCATCGTGAAGCCGCACGTCCAGCTGCCCGAGGATGTCTACCGCTCGGGCGTCGCGGCGGTGATTGTGCCGGTGGTCCGCAACCTCCCGGCGTCGGTGAATCCGTTGATCAAGTCGAACAACCTGTTGAACAACGCGCTGGCCGCCCAGGACGCCGTCCGTCGCCACGCCTTCGAGGGCATCATGCGAAACCATCGCGGCGAACTCGCGGAGGGCTCGACCTCGAACCTCTTCATCGTCCGCGGCGGCCAGGTACTGACACCGCCGCTCGAGGCCGGCCTGCTGCCCGGCATCACGCGCGAGTTCATCTTCGAGATTGGCGCAGACCTCGGGATTCCGGTGCGGGAGGCGGTGCTGAAGGACGCCGATCTCTTCGCCGCCGATGAGGCGTTTCTCACCAGTACGACGCGCGAGGCGCTGGCCATCGTCCGGGTCGACGAGCGGGTCATCGGAGCCGGCGTGGGCGGTCCGGTCACCCGCCGGCTGCTGGAGTCCTATCGGGCGCGGGCGCTCGCCGGCGCGGTGTAGCCGGGTCGTCAGCGGGCAGCGAACATCGCCAGCACCTGCTCCAACTGCAGCGCCAGCGCGTCGGCCTGATCCGGCTGGTCTGGGTGGCGCCGGTCGGCCGCGGTCGTCGCCTTCTTCACGAAGATTTCGAATACCGCCGCCGGCGCAGTACCGGTGTTGCGGAACCCGTGACGGGTGCCGCGCTTCATGAAGAAGGCCTGGCCGGCCCTGGCAGCAACCGGCTGGTCGGAACCGATCGTGATCTCGAGGGTGCCTACGACTGGCGTCCACACGTGGTACTCGACGTCGTCGTGGGCATGGACGGCGCGCACGGCACCGGGCTGCAGCTCGACCCTCGACACGCGGATTTCGTCGCGATCGATGAGGCGGGTGGGACGGACGCCGGGGTCAGCCTCGCCGGCTGCCGCGGGGCGGCCCGGCGGCTGGGCCGACGCCGTCGCAGCCATCGACACGGACAGCACACAGACGAGAAGACGGACGAACTGGCAACATGCGCGCATGGGTTTCTCCCCCGCGCATTATGGCCCAAACGGACGTCGTACGCCGGGCTGTCCGCTTACGCCGGGCTGTCGGCGAACGCCTCGATCGGCGGGCAGCTGCAGATCAGGTGGCGATCGCCGTAGGGATTGTCGATCCGTCCGACGCTCGGCCAGAACTTGTGGGTTCGCAGATACGGTAGCGGGTAGGCTGCGTCCTCGCGCGAATAGGGATGGGTCCACGAGTCGCTCGAGACGGCGGCGGCGGTGTGCGGCGCCTGTTTCAACACGTTGTCCTTCGGGTCGGCGCCGCCGTCGATCACCGCCTGAATCTCCTGGCGGATGCGGATCATCGCATCGCAGAAGCGGTCCAGTTCCTCCTTGGGCTCGCTTTCGGTCGGCTCGACCATCAGTGTGCCGGCAACCGGGAACGACACCGTCGGGGCGTGGAAGCCGAAGTCCATCAGCCGCTTCGCCACATCGGTTTCATCGATGCCACTCGCCTGCTTCAGCGGCCGGAGATCGAAAATCAGCTCGTGCGCCACCCGCCCGTTTGGGCGTGTATACAGGACCGGGTAGTGCGCCTGCAGGCGCGCCTTGACGTAGTTCGCGTTGAGGATGGCGACGCGCGTCGCGTCGGTCATGCCCCGACCGCCCAGCATGCGGATGTAGCCGTACGAGATGAGGAGGATGCTCGAGCTTCCCCACGGTGCCGCCGAAATCGCGGCGATCGCCTGCCGGCCGCCGGTGGCCACGACGGGATGTCCCGGCAGGAACGGCGCGAGGTGCGCCGCGACGCCGATTGGCCCCATGCCGGGGCCGCCGCCGCCGTGCGGAATCGCGAACGTCTTGTGCAGGTTCAAGTGGCAGACATCGGCACCAATCGCCGCCGGGCTGGTCAGGCCGACCTGCGCATTCATGTTCGCACCATCCATGTACACCTGACCGCCGGCGCGATGGATGATGGCGCAGATGTCCTGGATGCTCTCTTCGAACACCCCGTGCGTGGACGGATAGGTGACCATCAGCGCCGACAGTTCGCCGGCGTGGCGGGTCGCCTTCGCCTCCAGATCGCCGACATCGATACTGCCGTCCTTGGTGCTGGCGACGATGACCACCCGCATGCCAGCCATGACCGCGCTGGCCGGGTTCGTCCCGTGTGCGGAGGCGGGAATCAGCACGACGTTGCGGTGCGCGTCGCCGCGCGAGCGATGGTAGGCGCGGATGACCATCAGCCCGGCGAACTCCCCCTGCGCGCCCGAGTTGGGCTGTAACGACACCGCCGCAAGGCCGGTGATCTCACACAGTGCCGCCTCGATGTCGCGCAGGATTTCCTGGTAGCCGAGGTTCTGGTCGATCGGCGCATAGGGGTGCGGCGTCGAGAACTCGGGCCACGTGATCGGCAGCATCTCGGATGCCGCATTCAGCTTCATGGTGCACGAGCCGAGCGGGATCATCGACGTATCGAGTCCGACGTCCTTCCGGTCGAGGCTTCGGATGTAGCGCATCATCTCCGACTCGGAGTGGTGCGAGTTGAAGACGGGATGGGTCAGGAACGGCGTCGAGCGCGCGAAGGGCGACGCATAGTCGAGCACGAGTCCGTCGGCGCTGCGGTCGAGGCGCGCCGGCACGCCGAGCGCCGTCGCGAAGGTCGTGACGATCGCCTCGACGTCGGCCAGGTTCACGGTCTCGTCGAGCGCGATGTTCACCGAGCCGTCGTCGCGATAGCGGAAATTCTGCCGCGCCGCGAGCGCGGCCTCGCGCACCCGGGCGCTGTCTGGCACGTCGACCCGCAGCGTGTCGAAGTACAACGGGTTCCGCTGCGTGACCCCAAGCCGGCCCAGCTCACGCGCCAGCAATGCCGTCAACCCGTGCACCCGCTGCGCAATCGCCGCGAGCCCCTTCGGGCCGTGGTACACGGCGTAGAAACCGGCCATGTTGGCCAGCAGCGCCTGGGCGGTGCAGATGTTCGATGTCGCCTTCTCGCGGCGGATGTGCTGCTCGCGGGTCTGCAGCGACATGCGATAGGCCCGGTGGCCGTGCGCGTCGACCGAGACGCCGATGATGCGGCCGGGCGCCTGGCGGACATGCTGCTCCCGGGTGGCGAAGAACGCCGCGTGCGGGCCACCGTAGCCCATCGGGACGCCGAAGCGCTGCGAGCTGCCAAGCACGACGTCGACGCCGAGCTCCCCGGGGGGCGTCAGCAGCGTCAGGCTCAGCAGATCCGTCGCGACCGCCACCAGGACGCCGGCGGCCCTGGCGCGCACGACGAATTCGCGCAGGTCGTGCAGCACGCCGCTCTCGTCCGGGGTCTGGACCAGGGCGCCGAACATCCGCCCGGTCAGCGTGACCGTCCTGAAATCGGCGACCACCACCTCGATGCCCAGCGGTTCGGCGCGCGAGCGCAAGACGTCAATCGTCTGCGGGAAGCAGGTGTCGGCCACCAGGAACTGCGCCGTGTCCGGGTCGTCGCGCCGGCTGTGCACGCGATGCAGCATCGTCATCGCTTCGCCGGCGGCGGTGGCCTCGTCCAGGAGCGAAGCCGTCGCGACGTCCATCCCCGTCAGGTCGGACACCATCGTCTGGAAGTTCAGCAGCGCTTCGAGCCGCCCCTGCGCGATCTCCGCCTGGTACGGCGTGTAGGGCGTGTACCAGGAGGGATTCTCCAGCACGTTGCGAAGGATGACGCTCGGCGTCACGCAATCGTGGTACCCCAGGCCGATGTACGAGCGATGCAGCTGGTTCTTCGCCGCGACGCCTCGGAGCGACCGCAGGTATTCGTGCTCCGGCTGCCCGGCCGGCAGGTTCAGCGGCGTCGTCAGGCGGATGCGGCTCGGAATCGCTTCGTCGATCAGCGTTTCCATCGACGCGGCGCCGATGGTGTCGAGCATCGCCGCGGCTTCCCCGGCGTCGGGACCGATATGACGGGACTGGAACGGCTCAGGGTCAAGGATCATCGCCGGTTACTTCGTCAGTCCCTCATAGGCCTGGGCATCGAGCAGGGTGCCGGCTTCGGCGGGATCGGACAACTTGATCACCACCATCCAGCTGCCGTGCGGATCGCTGTTGATCGCTTCCGGCGTCTGCTTGAGCGCGTCATTCACTTCGACGACCTCACCCGACACCGGGGCATACAGCTCCGACACCGCCTTGACCGACTCGATGGTCCCGAACGACTGCCCGGCCGACAGGATCTTGCCGACGGCGGGGAGCTCCATGAACACCACATCACCCAGCTGCTGCTGCGCGTAGTCGGTGATGCCGACCTTCCCGCGGTCGCCCGCGAGCTCGATCCACTCATGGTCCTTCGTGTACCTGTAGCCAGCCGGATAGGCCATGTCGTCTCTCCCGAATCACTTCGAACGTTTGTAGAACGGCAACGTCACCACGCGGGCGCGCGATCGACGACCACGGATCTCGACGTCGAACTCGCTGCCCGGCGCCGTATGGGCGACCGGCAGATACGCGAGTCCGATGGCCTTCTTCAGGAACGGCGTCTGCGTGCCGCTCGTCACGACGCCCGCCTTGTCGTCGCCGATCCAGACGACGTAGCCGTGGCGGGCGATGCCGCGATCGACCATCTCGAACCCCACCAGCTTGCGCGTCACGCCGCCGACCCGCTGGGCCCGCAGCGCGTCGGCACCGACGAAGTCGGCCTTCTTCCAGCCGACAATCCACCCGAGATCCGCTTCCAGCACGGTCGTCGTCTCGTCGATGTCGTTGCCGTGCAGGCGCATCGCGGCCTCGAGCCTGAGCGTATCGCGGGCACCGAGTCCGCAGGGGACGATGCCGGCCGACGCGCCGGCGTCGAGCAGCGCCAGCCAGACCCGTTCGGCCGACTGCGGCGGCACGAAGATCTCGAAGCCGTCCTCACCGGTATACCCGGTACGCGACACCGTCGCCCGAACGTTCGCCACTTCGCCGTGCGCGAACCAGTAGTAGCGCATCGCCGCGAGATCGACGCCGGTCAGCGACTGCACGATACCGAGCGCCGCAGGCCCCTGCACCGCAATGAGCGCGTAGCGCGCGCTGGCGTCGACCGCCACGGCATCGCCGGCCGGTTTGATGCCGTCGGCGATGTAGGCGTAGTCGCGGTCGATGTGCGACGCATTGACGACGAGCATGAAGTGCGACGGCGCCAGGCGATAGACCAGCAGATCGTCGACGAAGGTGCCCGCAGGCGTCAGCAGACCGGAGTAGTGCGCCTGACCGACCTGGAGCTTTGACGCGTCGTTGCACGAGATGCGCTGCACGGCATCCAGTGCCCGGGTGCCGGCAATTTCGATCTGCCCCATGTGGCTGACGTCGAACAGTCCGGCCCGCTGTCGGACGGCGAGGTGCTCGGCCGTGATACCGGTATATTCGACCGGCATGTCCCAGCCGCCGAACGGCACCATGCGCGCGCCGGAGGCACGGTGGCGGGCATGCAGCGGCGTCTTCTTCAACGGAGCTTCGGAAGCGGGTGCGGCGGATTCTGTCATGAATGGTGGCTTTGGCAGAGTGGGAACAAGCAACGGTACTATGCGCCTTCCACCGGGTCAAGAATCCGCGCTACACTTCCGGCGTGATGGTGGCGAGGAGCCGGTGATGCCCGACAAACGTGTGGGACTTGCGTCGCTCGTCGCGCTCTGCGGCATCGGCCTGCTGGCCACCGGCCCGGCGTACGCACAGGCGCCGCGGGCGATGAACATGGACCTCGCAACTCGGCCGGTGATCGGCAACGGCCTGACATTTCCGGTGACCGACGTCGGCAGCGGGCCTGCCGTGCTGCTGCTGCATGGCTTCCCGGACGATCGCCACATGTGGCGCTATCAGGCACAGGCCCTGGTCGATGCGGGCTTTCGCGTCATCGCGCCGGACCTCCGCGGCTACGGCGACGCGCCGCGACCCCAGGATCCGAAGGACTATGGCGTGCCGATTGCAGTGCGCGACGTGGTCGGCATCCTCGACACGCTCGGCGTCCAGCAGGTGCAGCTGGTGGCGCACGACTGGGGCGCCGCGGTCGGCTGGCGTCTGGCGGCGGAACACCCGGCTCGCGTGACCCGCTACGTCGCGATGTCGGTCGGCGCGCCAGGCGCCCGCACCTCGATCCAACAGCGTGAGAAATCGTGGTACATGCTGTTCTTCCGCCAGGCCGGCATCGCCGAACAGCAGCTGATGGCCAACAACTGGGAACTGTTCCGCGAATGGTCGCGCAACCCGGTCGACATCGACCGCTGGCTCCAGAACCTGTCGCGCCCGGGAGCCTTGACCGCCGCCCTCAACTGGTACCGCGCCAGCGGCGGCGCGCCGGCGACGCCGACGGCGCCGCCGCCGCAGGTGCAGTGCCCGACGCTCGGGCTGTGGAGCGATGGCGACAACCATCTCACCGAGTATGCGATGCGCACGTCGGGTCAGCGCATGAAGGGGCCGTTCGAGTACGCCCGCATCACCGGGGCGTCGCACTGGATGATGGTCGACAGACCGGCCGACATCAACGCCAGGCTCCTCGGGTTCCTCAAGAAGTAGCGGTCAGGACGCCAGCACGTGCGGTCCTCCTCCCGTCACAACCGCGGCTGACCCGACCGCCTCCGCCGACGCCTCCTCCGCTCCCGCGCCACGGTAGCGTAGATACGAACCAAGCGTGTGGTAGCTGATATCGAGCACGCGGCAGGTCTCCCGCTTGTTCCCGTGGCACCGATCGAGAACCAGCCGCGCGTAGCGGGCGCCCCAGGCGCGCATCGTGTCGCGCTGCCGCAGTGATGGCCCGACATTCGCCGCATACTCGCCCCGCACCGTCGCTGGAAGGTCGTCCAGTTCGATGACGTGCGATTCGGCGAGCGCCACCGCCCGCTCCATGAGGCGCTGCAGTTCTCGAACGTTGCCGGGCCAGTCGTACGCCACCAGCGCTTCGGCGGCAGCCATCGACAGCGTGAGCGGCCGCTCCGCACGATGGCGTTCGAGGAAGTAGCGTGCCAGTTCCAGGATGTCCGCCCGCCGCTCGCGCAAGGGCGGCACCTGCACCTCGACGCCGCCCAGCCGGTAGAACAGGTCGGCACGAAACAGCCTGCGATCGACGAGGCCGGCGAGGCCGCGGTTGGTCGCAACGACGATCCGGACGTCGACACGCTGGCTCCCGTTGCCGCCAACCCGTTCCACCGCCAGTTCCTGGATCGCGCGCAGCAATTTCGCTTGCGCGGCCAGCGACAGATCCGAGACCTCGTCCAGGAACAGCGTGCCGCCGTCGGCATGTTCGAACTTGCCGCGACGGCCGCGGACGCCGGTCGCCGTCCGGTCCTCGATGCCGAACAGCTCGGCCTCCACCAGCGTCTCGACGATGGCGGCGCAGTTGACGGCGACGAACGGACCGTCGCGACGGGAGCTCAAATCGTGGATCTGCCGGGCCACGAGCTCCTTGCCGACGCCGCTCTCCCCTTCGATGAGGACGGTGAACGATGTGCTCGCCACCCGCTCGACGCGCGACCGTAACTGGGCCATGGCAGCGGTCGAACCGATGAGCGGCGCTGCCCCGTCCCCGTTCGGCCTCGCGGGCTGTGACACGCGCGACAGCTGCAGTCGACTGCGGTCGATCTCCACGGCGAGGGCGGCCAGGTTCGCCGCCGCGCGCACCGTCTGCACCTCCCACTCGCCGATGCATGCGGTGCCGTCGAAGGTGCACTGCAGCGTCGTCCGGCCGTGCGGATCGCGCACCGGCAGGTCGAACGCGACCTGCTTGTCGCGGCACCGGTCCGTGACGGGTGTGACCCCGGCGCGCCGCAAGTGGACGCTGCGGGCGCTCACGACCCGCTGGAGCGCCTCTTCCAGCGCCTCGCGCAACGACACGCCGCCACCGCGCGCCATCGCCCGTCCCAGCGCCGCAGCCATGACGTCGAGGCCGCGGCGGCGATCGGCACGGCGGACCTGCATCACCAGTGGCCGGTGGGCCGCCGCGGCCCGGTTCTCTCCTGTGCTCATGTCCGTGTCACCTCCGTCGCGGTGACAGACCAAAGACAGTGCCACGAAGGACCTTCGGCGTCCGCGGGTCACGTGCCCGACCGATTCTTCAGGAAGATCGCCGACGGGTCGCCCGCACCATCGGGTGACGCGCCGCGCCGCGCAGGAATCGGCTACCCGCGCGGTGCGTCGGCGACCCACCTTGCTGCCCCGGCGTGCGGCTCGGATCGTTGACGCATCGCGGTGAGCGAAGAATCGCCGTCAGGGAATCCCAGGCGAGGGAAGCACGAAGGAAGGCGCGAGGCGAGACGCGAACCGGAGGAGATGGCGGGGGGACGAGGACGGCCGCAAGCTCGAGGCCCGTCCCTCGAACCGGCGGCCGTGCATGTCACTTGGTGACGGTGACCGTGAGCTCCGCATCGCCGAGCAGCGCGCCATCGTCGGCGCGGGCCCGCAACACATAGGTGCCCGGCGTATCGAAGGTGGCGTTGGCGGTGTACTTGCCACCTTCAGGAACCGGCGGCGCCACCCAGATGGGCGCCCACGGAGAATTGGCGCCAGCCCGGGTGTCCTCCCAGACCTTCACCTGCACCGGGTCGAACGACACCTTGCCCGGCCCGCGGTAGACGAACCAGCTCAAATGGAGTCCGAGCCACTTGCCGACCGTCAGACGACTGGGCGGCATGTTGTTGCGACGGGCCAGCATCGCCGCCGAGGGCGCCGGGCCACCGCCGATGAGCATCCCCTTCGGTACACCATCGTCGGTGACGACGGCGGCGATCGGAAGCGGCTCGCCGACCTTGACCGCGCGGCTCTTGTCGCCATCGATCTGGACGACCGGCGGCTTGTTCGCCCGAACCGCCGGACTGCTGGCCCCGGCGCCGAGCGCGCCGGTTTCCGAGGCCGCGACCACATCGTCCATGAAGTAGTCCTGGCGCAAGGTGGCGTAGGCGCGCTCCGTGACGCCGTTGCTCTTCAGGGTCCAGATCAGCTCCTTGTTCCCCCAGTCCTTCGGCACCTTCACCTTGAAGACGAAACGATTGCGTCGCGGCAGGAAACGGGTCGGCTGCCCCTGATCGGCGCCGAGCAGGTTGAAGCCGTTGTCGGCACCAACCGGCACGTTCACCTCTTCTTCCCAGTTGTTGTTCATGTAGCCGAACACGAAGCTGGACGTCCCGTCGGGATTGCGCTCCCAGCCCTCGAACGCCGGCGAGACCGGCTGGCCCTTGCGATACGACAAGGACTGCGCGCTGTTGTCCCGTTCGAGAGCAAAGGTCGCCGCGACCGCCAGCGCCAGCGCCAGCGACAGGCGCCGGCCGGTGGTGCGGCGGGTATTCCGTATGCGTGTCTGCATGTGCCTCTCTGGACGCTAGCGCGCGGCCTGCTGATTGGTCGTCGCGGCCGCCGGTGGCGGCTCGACGAGGCACAGCGGACAGCCGATGACGTTGTCGTTCTTCGTCAGCTTGAACTTCTCGCGGCGCTTCGCCATCTCGGACTGGAACTCCTGATCACTGAGGGCGACGCCCTGGCCGAGGTCGATGAACATGTTGGCCACCGACCGATTGCCCGACCCCTGCCAGTTGCGCGGGTCTGGCACGTTCTTGTTCGACGGCGAGTTGTCCATGAAGCCGATGATGTGCAGGATCGTGCCCTTCGGCAGCAGAGGCGCGGAGTCCTCCGTGTACTCGTAGGCGCGCACCCAGTTGTGGTCGTAGCCGACACAGCTCAGCGTCTCGATGTTGTAACCCCAGATGGCCTCGAGGCACATCCGGGCACCCGGCGCATGCAGGTGCGGCTCGAAGGACGTGACCTTCGTGTGTTCCTGCAGCACGGTATACGCATGCAACTGCTGATTGGCTTCCATCGGGCGGATCGAAATGTCGACGCCGTTGCCGAGCGAGCGTGACTGCGATGGTCGCAGCGCCGGCTTGTAGCCCTTCGGGTGCAGCTTGAAGCCGATCTCGAGATGCGCCTTGGTGTCGCGGCCATTGGAGTGCAGGTGCACCGAGTCGGTGACGACGCTGGCGCCGGCGCGGAGCAGACGCCCGGCGCGCGGGTCGAACGTGTCGGCGTTGCGGCCCACTTCGTGCACCGGCCAGGGCGTGTTGACACCTTCACCGCCGCCCTTGTCGGTCGACCAGATCATGTGATGGAAGACGTAGCGACCACCCACCGTCGCGCGCCCGGAGGCGCCGGTGGCGACGTCGTTGACCTCCTTGATCTCGAGCGCCGCGACGTAGCGATCCTCGTCGAGACCGACCGGCGTCGCCGCCATCTCGCCCCACCAGTCCGGGGAGTCGCCCTTCACCGTGATCTCCGGCAGCTTGACGATGATGTCGGGGGTGCCGATGATCCACTTCCGGTCGTCGGCGAATTCGCGCGCCGGCGGCATGTCGGCCCGGTTGCCCAGCGGTGCGCCGCTGTCGGCCCACTTCGCGATCATCGCGATCTCGAGCTCGGTCAGCGACGGGTCGTTCTTGTATTCCTGGATGCCGATGTTCCGCTCGACATACCATGGCGGCATCACGCCGGCCTTCGGGCCAATCCCGGTGCGCGCCTTGATCGAGCGCGCCCAGGGACGCACCTCTTCGTAGGTGGTCAGCGGCATCGGGCCAGCGCCGTCGGGACGGTGACAGTTCTGGCAGCTCCGCTGGAGAATGGGCGCGATGTGCTTGGCGTAGGTCACCGAGTCCGGCAGCTGTTGCGCCTGTGCGACACGCGGCGCGAGGAAGGCGACCAACGCGAACCCGAACGTCGCGGCAGAGCCGATTCTCATCAGAACACTCCTTCAGGAGGGGTCTGGACAGACACGTCTCCCCACCCCATCAATCCACGGTACGCCCGCCGGCGGCGGACGTCAACGTTGTTCCGCTGGCCGGGGGAAACGCCGTACGGGTTGAAAGACGAGACAACGGCCCTCGAGGTTCCGTGCGGCGAACTGGCGGCTGCCGCCGGGTTGCACCGACGCGGCGGCAGAAGATGGGCCGGCGGCTGCCGGGGAACGCCGGCGTGATCGGGATCAGGCCGAAATCCCAGCGAGACCTGCCGCTACGACCGTGGCAAATTGGTCCGTCCCGCGCGGGTTCAGGGGGGGCACGCGCCCACTCCTCACCCCTTCCGGTCTTCGCAGGGGCCTTCATCAGCCAACCATACCCGTCCGGCATGGTGATGGGAGCCC
>CADEDC010000104.1 GCA_902825985.1 uncultured Acidobacteriota bacterium | reverse complement strand
TCGGCACCATCTGCTGGTTTCCGCTGCGCGCGATTATCGCCACGTGCGTGGGGCTCCGGATTCACCCGAACGTCCTGACGCTGGTCGGGGTCATCATCAACGTCCTGGCGGCCTGGGCGCTGGTGGCCCAACGGTTCGTCCTCGCCGGCGTGGTGATGATCTGCGCCAACATCTTCGACTTCATCGACGGCAAGGTGGCGCACGAGCTCCAGTTGCAGTCGAAATTCGGCGCCTTCTGGGATTCGACGCTCGACCGTTTTTCGGATCTCGCGCTCATCGTCGGCCTGGTCTATCTCTACTCGACGCTCGGCCGCAGCGACTACGTGCTCATCGCCGCCCTCACCCTCACCTTCTCCATCATGACGAGCTACGCCCGCGCCCGCGCGGAATCGCTCATCGAGAAGTGCAAGGTCGGCTTCATGGAGCGCCCGGAACGGATTGTCCTGTTCATGATCGGCGCCTTCACGAACCGGATGGCCGGCGTGCTGTGGGTCATCCTGGTGCTGTCCGTCCTGACCGTGGCCAACCGGATATACCTGACCTACCTGGTGCTCAACAATCTGCCGATGCCGACACAGGCGGGGGTGCGCGGCGCGTTCAATCGCGCGTTCTTCTGGACCGACGAACGGACGACGATTCCCTACGACCTGTGGGTGATCGCCATCCTGGCATTCGTGTGGCTGACGCCGCCGGACTGGCTCGGCGATCCGATGGCCCGCGGCATGGGACTGCTCGGCCTCATCTTCAAGAACTAGCGCGCGCACCTCGTGGGGCGGCAGCCGCCGCCATCATGCGTCGTCGCGCTCGTCGTGGCCGCCGAGATCGAGCCCGGTTCCGGAGAACTGGATGCTGTGCTCGCCGATCTTGTCACGCAGCAGCCGGCGCGCCGCGCCGTAGTGCTCGACCGGCACCGGCAGCACGCGCGCCATGTTCTTCAGCCGCGAGATCACCACCAGCGCCACGGCGTGCGGGCTCTCGCGCCACGAAATCCCTCCGACCTCGTCGTAGCGGATGAACCCGGCCTCCGACCAGATGCCATCCTGATAGAACCCACGCCGGATCCGCTGGTTCAGCGGCAGCAGGTAGGCGTAGTAGAGGAACATCATGGTCTCGCCGAAGGCCGGCTGATGCGAGAGCACCAGCTTGTAGAAGACGATGAGGCCGAGCAGCACGCCGATGGCCAGGGTGGTCCCGTAGTACGGCGGCCGCGGACCGGGCCACGTCAGCAGCGCGGCGTTCTGGCGTTTGCGAAATCGGAGGTACTGCAGCAGCAGCCGGGCGTCCGCAATGAGGAACCCCGCGCCGAGCACCGTCAGGACGGAGGTCAGCACGTTCACGGCCAATATTCTAGGAGATATCGGCGGCGGGGCGCCGGCGCGCCGCTAGGGCTGCGGCTCGGAGGCGAGCGACGGATCGAAACAGTGCCGGCAGCGCGCCTCGTAGAGTCCGCTGGCACCGACCAGCACCCGATCGGCGTTCACGACCAGGCGCTGCGTGTGGTTGGCGGGGCCGCCGCAGACGACACAGATCGCCAGCGTCTTGGTGATGTATTCCGCGATCGCCAGCAGCTGCGGCATCGGCTCGAACGGCCGGCCGAGATAGTCGGTGTCGAGTCCGGCGACGATGACGCGCTTGCCCTTCCCCGCCAGCCGGTCGCAGACGGCGGGCAGCTGGGCGTCGAAGAACTGCCCTTCATCGATGCCGATGACATCGGTCTCCGGCCGGACGCGCTCCAGCAGCTGACTCGAGCCGGCGACGTTCTCCGAGGCGAGCCGCATATCGCTGTGCGACACGATGTGGTCCTCGCTGAAGCGATTGTCGACGAGCGGCTTGAATATCTGCACATGCTGGCGCGCGATCTGGGCGCGCCGCAGGCGGCGTATGAGCTCTTCGCTCTTGCCGCTGAACATGCTGCCGGTGATGACTTCGATCCAGCCGTGCGAAGCGGTGCGGTGGACATCCATCCTGCGATCTCGAAAGAATCAGATTACGGCGTGCCGACGGCGCCTCGGGCGGTTGGCAGCGCGCCGCACAGCACGGCGATGCGGGTCGAGGCACCGCTCGGACCGGGCTCGGCCGCGCCGCCCGGCGGCAGCCGTCAGGCGCGCGCCTGATACTCGCCGGTTTCGGTGTTGACGCGGATCTTGTCGCCTTCGTTGATGAACGACGGCACGTTGATGACGAGACCGGTTTCGAGCGTCGCCGGCTTGACCTGCGCGCTGGCGGTCGCACCCTTGATGCCCGGCGTCGTCTCCTTGACGACCAGGTCGACGACCTGCCCCAGCTCGATGCCGACCGGTTCCTCGCCGTAGAACTCGACACGAATGATGGCATCGGCGACCAGGTAGTCCTTCGCGTCTCCCATGGCTTCGGACGAAATCTGGATCTGCTCGTACGACGAGGTGTCCATGAAGTAATAGTGGTCACCGTCGTTGTAGAGGTACTGCATCTCGCGCTCGTCGAGGACGGCGCGCTCGATGTCCTCCTCGGACCGCCACTTGGTGTCGGCGAGCGTCATCGTCCGGATGTTGCGCATCTTGCACTGCACGTGCGCACGGAGGTTCCCGGGCGTGAGGTGATGCAGCTCCAGGATGCGGAACAGGTCGTTGCCGACCTTGATGAGCTGCCCTTTTCGAAGCCGTTTCGCTTGAACTGTCTGTGCCATAGTCAGCCTGTATATCCTTGCGATCGTAGCACATATGGCCGTGTCGGATATGGCTGGGAAGCCGGAAATCATGCTACGATTTCGCGTGGCTTTCACGCGGTGGGACCCGGTTCGTGATCTCCTCGCCCTCCATGAACAGATCGGCCAACTGGTCGGCACCGATGCCCCAGGGTGGACGCCGCCGGTCGACCTGTACGAGACCGGCGCCGCTTTCGTGCTGACCGCCGAACTCCCCGGCATGCAGCGGGACGCCATCGAAATCCACGCCGAGGAGAGCCGGATCACGATCCGCGGCGCCCGCGACGCGGCCCTGGTCCCGTGCGAGCAGTTCCACCGGGTCGAGCGCGGACACGGACGCTTTTCGCGCGCCTTCGTCCTGCCCGAGCCGATCGACATCGAGAGCGTCGCCGCCGACTTCAAGGACGGCGTGCTCACCGTCACCATCCCGAAGGCGGGTGGTCGCGGGGCGCGGCGCGTCGACGTACGGTGAGCCCCCGCGCATTGATCTGAGCCGTTGCTTCTGGCAATCTGGGTGTCGGAGAGTCGGTTAGCCATGAGACGTGTTCTGCTCTCGACCGCCCTGCTGGCCGCCGGGTTCTCCGCCGGTCTGGTGTTGACCGGTCGCATGGACGGCGTCACCGAGTCGTTCGGGAGGCCGGCGGTCGCTGAAACGCAGGCCGCGCCGCCGCCGGCCGCCACCGCCCGCTCCACGACCCCGCCGGCGGCTGTCGCGGCCGGTCCGGATTTCACCCGAATCGCCGCTGCCGGCGTGAAGGGGGTGGCGAACATCTCGTCGACGCAGGTGACGCGGCAACCGAATTCGCCGTTCGCCAACGACCCGTTCTTCCGGTATTTCTTCGGCGACCAGGATGACATGTACGGCTCCCGGACCCGCCGGTCGCAGAGCCTGGGGTCGGGCGTCATCGTCTCGGCCGACGGATACATCGTGACCAACAACCACGTCGTCGGCGAGAACAACCGATCGCGTGAAGTGACCGTCTCGCTCGCCGACAAGCGCGAAGTCCAGGGGCGCATCATCGGCACCGACCCGGCGACCGACATTGCGCTCGTCAAGATCGAGGCGCGCGGCCTGCCCTTCGTGGCGTGGGGCGATTCGAACCGGTTACAGGTCGGCGAGTGGGTGCTGGCGATCGGCAGCCCGTTCCAGCTCAGTCAGACGGTCACGGCGGGCATCATCAGCGCAACCGGCCGCGCGAACGTCGGGTTCGCCGACTACGAAGACTTCATCCAGACCGATGCGGCGATCAATCCCGGGAACTCCGGCGGCGCACTCATCAACAGCCGCGGCGAACTCATCGGCATCAACACCGGCATCTTCAGCCAGAGCGGCGGCTATCAGGGAATCGGGTTCGCCGTGCCGAGCAACCTGGCCCGCCATGTCGTCGACGACCTGATGCAGTACGGCGCCGTGCAGCGCGGCACCATCGGCGGCATCGCCGTCGAGCCGCTATCGCCGCAGTACGCCGCCGAAGTCGGGGCGCCGAACGCCAAGGGCGCGGTCGTCGTCCGCATGCTGCGCAACTCCGAGGCGTACGGTGCGGGCGTCCGCCCCGGCGACATCATCGTCGGATTCAACGGCAGGCCGGTCGACGATCCGTCCGCCCTCTATCGGCTGGTGGCCGATGCCCCGGTCGGCTCGACCGCCACCCTCCGCGTCTACCGCGAAGGTCGCAACCTCGATCTGCGGGTGCCGATTGTCTCCGACGCGCGGACACGGCAATAGTCCGGCGCGCCCGGCCGGACGTCGGCACGCGGAGGCCTGCCGCGGCGCCCTGGTCGTGCTCCTGTCGGCGCTGGCCGTGACCGGCACGCTGCGGGCACAGCTCGCGCCGGCGCCGCCGGCCGACCGGCCGATGTCGAGTCCGGCGCCGCGTGCCGACGCCGCAACCGCGGCGCTGGTGCCGGTGCCGTCGCCGGTCCGCGGCCGCTACCTCGACGCAGTCGCCACCGTCATCCGCGCCACCACCACCAGGGGAGCGGGCCGACGCATCACCCTGGCAGTCGACATCACGCCGAAACCGGCGATGCGCGTCTATGCGCCTGGCAACATCGGCTATGCGGCCGTCGCTCTGACGGTCACCCCGGCGGCCGGCCTCACGAGTGCCGCAACGGCCTACCCCAAGGCGGACGACTACCTGTTTGCGCCGCTGAACGAACGGGTGAAGGTCTACTCGGCCGCGTTCCGTTTGACGCGCGACGTGACGCTCACAGCGGGTCCCGCTTCGGCGCTGGCCCCGGGCGCGCCTCCAGGGCTCGTGATTGCCGGACAACTGGAGTATCAGGCGTGCGACGACAGGGTGTGCTACCTGCCGCAGACCCTGCCGCTGACGTGGACCGTCCCGCAGTAGGGACCTCCGCAGCCTGGACACAAGCCTGGCCGCGGTCGCACGCCGACCGAGCGTTCGCCGCGCGTGGCCGGCGACAGACAGCAGCGGACTCTTTCTGTCGGCTTGCGTCCTCCGCCGACGCATCCGGCACAAATCGCGGCCACGGCATCTCGCGGAATCGGCGGCGTCTGTGCCGAGGAAGAACCAGGGCGATCCAAGAAACTCGATCCGTGGCCGCGCCCCGAGCAAACGGCTTCGCGGACAGCCCCCTTCGTCATTGACAGCCCGGCACAACGTAACTAGATTTACCGCCCCAGCACGGTTGTGCGCCATTCATCGCGGCATCCGCACGACATGCGACAGATTTCTCGTCACCATTGACGCGATCATCGTTCGCCGGCGGCAGTTCGACCTGGCAGTGAGGCACTTGGATTCGCACGTTGTGGGCGTGCGGGAAGCACCCCCGGAGGGAGTTGGCATGCGTAGATTCTTGGTTGCGGGGCTCGCGCTGTTGGTGAGTCTCGTTCCGTTGGTGGCAGCGGCACAGGACACGGCCATCACTGGCACGGTCAGGGACGCGTCCGGCGGCGTATTGCCGGGCGTGACGGTCGAAGCCGCCAGTCCTGCACTGATCGAAAAGGTGCGCACCGTCATCACCGACGACCGCGGCGAGTACCGCGTCGTCGACCTGCGCGCCGGTGCGTACACGGTGACGTTCACGCTGCCCGGCTTCTCCACCGTCAAGCGTGACGGCATCGAGCTGACCGGCGGGTTCACGGCGTCGGTGAACGTCGAGCTGCGCGTCGGCTCGCTCGAAGAGACGATTACGGTCAGCGGTCAGGCGCCGGTCGTCGACACGTCGACGGTGGCGGCCCGCAAGACGATTACCAAGGATGCGATCGACGCGCTGCCCACCGGGAAGAACTGGAACGGTATCGGCCAGATCACGGTCGGCATCGTCTCCAATCAGGTGGATGTCGGCGGCTCCTCCGGTGAACAGCAGAACCAGGTGTCCATCCATGGCGGTTCGTACACCGACAACGTGCGCACCATGGACGGCATGATCCTGTCGAACTTCGCCTGCAACTACTCGTGCACCGGCCTGTCGTCGAACGACTCCTCCACTCAGGAACTGACCTACGACATCGGCGCGCTGTCGGCCGAGGTCGCCGGCGGCGGCGTGCGCATCAACATCGTCGGCAAGGACGGCGGCAACCGGTACATGGGCAATGGCTTCGGCAGCTATGCCTCGGGCAACTGGCAGGCGAGCACGCTCGACGACGAACTGCGGAGCCGCGGCATCACGAGCACGGACGGCCTGAACAAGCTGTTCGATACCAGCGTCGGCTTCGGCGGGCCGATCCAGCAGGACAAACTGTGGTTCTGGGCGTCGCAGAAGTACTGGGGCACCGAACTGAAGCGGGCCAACTCGTACTGGGCGATCGACCCGTTCGCCAACATCTATCAGCCCGACCTGAACCGGCAGGCGATCGACGACCAGTGGAACGAGAGCCTCGACCTGCGGCTCACGTGGCAGATGAGCCCGCGCAACAAGATCTCGGGCTACTACAACTGGGCGCCCCGCCAGACGCCGCACTGGACCGTCACGTCGCTCCGCCTGCCGGAAGCGGCGAACATGCAGAACATCCGGCTGAACCACTTCGAGACGCTGGTCTACCGTTCGACGATCAGCAACAAGATGCTGTTCGAGGCCGGCTTCGGCAACATGACGGAGAACTGGACGCGCGAGCCGATTCCCGACGGCCCGAGTTCGCGCGGCAGCTATGCCGTCACCGAACTCAGCACCGGCGTGAACTCCCGCGCCTACTCGGTGACGTTCTCCAACAACATCACCCGCGTCAGTTCGTTCCGGAGTTCGCTGTCGTACGTCACCGGCACGCACAACTTCAAGTTCGGCTGGCAGATGCAGAACGGCAGCAATCGCGTGCCGACATGGCACGGGCCGATCGACCTGGCGCCCGGCCAGCTCGGTGACCTCGACCTCAACTTCCGCAACGGCGTGCCGGTCTCGGTCCGTGTGTGGACGACGCCCTATACCGAACTCGAGAACATGGACGCCGACATGGGCATCTACGCCCAGGATCAGTGGACTCTCGGCAAGCTGACGGCGAACCTTGCCGTCCGCATGGACTACATGAAGTCGAGCATCCCGGAGCAGATCGCTCCAGCCAGCACCTGGGTCGGCGAACGGCGCTACGACGCCATCGACAACCTCCCGAACTGGAAGGACATCGGTCCACGCGTCGGGCTGTCGTACGACCTGTTCGGCAACGGCCGGACGGCGCTCAAGGCTTCGATGAGCCGGTATGTCACGACCAACACGATCGGCTATGCCCGCCTCAACAACCCGCTGATCACATCGGTCAACAGCACGACGCGGAACTGGAACGACAGCAACCGCGACTTCATCCCGCAGCTCAGCGAGCTCGGACCGCTGGCCAACTCGAACTTCGGTCAGGTGCGGCCGAGCGTCATCTATGACGACTCGCTCCGCCAGGGCTGGGGCGTCCGCCCCGGAAACTGGGAGTACTCGGCCGGCGTCCAGCACGAGGTGCTTCCGGGTGTCGGTCTCGACCTCGCCTGGTTCCGCCGCAGCTACTTCAACTTCTACGCGCTGGTGAACGAGGCGGTGACCGCAAACGATTTCAACTCCTACTGCGTCACCGCACCGACCGACGCCCGATTGGGCGACGCCAGCGGCTCGCAGGTGTGCGGCCTCTACGACGTCGTCCCGTCGCAGTTCGGTCGGGTCAACACGCGCGCCCTGGACTACGACGAGTTCGGCGGCGGCAGCCAGATCTACAACGGCTTCGACCTTCAGGCCACGGCGCGCTTGAAGGCCGGCGCCTTCATCCAGGGCGGGGTCAACGTCGGCCGCATGTCGTTCGACCTCTGCAATGGCGACTTCGCCGGTTCGGTGTCGACGGTCTCGTTGCCGCTCGGCAACGGCGTCGCCACGTCCGAGACGCTGAATTTCCCGAACAAACGCTTCTGCAACACCGACTATCCCTACCAGTTGCAGGGCAAGCTGTCGGGCGCCTACACGATGAAGTACGACATTCAGCTGTCGGGCACGTTCCAGAGCTATCCCGGACCACAGGTCAAGGCCGACTGGGTGGCACCGGCCAGTGCCGCCACGACCAACGGCGGCACACTCGGTCGTGCACCGTCGGGCAACGTGCAGACGCTGACGATCCCGATCGTGAATCCGGGCGCACTGCTCGGCGAGCGCCGCAATCAGCTCGACGTCCGTGTGGCGCGCAACTTCCGGTTCGCCGGCAACCGCAAGATCCAGGTGCTGTGGGATCTCTACAACGTCTTCAACAGCAACGCCGTGGTCAACCAGAACAACAACTTCGGCGGTCGCTGGCAGGAGCCAACCAACATCCTCATCGGGCGGTTCTTCAAGGTCGGCGCGCAGTTGCAGTTCTGACCGGCGCGTCGACACGGCGCGCTTCGACCGTTGAACCAGGGCCGGTGCCGCATCAGGCGGCTCCGGCCCTGGCTTTCCTCTAGAATCTGAAGTTCGGTGGCCTCCCGTTCCCGTCATTCCGCGCACCCACGGCCGTCGCCTGCGCGCGCGATCCGAACCGGTCGCCTGTACCCGGCGCTCATCGTCATCAGCGCCCTGCTGGTCTACGCGAACAGCCTCTCGTCACCACTGCTGTTCGACGACCGGGTAACCATCCTCGAGAACGGGTCGATCCGCGACCTGCGGAATCCAGTGGCGGTACTGTCGCCTGACCGGGAGCTGCCGGTCGCCGGACGGCCGCTCGCCAACCTGACGTTCGCCCTGAACTACGCGGCGGGCGGCGAGGCGGTGGCGGGCTACCGCATCGTCAATCTCGCCCTGCATGTCGGCTGCGCGCTGCTCCTCTACAGCATCGTCCGCCGGACGGTCCGGACGCCGCCGTTCAGCGCCTGGCACGCGCGCGCCGACGGTATCGCGGCAGCGGTCGCGCTGCTATGGACGGTGCATCCGATCAACGCCGAGGTCGTGAACTACTTGACCCAGCGCACCGAATCGTTGATGGCCTTCGCCCTGCTGACGACGTTGTATGCAAGCATTCGCGCTCGATCGAGCGGCCGGCCGCGAGCCTGGATTGCGACCGCCATCGTCGCCAGTCTCGCGGGCATGGCGAGCAAAGAGACGATGGTCGTGGCGCCTCTGGTGGTGCTGCTCCATGACGCCGTGTTCGGGCCCGGGCGGGTGTCCCCGGGGACCACGCCGACGGCCGGCGGCGACAGCGCCGTCCTCTCACGGCTGGGTGGCCGGTGGCCGCTCTACGCTGGACTGTGTGCGACGTGGATGCTGCTCGCCGTCCTGCTGGCGACGCGGCCACGGGCCTACTCGGCAGGCTTCTCCGCCGGAGTCGACCCGTGGACCTACCTGTTGAACCAGTTGCCCATACTGGTGCACTACGGCCGGCTGATGCTGTGGCCGACGTCGCTGGTCGCCAACTACGGCGCCCCCGTCACCCTGACGCTGGCCGACGTCCTTCCGCACGCGCTCCTGATTGCCATCACCTCAATCGGCACGGTCGTCGCGATCAGGCGCTGGCCGGTGGCCGGCTTTATCGGCGCGTGGACGCTGCTGACCCTTGCGCCGACATCGAGCATCATCCCAATCGCAACCGAGGTCGGCGCCGAGCGTCGGATGTACCTGCCGTCGATGGCGCTCATTGCCGGAGCGGTCGTGCTGCTGTGCCATCTCCGGCAGCGACGCCAGCCTGGGACCGACGTCCGCATGGTGGCCGCATGCGGCGTCGTGGTCTTGCTCCTCGCTCTTGCGACCGTCGGGCGCAACCGCGAATACGGCTCAGGACTGCAATTGGCGGCAACCAGCGCGGCGCGCTGGCCGAGTCCGACAGCCACCCTGATGCTCGGCACCGAGCTCGCGGCGGCAGGACGACACGCGGAGGCGCTGCCCTACCTGCGAGCGGCCGCCGCGCACACAACGCGAGCACGCTACAACCTCGGCGTCGAGCTCTTCAATTCCGGTGACCTCGATGGGGCGCGACGCGAACTGCAGACGTTCGTGGGGCACCATCCTGACCTGCTCGAGGCGGCGCCGGCGCGAGCGCTCGTCGGGCGCACATTCGCGGCCCAGGAGCGTTGGGATGACGCCATCACGGAGTTCGAGGCCGTGCTGAACATGGCGCCCGACAATCGGCCGGCCAGGGCGCTGCTGGCGTCGGTGCTGGGAAGCAAGGGAGTGTCGCTCGCGGGCGCCGGACGCCTGGGTGAGGCCATTGCCAGCTTCCGCCGTGCAACCGTGATAGCACCCGACGACCCGGCCGCCCATCGCAATCTCGCCACCGCCCTCTACGACGGACGGGAACTGGCGACGGCACGACCCGCCGCCGAACGCGCGGTGCAGCTCGCGCCGGCCGATCCGGCGGCGCAGAACCTGCTCGGGCGGATCCTGGCCCTCCAAGGCGACCAGCGTGCGGCCGAACACCATCTCGCGCAGGCGGTGCAGCTCCTGCCGGGCAGCGAGGAGTTCCGCCACGACCTGACCCAGGTTCGATCGGCAGGGAAACCCTGACGAGGTCGGTCGCTCCAGGCGCGCCTTCGCGGGCATCAATTCGTTTGCGGGCGTGGACCGCTGACGGGGACGGCCCCAGGCGCACGGGGCACACTGTCATCCCGCCCGCCGCCGCTACCTGATCTCGGAAACCGCCGCGGTCAGAACCGGGCCGAGCGACTCCTGAAAGAAGCGGAGCACCCCGTCCCTGTTCAAATGGTCGGTATCGTAGAAGAGCGTATCGTCGTTGCCGACATGCGAGAAGTCGTGCATCGGCACACGGAGACGCCCGAGCATCTCCGCCAGCCGCGCATCGAACCGATCCTCCGCCGGGATGCGGGACGACACCCGCTCGGGGATTGGCGGCTTCACGACGATGATCGACATCCCGCGCTCGTGCGCGTCGCGCAGCAGCTGTTCGAACTCGGCCAGGTAGCGGTCGAACAGTGCGGGATCGATCTGTGCCGGATACAGGTAGGCGAGCCGCTGATCGTCGATCTGCTTGACCGGGCGGTAGCTCCGGACGAAACGGGAACTCTCTTCCGGCGTCACGTCGGCGGCAAAGCGGTCCTTGTTGTTGATCTTCGAGAAGCCGGTCGCATAACCGAAGCCGATCGACCGCGTGACCGGGTCGCGGAGCAGCAGTCCGGCCAGCGCCGCGTCGAATGGCGCCCGCAGGAGTAGACGCGTGTCCTGCAGCCGCTCTTCATTCCACGTCCTCGAATAGAACGCGAACGAGTCGACGACGTAGACGAGCGCCTGCGCCTGGTGTCGAGTCAGGAAATAGTCGTAGATCAGCCGGCTGACGCGCACGCCGCCGCCGACCACCGCGAGATTCATCACCCGCTTGCCGGTCATCGCTTCGAGCCGGGCGGTCATGTCCTGGTAGCCGAGCGCCGCCGCGTGGGACGCGCCGAGGATGAGGACATCGTAGCGCGCCGGCGGCGTGCGCTTGACGATGAAGAACTTGTTCGTCCTGCCGTACTGTTGCACCCAGCGCTCCGACAGGGCATAGACGCCGCCGTAGAGCAGCAGACCGATCAGGGTGAACAGGGCCGCCGTTCGCGCGAACCGGCGAGCCTCTCCCACAGCGGCGGCATCCACACGCCCGCCCGTCATGACGTCGCTGAGGGCCTGTTCCGACGAGGACATGAGCGATCGCATTCTCCTAGAACTGCATGTAGACGAACTGCGCGAAGTTCCAGTTGCCGAGCACGACCAACATCAGCAGCAGGGCGTAGTAGGCGGCCCAGCGCAGGTACACCGGGCGTGCCGCCAGCCGTGACCAGACGGAGCGAAGGTCGTCGAAGGCTTCGACCAGCAGCAACAGCGCGATGAGGCCGAGGGACAGCAGGATAGTCGGATCCTGGAGCCGAACCGACAACAATCGCGGCAGGGTCGTCACCGCCGCCGCGACCCGCGTCAGCACGGCCACGGCATCCTCGATCGACGCGGCACGGAAGAACACCCACGAGACCAGCACGAGGTGGAAGGTCAGCAGTCCGCCGAGCAGCTTGCGAAGCAGCGACGGTGCACTCGCCGCCGCGGTTCTGCGGCTGCCGCCGATCGCGCTCTCAACCACCTGGTAGATGCCGTTCAGCCCCCCCCAGACCACGAAGGTCCAGTTCGCGCCGTGCCACAGGCCGCTGACCAGGAAGACGATCATCAAATTGAGATAGGCGCGGCCCTTCGCGACCCGGCTGCCTCCGAGCGGGAAGTAGAGGTAGTCACGAAACCACAGGGACAGCGACAGATGCCAGCGCTGGGCCCAGAACTCGCGGACGCTCGTGGACAGGTATGGCCGCCGGAAATTCTCCAACAGGTCGATGCCCAGCACTCGTGACGTCCCGATGGCGATGTCTGAATAGCCCGAGAAGTCGCAGTAGAGCTGAAACGCGAAGAAGTAGGTGGCGATGACCAGGTCCGCCGGGTTCGCGAACGACGGCGTCCTGTACGCCGCGTCGACGAACGGGGCAAGACGATCGGCGATCACGACCTTCTTGAACAGCCCCCACAGCATGAGCTGCAGACCGGCCGTAACCTGGGCGCTGTTGAACCGGGCCGGTATCTCGAGCTGGGCCAGAAACGGCCGCGCCCGTTCGATCGGTCCGGCCAGCAGCTTGGGGAAGAACGCGACGTAGAGCGCGAACCGGCCGAGGTGACGTTCCGCCGGCAGCGTGCCGCGATAGACGTCGACCAGGTAGCTCACGCAGGAAAAGGCATAGAACGAGAGGCCGGCGGCAACCGCCATGTCGAGGCGTGGAAGCCCCACCCCGCCGGTCGCACCGTCGAGCGATGTGACGAAGAAGTCGTAGTACTTGTTGATGAACAGCGTGCCGAGCACGACGAGCACCGACCCCGCGAGCCAGCGCTGGCGAGCCGCCGGCGTCCGCCGACCGGCGATGGCCAGTCCCGCCAAATACCCGACGGCGGTGATGCCGGCCAGCAGAAGGACGTACTCCGGTCGGAAGGCTGCGTAATTGTAGAGACTCGCCAACAGCAGGAGCCCCCATCGATAGCGGTGAGGGCTTGCGTAGTAGACGACGACAAGGGCGGCGAAGAATCCGAGAAACGAGAAGGAGTTGAACAGCATGAACCCTGCGCTGTTTCAGTCCACGGCCAGTCGGGTCGGGTTAGTAGGTCGTCCAGGATTCCAGCAGCTCTTGCGGCAGCTTGGGCACGGGACGGTTCGGATTGAAGTTCGCTTTCAGGTACGTGTAGAGCGTCGTGAACTCCTCATCCGACAGACCGGCCACCCGCCCTCGATGGTCGAGGCTGCTCCGCGTCCACCCATCCTCGTCCATCTGGAGAATGACGATGGGCACGAAGGTGTGGCAGTTCTGGCAATTGTTCAGTACGAGGTCGCGGCCCGCTCCGGCCGGGAAGATCGCGTCCATGTCCACCTTGCTGGCGTTGGCGCCTGCCGTCGACGTGCCGCCGCCGGTGGCGGCCGGCGGCGCCGATTCCCCCGACTGCGGCGCCGGCGCCGCGTCACCGCCCGACCCGGCGGGTGAGCCGCCGCCCGCGGCGAGGACCGTCACGGCAAGGACGAGCGCGAGATTCCGCAAATCGATACGACCCATCACTCTCTCTGTCTCCGATGCGAGCCCGCGGCTCCGATTGACGTGTGGCCTAGAACGGCGTGCAGCCGCCTTCGAGGAATGCCGGCGGAATCTTCGGCTCCGGGTTGCTGGCGCCGAAATTGGCATTGAGATACCTGAAAATCGCGTCGACGTCGGCACCGGACACCCGTTCGCGGTGGGCGTCGCGCAGCGAGTTCCAGCGGTCTTCGCTGCGCGCCCCGATCACCGAGCAGGCGACGTTGTGGCACGACGCGCAGTTGTTGAGCACCATCGCCTTTTCCGGAGCGTCCGGGAACACGTCGGCGACGGTCCTGTACTCCACCGCGGGGGCCGCGTCCGCCGCTACCGGGGCGGCCGGGGCGGCGCTTTCGGTCGCAGGAGCTTCAGAGCCGCCGCCGCACGCGGCGAACAGCATTCCACCGAGCAGCAGTCGTGCAAGCGCCGTCGAGCGCATCTTCTTGCCTCCAGGATGGGAATACAACGGGACTAGTCCAGGTATGTGTCTTCGGGCAATTCCACGCGCGTGCGCATGCGCCCTTCCAATGAGAACACGGGCACGGTGATGACTTTCTTGGCCTCGCCGGCAGGAAAGCCGCGCTCCATCAGCAGGCGAAGCGCATCACTGACGTCCTCGTCGTAGTACTGCTCCATGCACAGGTTGCACACCCGGGCCGGGATGTCTTCGACGATCACCAGCGAGTCGTCGCTCCGCCAGATCGCGGTGCGTACTGTCGTCGGCATGGCCACCCCTTCACACCGCGGACATGGCATCTGCGGTGCGGCGGGTGATTCCGGGGTCATGGGTGTGAGGTCCTGAAAAAGGGAAATGGAACCGAGGAACACGACCCTGCTCCAGTGTCGTACCGGAGCAGGGTCGGCCGGCTGGCCGTCAGGCCTTCATCATCTGGATCGAGGCGTCGAGGATCTTCGGCGCGTCGGGGCGCAGCCACGCCATCATCTCGGCGGAGCCGGGACCCGGAACGTCCGGGAACGCGATCTTCTTCATCTTGACGCCCGGCACCGCCTGCGCGATCTCCGAGAGGATGTGCGAGCCGTAGCTCGCGGTGTAGTGGCCGTGCTCGACGAGCAGGACGCGCTTGGTCTTCTTCGCCGACGCCACGAGCGTTTCGACGTCGAGCGGCTTGAGCGTCCGCGGATCGATGAACTCGACCGAGATGCCTGCCTTGGCGATCTCCGGCAGCGCCTTCTTGACATCGACCGTCGCCGGTGCCCAGGCGATGAGCGTGAGATCCTTGCCGGGCTGCCGCACCACCGCCTTGCCGAGCGGCACTTCATAGGCCTCGTCCGGCACGTCCGGCTGATCGCCGGCCTTTACTTCGCCGTAGTCGAGGTAAACGACCGGATCGGGATCGCGAATGGCCGCAATGAGCAAGCCCTTTGCATCGTAGGCGTCGCTCGGGCACACCACCTTCAAGCCGGGAAGCTGCGCGTAGAGCGCTTCCTGGCCCACGTCCGTGTGCTGGCCGGCGTTGCCGCGGCTGCGGCCGGCGCCTTCCTGCCAGAGCACGAACGGCATGCTGGCCTGGCCGCCGGTCATCGACCGGATCTTGCCCGCCTGATTCTGCACGTACTCAATCACATAGATCGGCGCCATCGTCGGGATGCGGCAGACCGCGTGCGAGCCGGCGCACGCCGCCCCGATGGCGGCGCCCGCAATCCAGTGCTCGTCAATCGGCCAGCCGCGGCCGGAGGTGCGGACGTTGCCGAACTCCTTCACCAAATCGAGCACTTCGCCGGTCGGGAGCGTGGCCGTCGGGACCTGGTACTCGTAGAAGTACACCATGTCCGGACGGGCACGCATCTCCTGGGCGAGACCCTCGAGCTGCGCGTAGTTGTACGATTTCTTGGCCATGGTTGATTAGTCCTCTCCTACGTGGTCTTGGTCGCGATGCCTTTGCGGTTGAAGAACTGCGTCGCTTCCGCGGCGCCCTGGGCGTAGGTGTTCAGCACACCGGCTTCCGGATTCGGCAGCGAGCTCTTGCGAGCGAACTCCACCGACGCGTCCACCTTGGCCTGCATTTCGTCCTCGACCGTCTTCATGTCGGCTTCGGTCGCCAGCCCTTTGGCCAGCAGCCAGTTCTTGTACCGCAGGATCGGGTCACGCGACATCCACTGCTTCACTTCGTCGTCGGTGCGGTACGGCAGCCCCATCGCGCCATCCTGGTTCACCTTGCCGCCGGCGAAGCCGGAGTGGTCGTACCAGCGATAGGTGATGCCCTCGATCATGCTCGGGCCCTTGCCGGCCCGCGCCCAATCGGTGGCTTCCTTCATCGCGGCGTGGACGGCCGCGAGGTCGTTGCCGTCGACGAGGAACGTCGGGATGTCGAGCCCTTTCGTGTACTCCGAGATGTACTTGGTCGGCGCCGTGAACGCCATCGGCACGCCCATGTACTGCAGGTTGTTCTCGTTCACGAAAATCATCGGCACCTTCAGGTTGGCGCAGCTGCGCACCGCACTGAAGTAGTACGGCGACGCCGCGGCGCCGTCGCCGAAGAACGCCACGCCGACCTGCTTCGTGCCCTTGACCATGCCGTGCAGCGCCGCTCCGGCCGCCATGTAGTAGCTGGCGCCGACGATGCCGTTCATGCCCATGATGCCCT
>CADEDC010000103.1 GCA_902825985.1 uncultured Acidobacteriota bacterium | reverse complement strand
GCAGTTCATCGAGGCGTCGATTGCCAGCGTGCAGGAGCACCTGGTCGTCGGCTCGCTGCTCGCCGCCGTGGTCGTGTTCCTGTTCCTCGGCAACCTGCGCTCGACCGTGATTGCCGCCGTCGCCATTCCGACCTCGATCATCGCGACGTTCGCACTCGTCTGGTACATGGGCTTCACGCTCAACATGCTGACGATGCTGGCGTTGACCCTGTCGGTCGGCATCGTCATCGACGATGCCATCGTGGTGCTCGAGAACATCTTCCGCTTCATCGAAGAGAAGGGCATGGCGCCGATGGAGGCGGCGGTCGAGGCCACCAGGGAGATCGGGCTCGCCGTGATGGCCACGACCTTCTCGCTCGTCGCCATCTTCGCGCCGGTCGGGTTCATGAGCGGCATGGTGGGCCGCTTCATGCAGAGCTTCGGTCTCACCATGGCGTTTGCCGTGCTGGTGTCGCTCTTCGTCAGCTTCACGCTCACGCCGATGATGTCGGCCTACTGGCTGAAGCCGGCGCCGAAGGACCACGCCGGCGACTCGAAACACACCCGCTTCTTCGATCCGCTCGATCGCGGCTACACGCGCCTGCTCGAGTGGGCGATGGCGCACCGCGGCCTGGTCGCGGCGGGCACGGTGCTGGTGCTGCTGTCGAGTGTGCCGCTCTTCCGGGTGACCGCCGTGAACTTCACGCCCGAAGACGACCAGTCGCAGTTCGACGTCACCTTGCGCGCGCCCGAAGGCACGAGCCTCGCCGCGATGGACGTGCTGGCGAACCGGCTCGGCGCGGCCATCCGCCGCATCCCCGAGGTGGACTTCACGCTCATCACGGTGGCCGGCGACACCGCCGGCACGCAGAACACGGCGTCGATGCTCGTGCGGCTGCATCCCATCGAGGCGCGTGACCGCGACCAGTTCGCGATCATGGGCGAGGTGCGCGACACGATTCTGCCGGCCTTCCGCGACGCCGGCCTGCGCACGGCGGTGCAGAGCGGCGGCGGTCCGGGCGGCGGCGGGGGCGGCATCCAGTTCATGGTGCAGGGCCCCGATCTCAGGAAGCTCGAAGCCTTCAGCAACGCGCTGCGCGAGAAGGCGCGGGCGATTCCCGGGCTGGTGGACGTGGACACCACCCTCAATGCCGGCAAGCCGGAGATGTCGGTGCAGCTGGACCGTCCCAAGGCGTCGGACCTCGGCGTGCAGGTGGCGGATGCGGCCGAGGCCCTGCGCCTGCTCGTGGCTGGCGACCAGGTGACCACCTACAACGAAGCCGGTGAGCAGTACGAAGTGCATCTGCGGGCGCAGGAGTCGAATCGCAACACCGAGGCGGCGCTGGCGGCGCTGCCGGTGCCGTCATCGCGCCTCGGCATCGTCTCGCTCGACAACATCGCCACCTTCGCGCGCGGCGATGCGCCGGCCACCATCAATCGCATGGGCCGGCAGCGTCAGGTCACGCTGACCGCCAACATGCTGCCGGGCACGTCGCAGGGCACGGCGCAGGAACAGATCGCGGCAGCGGCCGCGTCGCTCGAGTTCGGTCCCGAATACCGCGCCGACTTCGCCGGCCGTTCGCGCGAGCTCAATCGCACCGCCTCCGCGTTCCTCACGGCGATCGGCCTGTCGTTCGTGTTCATGTACCTCATCCTGGCGGCGCAGTTCGAATCGTGGCTGCACCCGGTCACGATCCTGCTGTCGCTGCCGCTGACGCTGCCGTTCGCCCTGCTGTCGCTCATCATCTTCCAGCAGTCGCTCAACATCTTCTCGGGACTCGGCCTGCTGGTGCTCTTCGGCGTCGTGAAGAAGAACTCGATCCTGCAGATCGACCACGCCAACCAGTTGCTGGCGACCGGCCTGACGCCGCACGACGCCGTCGTGCAGGCGAGTCGCGACCGCCTGCGGCCGATCCTCATGACGACGTTCGCGTTCGTCGCCGGCATGGTCCCGCTGATGGTGTCGAGCGGCACCGGCTCGGGCACGAACCGCGCCATCGGCTTCGTGATCTTCGGCGGCCAGTCGCTGGCGTTGCTGCTGACGCTGCTGGTCACACCGGTCGCCTACTCGCTGTTCGCCGATGCGTCGGCCTGGATGTCGCGCAGGCGCGCGAAGCGGCAGGCGCCGACGGCGCTGCCGACCCCGGCCGGCGCGCAATCCTGAGAGGTCTGGAAGCTACGGATATGCGGAACGTGATCATTCCCTCGCTCGTCGCGCTGGCGCTGGCCGGCTACGGCACGCCGGTCGACGCCCAGCCCGCTGCGGCGGCACCGGCCGCCTTGAAGCTCACCGTCGACGAGGCGGTGCGCATGGCGCTCGGCAGCAATCTCGACCTCGCCGCCGATCGCCTGGACCCCGAGATTGGCGACACCCAGGTCGCCGCGGCCGCGGCGGCGTTCCGCCCGACCGTCAGCTCCACCGTGCAGCGCAACAACCAGCTGCAGCCGCCGTCGAACCTGATCGTGCCGATTCCCACGCGCACCGACGTCGTCACCTCCAACGTTGGCCTCAATCAGCGGCTGCCCTGGTTCGGCACCTCCTACAGCCTTGGGTGGGACAGCTCGCATACCGACAGCAACTCGATCATCAACGCGTTCAATCCGCTGTTGCGCTCCGGTCTGTCCCTGAATCTGTCCCAGCCGCTGCTCCGCGACCTCACCACCGACGCGGCGCGCGTCCAGCTGACCACCAGCCGGCTCGGGCGTGACATCGCCGGGACGCGGCTCAAGGAGAGCGAGGTCCGCACGGCCGCCGCCGTGAAGTCGGCCTACTGGAACCTGGTGTCGGCGCAGGCGAATGTCGACGCGCGACGAACCGCTCTGCAACTGGCCGAGGAGCTGGCGCGCGTCAACAAGGCGAAGGTGGACGTCGGCCAGTCGCCGCCGCTGGATCTGGTGTCGGCGCAGGCCGAGGTCGCGGCCAACCAGGAACAGCTCATCATCGCCGAGACGGCAGTCAAGCAGGCCGAGGACCGGCTGCGCCTGCTCATCTTCGACACCACCGATCGCGAGGTCTGGAAGATCGCCATCGAACCGGTGGACTCTCCCCCGGTCGGCATGGTGGCGCTCGACGTCGATGGCGCCATCACCAACGCCCTGCGCGATCGCCCGGATCTGTCACGGGCCCGCCTCGGCGTGTCGACGGCGGACGCCGTCGCCGCCTTCTCGGGCAACCAGCGACTGCCGGACGTCCGGGTCAACGCGTCATATCAGGCCAGCGGTCTCGGCGGCACCGAGATCCTGCGGTCGGGCGGGTTCCCCGGCACGATCGTCGGCAGCGGCACGGTGACGACGTTCGGCAACGTCCTCGACCAGTTGTTCCGCAGCGACTACCCGACCTGGGCGGTTGGTGTGAGCGTGTCCTACCCGGTCGGCCAGAGCACCCAGGAGGCGGTGTACGCACGCAGCCGCCTGGAGCGCGCGCAGGCCGCGACCCGCGTCAAGAGCACCGAGGGTCGTGTCATCCAGCAGGTGCGCGAGGCGGCGTGGAAGGTGGAGATGAACGCCAAGCGCGTCGAAACGTCGCGGGCCGTCGTCTCGCTCGCCGAGCAGCGCCTCGATGCCGAGCGCAAGCGCTTCGAAGTCGGGATGTCGACGAGCTTCCTGGTCATCCAGGCCCAGCGCGACTTCGTCCAGGCGCGCACCAACGAGCTCGCGGCGATTCTCGCCTACGATCTGGCGCTGGTCGACTTCGACGCCGTCCAGCAGGCGGGACCAGCCGGCCAGGCCACGACCGCCGCGACGACGGCGGTCCCGCCGGCCGTGCAGGCATCGGCGCCGGGCGCCGCCCGGTCGACGGCGACGACGACCGCCACGGGCGGCATTCCCGGTCTGTGAGCGGCACGCCGGGCAGCGCCGCAGCGCCGCGAACGCGCCGGACTCCGATCAGCTGGCGGTCGGCAGCGGCCCGAAGTGCTCTTCGTAGCGCTGCCTGAACTCCTGCCACGTATAGGCGTGACTCTGGCCGCCGAGGTGCTCCAGCGCATAGGTCGCGGCGACGCTCCCCATCTGCGCCGACGCCTGCACGCCGAGTCCGAGCGCCAGCCCGCGCAGCAGGCCACCGCGATACGCATCCCCGACGCCGGTCGGATCGACGATCCGCCGCGGCTCGACCGCCGGCACGTCGATCCGATCACGGGCGGTGACGATCGTCGAGCCGTGCTCGCCGCGCGTGACGATGAGCGCCTCGGACCGCACGAGGATGTCGCGCTCCTCGAGGCCGGTCTTCTGCCGCAGCAGCTCGAACTCGTAGTCGTTGCAGATGACGATGGCGGCGCCGATGGCGCCTTCCTTGAGCTCGTCGCCGGACATGCGGGCGCACTGCTGGCCCGGATCGAAGACGTAGCGGATGCCGAGCGTCCGGCATTCGTCGGCGTACTGGACCATGGCGCCCGGATCGTTCGGTGAGATGATCGCCAGTCCCGGGTTCTCGATCCCGCGGAACGACAACTGGCCGGCGTCGGCCATCGCGCCGGTGTAGAACGAGGCGATCTGGTTGTTGTGCTGGTCGGTGCTGCAGAAGAACGACGCGGTGAACTTGCCCGCCACCTGGGTGACATGGCTGGTGTCGACGCCGGCGGCCTCGAGCCACTGCCGGTACTCGCCGAAATCCTCGCCGGCGGTCGCCATCAGCAGCGGCCGATCGCCGAGCAGCGCCAGCGTGTAGGCGATATTCGGGGCGCAGCCGCCGCGCCGCTTGTCCATCGAATCGACGAGGAAGCTGAGGCTCACCCGGTGCATGTGCTCGGGCAGGAAGTGCTCCGTGAACGCCCCGGGAAAGGACATCAGGTAGTCGTAGGCAATCGATCCGGTCACAACGATTCGCATGGTGAGCTCGAGACCCCAGAGAGGTTCATGTTGTCGTGCCGGCGCGGCGGGCGCCGGCGCGGGTTACCTGACGTACTTCCCGATCAGCAGCTCGAGCTCCTGTTTCAGGGCCTCGGGCATGGCGTCCGGCCTGGTGATGATGGCCGTCGCGAGCGCGTCCTTGCAGGCACAGGTCCTCGGGCCGCCGAGGCGTTCGACCGCCGCGGCGATCGTCCGCTGCGCGGTGACGGCGTTCTGCGTCAGGTTCGCGACGATCAGGTCGACGGTGACCGAGTCGTGGTCGGGATGCCAGCAGTCGTAGTCGGTGATCAGGGCGAGGGTCGAGTAGCACATCTCGGCCTCGCGGGCGAGCTTGGCCTCCTGCAGATTGGTCATCCCGATCACGTCCATCCCCCACGCACGATACAGTCTCGACTCGGCCAGGGTCGAGAACTGCGGCCCCTCCATGTTCACGTAGGTGCCGCCACGGTGCACGGTGGCACCCATCGACTCGGCACAGTCGGCGGCGAGCGCCGACAGTTCGCCGCACACCGGGTGTGCGAAGGCGATGTGCGCGACGATGCCGCGGCCGAAGAACGTGCTGAGGCGCCCCTTCGTGCGGTCGAAGAACTGGTCGGGCACGAGGATGTCGAGCGGCTTGTACTCGTGCTTCAGGCTGCCGACGGCGCTGGCGGACAGGATCCGCTCGACCCCGAGGGCCTTGAAGCCATAGATGTTGGCGCGGTAGTTCAATTCGGACGGCATCAGACGATGCCCGGCACCGTGGCGCGCGAGGAACGCCACGCGCCTGCCGCGCAACGTCGCCAGCACGTACGGGCCGGACGGCTCGCCGAACGGCGTGCTGACGTGCCGCTCTTCGCGGTCGCTCAACTCCGCCATGTCATACAGACCGCTGCCGCCAATGATGCCAATCGTCGGATTCATCGAAGAGACTCTCGGGTTCACGGGTTCACGGGTTCGCAGGTTCGCGGGTTCACGGGTTCACGGGTTCGCGGGTTCACGGGTTCGCGGGTTCACGGGTTCACGGGTTCACGGGTTCACGGGTTCGCGGGTTCGCGGGTTCTTGGGTTCATGGGTTCGCCGGCGGCACGGGTTCCATTGTCCGCCTGCCCGCGGTCCCGACGACGCGGGCCGCGGCCACCCGGGGATCGTGTTCGAAGAGCAGGAGCGCCGCCCGCTCCTCGGCCGTCTGCAGCAGCTGCTTCTTGTGCACCAGCGTATCCACCGGATACAGGTCGTAGCCCATGATCCAGGCCTCGGGCACGTGCGCCGTCGTCGGGATGAGATCGCCGATGAAGACGGCGTGCTGGCCGCGCGACTCGATCCAGATGCTCTGGTGGTGTGCGGTATGACCCGGCGTCCGCTCGAGCCTGACGCCGGGCATCACCGTCGCATCGTCGTCCACCAGCGACAGCAGGCCGGCCTCGGCGAGCGGCAGGAAGTTGGCGGGCCGATAGCTCGCACGGTTGCGCTCGTGCGTGTGATTGGCCACCTCCCACTCACCGCGCCGCACGACGTACTGGGCTCGCGGGAAGCGCGGGCGGACACGGCCTGCCGCGTCGCGCACCGTGAAACCGCCGGCGTGATCGAAGTGCAGATGGGTCGCGACGACGACGTCGATCGCGTCCGCCGTGATGCCGGCCTCGGCGAGGGCGTGTTCGAGGTGCGTCGCCCGCTCGACGCCGTAGATGTCGCAGAACCGCGCGTCCTCCTTGTCGCCCAGACCGGCATCGATCAGCATCGTCCGACTGCCGCGGATCAACAGCGGCCGCATCGCCAGGGTGACGCGGCCGCGCGCGTCGGGCGGCACCCGCGGCGCCCACAGCGTCCGCGGGATGATGCCGAACATCGCCCCGCCGTCGAGGTGGATATAGCCGTCGTAGAGGGAGATGAGCTCGAGGTCCCCGACCTGGAAGCGCTGGATCCGCTGGCTGAAGGGATCCGGCGGTGTGAAGCCGGGCATGTCCGGGTGGCGCCCGGCCCCCGGATCGGCTGGCGTCGGCGCCGCCGGACCCTGCTTGAGCTCGACGAGGACGCCGTGCGCGGCGGATGGATGGATGAACGCCACCTGCGCGTGCTCGGCACCGGGACGCGGCTGTTCGTCGATGAGCCGGATGCCGCGCGTCTTCAGCCGTGCGAGGGCGGCCGCGAGGTCGTCCACCCGGAGCGTGATGTGATGCAGGCCGGGACCGCGGCGATCGACATACTTCGCGATCGGCGAGTCGGCCGCGGTCGCCTCGAGCAGCTCGAGTGCCGCGGCCCCGGCTCGCACGAAGTGCGCCCGCACGCGCTGCGACGCGACCTCCTCGCTTCCCTCGATCTCCAGCCCGAGGGCGTCGCGGTAGAACGCCAGGGCCTCGGCGACGTCGTTCACCGCGATGCCGACATGGTCCAGCCACGCCTTCACGCGCCGTCTCTCCCTTCCAGTACGCTGCTGACGAGATCGTCGGCTGCCGTATACGGATCGATCTGTCGCTCGGCAATCCGGTCGACCGTCCGCATCCACTGCTCGACGCCGACGCGCGTGGTGATCAGCTGGAGACACTGCTGCGCGACGATCTCGCGCAGCCGCTGCTCGCCGCGCGTCCGGCGGCGCGCGACCCGGGTGTCGGGACGGCGGTCGCGAAACTGCCCGATCGCGGCCCACAGCTCCGCCACCCCCGCACCGGTGGTCGCGACGGTCGCGACGATCGGCGGGCGCCACTCGTCTTCGCCGTAGGCATGCAGCGACAGATTGGCTTCAATCGCCGAGATCAGGCGGTCCGCACCCTCACGATCGGCCTTGTTGACGGCGAACACGTCGGCAATCTCCATGATGCCGGCCTTCAGCGCCTGCACGTCGTCGCCCGCCCCTGGCACGAGGGTGACAATCGAGATGTCGGCCAGGCGGACGATGTCCACTTCATCCTGGCCGACGCCGACGGTTTCGATGATGACGACGTCGCGCCCCGCCGCGTCGAGCACGAGCACGCCGTCGCCGGTGGCGCGCGACAGGCCGCCGAGATGGCCGCGCGTCGCCATGCTCCGGATGAACACGCCATCGTCTGCGGCGTGTGCCTGCATGCGCAGGCGATCGCCGAGGACGGCTCCGCCGGTGAACGGGCTGGTCGGATCGATGGCGACGATGCCCACCGTCAGCCCGGTGCGGCGGATTTCGGCGGTCAGCCGATCGACGAGCGTGCTCTTGCCGGCGCCCGGCGGACCGGTGATGCCGATGACGTAGGCACGGCCGGTGTGGGCGAAGACGGCGCGGAGCAGGTCGGCGCCGGCCGGGTGTTCGTTCTCGACGAGGGTGATGGCGCGAGCGATGGCGCGCAGGTCACCACCCAACACCCGCGCGGCAAGCGACGCGGTCACGATCGACGGGGCTCCGTGGCCTGACTCATTGCGCGAGCAGTTGCCGGGCAATGACGAGCCGCTGGATTTCGCTCGTCCCCTCACCGATGGTCGTCAGCTTGACGTCGCGGAAGAACTTCTCGGCCGGATAGTCCTTCACGAAGCCGTAGCCGCCGTGAATCTGCACGCAGTCGTCGGCTGCCTGCACGGCGATTTCGCTGGCGTACAGCTTGGCCATCGACGACTCCAGCGTCGTCCGGCCGCCGCGATCCTTCAGGTAGGCGGCGCGGTAGGTCATCAGGCGGGCGGCTTCGATGCGGGTGGCATTGTCGGCAAGCTTCCACTGGATAGCCTGGAAGGCGCTGATCGTCTTGCCGAACGCCCGCCGCTCCTGGGCGTAGCGGAGTGCCGCCTCGTAGGCGCCTTGCGCCAGACCGACCGACAGTGCGGCGATGCCGATGCGGCCGGCGTCGAGCACCTGCATCGTGTCGATGAACCCGTGCCCCTCCTCACCCAGCAGGTGGTCTCCCGGGATCCGGCAGCCGTCGAACAGCACCTCGCTGGTGTCGCTCGCCCGCATGCCGAGCTTCGATTCCTTCTTGCCGGGCACCATGCCTGGAGTGCCGCGTTCGACGATGAAGGCGGAGATGCCGCGCGAGCCGGCATCCTTGTTGGTGATCGCCATGACCACCATCACGTCACCGACCCGGCCGTGGGTGGTAAAGGTCTTCGACCCGCTGATCACCCAGTGGTCGCCGTCGCGCACGGCGGCGGTGCGCATGCCGGCCGCGTCGCTGCCCGACGTCGACTCCGTGAGCCCCCACGCGCCGACCCGGCGTCCGGAGGCGAGCGGCACCAGGAAGCGCTGCTTCTGCGCCTCCGTTCCGAACATGAAGATGTGAGCGGAGCAGAGACCGTTGTGCGCCGCGACGGACAGCGCCACCGCCGGGTCGACGCGGGCGAGTTCCTCGATGCAGATGCAGTAGTCGACGGCCGACAGCCCGGCGCCGCCATATTCGTCGGGAAACTGCATCCCCATGAGCCCGAGTTCGGCGAGCCGCGGCAGCAATTCGGCCGGGAAATGCTGCGCCTCATCCCACTCGCTGACGTGCGGCCGCATCTCGATTTCGGCGAACTCACGCACGCTGCGCCGCAAGAGCTCCTGTTCGTCGGTCGGCCGGAAGTCCATGCCAACCATCAGCGTATCACTGCGGGCGACAACCTCAGTAGTACACGGTGACCGCGAGCGCTCCGGAATTGTCCTCGAGAAAGTCGTCGTTCAGGCCGAGGTAGAGGGTGCCGCCGCTGCGGACACGGATGCCCTCGGTGCCGTCGCCGACGAAGAAGAAGTCGTTGCCGTCGCCGACCCGGCCGATGAGCGATGCCGCCGGTCGACTCGGAATCGGCCGTCCGTCGTTGCGCGGCGAATTCCTCTCGCCCGCCGGCCCGTCCTGACGCCCGGGTCCCCAGCGCACCCGGCCGCTGGCGTTGAAGTACACCGTCTGCCCCGGACGCACGGTGATGCCGGTGTCGGTCCAGGCGTCGCGCGCGTTCACGCGGACGTCGCGCTCCCGCAGCCCGGACGGGCGGCCGTCGTCCGGCGGGCCGTCGCGGCGATCACCGGACGGACCGCGGCCCCGGTCGAAGCGCTCGTCCTCGAACTCGATGCGGACGACGTCGGCGCGGTCGATGCGCATGCGCTCGCGGCCGCTGAAGACGCCGCCGCGCTGGCCTTCGAATTCGATGACGCCGTCGCGCACGGCCAGCAGGGTGCCCGGCAGGCGGCGACCGTCACGCAGCACGAGCGTGTCGGCAGAGAGGGCAACGGTCAGCCACAGACAGCCGAGGCTGGTGGCCAGGAACGTACTGCGATGCACGGCTCTTCTCCTCGCGGCGACGGGGCGATGCGACCCGTTCAGCTATTCTATCGGCAGGAGGATTCATGACCCGCGTTCCTACGCTCGCGCTGGCGCTGATCGGCGCGCTGCTGCTGCCCCGTCCCGCGGCCGCCGATGTGACGGCGTTCCTGGGCGCCACGCTGTCGCCCGATGAACGGCTGGCCAAGGGCGCCTCGATCGGCTCTGGCCTGCTCATCCTCGGATTCGAGTTCGAGTACGCCACGACCGGCGAGGATCCCGCCCGGCTCTCGCCGTCGCTGCGCACCGGCATGGCCAACGTGCTGTTGCAGACGCCGGTCGCGATCCTGCGCATGCAGCCGTATGTCACGACCGGCACCGGCCTGTACCGCGAGCGCCTCGGTGCCGCGCAGGACACGGGCGTCGGATTCAACACCGGCGGCGGCGTGAAGATCACGCTGGCCGGCCCGTTGCGGCTGCGGCTCGACTATCGGTGGTTCCGGCTCGGGGACGATGCGGTGGTGTCGCCGGCGCATCGGGTGTACGCGGGGCTGAATCTCGCGTTCTAGATTGCGACGATTCACCGGCGCCGCTGCCGTGTGTCGCGGCGGCGATGAACCTGTGAACCGTCGAACCATCGAGCCCGTCTGAAGAGCGGCGCCGGACGGGGCCGGCGCCGGGCACTACTTGCCGAAGTCGTTGATCAGCGCCAGGTTGATGATGTTGCGATTGGCGAGCGAGTCGACGTACTGCTTGTAGAGCGCCTGCACGTCGTTCGGGAACGCTTCGTTGAGGATGTTGGTCACCGTGTAGTCGGCATCGGCGACGGCCGGGTCGACGATGAACACGTACAGGGTGTTGCCGCCGGCCGGATCGGGCGACTTGAACAGCTTCCAGCTCGCCGCCTGCTGTTTGCGCTCGGGCTTCTCGCTCTTCTGGAGCGCTTCCTTCAGCTTGCCCATGACGGCTTCGAAATCGGCCGTCTTGTCGGGCTTGACGAAGTTCAGCACCATGCCACTGCCGCTGAACGTCTGTGTCTGCGGCGCCTGCGCCGCCGCGCGAGACGGTGCCGCCGCCCACACCGCGACCATCAGCCCAAGAGCCATCCAACGGGACCGGCTTCCGATCGCCGGCGTAAAGCTACGCACCATCTCGTCCTCCTCGCGCAAGGGAATGTTAAAGGCGGGATACTCTAACGTACTTGGGGCTACACGAAAACCGCCATCACTTCGTGAGCAAGAAGCATTCCCCGACGGGTCAACCACAGGCGGTGTCGATTCCGCTGCAGCAACCCGGCGGCCTCGAACGGCTCCAGGTCTCGTCCGAACCGCTCCCAGACGTCCACCCCATAGCGGGCCCGTATGTCTCCGAAACCGATCCCTTCAGACAGCCTCAGCCCGGTAAACAGCGCATCGCCCAACTGTTCCTCGGCTGACAGGTGCCGGACGTCCGCAAAGAGGCTCATCCGAACGTCGGTGGCGGCAGGCTGAACCTCGGCCAGGCCGCGATCCGCTGCACCTCCGCTGCGCACCCGCGCGATGTACTCGTCGGTCGCCGACACATTCTTCCACCGGACCCCGTCCCGCGTCGAGTGGGCGCCACAACCGAAGCCGCGCCACGCCCCGTCGCGCCAGTATTTGAGATTGTGCCGGGACTGCCGTCCGGAACGCGCCACGTTCGAGATCTCGTACTGCACCAGACCGGCCCGCTCGAGACGGCCCATGGCTTCGAGGTACATGTCGGCCGCGTCATCATCGGGCGCCTGCGACCACTGGGAGCGTGCCATATCTTCCTTGAGCGGCGCGTTTGGATACACCTCGAGGAGATACAGCGAGAGATGGTCGGGACTCAGGTCGATGGCGGCGTCGACGGAGGCGAGCCAGTCCGTCACCCGCTGGCCGGGCAGCCACATCATCAGGTCGAGGCTGACGTTGTCGAAGCCGGCGGCGCGCGCCTCCGCGTACGCGGCGCGGGCGCGGGCGGCGTCGTGCAGGCGCGACAGGCGCCGCAGTTCGTCGTCGCGGAACGACTGGACGCCGAAGCTCACGCGGTTGATGCCCACCGCCCGAAAGCCGTCGAGCGACGCCGGGGTCACCGTTTCGGGGTTCGCTTCGAGCGTGATCTCGGCCCCGGGGGCCAGGAGATACGCCTCCCGGCACGCCGCCAGAATCGCGCCGATGTCGTCGGGCGTCAGCAGCGACGGCGTGCCGCCGCCGAAGAACACCGTATCCGCGGGAACGGCGCCGGCCGGCTCCGGCGGCAGGTGGGGTCCAGGGGTCCGCGGCGCGTCCCGGATTTCTCGGAGCAGGGCCTCGACGTAGCGCGATTTCTGCTGCGGGTCGAACAGACCGCGGTTGAAGTTGCAGTAGTTGCAGATCGCGGCGCAGAAGGGCACGTGGACGTAGAGGCCGAGCCGCGGCGTCACCGGCGACGGCCTAGCTGCCCGCGCGTCCACCCGGCCACTTGAGGTCGGCCTTGCCGTCCTTGGCCGGCGCCCGCAGCTGCGCCCGTGCCTGGCGTCCGGAACTGCGGGACGGCAACGTCTTCTTGCGTGTGTGCCACAGCGTCATGAGATCGTCGACACCGCCATTGGTCGGCATCATCCGGTAGTCGGCGCCGTCGAGCACGACGAACTCGCACATCTCGTGCAGTCGCGACCGCATGCGGTAGCCGATGCGGAACAGCAGGGAGTTCGGGTCGGTGTCGTCGGGAATGTCCTCGTAGTTGGACGTGAAGATGGTCGGGCGGCGCTCGTTGTAGCGGGTGTTGACGATGAGGTTCATCGTCTCCTCGACCCACTCCGACGTCTTCTCCGCGCCCAGGTCGTCGAGCACCAGCAGGTCGGCGGTCATCACCGGGCGCAGGATGTCGAGCTCGGTCGTGTGCGTCGAGGCGTTGTAGGTGCCGCGAATCACGCGGAGCAGATCCCGGGTGTCGTAGAACAGGCCGCGGGCGCCGGCGGTGTGCATGACCTGCTTCAGCACGGCCACCGCCAGGTGCGTCTTGCCGACGCCCGGCTGCCCCTCGAGGAACAGGCCGCGCCCGACGGACGGGAACTCGTCGGCGAGCTTGCGGGCCTGCGCCGCGGCGCGCTCGAGCGACTCGTTGTACACCTTGAAGTTGTCGATGGTGCAGTGCTGGTAGCGTTTGGGAATGTTCGCCGTATCGAGCCGTTGACGCCCCGCCGACTCGCGCCAGCAGTCGCAGCGGGCGACGTAGCGTACGCCCTCCCGCTCGAGCGGCTTCCATCCGGTGTCGTCACAAAGCGGGCAGGACATGAGATGAATGACGAGCCGATGAAGCGGGCGTCGGTGGCGACCACCGACGGCGGCAGTATACCAGCAACCGTGCGGACGGGATCTAGACTTTCGTTGTCGACGGCGGCACCGGCGCCGCACCCGCATCGGTTCGGGGTGTTGCCCTGACGAGATCGGTCGGCGACGACTTGACGAGCGCGGTCGACAGCCGCTGCTCCCAATCGTGGTCGAGGCCGCGCGCCAGTTCGTGCTTGACGTAGGCCATGAACTCGTTGACTTCGTCCTGCATGCGTTCGATCTTGCGCCGCATGTTCAGGATGATCTCGACGCCGGCGAGGTTGACGCCGAGGTCGCGCGTCAACGACAGGATGGTCTCGAGCTGCTCGAGATCCTCCTCCGAGTAGAGCCGGGTGTTCCCGTCGGTCCGTGACGGCTTGAGCAGCCCCTCACGCTCGTAGAGCCGGAGTGTCTGCGGGTGGATGTTGTACTTCTGCGCCACCACGCTGATCATGAAGTAGGATTTGCCGGTTTTCTTCATCGGGGCACCGTCAGGTCCTTACGCACGTCTTCGACGTTCAGCCGGCCGAACTCGCGCAGCAGCTCCTTCGAGCGTTCGTCGAGCACGCGCGGCAGCACCAGCCGCACTTCGACGACCAGATCGCCACGCCGGCCGTCGCGCAACGACGGCACGCCGCGGTCGCGCAGGCGGAAGCGCTGACCGGATTGGGTCCCCGGCGGCACCCGCAGGCGCACCGGCTGGTCGGGCGTCGGCACCTCGATCCGCGCGCCGAGGGCCGCCTCGTGGACGGCGACCGGCACGATCACGTGCAGGTCGTCGCCGTCGCGCGTGAACAACCGGTGCGGTTCGACATCCACCGTGAGATGGAGATCCCCCGGCTCGCCGCCGTCGCGTCCGGCGTGGCCGAGTCCGGGCACGTGGATCCGCGCGCCGTCGCCGACCCCGGGCGCAATCTGGACGGTCAGCGTTTCGGTCCGCATCTCCCGCTGCTGCCCGGCGCACGACGGACACCAGGGATTCGGCAGCCGGCCGCTGCCGCGACACGGCACACACGGTCGCGAAAACACCATGTGGCCGCGGGTCGAGCGGACGGCGCCCGTCCCCTGACACTGCGGACAGTCGCGCACCGAGCCGCGCAGGACGCCGGCGCCGGCGCACGCGTGACACACGACCTGGCGCGTCACCGTCACCGCCCGCTGGCCGCCGTGCATGGTGAGGTCGAACGGCACCCGCACCGTCTGATGCAGATCGGCGCCGCGTTCCGGCCCGGCGCTCCGTTGCGCCCGTTCGGTCCAGACGTCGGAGAACAGATCGCCGAAGGTCGGCGCCTCGGCGCCGCTCACCGCGATCGAGAAGTCGAAGCCCTCGAAGCCGACGGTTGCCCGCGACTCGAACACCGCCGTCATCGGACCGCCAGAATCGTAGCGCTCGCGACGCGACGGATCGCTCAAGGTCTCGTAGGCCTCGGCAATCTGCCGGAACTGCGCCGCCGCCTCGCGGTCCCCCGGGTTGATGTCCGGGTGAAACTTGCGGGCGAGCCTCCGGTACGCGCGCTTGATCTCGTCAAGCGACGCCTCCCGAGACAGGCCGAGCACGATGTAGAGATCCATGACACGTCAGAGTGTGGTGGCGGCGGGCCGGACGCCCGGCCGGCGGGTCGGCCGGCCAGACCCACGCATCCGGGCGCGGCGTGCGGCCCGTCGGCTACTTGTCGTCGACGACCTCGGCATCGATGACGTCACCGGGCGCGCCGCCGGCACTGCCCTGCGAACCGCCGCCCGCCTCGGCGCTGCCGGCGGTCGCACCAGGTCCGGACGCGGCCTGGCCGGGCGCCGCCTGCTGATAGAGCGCCGCGGCCGCCTTGTGCTGCGCGCCGTTCAAATCCTCCATCGCCTTCGTGATGGCCGCCGCATCGTTCGACTCGATCGCCTTGCGCAGCGCGTCGGTGGCGGTTTCGATCGCCTGCCGATCGGCGGCCGGCAGCTTGTCCCCCGACTCCTTGACGAACCGCTCGGCGGCGTAGACCGCCTGATCCGCCTGGTTGCGGGCTTCGATCTCCTCGCGCCGCTTGCGGTCGTCCTCGGCGTGCGCCTCGGCGTCCTTCATCATCTTGCTGACCTCGTCCTTGCTGAGGCCGCTGGACGCGGTGATCGTGATCTTCTGCTCCTTGCCGGTGCCGAGATCCTTCGCGTGCACGTTGACGATGCCGTTGGCGTCGATGTCGAACGTGACTTCGATCTGCGGCACGCCGCGCGGCGCCGGCGGCAGGCCGATCAGGTGGAACTTGCCGAGCGTCCGGTTGTCGCGCGCCATCGAGCGCTCGCCCTGCAGCACGTGGACCTCGACGCTCGTCTGATTGTCGGACGCGGTCGAGAAGGTCTCGCCCTTGCGCGTCGGAATCGTCGTGTTGCGCGTGATGAGCGTCGTCATCACGCCGCCCATCGTTTCGATGCCGAGCGACAACGGGGTCACGTCGAGCAGCAGCAGATCCTTGACTTCGCCGGAGAGCACGCCGGCCTGCACCGCCGCACCGATCGCGACGACTTCGTCCGGATTCACCCCCTTGTGCGGATCCTTGCCGAACAGCTCGCGCACGATCGCCTGCACCTTCGGAATGCGGGTCGAGCCGCCCACCAGCACGACCTCGTCGATCTTGGACGGGTCGATGCCGGCATCGGCGAGCGCCTGTTTCGTCGGGCCGACGGTGCGCTGCAGCAGGTCGTCGACCAGCTGCTCGAACCGCGCCCGCGTCAGCTTCACCTGCAGGTGCTTGGGACCGGTGGCGTCCGCCGTGATGAACGGCAGGTTGATCTCGCTCTCGACGACGGTCGAGAGTTCCATCTTCGCCTTCTCCGCCGCCTCCTTGAGGCGTTGCAGCGCCATCCGGTCCTTGCCGAGATCGATCCCCTCGGCCTTCCTGAACTCGCTGATCAGCCAGTCGATGATCCGCTGGTCGAGGTTGTCGCCGCCCAGATGGGTGTCGCCGTTGGTCGCCTTCACCTCGACGACCCCTTCACCCACTTCGAGAATCGAAATGTCGAAGGTGCCGCCACCGAAGTCGTAGACGGCGATCGTCTCGT
>CADEDC010000102.1 GCA_902825985.1 uncultured Acidobacteriota bacterium | reverse complement strand
CTCATTCAGGGGAACCTTCCAAGACTATCGAAAGGTGTTTTTCTTGTCAATGCCTTTTTTGGTGTTCGTGCTCACCATCAAGGCTTGAATAATCGGTTGAACTCGAGTAACGCTGCGGGCGAATTGCCTGGCAGAATCTCCGAGGACCAAAGCTGATTCGGGATTGCGACCCAGCCGCAAGTGGCTGCCCGTCTCGCTCTCCGCTGCGCGAGCAGCGGGTGGCTCACGCCGACCGTCCAGAGATACTACGGCATGGACTCCCGCCTGTCAAGCAATCCGCACGAGCGCCTGCTGACGTGCACCCTTGCGAACGACGAAGAGCTGCCCGCCGATGGCCCGATCGCGCGTCAGCTTCTCCGCCACATCGGTCACCCGGCGGTTGTTCACATACACGCCGCCGGACTGCAGCACGCGCCGGGCTTCGCTCTTCGACGGCGCCAGCCTGGCGCGCACGAGCAGTTCGATCACCGCCAATCCGCCGTCGAACTCCGCGGCAGCGACGTCGGTCGACGGCACGTCGCCGAACACCGCCAGCACATCGTCAACCGGCAGCGACGCGATGTCTTCGCCGAAGAGCAGGGCGGATGCGTGCTCCGCCCGCTGCACCTCGTCGTCGCCATGCACGAGTCTGGTGACCTCGCGCGCCAGGACGCGCTGCGCCTCACGCCTCTCCGGTTGCGCCGCCGTCGCCGCCTCGAGCGACTGGACCGTCTCGCGATCGAGAAAGGTGAAGAACTTCAGGTAGCGATCGACATCACGATCGTCGGTATTCAGCCAGAACTGATAGAAGCGGAACGGCGATGTCCGCTCGCGATCGAGCCATATCGCGCCCGCTTCCGTCTTCCCGAACTTCGTCCCCGAGGCCGACGTCACCAGCGGCATGACGAGGCCGTGCGCCTTTCGTGCGCGCAACCGGCGGATCAGATCGATGCCGGCCGTGATGTTGCCCCACTGATCACTCCCACCCATCTGCACCGCACAGTCGTAGCGATCCGACATCTGCAGGAAGTCGTACGCCTGCAGGATCAGATAGCTGAACTCGGTGAACGAGATGCCATCCTCGTTGTCCAGACGACGACTGACCGACTCCTTCTGCAGCATGTAGTTGACGGTGAAGTGCTTGCCGACGTCGCGCAGAAACGTCATCAGATCGATCGTCGCCAGCCAGTCGGCGTTGTCGACGATGCGCGCCGCCTGCGGCCCGTCGAAGCGCAGAAAGCGCTCGAGCTGCCCGCGAATGCCGGCGAGGTTGTGTGCGACCTGATCCGGCGTCAACAGCGTCCGCTCCTGGGACTTGCCGCTCGGGTCGCCGATCATGCCGGTGCCGCCGCCGATAATGGCGATCGGAGCGTGGCCGGTCCGCTGCAGACGCGCCAGCGCCATCACCGGCAGCAACGAGCCGACGTGGAGACTGGACGCCGTCGGATCGAAACCGATGTAGACCGTCATCGATCCCGCAGCGAGCAGCTCCGCTAGGCCGTCGGTGGCGTCGTACACGAGACCACGCCAGGACAGTTCCTCGAAAAAGTTGTGCATGTACACCTGAAACAACGTCGCGCACGACGGTGGCCGCGCCGACGATTTACTATATCAGCCGATGGTATTCAGCCGGCGGACGCTTCTGAAGGCCCTGGTCGCCACCGGCGTCGGCGGCGCGACCGGTACGGGTGCCTACGGCTATCTCTACGAACGGCGCCGCCTCGCGGTCACCAGCGAATCCATCACCGTTCCCGGCCTGCCCGCCGCGCTGTCGGGATTACGGATCGGCCTGATGACAGACGTGCACCGCAGCCAGTGGGTGTCCGAAGCGGACGTGCGGGAAGCCGCGTCAGCGCTCATGGGACAGGAGCCGGACCTGATCGTCCTCGGCGGGGACTACGTCACGTTCGGTGATCGCCGATACGTCGAACCGGCAGCTGAGGCGCTCGCCGACCTCCGCGCCCCGCACGGCGTCTTCGCGGTGCTCGGGAATCACGACGACGATCGGGACGTGCCGTCGGCCTTGCACCGCCACGGCATCGAGGTGCTGCGCGACGCGCGGACACAGCGGCGCATCCGCAACGAACGGCTCGAACTCGTCGGCATCCGCTATTGGACCAAGCGAGCCGCGGACATCGCCCTCGCAGCCCGCGGCGCGAGTGGAACGACGCTGCTGCTGGCGCACGACCCCCGCCGCCTCGTCGAGGCATCGGCATTGAACATGCCGCTGGTGCTCTCCGGCCACACACACGGCGGCCAGGTCGTCCTCCCGATCGTCGGCGCGATCGCCGCGAAGAAGTTCCCGGTGATCTCCGGTCTGGGGTCGCTCGGGGACACGCGGATCTTCGTGAGCCGTGGCGTCGGAACCGTCTACGTCCCGATCCGCCTCGGCTGTCCACCGGAGGTCGCCGTGCTGACGCTGCAATCGCCGCCGGCCTGAGCGACGTCGACGGCTGTCCGAACGATGCGGCGCCCCTCGACCGTCCAGCGCCCGTCGAGCAGGAATTGAATCGCCGCGGGGTAGAGGCGGTGCTCCTCCACGAGGATCCGCGCGGCGAGCGAGTCGGCGCTGTCGTCCTCGAGGACCGGCACCGCCGACTGCAGCACGATCGGACCGTCATCGAGCCCCGCCGTCACCAGGTGAACGGTCGCACCACTGACCTTCACGCCGTGCCGCACCGCCTGGCCCGGCGCGTCGAGCCCGGGAAATGCCGGCAGCAGGGACGGGTGGATGTTCATGACCCGCGACGGGTACGCCTCGAGCAGTGGCGGGCCGACGATGCGCATGTAGCCGGCGAGGCAGACGAGGTCGACCGCGCGCTCGCGCAGCGCCGCGGCGATTGCCGCGTCATACGAAAGGCGGTCACGGAAAGCCCGCGGCATCAGGACCAGGGTCTCGATGCCGGCCGCCGCGGCGCGCTGCAGCCCGGCGGCGTCGGCCTTGTTCGAAATGACCACCGCGACAGTGGCCCCCAGTCGCCCGCTGTGGATGGCATCGACGATCGCCTGGAGATTGCTTCCCCGGCCCGAGATCAGCACGCCAAGCCGTCGACCCATCAGCGGTACTGCACTGTTCCGGCGCCAGGGCCGACGTGGCCGATGATGACGGCCTGTGGTTCCCCTGCCTCCCTGAGGGCCCCGAGAACGGCGACGGCGTCGGCCGCCGAGCAGACGACGATCAGGCCTATCCCCATGTTGAAGGCGCGGAGCATCTCCGAGTCGGAGATGCCGCCCCACCGCTGGATGAGCGAGAAGATCGGCGGTACCGACCACGCCCGGCGCTCGATGTCTGCCGCGCAGCCGTCGGGAAGCACGCGCGGGAGATTCTCCGTGATTCCGCCGCCGGTGATATGCGCCATCCCTTTGACGCGGCCCGAGCCGAGCAGCGGGCGGATGACCGGCAGATACGACCGGTGGGTTTCGAGCAGCGCCGCGCCGACCGAGGCACCGAGTTCGTCGACGTAGGTGGCGGGTGCCAGGCCGGCGACGTCGAAGAGCACCTTGCGGGCGAGTGAGTACCCGTTGGTGTGCAGTCCGGTAGACGGCAGCCCGATCAGAACGTCGCCGGCGACGATGCGACGGCCATCGATGATCGACGCCTTCTCGACGGCCCCGACGATGAACCCGCCAATGTCGTATTCCCCGTCTGCGTAGAAGCCCGGCATCTCGGCGGTTTCACCGCCAATGAGGGCGCAGCCGTTCTCGCGGCACGCACGAGCGACGCCGGTCACCACCTGCTCGGCCACGTCGGGCGAGAGGCGACCGGTCGCGAGATAGTCCAGGAAGAAGAGCGGGACCGCCCCCTGCACGAGGATGTCGTTGACGCAATGATTGACGAGGTCGGCGCCGATCGTGTCGTGCTTGCCGGTCAGGAAGGCGACCTTCAGTTTCGTGCCGACGCCGTCGGCACTGGACACCAGCACCGGCTCCCGGAACTGCGTCGGGTCGAGCGCGAACAGCCCGCCGAACGATCCGATGTCGGACAGCACGCCCGGAGTGTAGGTGCCGCGAGCGAGCGAGCGAATACGCTTGACCGTCTCATTCCCTGCGTCGATGTCGACGCCCGACTGTCGATAGTCCATCTAGAAGTCCAGGTTGCGAATCAAGGTCTGCATGAGGGCTTTCGTCGAGGCTCCCTCCACACTCGTCCAGTAGGTCCGTCGGACGGACGCGAAGAACCGCTCCTTGTCGAGATCTTCCTCCAGCATGTCGAAACCCTCGGCCAGCAGGCTCAGGGCCGCCGCCTGATCCGACTGCTGATCGAGCAGCCCCAGCAGCAGGGTCGTGTTCCGCAGCGCGACAGCCGCCAGCGCCAGCGCCACCGGTGCGCGGGTCGGATCGCGGGAGGGAATGCCGACGTCGAGCAACGCCGACGCGGCCGACGGCCGCCCGCTGATGGCCAGCGCTCCGAGTCCCGTCGCCGCGCCGCGCAGCAGTTCCTGGAAGCCGGGGTTCCGATCAGCAAACGCCAGCGTCTGCACGAGAAAGCCTTCGTGTGACTCGCAGTTGGTCCCCAGCAGGCAGATTCCAGTCGCCACCGCCGGCTGCCGCTCACGGGGCGCACTGCGCTGCAGCCCAGCCAGGATTTCGAGAGACCGCTTGTCGCCGATCTTGCCGAGCGCGATGGCGGCATCGTCCTGCAACGGGCCGTCCTGCTGCGCGACCACGGTGATGGCGTCAAGCGCGTACTGCGCCCGGTAGTCGCCCAGCGCTTCGATGACCGCGCCACGGAAGAAGTCTTCGCCCCTTCCGACGTCGCGAACCAGCAGCCGCTGCACCCGCGGATCGGCGCCGTGGGCGGCGAGGGCGCGGACGAGCGACGGTCGGACGAACTCCGCCTGCTCCTTCTCGAGCGCCGCGATCAGGTCGGGCACCATCGCCGGCGTCGGGTTGTGCTCGAAGAAACTGTAGGCGACGGTCCGGAGGCGATCGTTGGGGCTGGCCAGCGACTCGCGCATCGCATCGCCGGTGCGCGGGTCGTTGAATCCGGTGAGCAGCACGAGGGCGCGATAGCGCACGTAACCGTCGGCGTGACCCGACACCGCCTGGAGCAGCGCCGGCACGGCCTGACCGGCGGGCGTCCGGCGGACCAGGCGAGAGGCGCTCGTCCGGGTGTCGTAGTCCAGGTTGCCGAGAGCAGCGATGGCCTGTTCCAGCTGCTGCGTCGAGACCGCCTGTGGCGCGGCAGGCTCGGGTGAGGCGGTCTGAGCCCCGGCCGCGGCCCCGAGCATCGGCAACAGAGCGGCGGCCAGGAAGACCAGCGGGACCATGCGTCGCCAGCCACGCCGACATGAGCTTCCCACGACGGCTGCCATCGTTATCTCGTCACTGGCTCCTTGTCGAGTTTCAACGCCAACTGCAGATACGAACGCTCGTCCTGCGGAAAGACCACCGGATAGATACCCGTATAGCATGAGCTGCAGTAATGCTGGCGGCCGGTGCCGACGGCGGCCATCAGCCCTTCGAGGCTCAGATAGCCGAGGCTGTCGGCTTCGAGAAAGTCGCGAATCTCCTCCTGCGTATGGGTCGCGGCAATGAGTTCCGAGCGGCGCGGCGTGTCGACACCATAGAAGCAGGGGGAAATCGTCGGCGGACAGCTGATCCGGACGTGGACTTCGCGGGCGCCCGCGGCGCGGACCATGCGAACGATCTTGCGGCTGGTGGTGCCGCGGACGATCGAATCATCCACCAGCACCACCCGCTTGCCTTCGAGGATGCTGCGCACCGGATTGAGCTTGACCTTGACCCCGAAGTGGCGAATCGAGGATTGCGGCTGGATGAAGGTTCGGCCGACGTAGTGGTTGCGAATGAGCCCCATCCGCAACGGGATGTCCGACTCCTCCGCATAGCCCATGGCAGCGCACACCCCGGAATCGGGCAACGGCACGATGACATCGGCACGGGCGGGTTGCTCGAGGGCGAGGATGCGACCGAGGTTCGTCCGGACCTCGTTCACGCTGCGACCGAACACATAGCTGTCCGGGCGGGCGAAGTAGACGTGCTCGAAGACACAATGAGCGAGCGGCGCGGGCGGAAACGGCTTGAACGACTGTGGGCCGTTCTGGTCGATGACGAGCAGCTCGCCCGGTTCGACGTCGCGGACGTAGGTCGCACCGATGAGATCCATCGCACAGGTCTCCGAACAGACGACATACGCGTCGCCGAGGCGCCCGAACGCCAGCGGCCGGAATCCGTGCGGGTCGCGGACCGCGATCAGCTTGTCCTTGGTCATCAGGACGAGCGAGAAGGCGCCCTGCAGCTGCGCCACCGATTCGACGACCGCGTCCTGCACCGTCGGTGCCTTGGACCGCGCGTAGAGGTGGAGGACGACCTCGGTATCGGTGCTGGACTGGAAGATCGAGCCCTGGGTCACCAGATCCTCGCGAATCTCGCCGGCGTTCACGAGATTGCCGTTGTGACCGATGGCGATCTGTCCGTGCGCGCAGTCGATCAGAATCGGCTGCGCATTGGAGAGCCGGCTCTCGCCGGCCGTCGAGTAGCGGACGTGGCCGATGGCAATCTCGCCCGGGAGGGCGGACAGGGTATCACCATCGAAGGTGTCGGCGACGTACCCCATCGCCCGCGACACGCGTACCTGCTGGCCGTCGGATGCTGCGATTCCGGCGCTCTCCTGACCGCGGTGCTGGAGCGCGTAGAGTCCCAGATAGGTCATGTTGGCCGCTTCGGGGTGGCCGAAGATGCCGAAGACACCGCACTCGTCCTTGAATTTGTCCAGCATGCTGCCCTTTGCGCGTTCAGAGTCAGGCTATCTGTCGTGCACGCCGCGCCGGCCGCCGCCACGCGCGCTGGGCCCGTCCGATCGGAGTCATCGCGGCGTCCACGCCCGATGGCCGGGTGCTCGAACGTGCGTCTTGCGCAATTGTACGGCCCCGCGGGCCGGGGAGCCACGTCTCGACCGTCGCGCGGACGCAGGCGGGCATCAGTTCCCCGTCAGTGCCGGCTCGGAGGCAAACACCCGGTGGAAGATGGCGTCGACGTACTGGAACTGCTCGTCGAGGTCGAATGCCCGCTCGATCTCGGCCGGCCCCAGCACACCGGTCACGTCCGCGTCGTCGAGGAGCAGGCTCTTGAAGTCCCGCTGTTCTGCAAATGATCGCATGGCGTTGCGCTGGACCCATTCGTAGGCCTGTTCGCGCGACGTCCCGCGACGGGCCAGCTCGAGCAGCACCGTTCCGGAGAAGACGACGCCCCGGGACCGTTCCAGGTTCTCTTTCATCCGCTCGGGATAGACCACCATCCCCTGGACGATTCGTGTGAACCGCCGGAGCATGTGGTCGAGGGCGATGAAGCTGTCGGGAAGGATGACGCGCTCCACCGATGAGTGGGAGATGTCGCGCTCGTGCCACAGGGCGATATTCTCGAACGCCGCATGACAGTTGCCGCGAATCAGCCGTGCCAGGCCGACGATCTGCTCGCAGCCAATCGGGTTGCGCTTGTGCGGCATCGCCGACGAGCCCTTCTGACCTTTGCCGAACGGCTCCTCGAGTTCGCCGATCTCGCTCTTCTGCAGACCGCGGATTTCGAGCGCGAACTTCTCGAGCGAGGCGGCGGCGATGGCGAGAGCCGACAGCAGTTCGGCGTGCCGATCGCGCTGAATCACCTGCGACGCGACCGGCACCGGCTGGAGGCCGAGCCGGTGACAGACGTCGGCCTCGATCGCCGGCGGGAGGTGGGCGAACATGCCGACCGCGCCGGACAGCTTGCCGACACTGATGACCTCGCGGGCCCGCCGCACCCGCTCGACGCTCCGCTGCAGCTCCGCGTACCAGAGCGCCAGCTTGACGCCGAGCGTCATCGGCTCGGCGTGAACGCCATGCGTGCGGCCGATCATCGGCGTGCGGCGATGCTCGCCGGCGCGCTGACGGATGGCGGCACCCAGCCGATCGAGATCACCGAGGATGAGGTCGCAGGCCTCGCGCATCTGCAGCGCCTGCGCGGTGTCGATGACGTCCGAGGACGTCATGCCGAAGTGCATCCAGCGGGCCGATGCACCGACCTTCTCGGCCACCGAGGTGGTGAACGCGATCACGTCGTGCTGGGTCGTCTTCTCGATCTCGTCAATGCGGGCGATGTCGAACGCGCCGCGCTCGCGAATGTCGCGGGCCGCCTCGGCGGGTACGATGCCGGCCGCCGCCATCGCTTCGGCGGCGGCGGTCTCGACGCGCAGCCAGGTTTCGTAGCGCCGCTGGTCGCTCCAGATGCGACCCATGTCCGGGTGGGTGTATCGTGCGATCATCCGACGTTCAAGCGCTCCCGTGGAATCTGCAATCCGTTGACGTTGCCGAGCACCGTCGCCGCGAGGGCGTCGGGACGGAACAGGTCGCTCGCGACCCGCTGGATGTCGTTCACCGTCACCCGCTCGATACCGTCCAGCGTCTCGTCGAGTCCGAACAACCGGTCGAAGTAGATGGCCTGGCGGGCCAGATGCGACATCCGGCTCGCCGTGTTCTCGAGGCTGAGCATCAGGCTGCCTTTGAGGTGGTCCTTGGCCCGCTGCAACTCAGCCAGGGGAACCGCCGCGTGCTTGACGCCACGCAGTTCCTCGACAACGAGATCGATTACCTCGCCGACCGCTTCATTGGCACACCCGGCGTAAATGGTGAACGACCCGGCGTCCCGATACGCGCTGAGGCCTGAAAAGACGGCGTAGGCGAGCCCCCGCTTCTCCCGCACGTTCTGGAAGAGGCGCGAGCTCATCGAGCCGCCGAGCAGTGTATTCAGCACGTAGCTGGCGTAGCGGTCGACATGGTCCTGGGGATAGCTACTGGTGCCCAGGCAGATGTGACTCTGCTCGAGCTCCTTGTTCCGGATCAGAATCTTCGGCGACACGGCCGGGGCTACCTCGCCGGCCGGCGCGCCGACGCGCGCCATGTCCCCGAATCGCTCGGCGACCAGGGCTCGCACGTGCTGATGGTCGAGGTTGCCGACGGCGGCGACGATTAGGTTCTCGGGCGCGTAGGCATCGCGGAAGTAGTCCCGCAGCAATGGCGCACTGAACGATTCGACGGTCTCGCGGACGCCGAGAATCGGCCGGCCGAGCGGATGATCGTTCCAGAATCCCTGCGTGAACAGTTCATGGACGAGGTCATCCGGCGTGTCCTCGACCATCTTGATCTCCTCGATGACGACCTTCTTTTCGCGCTCGATGTCATCCGGTGTGAACGCCGGGTTTCGAACGATGTCGGAAAGGATGTCGAGGGCCAGTGGCAGGTGCTCGTCGAGCACCTTGATGTAGTAGCTGGCGTACTCCTTGGCGGTGAACGCGTCGAGCTGGCCGCCAATCGAGTCGATCGCCTGGGCGATGTCTTCCGCCGAGCGGGTGCCGGTGCCCTTGAAGAGCATGTGCTCGACGAAATGGGCGATGCCGCCGCGCTCGGCGGTCTCATGCCGCGACCCCCGGGTCAACCACACGCCGATGCTGACCGAGCGCACCTGCGACATCTGCTCCGTCAGGACACGGAGGCCGTTCTCGAGCGCGTCAGCAACGATCGGTGAATTCGACAACGTGGAGCTCCGCAGCAGGAACGCGGGTGGGTCGTCCGTCCAGTTCGGCGCGACGTGCCGCAAAGCCTTGAAATAAAAGGGATTAAAAGAACAATCGTGACTATAACATGGGCCTTCGCGCTGGGGCAAGCGCGCACCAGCGTGATAGGATCGCGAGTCGGCCCGGCGGGCACAGGCCGTCGCGGAGATAACGATCGTGAACGTCAAGGACGCGCGCCCGGATCTGGCGGCACTGGATCGCACGGCTCTCGAGGCCGCCCTCGTGGCCCGCGGACTCGAACGGTTCCGCGCCAGGCAGATCTTCGCCTGGGTCTACCGCCACGGCATCGTCGACCCGGCCGCCATGAGCGACCTGCCGGCGACCCTCCGCACCACGCTATCGACTGAGTTCCGCCTGTCCACCCCCACCGTTTCGTCCCGTGAACGGTCAGCCGACGGGACGGAGAAGTTTCTCCTGACCCTCGCGGACGGCCGCTCTATCGAATCGGTGTTCATCCCGGACACGCCGGCGATGACCTTCTGCGTGTCGACGCAGGTCGGCTGCGCCATGGCATGCGCGTTCTGTCTGACCGGCAAGATGGGGCTGGTCAGGAATCTCACGGCGGCCGAGATCGTCGGTCAGGTCCGGGTGCTCGCGCGTGAACTGCGGCTCCAGTCGTCGCCGTTCAACGTCGTGCTGATGGGCATGGGTGAGCCGCTGCACAACTACGATGAGACCATGACGGCGCTCCGCATCATGGCCGACGAACACGGCATGGCCCTGCCGATGCGGCGCGTCACGCTTTCCACGGTCGGCCTTCTGCCGGCGCTGGAGAAACTCGCCCGCGAACCGCTGATGCCGAACCTGGCCATCTCACTGCACGCGCCGACCGACGGACAGCGCGGCCGGCTGGTACCGATCAACAGCAAATACGGGATCGCCGACATCATCGAGATGTGCAAGCGGTTCCCCTTGAAACGCCGAGCCCGAATCACCTTCGAGTACGTCCTGCTCGCCGGCGTCAACGACGCAGCGGAGGACGCACGCAAGCTGGCTCGTCTGCTGAGCGGACTGAAAGCCAAGATCAACGTCATCCCGCTGAACGCCGCAGCAGGCATTCCCTTCGAGCGCCCGTCGGACGAGGCGATCGATCGGTTCGCCCGCATCCTCTCGGAACGTGGCGCCCTGGTGTCGGTGCGCAAGAGCCGTGGGCGGGACATCCGCGCTGCGTGCGGACAGTTGATCGTCGAAGGCCAGCGGCAGTCCCCGGCACAGCGCCTCGCGGTCGCGGCGTTCGGCCAGTAGCACGCCACCCCAGACGGGCGGGCGCCGCTACAGCACCTCGCCGACCAAACGGTCACCGTCTGCCGACGCAATCCTCACCTCGAGCCAGTCGTTCCGCTGGCGGCCCGGCGGAATGCGCACCTTCAGATAGTTGCCGGTCACCACCAGCGACCCATCTTCGAGTGCCAGGCCGCGGTGCACCGTCCCGACCTGACTGCTGCGAAACCGCTCCGCGAGCCGCGCCGAGACCGCGCGCACCTGCTGAGCCCGCTCGCGAATCACGAGCCCCGACACCTTGTCCGGCATCGCGGTCGCCGCGGTGCCCGGACGGTCCGAGTACGGGAAGACGTGCACGTGCGACAGGGGCGACCGCTCGAGATAGGCGGCAAGTTGCGGGAAGTCGTCATCTGTCTCGCCGGGAAATCCGACGATGACGTCCGAACCGATCGAGGCCTCGGGCATCCGCGTGCGGATGTCGTCGACGAGTGCCGCGTACTGAGCCAGTGTGTAGGGGCGCCGCATGCACCGCAGCATGCGATCGCTGGCATGCTGCAACGGCAGATGGAAATGCCGCGCGAGCATCGGTTGGCGCTCGACGAGGTCGACGATCGCTGGCACGCAGTCCATCGGCTCCAGCGAACTGATCCGCAACCGCACGGCACCTCGCCCGCTGGCAGACAGTTCGTCCAGCAGTTCCGCCAGCGACGATGGACGCGGCAGGTCGCGCCCGTACGACCCGAGGTGCACCCCGGTGAGCGCCACCTCCCGAAATCCCGCCGCGACTGCACGAGCCAGCTCCTGACGCACGGTCTCGACGGGCACACTGCGGGGTGCGCCGCGGGTGACCGGAATGATGCAGTAGGCGCACGGCTGAGCACAGCCGGTTTGCACCCGCAGCGTGAACGCAGTCCGCCCGGCGACACCCGGCTCCAGCAGCGCGCCGCAGCTGCCCTGTCCGTCGCCGAATCGCGCGGCGGTCGAGACGCCAAGGTCCCCGACGATCGCGGCGAATTGTTCCTTGTCCGGGTTGCGGATGATCTGGACGACGTTGGGCAGCGCCGCGACCTCTGCCCCGCAGCGTGTCGCATAGCAGCCGGTCATGACGATGCGAACGTCGGGGTTGGTTCGCGCGATCCGTCGGACAGCCTGCCGGGCGCCCTGATCGGCAGCGGCGGTGACCGAGCAGGTGTTGACGACGACGAGGTCGGCATCGATCGGCGACACCGCCTGGCCGCCGCCGGCGAGCAGTGCCTCCTCGAAGCCGAGCGAATCGGCCTGGTTGACCCGGCACCCGAAGGTGACGATGGAGTACTTCACGGCCGGCCTGCGACGGGTCCGGCAGCTCGAATCGCCTGCCGACCGATGTCGCGCCGATACTGCATGCCGTCGAAGGAGATGCGCGAGACACCGCCGTATGCGCGCGCGATGGCGTCGGCGTAGTCCGCCCCGCTGCCGACGACGGTCAGGACGCGTCCCCCCGCCGTGACGATCCGGCCGTCGTGCGCGGCGGTACCGGCGTGAAAGACCGTGACGCCGGGAAGCCGGGCTGCGGCGTCGAGACCGTCGATGGCGCGACCGGAGTCGGCGGTCTCGGGATACCCGCGCGAGGCGATGACGACGCCCACCCGCGCGCCGGCCGCGAGACGGACCGGCGCGTCACGCAGGTCGCCCCGGGCAGCGGCGGCCAGCAACGGCAGCAACGGTTCATCGATGAGGCTCAAGATGACCTGGGTTTCCGGATCGCCAAGCCGGACGTTGAATTCGATGACCTTGGGTCCGTCGCCCGTCAGCATCAAGCCGACATAGAGAAACCCGCTGAAGGGATGTCCTTCTTCCCGCATGCCGTCGAGGACAGGACGCACGATCTGTTGAATGACGCGCTCGCCGAGCGCCGCGTCGACGAGCGGACTGGGAGCGAACGCCCCCATGCCGCCGGTGTTGGGGCCGCGATCGTCGTCGAAGACGCGCTTGTGATCTTGTGCCGTGCCGATCGGCAGCGCGCGCCGGCCATCGCAGAGGACGAAGAACGAGACCTCCGGACCGACCAGGCATTCCTCGATGACGAGGCGGGCCCCGGCCGAGCCGAACCGTTGATCGACCATGACGTCGTGAATCGTCGCCTCCGCGCTCGCCAGATCCGGCGCGATGACGACACCCTTGCCGGCCGCGAGACCGTCCGCCTTCAGCACGACCGGGAATCCCAATCCGCCCGATCGCACGCATGCCAGAGCCTCGTCACTGCTGTCGCAGGTGTGGAACCGGGCGGTCGGCACCCGATGGCGCTGCATGAAGGCTTTCGCGAAGGCCTTGCTGGTTTCGAGACGCGCGGCCGCCTGCGTCGGGCCGACGATCAGCCGTCCTGCCGCCATGAATCGGTCGGCGAGACCGATGCTGAGGGGCAGTTCCGGGCCGACGATCGTCAGCTCGACCTGTTCGCGTTCAACCGCCTCCAGCACATCCTCGGGGCGCGACGGGTCGAGCGGCAGGAGCCGGGCGAGGGCGGCGATTCCGGGGTTGCCGGGAGCGGCCAGCAGCTCGCCGGGACGGCACTCGCCGGCGCATCGCGCGACGATCGCGTGCTCGCGCCCGCCTGCCCCGATCACGAGAACTTTCATGGATTCAGCGGTTTACGCAGGGAAAGGAGCCAGATCGCGCAACCCGGCGCACGCTGGACTATTTCGTTGACCTAAGGAATGAATGCGCCTAGAATCCGCTCGGCTTCGTGATAGCCTAACATATTTGGTCGCCCGAACAAGGGCGGCCACAGAACCGAGCCACCCGCGAAAGGGGTGTGATTAATTCGTGGCTGAAGTCAAGATCCAGGAAGGCGAGTCGATTGAAAGCGCCCTCCGACGGTTCAAGCGGAAGGTCCAGCAGGAAGACATTATCAAGGACATCAAGAAACATTCGTTCTACTTGAAACCGGGTGACAAGCGGCGCGCCAAGCAGGCGCTGGCGCGCAAGCGTAACCGGAAGAAACTCCGGCGAGAGTTGGAGTAGGACCGACCCGACGAGGTAGCGACCGATGGAGTTCCAGGACAGGACCCTCAGGTGCGTGGACTGCGGCGCGGAATTCGTTTGGACGGCGGGGGAGCAACAGTTCTTCGCCGACAAGAACTTCAAGAACGAACCGAAGCGATGTAAGACCTGCAAAGTCAAGCGGGCCAGTCGCCCGGCGGGCCCGGTGGCCCGAGAACGCGTCGAAACAGTGACCAGCTGTTCGGCCTGCGGCAAGGAGACCACGGTGCCCTTCCGGCCTACACAGGGGCGGCCAGTCTTCTGTAAAGAGTGCTTTCAGTCCCGGAAATTCGCCGGGGCTGGCGGCCTCTAGCCTCGACGGCGCTCACCTCGACCTCATCTGAACACTCCGGCGCGGCGGCGTTCGCCGCCGCCGCGTACGGGGTGTGCTAAGCTCACACCAACATTCGATTTGGAGCTTGTTCATGCAGATTGAAGAACGAGCTGTCGGCGACGTGACGGTGCTCGACCTGAAAGGGCGGGTCACTCTCGGCGAAGGCGACGAGCTCCTCAAAGACAAGGTCAACAGCCTTATCAATCAGGGTCGACGTAAGCTCGTCCTGAATTTGGCCGAGGTTCCGTACATCGATTCGGCTGGTCTTGGCGAAATCGTCCGGACGTACACCACGGTGAGCCGACAGGGGGGCAGTCTCAAACTGCTCAGTCTGACCAAGCGAATCACCGATCTCCTGTCGATCACGAAGCTGCTCACCGTCTTCGAAACGTTCGAAGCGGAGGACGACGCGGTCAAGAGCTTCGCGGCCTCGGCCAAGGTCTAGGGCCACGGCTGGCGCGTGATGGCGCGCTCTCATCCGTACGTCGACGCCAGGTCGGTCCACCGGACCGGATCGTCCGGAATCGCGTCCAACTCGGGCTGGCCGGTGCGCCCGTGCCGGCGGCCGATGCTGGAGGAAGGGCGGCTCGCCGTCCACCAACCTTACGTCCCGGTCGCGTGCCCCACCATCCGGCCGCACCACCGTCGCGGGAACTCTGAACCCATATATCCTGTACGGAGCGACATCCGTTCGAGGACTCCGCGCGCGTCGGGCGCGCTGCCGGCCGGAGCCGGACGATCAAGCCATGGCTGATTTCACCGTGCGTGCCGATTCGGTCAATGTCGAACAGGTAATGGATCAAATCCGCGCGCGCATCCGCGAGAAACGCGGCGTCGACTACACCGAACAGCAGATCCGCGAGATGGCAACCGCAAAGCTCGAGAAGTTCCTCGACCCGCGCGGCATCCGCTCGGATCTACTCGACCGGTTCCGCAACGCCCAGCCGATCTACACGCCGCCCGAACTGCCGAACTACGCGTTCGAGGAGCAAACCCTCTTCGAGTCGCATCGCGGGCCATTGCGTGCCGTCCGCCGGCTGTTGCAGCCGATACTCAAGCTGTTTTTCAACCCGGGACCTCTGATCCAGGCTCTGAACATCCAGTCGCGTCTGAATACGATGCAGGCTGAACGCGAAGCCCGTCGGGAAGCGGCGCGGCACGGCATGGACCAGCTCTACTACGAGGTCATGCACAACCTCGTCGTCGAGACCACCCGCATGGCGATTGAGGTCAAGAACCTCAAGATGAAGGTGGAGTCGCTCACCAGCCGGCTCGAATTCAACGAACGCCGCGCCCGGGCGCTCGAGAGCGTGGTCGTCTACAAGCCGCTCGACGGTAGCACCACCGTCGCAGAGGTCGCCGCGCCGGTCGTCGAGCCGCTGCCGGCGGCCGACTCGGCCGACGAGCCCGTGCCGTCTGCCGGTCCGACGGCGGCCGGGGCCGCGCCGGCAGGCGAGGGGCCCGGTCAGCGCAGCCGACGCCGACGGCGCCGTCGCGGCCGGCGGGGCGGCGGATCGGCCGCGGCACTCATGGGCGGCCCATCCGCGGAAAAGGGCGCCGACGACCCGGCCGATGACGGAGTCGAGGACGGCCCGGACAACGACGGCCCCGAGTTCGACGATTCAGGAGCCGCGGCGCCATCGCAGCCGGCGGCGACATCAGCGACGGACCGCGAGCGCGCCCCGACGATTCATGACCAGGCCGGACCGACCGAGCCTGCCCCGCCGGATCCAGATCGCCAGTGAAGCTCGCGGTCGTCGTCCAGCGATACGGGCAGGCGATAAACGGCGGCGCTGAACTGCACGCCCGCTATGTCGCCGAGCGGTTGTCTCGTCACGCCACCGTCGAGGTCCTGACGACGTGTGCGCGCGATTACGTGACGTGGAAGAACGAGCTGCCGGCAGGCGTCGAGGACGTGAACGGCGTGCGGGTGCGGCGGTTCCGGGTGCGTCAAGAACGTGACCCGCTCCGGTTCGGTCGGCACTCCGACATCGTCTTTCGCCGTCAGCATTCACTCGACGACGAGCTGCGCTGGCTCGATGCCGAAGGCCCGGACAGCCCCGAGCTGATCAGCCACCTGGCGAAGCACGCCTCCGAATACGACTACTGCATCATCTTCAGCTATCGCTACCACCACGCCTATCACGCGGTGCGGGCGGCGGCCGGCAAGGCGATCCTGGTTCCGACTGCCGAGCGGGACCCGGCGATCGGCCTCGCCATGTTCGGTCCGATTTTCCGCGGCGTCCGGGCGATCATGTACAACTCGCCCGAGGAGCGCGCGATGATCCAGGCGATCGCGCACAACCAGCACGTGCCAGCGGTCGTCGTCGGCATCGGCTCCGACATACCGGCCGCACCCCAGGCGCAGCGGTTCCGGCAGAAGTACAACGTCCGCGGCCCCTTCGCCGTCTATGTCGGACGCGTCGACGAGAACAAGGGGTGCAAGGAGCTGTTCGACTACTTCTCCACGTACCTCAAGGAAGGTGTCGGCCGACTCTCGCTGGTGCTGATCGGCAACTCGATCTTGCCGGTGCCCCAGCATCCCCGCATCCGGCATCTCGGTTTTCTCGAGGACGTCGACAAGTTCGACGCCATCGCCGCATCCGACATGCTGATCATGCCGTCCTACTTCGAGAGCCTGTCGATGGTGGCGCTCGAGGCGTGGG
>CADEDC010000101.1 GCA_902825985.1 uncultured Acidobacteriota bacterium | reverse complement strand
CAAGCAGATCGACGAGCTGCAGAAGAAGAAGGACCACGAACTGCTGGGGCACTAGTCCCGCCGGCCTGCCGATCGGCCCGCCGGCTAGTCGCCGAACGTGACGCCGAGCGCCTTGGCCGTGTGGAGCAGGTCGTAGTCGGGCGGCACCGTCTTCGTCTTGCCCGTCACCTCGCTCAGCGGGCGCGCCACGATGTCCGGCGGTGCCGACGCGACCATCACGCCGAACTGGCGGTTGAGAATCAGCTCCACGGCCTTGCCGCCGAATCTGGTCGCCAACGTGCGATCGAAACTGGTCGGCGCACCGCCGCGCTGCAGATGGCCGAGGACCACGGCCCGCGTCTCCTTCCCGGTCAAAGTCGCGAGCGCCTCGCACACCCGAGCGCCGATACCGCCGAGCCGCTCGACGTGCCCGTCGCTGGCCGCCTGCAGCAGGGAGAGCTTGCCGCCCTTCGGAAACGCCCCCTCGGCCACCACGACGATGCTGAAGCGAGCGCCCCAGCGGTCACGGTCGCGCAGGCGCGCCGCCACCGCCTCCAGGTCGAACGGGATTTCGGGAATGAGGATGGCGTCGGCCCCTCCGGCAACACCGGCGTGGAGCGCGATCCAGCCGGCGTAGCGCCCCATCACCTCGACGACGATGATGCGGCGATGGGCCTCCGCGGTGGTGTGCAGGCGGTCGATCGCATCGGTGGCGAACGCCACGGCGGAGTCGAATCCGAAGCAGTTCGTCGTTCCGACGATGTCGTTGTCGATGGTCTTGGGCACGCCGACGATCGGCACCCCGCGATCGTTGAACTGCTGGGCGATGGCGAGAGTCCCGTCGCCACCGATGACGACGAGCGCATCGAGCCCCATCTTGTGGAACATCTCGACGACCCGCTCCGAGTAGTCTCTGATGCCCTCCGAAGTACTGACCGGATAGGCGAACGGATTGCCGCGGTTGGTCGTGCCGAGAACCGTCCCGCCCAGCCGGAGGATACCGGTCACGTCCCGCGGCGTCAGCGTCCGTGAGCGCCCCGGCTCGATGAGACCGTCGAAGCTGTCCTCGAGGCCGATGACCTCGACGCCGGCGTTATAGGCGGTCTTCACCACCGCGCGGATGACGGCGTTGAGACCGGGAGCATCGCCACCGCCCGTGAGCACACCGATGCGTTTGATGTCTGCCACTTGCTCGACTATAGCAAAAGCGTGCGAGCGCACATTGCGGCTGCGTGTACGGGCGTGCTACAGTTAGGATTCCGTTGGGCGGCTAGCTCAGCTGGGAGAGCGCCGCGTTCGCAACGCGGAGGTCGGGAGTTCGATCCTCCTGCCGTCCACCAACAATCCAGCCATCCCGTGAACGGCCGTCGAGGAAACCTCGCCGGCCGTTTGGCGTTTTCACGCCAGACGGTCCACCCGTCGCGCAATCGCCCGCTCCGACGGAAGAGCGGCCGCCTGCCGATGACGGTTCCGTCATCGCCGGCATCGTCGCCCTATCGTGCTGATAGATCACGATCGCCAGCCATTTTTCTCGCCGCCACGGAAGACTTCCGGCGATGCCCAGGCGGCTTTCCTCCGAAATCCAGCCGGCACTCCGGTTGCTGCATTCCCGGCATGCAATCGGGTTCGCGCGACTACGTCGTGGTGACATTCAGTCCACAACCGTCGGTGGCCGAGTTTCTCCGTCGCATCGTCGATGAAGCCGGCTTTGCCGGTCAGGCGACGTCGACGGTCGATGACCTCCGGCAGACGGTGCACACGCTGGCACCCGACGCGATCGTCTACGAGATCGGATTCCCCTTCACCGACAACTGGCACCAGTTGAACGACCTGCGAGCCCTGGCGACGCTCCGTCACGTGCCATTCGTGATCACGACCGCCGATGCCCGCGAACTCTACCGGCGCGTCGGAGTGCCGGCGATCGAGCTGTTCCGTAAACCCGACGATCTGACCGAGATCCGCACCGCGGTTCTCGACGCGATTGCGACCACCGCCTGAACGCAGGAGAGACTGGATGGCTGTCCCCCAGACGCAATCCGGAGCTGACGTGCCTTCTCCATCGCTGACCCACGCCGGCATCGCGTTGCCTGCCGACCATCCGGTCGTCATGCTCGCGTGGCTGCTCGCCGGACTGGCGATTGCCGCCGGCATCGGCCCGTGGATGTCGAAATATGCCGGCGTGGTGCTGCCGGCCTTCGCCCTCGTCCGGACGGCCCGGCGGCGCCAAGGCGCGTAAGGCTGACGTCCGCCGGCTTGCAGCGCGAACGGCGGAGGGACCGGGGCATGTTCGAAGTCATCGGCTGGATTGTGTTCGGTCTCATCGTCGGTGCCGTCGCCAAGCTCCTGATGCCGGGGCGCGATCCCGGTGGGTTCATCATCACCATACTGCTCGGCATTGCCGGTGCCCTGATCGGCGGCTTCGTCGGACGATCGCTCGGCTGGTACGGCCCGGCTGACGGTGCCGGCTTCCTGCTGTCGCTCGTCGGCGCTGTCGCCCTGCTCGTGATTTACCGGATGGTCGCTGGGCGACGGCGCGTCTGACCGCCGAACGCCGACTGCGGCAAGGGCGCGACTCGCCGTGCCGATTCGGACGGCGCCGGATTACAGAATCGTATGCGGGCTGACGGCCCTGTAAACGCCGGTGCCCGCGGGTTGCGCACCGTTCACCCTGAAATCACAGAAATAGGCCAGAACTCACCAGATTTCGGCTCGGCACCGGTCTTGCCGATGGCCGGGACGGGATCTGAATCATGTGGAATCTACTGCGCTGCTATCTGTCCGGCCGTCACGACTACGGCGTCGGCTGTGAGCCGGGGACGATCTTCCTCCGCTGCGTGCACTGCGGTCACCGTTCAGCCGGCTGGACGGTGGATCCGCGGATGGCCACCGCCTCGCACCGTGCCGCGCCGGTGCCGGTGCCGGTGCCCACGACGGCCCCACCGCGCTTCGACCGCGTGCGACCGCGCCTTCGGGTCGCGAACGCGCCGCGTGCAAGCGCCCGCGTCATCCCGTTCGAACGAAGCGTCGCGCACTGAAACCGCCGGCGAACGCCGCTCTGGTCCGGTTGACAGTCCGAAACAGGCCCCCTCACAATGGAACGGTGGCTGTCCCGCGCATCTCGAAAGAGGACCTGAAGGCGCGCCTGGACAGTGACGCGCCACCGGTCGTGATCGACGCACGACTGAAGTACCCTTACGCACACAGCTCGGTCCGCTTGCCGGGCGCCATCCGCTACCTGGCCGGCGCGCCGCTGCCCCCGCTGTCCCGCGATCGCGACGTCGTGGTGTACGACTCGGACCCGCACGAACTGGCGAGTTCCCGCGTGGCGGCCCTGCTCATTCGCCAGGGCTATCGCGCTTCGTCCCTCAAAGGCGGCGTTGCCGAGTGGCTGGCCGCCAACCTGCCGACCGAGAGCAAGGATGCTCCACGGCAGGCACCGCCCGAGCCCGGGGCACTGAAAGGCTAGAGCCTCATTTCCTTCGATTCCGAGACCCCCGCATCGCCACTCCTGACGACCCTTCGCGGCCTGTCGCTGATCGCCCGGGTGCGTGGCGACGAGCAGGAACTCCGGGTGCTCGCCCGCGCGGCCGAGCTCGTGGCCGCCCATGGCATCAGGAGCGACAGGGAGCTCGCGTCGCTGGTCGACGAGGACCGGACGGGCGATCCGGCGATTCTGCGGCTGCGCCACCTGTTCGATGCCGGCGGCTGGGTCATCCTCGAGTCGGCGATTGCCGATCTGCCGGGCGACCTGCGCTGGCTGTTCGAGTCCGAGGCGGTCACGATCGATCAGCTCGCCGAGCTGCACGCCGCCACGACCGCGACAGCCGTCGCCGATCTGGCCGACCTCGTGCGCCGTCAGGCGTTGCGAGCGCTGCCGCGATTCACGCCGGACATCGAAGGGGCCGTGGCGAGAGCCCTGCCGCAGCTGCGCGGGTCGCGCCGCCGGCTCCCGCTCGGCCGCGCGGTCGCACTCGCCGAAACCGTGATCGCGCCGCTCCACGCCCATCCGAATGTGCGGTGGGTCGAGACGGCCGGATCGATTCGCCGCGGGCAGGAGACGGTGGGTGACATCGAAATCGTCGTCGCCACGCCGAGCCCCGACGAGGCGCTGCATCGGCTGACCGGTGCGCTGGATGTCGGGCGCGTCCTGCACCGGAGTCCGCGTCGGCTCTACTTCATCCTCGACGGCACGCAGGTGGGCGTCCGCTGTGCGGATCCGGCAACCGCGTCAGCCACGTTGCTGCAGATGACCGGTTCGTACGGCCACCTCGACCGGCTGCACGCGCGCGCCGCGCGTCGCGGCTGGACGTTGAGCCCGGCAGGACTCGACCGTGCGGATGGCCGGTCGCCGCTCGGCGAGACCGAGGCGGACATCTATGCGGCGCTCGATCTGCAGTGGGTGCCGGCCGAGATCCGCGACGGCGGCGAGGAACTGCGCGCCGCCGAAACCGGCACGCTGCCGGCGCTGCTCGAACGCCGGGCGATGCGCGGCGATCTGCACATGCACACGACCTACTCCGACGGCCGAGACAGCGTCGAGGCGATGGTGCGGGCGTGCATCGATCTCGGCTACGAATACGTGGCGATCACGGACCACTCGCCGCGCTCGTCTGCCAACGCCAGCCTGGCGGTCGAGGCGCTCGATCGCCAGGCCGATGAGATCGCGGCGCTGCGCGAGCGCTATCCGCAGATTGGCATCCTGCACGGCTGCGAGGTCGACATCATGGCCGATGGGCGGCTCGACTTCCACGATCGTGTCCTGCAGCGCTTCGACATCGTCCTCGCGTCGCTGCACGATCGGGCCGGCCACGCGCCGGAGACGCTGCTCCGCCGCTATCTGAGTGCGATGCGCCATCCGCTGGTGTCGATCATCACCCACCCGACGAACCGCCTGGTGCCGAGCCGGCCCGGCTATGAGCTGGACTACGATCAGCTGTTCGCTGCCGCCGTGGAGACGGGCACGATGGTGGAGGTCGATGGCGGCCCGTCGCATCTGGATCTCGACGGTCCGCTGGCGCGCCGCGCCGTGGCCGCCGGCGCCATGCTCGTCGTCGACAGCGACAGCCACCGCGCCGACGCCCTCGCACGCCAGATGGAGTTCGCGGTGAAAACCGCCCGCCGTGGATGGGTGGAGGCGCGTCACGTGATGAATACGCGGTCGCTGGACGAGATTCGCGCGCTCGTTGCCGGCAAGCGTGCGCGCTGACCGGTGGGCGGTGAAGATGTCCGATGCAGCATCGGGAGCGCGTCGTGCACGTCTGGCGGCTCTGGTCGTCGCGCTCGCTGCCGGCCTCCTCTACCGATCGACGATGCTTCCCGGGCTCGACCTCGGCGACACCCCGTCGTTCCAGACCATGGCGGCGTCGCCGTTCATTTCCCCGCGGGACGGTTATCCGCTGTACTTCGCCTTCGCGGCACCGCTCGTCTGGCTCGCGGGCGATCTCGCGCACGGGATGAACCTCGCATCGGTCGTCGCCGCGGCGCTCGCGTGCGGCGTCGTGGTACTCGTCTCGTATGAGCTGTCGCGGGCGGTGCTGCCATCGGTCGTCGCCGCCATCGTGTTCGCCGGGTCGTACACCTTCTGGAGCCAGGCGGTCACGGCCGAGGTCTACGCGCTCCATATGCTGTGCCTCGGCACCGTGTGGCTCGCCCTCCTCGCCTGGGAGCGGCAGCCGACACACTGGCGGCTGACGCGGTTCCTTGCTGTCTACGCGCTGGGTTTCGGCAACCACCTCACGATGGTGCTGCTGCTGCCGGGGCTGGTGCTGTTCCTGGCTGTGGCGTCACCCGAGGGCGGACGGCTGCTCCGTCGCCCTCGGGTGGTGCTGACGGCCGTGGCGTGCGCCGCCGCCGGCGCCGCCCAGTATCTGTGGAACGTCAGGACGATGCTGCTGGCGCCGGACGCCCCGCGGCAGGTCGCGGATGCGCTGCGGCTGTTCTGGTTCGATGTCACCAAGGCAGACTGGCGCGAGACGATGGTGCTGGAGCTGCCGACGTCCATGCTCACCGCGCGGGCGCAGATGTTCGCCTTCGATGTCGGCCAGCAGTTCGGCTGGCTCCTGCCGCTGTGTCTGGCCGGGGCCGCCGCGCTGGCGCTGCGGTCGCCGCGGCGCTTCGCACTGCTGACCACCTGCTATGCCGTGGCGACGGCATTTGCGCTGACCTACAGCGTCGGCGATACGCATGTCTTCCTGCTGCCGGCGCACCTGATCATGGCGCTGTGCGCCGCGCCTGGACTGTCCTGGCTCATGCACGCCGCCGGGCGCCGGATACCGGCTGCCGCGCCGATGGTCGGTGGTCTCGGCCTGATTGCGGCGCTGGTCCATGTGTACGACGAGTATCCGGCGCTCGATCGCAGCACCGACCACCGCGCCCAACAGACGCTCGACGCGCTCACTGGCGATCTCCGTGATCACCGTGCGCTCTTCCTCGGCGACCTGGAATGGCAGCTGCAAAACGGACTGCACTACTACGCCGCACACGCCCGCGATGACCTGGCGGTCACCGCCATGGCGAGCGTGCTGCCCTATGCGCCGGTGCTGATCCGCGACAATCAGCGAAGCGGGCGCGAGGTCGTGGTCAGCGACCGGGCGCGGCAGCTGCTCGCGTCGGCGTACGGGCCACTCTACGAGGTCGTCGAGGATCCGCGCGTCGCCGTACCGTCACTCGCGTCGCGGGTCGAGGCGATCGCGCCCGGGACGCGGTACGTCTTCTGCCTGATCCGCCCGGTCCCTGAGCAGACGCTGGACCGGGCGGACGTCGAGGCGGGGCTCGCACGTCTCACCGGCCAGGCCCTGCGGACGTTGCCCGCCGGAGCCTTCGTGGCCATCGCCGGCATCGCCGGAGCACCGCCAGCCCTGGTGCGACACGCGGACCGGCCGTTCCGGGCCGCGACGACCCTCGATGGCCTGCCGGTCGATGTCCGAATCGAGTCATGGCTGCCGTTCGACACGATTCGGCGGATGGGTTTCGGTCATGTCATCGCCGGGCGCACTCACGCCCTCATCATCGAGCGCGGCGTGAGCGTCGTCGCGCTGGACGCCAGCGGCCGGCCGTCGCGCACCGCCTACGCGGCCGGACTGTATGCGCCGCAGCCGCGCTACCGGGTCGTCCCGCCGCCCTCGTGAACGCGTGCTATCGTTGACTCATGACACGACTTGCGGCCATCGGCCTGGCTCTGGCCCTGGTCCTTCCGGCGGCGGTGCCGAAGGCCGCGGCGCAGTCAGCGGTCACCGCCCTGGTCGAGGCCCTGCAGAAGAAGTACGACACCGTCCGCGACTTCTCGGCCGACTTCGAGCATGTCTACACCGGCGGGGTGCTGCGCAAACAGCTCACCGAACGGGGACGCCTGCTGATCAAGAAGCCCGGCAAGATGCGCTGGGAATACACGGCACCAGAGAAGAAGACGTTCGTCTCCGACGGCGTCACCCTTTATTCATACCTGCCGGCCGACCGGCAGGTGATGGTCACCCGCGTGCCGCAGGACGGCCAGGCGACGACGCCGGCATTGTTTCTCGCCGGTCAGGGCAGCCTGACCCGCGATTTCATCGCCACCGAGGTCACGCCGCCGAGCGGCGGCGCGTCCAGTGGCTCGCGCGCCCTCAAGCTGGTGCCGAAGACGCCCCAGGCGGAATTCGAGTCGCTCGTCCTCACCATCGATGCCCGGACGCTGGTCCTGCGTGGACTCGAGTCGGTGGATGCCCAGGGCGGCACGTCGAGTTTCCTGTTCATCAATCTCAAGGAGAACGTAGGATTGAGCGAGAGGGACTTCACGTTTGACATTCCTCGAGGCGTCGACGTCATCACGGACGAGCTGCCGGCCGGCAGACGCACGCGCGGAGGCCCCCCTGCCCGCTAGGCCGTCGCCTGCCCGCCGCGCCGACGTCTCGACGAGACGCGGCGCCGCGCGCGCCGTCGCGGTCGTCCTGATCGCGGTCGGACTCAGCGGCTGCGCGGCGTCCGCCGCTCTTCGCGACGGGCAGCGGGCCGAGCAGGCACAGGACCACGACCGGGCGGTCGTCGAGTACACGAAGGCGGTCCGGTTGAAGCCGAACGACACCACCGCGCGGCTGGCGCTGGACCGCGCGAAACTCCGTGCCGCGCAGGATCACCAGGCGCGGGGCCGGCGTCTGTCGGCGACCGGCAAGTACGAGGAGGCGCTCGTCGAGTACCAGCTGGCGGCCGAGCTCAATCCGACCAGCAGCGAAGTGGACGAGGCGTTGCGGGCCACCCGGCTCCAGCTGCGCGCCCGCGTCGCCGTCGCGCGCGAGGGCAAGACGGAACTGGAGTCGCTCATCGACCGGGCGCGCGACCTGCCGCCACCCGGGCTCGACCTGCCGGCCGACGCGGCGATGCCGGCGTCGCTCGTCTTCCGATCGGCGACCAGCCGCGACGTCTTCCTGTCGATCGCCAAATTCGCGGACATCAGCGTCGCCTTCGACCCGGCGTTCCGCGACGCGCCGGTCACCATCGACCTCCGCCATGCCACGCTCGAGAACGCCCTGCGGTCGGTGGCCGACGCAACGCGTACGTTCTTCCGCGTCACCGCCCCGCGATCGGTGCTGGTCGTGCCCGACACGCCGGCCAAGCGGCGGGAGTACGAGGACGAGGTCGTCCGCACCTTCTATCTGAGCAACGCCGACCTCAAGGAAACGATGGACATGCTCCGCATGGTCCTCGACGCTCGCCGCATCTCGCCGATCACGGCGACCAACGCGCTGACGATCAAGGATTCGCCGGAGCGGATTGCCGCCGCGGCACGCGTCATCTCCGCGATCGACAAGGCCCGGCCGGAAGTCATCATCGACGTCGAGTTGCTCGAGGTCGATCGTTCGCGTCTCACCGAGTGGGGCATGCAGGTCGCCACGCCGGGCGCCACCGGTGTCGACGGCTCGGTCACCGTGTCGCCGGCCGACGGCAGCGCGCTCACCCTCCGCTCGCTGAGCAACCTGACGCAGTCGGATGTCCTGCTGGCCAACCTGCCGGGGCTCTACTACCGCCTGTTGAAGACCGACAGCAGCACGCGGACGCTCGCCAATCCACAGCTCCGCACCGCCGAGGGCATGGCGGCGCAGGCGCGCTTCGGCGAGCGCGTGCCGATACCGGTGACGACGTTCACGCCGATTGCCACCGGCGGAACGCCGCAGCAGCCGATCGTCTCGTTCAACTACGAGAACATCGGCGTCAACATCGACATCACGCCGCGCACCCATCATGACGATGAGGTCACGCTGACGCTGCGGATTGCCGTCCAGAGCATTTCGGGCGCCGGCTACCAGGGCCTGCCGACGTTCGGCAATCGCGAGATCAACACCGTCATCCGGCTGCGCGACGGCGAGACCAACATGCTGGCCGGGTTGATTCGCGACGACGAGCGGCGGTCGCTGACCGGAATCCCCGGCCTGAGTGACATCCCGGTCGTCGGTCGGCTCTTCGCGCACAACCGGACGGAGACCAAGCAGACCGACATCATCCTGACGCTGACGCCGCACATCGTCCGCGTGCTCGACCTCAACGAGATGGATCTGCGGGCGTTCCGCGTAGGTCGCGAGGCACCGTCACCGATCGCTGAAGGGCCTGCCGTCATCGATCTGCCGCGTCCGACTCCAGCCGGCGCGTCCGACGCTCCGCCGTCGCCGGCTCCGGCACCACCGCCCGCCGGCGGCGCCGCGCCGATCACCGTCCCGCCGGCCGCCAGTCCCGATGCAGCCGCGCCACAGGCGCCGCGCCTGCCCGGCCAGCGCTGAACGTTCACCTACGCTTCGATGTAGCGAATCCGCTTCTGCACGTCCGTGTTGATCGAGTGATACGGATGCGACAGGTTGCCGGGATTGAAGATCGTCTGTCGCATGTGCTCCGCGTCGTCGTGACCGATGGCGCTGGTGAAGATCGGCAGGAGGTACTGGTTGCCGGTCTTGGACGGCTTCATCTGCGTCGGATCGTAGAGTTCCGGATGCAGGCGCCGGGCGTGGATCAGCCCCCAGCGATCGCGGAAGCGGTTGGCGTCGAAGCCTTCGACATGGAAGCCGCGGCTGCTGTCGTGCTGCAGGATCGCGGCGGCGTTGTTCTGCCCCTCGACCAGCAGGTCCACCGCCTTCGCGCCGAGCAGGCCGGCGTAGAAGCGATCGAACAGAATCGGGCGGCCACCGCGCTGCGTGTGCCCCACCTTCCGGGTGAAGATCGCCTCGCGTGCCGACTCGCCCCGCCGGTAGTTCTGGAAGTAGCGGTCGCCCAGGGCGTCGACGAGGCGCGTGCGCAGCGCTTCCGCCGCGCCGCTCAGCGCAATGTTGCCGGCCGGGTCGGTCGACGTCGATTCGGCGCCGAGCTCGTGCCCGGCTTCGTCGACAATCCCTTCGCCGCAGACGATGACGACGTTCTTCTGGAGGTCGTAGAGGTGTCGGACGCGATCGACGAGCGTGTCCAGATCGAGCGGTGACTCGGGCACGAGGATGATGTCGGGCTGACCGTACGCCGTGCCGAGCGCGATGTAGCCCGAATGGCGGCCCATCACCTCGATGATCGCGATTCGACGGTGGCTCTCCGCGGTCGTCCGGATGCGCTGGATACCCTGCGCTGCGACGAACACCGCCGTCGCATAGCCGGGCGTCACGTAGTTCACGATCTGATTGAGGTCGAAGGTACTGCGCGCCGGCGTGCGCGAGTAGCGGACGCCATGGCGGGCCGACGGATCGACGGCGCGCAGCCACTCGTCTGGCTCGCCCGGGTAGTTCAGCCCGAGGTCGTTGTCGATGGTCTTCGGCGCGAGCACCGTCGGCAGCCGCTCGGCGAGCGGCTGCAGTCCGTTCAACGTGCCGTCGCCGCCGACGCAAATCAGCCCTTCGACGCCGGTCCGTTTCAGGCGGCTGACGATCATGTCGAGTTGGGTGGCGTCCTCCGAGTCCACGTAGTCGCGCGACGAGCCGATCAGCGTGCCACCAACCGTCGGGTCCAGTTCAGGTATCGCCTGGAACAACGGATTGAGGTGCACGTGCGGCACCCGTTCGTTGAACAGGCAATTGAACCCCTTGACCAGCCCGAACAGCTCGATCTTCAGCTGGTTGGCGCGGACCACCGCGCCGTGGATGGTCGCGTTCAGCGCCGGCGTGTCGCCGCCCGCGGTCAGAATGCCGATCCGCTTCATCGTGAATCCTCAGGGCCGTGAGCCTGGCTCGTCGGTGGGTCGTCGTGCAAAGGTTGAGCCGGACGCTGACAGGTGGCCGGTCGGCAAAAGGTTGGCGGAATCGCGACGGTGCTCGGCCCGGCGTGCCACAGTCCTGAAGCGAAGTGACGGCGGGCCGACATTCCTGTGGGGATCGGGGCCGCAGCGTTTTTCACCTCTTTTCACCAACCGCTTCAGGACTTGCGCCGGTGCGAGGCCGTACGCTGTCCTCCAGGAGGATCGATTGACGCATCCGATTCGGCTCTGCCAGCGCCTCGTCGTCCGCCGCGCCTTCCTCGTGACCCTCGTGTTCGCGTCCGTCGCCAGCCCGCGAGCCGGCGCCGCGCAAACCTCCATCACCGCCTGGACCGGCCTGGACACCACCCACCTCCAGACGGTCTTCGTGCGCGAGCGCTCGGGAGTCGAGACGCGGGGCCGCCTGCTGAGCCTCGGCGATGAGTCGCTGTCGCTCCTCGTCGATGGTCGGGAGCAGCGGTTCGCCCGCGCCGACGTCGATCGGATCCAGAGGCGCGACACCCTTCGCAACGGCGCCCTGATTGGCACGATCGTCGGCCTCGTCATGGGCACGTTGACCGCCGGCATCGCCGAGTGTCCTGGCGCGATGCAGGCGAGCTCGTGCGGTGGCGGCCGCGCCGCCCTGATGCTCGTCAGCGTCGGGACCTACGCAGCCATCGGCACCGGCATCGACGCGATGATTCCCGGACGGTCGACACTGTACGCCGCGCCGGGGGGCGTCCGCCGCGTGCAGGTGGGACTCGGCTGGTAGGCGCCCTATTCGACCTTCGACACCTGGGCGCCAAGGCTGCGCAGGCGCTCGACGAGCGTCCCGTAGCCACGCTCGACCGTCTCGAGTGGCGTCACCTGGCTCTCGCCGTCGGCGGCGAGCGCCGCGGCGATGAGCGCCATTCCCGACCGCAGGTCGCGGCTGTCCAGAATCCGGCCACGCAGCTGTTTCCGGCCGGTCACGATGATGCGATGCGGGTCGCAGAGAAACAGGTCGCCGCGCATGCCGCTCAACTGCTCGAGCGCGAACAGCCGCAGTTCGTACATCCAGTCGTGGACGAGCGTGCGCCCTTCCGCTTGCGTCGCCAGCACCGTGACCAGGCTGACCAGGTCGCTGGGGAAGCCAGGCCACAGGCCGGTGACGATGCGTCCGGCGGCCAACGGGGTGGATGGCTCGACGCGGAACACGCTGCCGGTCGAACGGCACCGGATGTTCATCCGCTTCAGCACCGCCTCGACGACTTCGAGATCCTCGGGTCGCGCCCCGTGGACGTCGATCTCGCCGCCGGTCACCGCCGCGACGACGGCCCAGCTGCCGGCCTCGATGTAGTCACCCCACAGCGTGTGCTCGGCCCCCCGCAGCTTCGTGGTGCCCTCGATGCGAATCGTCGACGTACCGGCGCCGGAGATGCCGGCCCCCATCTTCTGGAGGAACTCGCACAGCTCGACGACGTGCGGCTCGCACGCGGCGTGGCGAATCTCGGAGAGGCCCGGTGCGGCGGCGGCAGCGAGCAATGCCGTCTCCGTGCCGGTGACCGATGCCTCGTAGAGATAGATCGAGGTCGGCGTCAGCCCGTCCGGCGTTTCGAGATGGTGGGACGGCCCGTCGTGCACGACGGCGCCCATCGAGACGAGCGCTTCCAGATGGGTCGAAATCGTCCGCCGGGCCGGGAAGTCGCCGCCGGGCGGCGCCAGCCTGGCGCGGCCGCGCCGCGCCAGCAGCGGGCCGAGCAGCAGCACCGAGCCGCGCAGGCGCCCCACGAGGGCCCCGTCGGGCTCGTCCTTCACCACCTCCGGGCAGCGGACGCGGATCGTCGTCGTCCCGATGCCCTCGACGCGCGCGCCGAGTTCCTGGAGCAGCTGGCACATGACTTCGACATCGCTGATCCGGGGTACGTTGTGCAGGATGCACTCGCCCGGCGTCAGGAGCGTCGCGGCGAGCAGCGGGAGGGCCGAGTTCTTGTTGCCTTCGACGGAAACGGCGCCGGACAGCCGCCGCCCGCCGGTGATGAGCAGTGTGGACATGATGTCGCTACGATCGGGAAATGACGGGCGCGTCGCCGAGGCAGACGATCTCCTCGCGCAGTTCGACGCCGAACTGCCGTCGGACCTCCGAACGGCAGCGGTCGATGAGCGCGCGGATGTCGGCTGCCGTCGCGCCACCTTCGTTCACGATGAAGTTGCCGTGCACCGTCGAGACGCGGGCGCCGCCGCTGGCGGTACCCTTGAGCCCGGCGCGATCGATGAGGGCCCCGGCCGACCAGGGGATGCCGTCCGGCACGACGTCTCGGCCCGGCTCGGGATTGCGGAACACGCACCCGGCGCTCGGCAGGTCGAGCGGCTGCGTCCGCTTGCGATACGCCAGTGACGCGCGGGCGGTGCTGCGGAGCGCGTCCGAATCGCCGCGCTCGACGCGAAACGTCGCCCACAACAGGATCTCGCCGGTATCCTGCAGGCGGCTGCGATCGTATCCGAAGTGCATGTCGGCGACCGGGACGTCGCATTCGTGCCCCTGCCGGGTAACCAGGTGGACGCCGGTCACCAGCTCGCCGATCAGCTGCCCGGTGAAGTGGGCATTGCCGAAGGTCGCGCCGCCGACCGTCCCGGGCGTCCCGGCCCACCGTTCGAGGCCGCCGAGTCCGTGCAGGACGGTCCAGCGGACGAGTCCGTTGATGGTCACGGCGGCATCGGCGCGGACGTGCTGCTCGTCGAGCTCGAAAATCGCACCGCCGCGCGGCCGGATGACGAGGCCGCGAACACCGGCATCGGACACCAGGACGTTCGAGCCGCCGCCCAGCAACGTCACCGGCACGCCGTGCCGGCCGGCCAGCTCCAGGGCGTCGACAATCTCGTCGCTGCTCCGCGTTTCGAGCAGATAGTCGGCCGGACCGCCGACCCGGAATGTCGTCAACGGCGCCAGGGGCCGCTGCTCGAAGACGCGCGCCGGTCCGAAGGCCCCACGCAACACCTGTCCGAACTCGCTCATGACATCGCCATCAGCGCCCGCTCCTGCGCAATCATCGCGGCGAGCGCCTCCTGCCGCGTGCAGGCGGCGAACGCCACGGTATCTCCCGGGCTCAGCTGCCCGGCGAGCCCGATGTCGGCGGTGATGACCGTGCCGAGCGTCGGATAGCCGCCTGTCGTCTGCCGGTCGGCCATCAGGATGATCGGCTGGCCGTCGTGCGGCACCTGAATCGCACCCAGAGGCGACGGCTGGCTCAGCATCGTTCCCATGGCCAGCGTACGAACCGGCGGCCCTCCGAGACGATACCCCATTCGGTCCGATTCGGTGCGCAGCGTGTAACGATCGGACTGCAGGCACGGCAGCGCCTCGGGCCGAAAATGGTCGAGATCGTGGGCCACGACGAACCGCAGGCGGGCGTGTCCCGCCGGCAGATCGAGGGCCGGAGGGCGCCGTGTCACGCGTGCGCGCCCAAACGCCGGGCCGAGCGGCAGTCGATCGCCGGTCGACAACGGCCGTCCGCCATATCCGCCGACCCGGCTCGGCAGGTGTGTCGCCCGACTGCCGAACACCGGCTCGACCGCGATGCCGCCCTCGACGGCGAGGTAGGCGCGGCTGCCGTGGGCGCGGGCACCGAAACGCAGGTGCCCGCCGCGCGGCACACGGAACGCCGCCGAATGTGCGGCAAGATGATCGCCGACCGTGACGACGAAATCGGCCCCGCACACGGCAACGGTTCGCTCCTCCTCGAACAGCAGTTCGGGTCCCACCAGCGTGATCTCGATCGTCGCCGCGTCCGCCGGGTTGCCGACGAGCGCGTTGGCGACGCGATGGGCCCGCGGATCCATCGGCCCGGCTACCGAGACGCCGAGCGCCTGCCAGCCCCAGCGGCCGAGGTCCTGCACCGTCGACAGCAGGCCCGGCCGCAGCACCCGCACGCCGCCGGTCATCGCTCGCCGCCTGGCGGCGACAGGCGGCGATATGCGTCGGCGTCGATCGCCACGAACTGTACCGCGTCGCCAGGCCTGAAGAGGAACGGGTCGGGTCGCATTGGCTGGAACGGGCGGACCGGGGTCCGGCCGATCAGCATCCATCCGCCAGGCGTCTCGGACGGATAGATGCCGGTTTGCGATCCGGCGATGCCGACCGAGCCGACCGGCACCCGGACGCGCGGCGTCGGCCGACGCGGCACCGCAATCGTCGGATCCACCGTTCCCATGTAGGCAAACCCCGGGCTGAATCCGATCATGAAGACCCGGTAGACCGGCGCGACGTGGCGCGCGACGATTTCCGGTTCACTCAGCCCGGTGGACGCCGCCATCGCCTCGAGATCCGGGCCGTAGCTGCCGCCGTAGCACACCGGCACCTGGCGCGTCGGCGCCGCGACGACCGCGGCGTCGCGGCTGGACTGGGCCGACACGTCCAGCAGTGCCGTCAGCCGGTCGTGGTCGGTGCGCAGCGGATCGAAGTACACCGCCAGGGAGTGGAACGCCGGCACCACGTCACGCACGCCCGGCGGCGCCGCCCGCCGCAGCGCCTCCGCGACCCAGACGACCCGGGCGTTGACGGCGGCATCCAGGCGCTCGGCGAATGCGACGAGCAGGGCGGCGTCGCCGATCGGCACGATGGAGAAATCGGCGGTCACGGGCGAAGGGCGCGCAGCAGCTTCTGGTGGATGCCGCCGAAGCCGCCGTTGGACATGACGACCACGAGGTCTCCGGGTTCGTGCTCGCTGACGATGGTGTCGACCATGGCGTCGATCGACGCACCCTCGCGCGCCAGTTGGCCGGCGCTCGTCAGGTCGTCGACGAGCTGCGCCGTCGACAGCCGCTGGTCGGGTGGCAGCGTCGAGCGGAAGACCGGAGCAACGAGGACGAGGTCGGCGCCGGCGAAGGCCCGCGCGAAGTCGGCCTGGAAGACGCGCCGGCATGACGACGCCGAGCGCGGCTCGAACACCGCCCAGATACGGCTGCCGGGATGAGCGGCGCGCAGGCCGGCCAACGTCTCGGCGACCGCGGTGGGATGGTGCGCGAAGTCGTCGTACACCGTCACGCCATCCGCCGTGCCGACGACTTCCAGTCGCCGCTTCACGCCGGCGAATGCACGCAATCCGTCGGCGATGCGGTCCGGGCCGATGCCCACCTCGCTCGCGATCGCGATCGCCGCCAGCGCATTGCGGACGTTGTGCAGCCCGAGCAGCGGCAGATCGAACTCACCGAATGGCTGCCCGTGACGGCGCACGGTGAACCGGGTGGTGTCCGTGGCGGCCGAGATCGCGTGCGCCTGCCAGTCGGCGCCTTCCGAGATGCCGAACGTCTGCGCGCGTGACACCGCGCTCGGCTGCAGGGCGGCCGCGTCCCGGCTGTCGGCGCCGAGCAGCAGCAGTCCACGGCGAGGCACCAGGTTCACCAGGCGGCGGAACGCCAGACGCACTGCGTCGATGTCGGCGTAGATGTCGGCGTGGTCGAACTCGATGTTGTTGATGACCGCCACATCCGGCAGGTACTTCAGGAACTTGGCCGTCTTGTCGAAGAACGCGCTGTCGTATTCGTCGCCTTCGATGACGAAGTCGCGGCCGTGTCCCATCCGGTAGCTGGAACCCTGGTCGCCGAAGTTCCTGACGATGCCACCAGCCAGGACGCTGGGATCCGCTCCGCCGTGCGTCAGCACCCAGCCGGTGAGCGCGGTGGTGGTGGTCTTGCCGTGGGTGCCGGCGATGACGATGGACCGCGCGCCCCACAGGAAGTGCTCGCGAACCGCTTCGGGCAGCGAACAGAAACGGATCTTGCGATCGAGGACCTCCTCCAGTTCAGGGTTGCCACGCGAGATCGCGTTGCCGACGACCACGAAGTCGAGGTCGGCGGTGATGTGCTCGGCGCGATAGCCGGTGAGCGTCGTGATCCCTTCGGCGGCGAGGAAGTCGCTCATCGGCGGATAGACGTCCTGATCGGAGCCGCGAACGTCGAGCCCCTTCCGTTTCAGCATGGCGGCGAGCGTCGCCATTGCGGTGCCACAGACGCCGATGAGATGTGCCCGGGTGGGTGACATGTCAGTCTCTCGTCCTCTCGTCCTCTCGTCCTCTCGTCCTCTCGTCCTCTCGTCCTCTCGTCCTCTCGT
>CADEDC010000100.1 GCA_902825985.1 uncultured Acidobacteriota bacterium | reverse complement strand
CTTGGGGTCGTAGTTCAGTTGGTTAGAACGCCGGCCTGTCACGCCGGAGGCCGCGGGTTCGAGTCCCGTCGACCCCGCCAGACTTTCTCGCCGCGAGGTCTGGTGTGTCACCCCCAGACCGTCCGCCCGCATCCCTCCCCGGCTTCCCGCTCAATCGAAAAAGCGCGCATCACAGCGCCGAACTGACGCACCTCGCCGGTCCGCTTACGCTTCCGTCATCGTACGACCGATATTGTGTTTCGGTTGGCGCGGTGCTGCGTGACGTCGTATCAGGATCGACCGCCAATTACGACATTCGCGGGTGTACCCGCCCGGTACACGGATTGCCGCCAGGAGGTTGACGCTCCAGGTCTTTTCATGCGCACCTTCATCACGCTCTTTACCGCGCTGCTCACGCTTGCACTCGGAGCGCCAGCCGCGTCTGCACAAACGACGGCGACCGATCTGGCATCGGCCGGCTGGCAGGCCATCCAGGTCGACGACGGGGCGACGGCGCTGCGGCTGTTCGACGCGGCCGTGGCCGCCCGGCCGCGGGATGCCGGTTCGCACGTCGGCCTCGGCGCCGCGGCGCATATGCTCGGTCGCGACGACGAGGCCATGCGGGCATTGACCACGGCTCTGCACCTCGACCCGACCCTGGCGATCGCCTCACGACTGCTCGCCGAAATCGCAGTCCGCGGCGGCGACCTCACGCTGGCGATCGCCACCTACCAGGAGGCGCTCATCTACGCGCCGGACGACGTCGAGATCGCCGCCCGCCTCGACCGGCTGTTGACCGAATCGGCCCGTCGCGCCGCCGCGTCGCCGCTCTCCGTGGTGGTCGCCGGTCCGCGCCATGACGCGATCTTCGAGCATGCCACCCGGGTGCTGCACAACGCCTACTGGCAGGCGGCCAAACTGGTCGGCGCCTATCCGGCCGAGGTCATCACCATCGAACTGAACACATCGCGGCCGTTCCGCGTCGACCGCGGTCCGTCGCTCGACCCGGTGGCGTTCGACAACCGCATCACCCTCGATGTCGATGGCGCACTGACCAGCCCCGAGCACTTCGATCGCGCGCTGACCGGCGAACTGGTGCGCGCGATGGTCGAGAGCATGGCGCCGACCGGCGTGCCGCCCTGGTTTGCCGCCGGCCTATCGCAGATCGTCTCGACCGACGACGCGGCGCTCGCCAGGCGCCGTTTGCGCCTCGTCGGGACGATGCCGTGGGCGCAGCTCGAGGTGGTCGGCGCGCCGGCGGCCGCCACGCAGGTGCAGGCCGATTGCAGCTTCCTCATCGTGCGGGCGTTGCTGGCCCGCATCGGTGCGAAGTCCACCCAGCTGCTCGACGGTCTCGCCGACGGGCAATCTCTCGACGCCGCGCTCGCGCCCTTCGGGTTCTCGTACGCCGACCTGAAGGCCGACGTCGTCCTGTCCCTCGAGCAGTGAGGAGCGCCTGAGCAGTGGGTCTGGTTCTCGCCATCGATCCCGGCCGGCGGCAGGGAAAGGCGCTCGACCGCCTGACGCAGGAGTTCCAGGACCACGAGGTCGTCGTCGCCACGTCGGGCGACGAGGCGCTGGCGGTGCTCGACGGGCTGGTGCCCGATCTCGTCCTGTTCCCGCTGTTCGTCGCGCCGGGTGACGAAGCGAAACTGCAGGCGCGCCTCGACGCACTGGCATCGACGAGCGAGTTCGAGGCGCTGACACTGCCGTTGCGCGCCTTCTTCGACTGGGAAGCGCACGCGACACGGCCGGCGGCGGTGCCGCCCCGCTGGTTCTACTGGTTCAAGCCGCTCACCGGCCTGGCGCCGGAGCTACGCGATCCCCGCACGTTCGCCGACGCCGTGCGTCGTGGCATCCATCGTCCCCGTGCGGAGGCGGCGATCGAGGTGCCGCTTCCGATGGCGGCGACTGCCGTTCCGGCCGCGCCGCGCCGCGACCCGGTCGTCCCGCCGGCCGCCAGCGCGGTGCCAGCTGCCCCGCTGCCGGCGCCGGTCCCCGCCGTGACGCCGGCGCCCCCTGCCGTGACGCCGGCGCCGCCGCTGCCGGTTTCGCCGGGGGCAGCCTCGCCGGCGACCGCCTGGTCGGCGCAGGCCTTTCCGGCGGCCGAGACGGCAGCGTCGGCCGCCAGCGGCTACGCGGACGAGCATCTCGATGAGGCCGCCACCGGCGGCGGCCGGGCGGCGGTGCTGGCGAAGATCGGACCGGCGATCGCTGCCGCCTGGCGTATCGCCCGGGACATGCCGCGCGCGCTGCAGGTCGGGATTCCGGCCGCCGCGATTCTGCTCTCCCTCGGCGTCACCGGCACCCTGTCGCCGCTGATCTCGGCGCCCGGGCGGGTCGCCGGCGCGACCAAGGCACGTTTCTTTCCCGACAAGCCGAAGACCGGCACGGCGGAAATCCAGACCGTACCGGACGGCGCCCAGGTCTGGTACCAGGGGCGGCAGCTCGGCGTCACGCCGCTGCGGACCGAGTTCGCCATCGGGTCGCACGAAGTCGAGTTGCGCTATCGGAACACGACGCGGACGGTGCTGCTCGACATCACGCCCGGCAACACGTTCGTCCAGCGGGTCGAGTGGGGTACGCCGCGCGCGAGCGGCAAGCTGCGGGTCGAGTCAGACCCGTCTGGCGCCGCCGTGATGATCGACGGCAAGCCGCGCGGCGTCACCCCGCTCACCGTCGACGATCTCGCGGTCGGCAAGCACACGGTCGACGTGTCGCTCAGCGGCAACGTCGTGCACGAGTCGGTCGACGTCAAGGCGGCGAAGACGGCGACCATCCGAACCTCCATCTATCAAGGCTGGCTGGCCCTGTTCTCGCCCATCGATGTCAGAGCGTCGGCCGACGGCCGGCCGCTGGCGCTGGACGATCAGAATCGCGCCATGCTGCCGTCGGGGCCGCACCAGCTGACGCTGCAGAATCGCGCGCTCGGCTACACCGAGACGCGGACCGTCGACATCAAGCCGGGTGACACGACGCCGGTGTCGGTCGTCGTGCCGAAGACGACGCTCTCGGTGACGACGTCGGGTCCCGCCGACGTGTGGGTGGACGGTGAGCCGGCCGGTCCGGCGCCCGTGACGAACTTTCCCGTCGATATCGGGACACGGGAAGTCCTCGTGCGCTCCGCCGAGCAGGGCGAACGGCGCGCAACGGTCACTGCGACGATGAATCCGGTCAGCGTCGCCATCGACTTCACGTCGTCGGCGCCGTAGCGCCGCCGACCGCCGACGCGCACATGACCACACGCATCACTCCGGGAATCGAAGGGGCCCTGCCGCCGGACGCGCTCGCCGGCGCACCGGCAGCCGACCCGTTGGCCACCGACGGCGCGGCCGCCGCTCCGTCGCTGCCGCCGGTCGACGGCGACGGGCCCGCCGCCGGCGGCGACTGGCGGCCGGCCGATTTCGCCGCCGTGCAGGAGTGTCTGACGCTCGTCGCGAGAGCGATTCGGCAGTTCCACACGTATCCGGAAACCAGCCCGTTGTGCCTGGATGCCATCGCGGCGGCACAGAAGGCGCTGGTCGGTCTGAACGGCCGCGAGCATCTCGCGTTCCGCGTGACGCCGTCGGCGGTGGTCGTCGACGAGGTGGACATCGGTACCGGCGGCGTGATCGGCCACGAGGTCGCGCAGCGCCTGCACCGCGCGCAGGTGGCGGCGGTCGAGATCGCCCGCACCGCGTCGCCGCGCGACCTGACGCGTTTCTGCAAGGACCTCAGCGGATTCGGCGACTCCATCCACGCCGCCGGATCGTTCATCGATCTGCTGCTCGACCACGGCGTCAGCCAGATCACGGTGCGTCAGGCGCACCGGCCGCAGGTGTTCGACGTCGGCGTGCTGCACGAGCCGGTGCGCCGTCTGGTGGAGCACGAGAAGCAGCGGCGGCAGGCCCTGTTCGCGACCGGCGGACCGGTGCAGCACCTGTACCCGCCGGACAAGGGCTGGGTGCGGGTCGATCCGTCCGCCAGCCAGCCGGCGTTCTCGCTCGTCGACCTCGCGGTCCTCATCGACAATCCGGCGGAGGTGGCACTCGCCCTGATGCGCCTGACCGGTGACGAGGCCGATGCGACGCACGACCCGCGCATTGCGTTCGAGCACAAGTTCTCGGACCTGGCCATGATCTTCTCGGCGGTCGATCCGCGGCTGTCGCGGCTGCTGTTCTCGAAGCTGTCGCGAGCGGTGCTCCAACTGGAACCGGACCGGCGATCGCGACTGCTGAAACGGACCGTGCTGCCCGGACTGCTGGACGGCAAGCTCGATGGCTCGGTGCTCACCGACTTTCCCGATGTCGACCTCGCGGAGGCGCTGTGCCTGCTGCTCGATCTCGAGACGGCATCGCCCGACGTGCTGACCACGGCGCTCGACCGGCTCGGGCTGCCGTCCGAACGCCGGGCGGCGGTGGTGCCGCTGCTCGAAGAGCGGCTGCAGAAGACCGACAAGGCGCGGCCGGATGCCTACGGCCACGATCACGCGATTGAAACCTACGCCCGCCGGCTGATCGCGATGAAGCCCGGCGAGCAGCGCAGCTTCGCCGAATACACGGCGTTCGACCTGTCGGTCACCGAGCAGACGAAGGCGACGGTGGCGCGGCTGGTCACGGCGATCGGCGCCACCGACCTGCAGGCGGTGCAGCTCGAGGCGCGGTTCCAGCTCGTGAAGCTGGAGCCCAACCCGGCGCTCGTCGCGACGTTCATGGACCGGACGCTGCTGCTGTTCGACGAGCTCGAGAAGCGGCAGCAGTGGGCGACCCTGGCGCAATGGGCCGGACGCTTCCGACGGCTCGCCGGTTCGCTCGAGGCGACGCGTCCGGATGTGGCGACCGCGATCCGCAGCGGGCTCGAGAAGTTCTGCACGGTGCCGCGCCTGCTGGCCGTCGCCGAACTCTACAAGGCCGACGGCAAGCCGCGCGCCCTGACCCACGCGTTCATCGACGGCTTCGGCACGGCGGGCGCCGGTGCCATCCTCGCGGCGCTGGACGCCGGCGATACGTCGGCGGCCGCCCGGCCATTGATCTCGTTGATGACCGAGCACGCCGAGTCGTTCGCGCCGGTCCTGGTCGACCACCTGCCGACGCGCGGGGCGGTCGGCCGTCAGGCGATCCTGAAAGTGCTCGGCACGGCCGGTCCGGCCCATGCCGCGGCGGTGATCGCGCTGCTGGCGCACGCCGATGAGCCGACCGGTCGCGAGGCGATGCGGGCGCTCGCGAAGATGGGCACGCTGCCGGCCGCTGCGGCGGTGGCCGCCTGTCTGCACGGCGCCGCCGCGTGGGCGCGCAGCGCGGCGGAAGAGGCGTTGTGGCACTTCCCGCCGGCCCAGGCCGCCGCCCAGGTCCGCAAGCTGCTCGCGAATCGCGAGTTCGTGATGAGCCATCCGGAGATCGCCGGCCGCCTGATGGACCGCGCCGCCCAGGCCGGGGCGACCGGGCTGGCGCCGGTGTTGGCGACGATCGCGCCGCTGCGCTTCCGATTCTGGAATCCCGCCATCGTGCGGGTGGCGATGAAGGCCCGCCAGTTGCTGCACCCATGACCAAGCCGACTGCCACGCCCGCCGGGGCGCCGACGACTGCCGCCGTGCCCGTGTGCGATCCGGTCGCCATCCTCAAGGGGCTGGCGACGCTGCGCCGACTGACCGGGACCTATCCCGTCGGCCACCCGATGGTCGAACAGCGGCTCGCGGAGCTCGACGAGCTGCTGCGGCAGCATCTCGCGCAGACCTCGCCGATCCGGATCGACGTCGTCCGCGGCGCCGTGCATCTCGACGGCATCGCCTTCTCGAGCGAATCGCAGTCCACCGGTCAGCTCGTGCAGGAGCTGGTGGCGCTCGGCATCCACAGCATTCACATCGCTGACGGCGTCGCGTCGGGCGAACTGCTGACCCTGGCGCGCTACCTGTGGGAGATGAAGGAACTGCCGGCCGGCACCTCGTACGAGGCTCAGCTGCTCGAGCGCGGCGTCAGCCACATCAGCCTCGGCCGTCTCGTGCCGCTCGACACACGGTGGCGGGCCCAGCAATGGCAGGAGCGGCCGACCGGCCCCATCGACCCCGACTATGCCGAGTCGATCATGATGGCGCAGCAGACGTTCGAGCAGGTCGCTTCGGGCAGGACGCTGCAGTCGGCGACGGTTCGCGATCTGGTCCAGCTGCTCATGTTCAAGGTCGCTCGCAGCAACGCGGCGCTCAGCCAGATTCTCGCCGTCAAGCAGTACGAGAACCTCACCTACTGCCACTCGGTCAATGTCTCGATGCTGAGCCTGTTGATCGGCCGGCAGGTCGGCCTCGACGAGGACACGCTGGCGGCGCTCGTCGAGGCGTCGCTGCTGCACGACATCGGCAAGACGCGGATTCCGCTCGACGTGGTCAAGAAGCCGGGGGCGCTCGACAAGCAGGAACGGCGGCTGATGGAGTCGCACACGACGTTCGGCGGCGAGATCCTCGTGCAGACCGACGGGCTGCGGCCGCTGACGCCGCTGGTCGCCCTCGAGCACCATCGGACGGTGACGGGCGGTGGCTACCCCGACCTGGGCGACGGTGCCATTCCGCACCCGATGAGTCAGATTGTCTCGGTCGCCGACATCTACGAAGCGATCACCGGGGCACGCACCTACCAGTCGCCGGCGTCACCCGAACGCGCCTGCCTGATTCTCGCGCGGCTCGCCGGTGAGAAGCTGAACACGTCGCTCGTGAAGACGTTCGTGAATGCGATCACGTTCTTCCCGATCGGGTCCCTGGTGCGGACGACGCAGGAACGGCTGGCCGTGGTCGTCCGGACCAATCCGGCCGACCCGCTGCATCCGGTGGTGGTGCCGGTGAACGATCAGCTGAACCGCGACGGCGACGAATTCGACACGGCGCTGCGGACCGACGCCGGCGAATACCGGTGTCACGTGTTGGAGACGGTGCGGCCGCACGTCGACACCTTCGACGTGCGCGAGTTCCTGCCGTCCCTGGCGGCCTGAACAGCGGCCGCTATCCTTCGGGTGCCGCCAGGCGCTCGATCCGCGTGCCGGGGTAGTGGTCTTCCACCGAGCCGCCGAGCGCATCAATCCCGTACGTTGCCACGGCCGGTGTGAGCGGGTTTCCATACAGGTCCCGCACCACGGCCGGCGGCCGGACCGGTCGCGCCGCGGGCCCGGTCGAGCGGCGGCTGCCGACCCAGAGTCCCGCCAAAGTGGCCGTGATCGCCACGATCAGGAGTGCGCCGAGAAATCTGCGAAAACCCACCGCCTCTCCCGGGTGCAATGCCGGTGCCGGACCGTAGTCCTTTGTGCAGTGGCGTGTCAATTGCAGGGCTTGTCGTATGCTGTTTCGGATGGCTTCTCGTGCCCGGACGTTCCTGGATGACTTCTCGACGGCCCGCCGGCAGCATCCGTTCGTCGTCCCGGCGCTGGCGGCGCTGTTTGCGGTGCTCGCCGCCGCCCCGCTCGGGGTCGGTATCTGGGGCGCCGTCACCGTCTTCACCGGCCTGCCGGACGAGGCGGCGATCGGCCGGATGGGCGAGATGGACCAGGCCACCGCGGTGTACGACGCGAGTGATCGGCTGGTCTTCACCGTCTTCAAGGAGCGGCGCATGGAGGTGCCGCTCGACCGTGTGTCGCCGCATCTGCTGGACGCTCTGCTCGCCATCGAGGACCAGCGTTTCTACGATCACGCCGGTTTCGACCTGGTGCGGATCGCCTCGGCCGTCCTCGCCAACGTCCGGCGCGGCCGCGCCGCGCAAGGCGGCAGCACCATCACGCAGCAGCTGGCGCGCCAGAGCTTCCTGACGCCCGACAAGACGGTCCGTCGGAAGCTGCAGGAGCTGGTGCTCGCGGCGCGCATCGAGCGCCGCTACAGCAAGCAGGACATCCTGCGGCTGTATCTCAACAAGGTGTACTTCGGCGACGGCCTCTACGGCATCGAGGCGGCGGCGCAGGGATTCTTCGGCAAGCATGCCTCCGACCTCAGCATCGACGAAGCGGCCCTGCTCGCCGGCCTCGTCAAGTCGCCGTCGTCGTATGCCCCGACCATCAGCGTCGAGCGTGCCGTGGCCCGCCGCAATCTCGTGCTGCAGGTGATGCGCGACAACGCCACCATCGATCACGCGACGTGGGAGCGGGCGCGGCAGACACCGGTGCACCTGCAGGACGGCCTGCGAATCGACGAGCCGACCGGGCAGTACTTCAAGGAGCAGGTGCGCCGCGAGCTGGTCGAACGGTTCGGCTGGGAAGCGGTCTACCAGGGCGGGTTGAAGGTCTATTCGACGATCGACATGGCCATGCAGCAGGCGGCGGAAGCCGCCGTCGCCGAGCAGCTCGAGCAGCTCGATCAGCGGCGCGCCAGGCTGCTGGCCGGCCGCGCCCGCAAGGGGCAGCCGCCGCCCACCGATCCGGCGCCGCTGCAGGCGGCGCTCGTCGCCCTCGACCCGCACACCGGCGAAGTGCGGGCGATGGTCGGCGGTCGCGACTTCGACGCCAGCAAGTTCAATCGTGCGGTGCAGGCGAGGCGGCAGCCCGGGTCGGCGTTCAAGCCGTTCGTCTATGCCGCCGCCCTCGAAGCCGGGTTCACGCCGGCGTCGCTGATTCAGCATCTCAACGAACCCATCGACACGGTCGAAGGCGCCTGGGTGCCGGAGGAAGAACACGAGACCGGCGACAGCATCAGCCTGCGCGCCGGGCTGCGGACCTCAAGCAACCGCGCCGCCGTGCAGCTGCTGCAGGAAGTCGGCATTCCCAAGGCGGTGGAATACGCCAAGCTGATGGGCGTCGGCGACGTGCCGGCGGTGCCGTCGCTCGCCCTCGGCTCGGGTGAGGTGACCCTGAACACGATGACCGCCGCCTACGCGGCGTTCGCCAACGGCGGCGAGGTGCCACGCCCCTTCCTCATCCGCCGGGTCGAGGATCGTGCCGGCCAGGTGCTGTTCCAGGACTTCCCGAGCGCCTCGCGCGCCGTCACCGAGCAGACGGCGTTCATCATGGCGAGCATGTTGTCGGACGTGATCAATGCCGGGACCGCGGCGCGCGCCCGCGGCCTCGGCTTCACGTTGCCGGCCGCCGGCAAGACCGGCACGACGAACGACTACAACGATGCCTGGTTCGTCGGCTTCACGCCGAAGCTGGTGGCCGGCGTCTGGGTCGGCTTCGACCAGCCGCGCACGATCCTGCCGCGCGGCTTCGCCAGCGACGTCGCCGTTCCGATGTGGACGTCGTTCATGAAGGCGGCGACCAAGGGCGACAAGCCGGAGTGGTTCAAGACGCCGCCCGACATCACCACCGCGACGGTCTGCCGGCTGACCGGCAAGCTGGCGGTGGAAGGCTGCGAACATGCCGAGGTGCTGTCGGACGACGGGCGGATCACGCAGCGGTCGATGGTCTACACCGAGTATTTCCTGAAGGGCACGCAGCCGACCGAGTCGTGCGACCTGCATCAGTCACGCAGCATCTTTGGGCACGTCGCCGCCATCTTCGGCGGCTCCGACCATCCAGAGCCGCCACCTGTCGCCGCGGTGCTGCCGCCGCCGCCGGCGCCGGCCGCCCGCCCGGCCGCGGAGGTTGTGGCGCCGCCCGCCGAGGTGGAGGCCGATCCGCAGCCGAAGAAGCGCGGGTTCTGGTCGCGCATCTTCGGGCGTCGTGGCAAGGACGACGATCGCGACCAGGGCGAGCGTCGCGACGACGACCGCCGGCTTGGCGCGGATCGCGAGCCGCGGCGCGACGGAGCGCGGTAGGATTCGGTCATGCCGTTCCGTGACTGCATCGGCCATCGGCGGCTGCTGGCCGTGCTCTCCCGCGCGGTCGCGCGGCGATCGCTGCCGCCGAGTCTGATGCTCACCGGTCCGGAAGGGGTGGGCAAGCGCCGCGTCGCCGTCGCCCTCGCCCAGGCGCTCAACTGCCCGACGCCGGCGTCGACCGACACGCTCGAACTGGATGCCTGCGGCACCTGCGCGTCGTGCCAGCGCATCGCGCGCAGCACCCATCCCGACGTGCTGCTGATCGAGCCGGGCCCCAACGGCAGCATCAAGGTGGACCAGGTGCGGGACGCCGTCGAGCGCGCCGCCTATCGCCCCTTCGAAGGCAAGCGGCGCGTCGTCGTCATCGACGATGCCGACGCGCTGGTCGATCAGGCGCAGAACGCCCTGCTGAAGACGCTCGAGGAGCCACCGGCCGCCTCGGTGTTCCTGCTGGTGACGTCACGTCCCGACGCCATGCTGCCGACCATCCGCTCGCGCTGTCCGCAGCTGCGTTTCCGTCCGCTCAGCGTCGACGACGTCTTCGCCGCTCTCGTGCAGGCGAAGTTCTCCGACGGCGAGGCGCGCGCGGTTGCCGCCACCGCCGACGGCAGCATCGGCCGCGCGTTGCAGGCGACTGCCGGTGACCTCGTGGTGTCGCGCGACATCGCGGCGCGTGTGCTGTTGCACGCCGCCGCCGGCGACGATCCCGGGCGGCGTCTGGAGGGCACCCGGGATCTGCTGTCGACCACCGGGCGCGGCGGCGCCGAAGACCGCGAGCAGGTGGCGCTGCATCTACGGGCGATGGCGTCGCTGCTGCGCGACGTCGAACTGCTCGCCACCGGTGCCGACGAAGCGGCGCTGGCCAACGCCGACGTCCGCGACGAGCTCGGCCGGCTGCGGGCGTATCACGGCGACCGCGGCCTCCGGGCCTTCGCCGCGGTGGACCGCGCGCTGACCGCGCTCGATGGCAACGCCAGCCCCAAGCTCGTCGCCGACTGGCTGCTGCTGCAGTTGTAGCGGTGGCGGCGATCTGCACACCAGGAGGATGCCGATGACAGCGGTGATGCGGCCCCGGATCGCGATCACGGTAGGCGATCCGGCCGGCATCGGCCCGGAGATCGCCGCGCGAACGGCCGTCGACCCGGCGATTCTCGCGGTCTGCGAACCGGTCATCTACGCGCCGCCGGTCGACCTCCCGGTCACCCCCGGGGTGCTCAGCGCGGCGGCCGGGCAGGCGGCCTACGACCTCATCGTCCGCGCCGTGGCCGATGCCCAGCGCGGGGTCGTCGACGCGATTGCGACGGCACCCGTGAGCAAGGAGGCGTTCCGGCTGGCCGGGCTGCCGTGGGCCGGGCACACCGACCTGCTCGGTCATCTCACCGGGTCGCCGCATGTCGCGATGATGTTCGACTCGGACGTGCTGCGCGTCGTCCTCGCCACCGTGCACGTCGCGCTGGCCGACGTGCCCCGGCTGCTGACGCGGGCGTCGCTCGAAGCGACCATCGGGCTGACGGCCCGCGAGCTGCCGCGCTTCGGCGTGCCGCAGCCGCGTCTGGCGATGGCCGGGCTCAACCCCCATGCCGGTGAACACGGGCTGTTCGGCCTGGAGGAGCGCGACGTCATCGCGCCGGCCGTCGCCGCCTGCCGGGCGCGCGGCATCGACGTGAGCGGACCATTTCCGGCCGACACCATCTTCCTGCGCGCCATGCGCGGCGAGTTCGACGTCGTCGTCGCCTGCTACCACGATCAGGGGCTGATTCCGGTGAAACTGGCGGCATTCGGCAAGGCGGTGAACGTCACGCTGGGCCTGCCGATCGTCCGTACCTCGGTCGATCACGGCACCGCGTTCGACATCGCCGGGCGGGGAAAGGCGGACGCCGGCAGTATGATGGCGGCTGTGCGCCTGGCGGCGCGGCTGGCGCCGCGGCCGGCATCCCCGGCAGTTCACCCATGACCATCCAACGCAGCGAACGCGAGTTGGCGCAGACCAACATCGCCGAGAACCGCAAGGCGTTCCACGACTACCACATCCTCGACACCTACGAGGCGGGCGTGGCGCTGCTCGGCACCGAGGTGAAGGCGATTCGCGAGGGGCGGGTGAACCTGCGCGACAGCTACGCCAGCGTCAACCGCGGCGAGGTGTTCCTGCACAACGTGAACATCAGCCCCTACAGCCACCGCGGCTATGCCGACCACGAGCCGCTGCGGCAGCGCAAGCTGCTGCTCCACCGGAACGAGATCCTCAAGCTCACCGGCAAGGTCGCCGAGAAGGGCATGACCCTGGTGCCACTGCGGATGTACTTCAAGGACGGCCGCGTCAAGGTGGCCATCGGCGTCGCCAAGGGCAAGAAGGAGTACGACAAGCGCGAGACCATCAAGCAGCGCGAGGTCGACCGCGAGACGCGGGCGGTGATGAAGACCAAACGCGAGTCGCGCGACTGACGCGCGGGCGGCGGCTCCCACCTGGTGGTGGCGCCCGGTAGAATAGCCACACATGAGCCCCAGAGTCCCTCTGCTCGACCTCACGCCGCAATACGAACCGCTGCGCGACGAGATCCTCGCGACCGTCAGCCGCGTGTGTGACAGCCAGCGCTACATCGGCGGGCCGGAGGTCGACGGCCTGGAAGCCGAACTGGCGGCGCTGCTCGGCGTGCGCCATGCGATCGGCGTCTCGTCGGGCACCGACGCGCTGCTCGTGTCGCTGATGGCGCTGAACGTCGGTCCTGGCGACGAGGTGATCACGTCCACCTACTCCTTCTTCGCCACCGCCGGGGCCATCGTCCGCACCGGGGCCACCCCGGTACTCGTCGACATCGATCCGGTGAGCTACAACATCGATCCGGCGGGCATCGTGCGGGCGGTGACGGCGCGGACGAAGGCCATCCTGCCGGTCCACCTCTACGGGCTCAGTGCCGACATGGATCCCATCCTCGACGAAGCGTCACGATCCGGCATCCCGGTCGTCGAGGACGCGGCGCAGGCGATTGGCGCCACCTACAAGGGGCGGGCGGTCGGCGGCTTCGGCGCCTTCGGCTGCTTCTCGTTCTTCCCGAGCAAGAACCTCGGTGCGTTCGGCGACGCCGGGCTCGTGACGACGAACGATCCGGCGCTGGCGCAGCGGGTCCGCGTCCTGCGCGATCACGGCATGCAGCCGAAGTACTACCACCAGCTGGTCGGCGGCAACTTCCGCCTCGACGCGCTGCAGGCGGCCATCCTGCGCGTCAAGGCGCCGCACCTGCACGCCTGGACCGAGGCGCGCCGGGTCAACGCCGGCCGCTACGTGCGGCTGTTCCGCGACGCCGGCCTCGAGGGCCACCTGACGCTGCCGACCGAGCCGGCCGGCCGCCGTCACATCTTCAATCAGTTCGTCATTCGCAGCCACGATCGCGACCGGCTGAAGCAGCACCTGGACGCGCAGGGCATCGGCAACGAAATCTACTACCCGGTGCCGTTCCACCTGCAGGCCTGCTTCGCGTCGCTCGGCCATCGGCCCGGCGACTTCCCCGAGGCCGAGCGTGCGGCCCGCGAAACGCTGGCCCTGCCGATCTTCGGCGAGCTGACGGTCGACCAGCAGCAGGCCGTGGTGCACGCGATTGCGGCGTTCGCGCGACCGGACGCCGCCGCCAGCCGTCCGGCCGGCGCAAGCGCCTGATGCGACAAGGAGCCGGTGCGTGATCCACTCGCAGCCCCCGTCGTCTGGACGCACCGCCAGCCGCCTGCCAGGCGTCACGACGCAAATCTTCGTCGGCCTCGTCGCCGGCATCCTGGTCGGCTACCTGTGGCCGTCGGTCGGCGTCGCCGTCCGTCCGCTGGCCGACGCCTTCCTGCGCATGATCAAGATGATCATCGCGCCGCTCCTGTTCTCGACGCTGGTGATCGGCATCGCCGGCACCGGCGACCTGAAGTCGATGGGACGTATCGGCCTCAAGGCGATCCTCTACTTCGAGATTGCCACCACCGTCGCCCTCTTCCTCGGTCTCGGGCTCGTCAATCTGTTCCAGCCGGGTTCCGGCCTGGCGTTGCCGGCGACCGCCGACACCAGCGCGGTGGCGGCGCTGTCGCAGAACCAGCAGCATGCGTGGGACATCTTCCTGCACCTGTTCCCGACGTCGGTCATCGACGCGATGGCGAGGGGGGACATCCTGCAGATGGTCGTCTTCGCCACGTTCTTCGGCATCGCCGCGGCGGCGATCGGCCCCAAGGCCCGGCCGGTGCTCGACCTGCTCGACAGCGTCGCGCAGGTGATGTTCACGTTCACCGGCTACGTGATGCGGTTCGCGCCGTTCGGCGTGTTCGCGGCGATTGCCGCCACCATCGGCGGACACGGCCTCGCCGTGCTGTTCACCCTCGGCAAGCTCGTGGCGATCATGTACCTGGGCTACCTGCTGTTCGTGCTGCTGGTGATCGGCGGCGCCTCGTTCATCGCGCGGGTGCCGTTCCTGGCGTTCGCCGCGGCGATTCGCGAGCCGGTGGTGATCGCGTTCACGACGGCCAGCTCGGAGGCGGCGCTGCCGAAGGCGCTCGAGGTGATGGAGCGCTTCGGCGTCCCGAAGAACATCGTCTCCTTCGTGCTGCCGACCGGCTACAGTTTCAACCTCGACGGGACGACGCTGTACCTGTCGCTCGCGAGCCTGTTCGTCGCGCAGCTCGGCGGCATCGAGCTGACGTGGGGGCAGCAGCTCGTGATGATGCTGACGCTGATGCTCACGAGCAAGGGGGTGGCTGGCGTGCCGCGTGCCGCGCTGGTCGTCCTGACGGCGACGCTGACGCAGTTCGGCCTGCCGCTCGAGGGTGCCGCGATCCTCCTCGGCATCGACCAGCTGATGGACATGGGGCGGACGGCGGTCAACGTGATGGGCAACTGCATCGCGACGGTGGTGGTGGCGCGTTGGGAGGGCGTGTTCGACGACGCGCGGATGCGGGCGTTCGCCGGCGGCGTGAAAGGCGAGGGAGCGTGATGCGGATCGTGGTGGTCGGCGCGAAGGGGCAGTTGGGGGCCGCGGTCGTGCACGCCGCCCGCCAGCGGCACGAGGTGATCGCGCTGGATCGGGCGGCGCTCGACATCGGCGATGCCGCAGCGGTACGGGCCCGCTTCGCCGAGTTGAAACCCGAGGTCGTCATCAACTGCGCCGCCTATAACGCCGTCGACGCGGCGGAGACGCATGCGCTCGACGCGATGCGCGGCAACGCCATCGCGGTCCGCAATCTCGTCCGCGCGCTGGATGGTGCGGTGCTCGTCCACTACGGCACCGACTTCGTCTTCGACGGCCAGGGCAGCCGCCCGTACGTGGAAACCGACGCGCCGAATCCGCGCAGCGTCTACGGCATGTCGAAGCTGATGGGCGAGTGGTTCGCGCTGGATGCGCCGCGCGCCTACGTGCTGCGGGTCGAGAGCCTGTTCGGCCAGGCACCCGGCGCGGCGCCGGCCAAAGGCAGCGTGGCCGGCATCGTCAACATGATGCGCGCCGGTCAGACGCCGAAGGTGTTCGCGGACCGCACGGTCACGCCGACCGCCATCGGCGATTGCGCCGCCGCCACGCTGCGGCTGCTCGAGACGCAGGCGCCGACCGGCGTGTATCACTGCGTCAACAGCGGATGGTGTACCTGGCTCGGCCTGGCCCAGGAAGTCGCCCGCATCCTCGACCTGCCGGAACGGTTCGAGGTGATACGGCTCGCTGACGTGAACCTGCCGGCTGCGCGTCCGCTCTACTGTGTGCTGTCGAACGAGAAGCTGGCCGCCGCCGGGGTGCCGATGCCGACCTGGCAGGAGGCGCTGCGCGACTATTTGCAGGGGCTGCCGCAGGAGGCGTGAACATCACCGGGCGGGCCGGCGTCTCGACCATGGCACGCGACGGGGTCGGCGGCACGGATTCGTTGAAGCGCCAGCGCCGCTCCGGCGCGCCGGCCGCGGCCCCCGAAGCCCGGCCTTGTCCGGATCGGGAGCGACGAGTGTGATGGACAATTGCCGTGTGAACAACCGCGGTCGCCTCGTTCTGTCTACCGTCCTGGGTCTTGGGTTGGGGCTGGACCTGCTGGGTGCCGCCGTGTCGCCAGCTGCGCAGTCCGTGTCATTCGTCAACAACCTCTTGCGACAGCAGCGGTTCTCGGCCGCCGATTTCCGGGCGCTTGACGCGGGCGACGCCGTCGTGAGGAGCCTCGATACGCCGGTCCGTCGGGAACTGGCGCACTTCGGGGTCGTCCACATCGACGCCCCGCCGGATCAGTTCGTCGATCGGTTCCGCGACATCGAGCGATTCGAACGCGGCCCCGGTATCCCCCAGATCGGTCGCTTCGGCATCCCTCCGCGATCTGAGGACCTGGCGTCGCTGACGCTGCCGGCCAAGGACGTCATCGCGTTGGGGACGTGCCGCCCCGGCGAATGCGACGTGAAGCTCTCGACAGCGGCGATGACCCGGTTCCGGAATCAGGTGAATTGGTCATCCCCGAACGCGTCGCTGCAGGCCAGGGAAGTGACCCGCACGGTGATCCTCGAGCTGGTGCAGGCGTATCAGGCACGGGGCAACGCGGCGCTTGGCCAGTACGACGATCGCGGCGAGCCGCTGGTCGTCGCGGACGAGTTCCGCGCGCTTCTCGCGAGCGCCCGTCTGCCGCTGCCGGTTCCGGAGCTTCTGACCTATCTGGAGGATTACCCGAGCGGTCAGCCCGCCGGCGCCGAGAATATCTTCTACTGGTCGACGGTCGACTTCGGCCTCAAACCGACGGTGCGCGTCAACCATGTGGTGATCTATCCGCTCGCCGCCAGGCCCTCGGGCGTCTCGCATGCGATCGCCATCAAGCAGCTCTATGCGAGCCACTATTTCCAGACCACGCTCGAGCTCCGGTTTCTCGTCGATGACGGGCGCCGTGCCGACCGGCCGGGGTTCTACCTGATCTCGTTCACGCGATCGCGCATCGACGGCACGGGCGGGCTCAAGGGGTCGTTGCTGCGGGCAGTGATCAACCATCGGTCGCGCACGGCCGTTCGCGAGTACCTGGAGCATCTCAAACGACAAGTCGAGCGGGTCGCGCCGTTCTGATGAGCGCACTGGTGAGCGGCCGATGCCGCGCCACGGGACTGGGACGCCTGCCTGGCCTCCGCCTGTTCACGGTTGCGCACGCTCGAGCCCTGGACCTCACGTTGGCCGCCGATCAGAATCTACGAGAGCCAATAGGACCGCCCCGTGTGAAATCCAGAAGTCGGGGTCCACTACGTTGAGTCTGCTCGCCGGCCGGACTCACGGCCCGATAGATAGTGAGCCGCACGCACAGGGACGCGAGAGCGGACCAAGCGTGTCGGTTCCACTTGCTTGTTGGGCCGCGGATGTCTTACCCGAGTTCGAGAACGGTTGTCTCGCGCTGCGCATCGAACGCCGCGAGGTCCGGCGCGTGATGGCGCAGCAACGCCACCAAGTCAAGCGTGGCACAATTCCCGACGCGGAGCCACACCACCTTCGGCGGCGCGCCCCAGAGCACACTCAACCGATGGAAGTCCTCGTCCTTCGTGACCAGGAGACACCCGTGTTCTCGCGCGAGTTCCCACACGCCCGAGTCTGAAGTCCCGCCCTTACCGAGCAGCCGAATGTGAAGTGAATGCGGGAAGACGTCCGA
>CADEDC010000099.1 GCA_902825985.1 uncultured Acidobacteriota bacterium | reverse complement strand
CCTACGCGACCGGCTTGCGAGCGAGGCAGAGGAGTGAGCTGCCAGCCGGGTTGGTGAACCATCGCAGCCACCAGCTCTCGACGTACAACACCCCGGTCAGGAGTGCATTCAGCGGCCCGAACGGCACGCTGATGTCAGTCTCCGCCTCGGCCTCCTCGGGCAGGCCGCGCCATCGCTGGTACGTACGTACCGCCAGCATCGGCACGAACAACGAGCCGTTGGTGTAGGTGATCCGTTCGATGACGAACCCGGCGTCCGTCAGGAGCTTTGACAGCGACGCCCGACTGTAGCGGCGGACTTCCCGGCCGAGTACAGAGTGGTCGCCTTTGAGGCAGTCCATGGCGGCGACGTTGACCAGCAGATGGCCGCCCGGCCTGGCGACCCGGAACATCTCCCGAACCGCGGCGTGCTCGATCGCGTCTGGCAGACCGTACAGCACGTCGAACGCCGTGACGACGTCGAAGGCATCGCTCGGCAGCGGCGCATCCGACACGCTGGCCTGGGCCAGTCGCGTCCGGCCGGCTTCGCGGCCAATCCTGAGGCCGACGAAGGTGAGGTCGAAGCCGTACGATCGCCCGAAACGGTCGAGCAAATCCAGGTTGGCGCCGGTGCCACAGCCAAAGTCCACGAGACGAACGTCCGATAAGCCGTTCGTTGCCCGGTACAGCAACGGCGTGACGAACCGCCGGAAGCCCCGGAACCAGAAATGACGCGCCTCCGCTCGGGCGGTGGCACGCAGCAGTTGGTCCATTTCACGCATAGAGAGTCACGGCAGCTGGCTGTGTGAACGTGTCCATAGGTCTTATAACAGCTGATGGAATTGACACCGCAGCTAAAGCGTCTGTAAGCTGCGAGCACTCAACACTGAGGAGTGTGACCGTGAGTAATCGCCTTCGCCGGTATCTGTCTGTACTTGCATTGATCGTCGTGGTCGGTGCGATCGTCGCTGGATGTGCCAAGAAGGTGCCTCCGCAAGCGCCGCCTCCGCCGCCCCCGCCACCGGCTGCTCCGGCACCGCCGCCGCCGCCGCCGCCACCACCGCCGCCCCCGCCACCGGCACCGCCTGCGCCGCTGACGGAGGAGCAGATCTTCGCACGCAAGACGCTGGCTGAGCTGAACGCGGAACGGCCGCTGCCGGACGTGTTCTTCAATCTGGACGAGTCGACGGTCCGCGACGATGCCCGGCCCGTGCTGCAGCGCAACGCCGATTGGCTGAAGCGCTGGACCAGCACGCAGATCAGCGTCGAAGGCCACGCCGACTCGCGCGGCACCGCCGAGTACAACCTCGCGCTCGGCACCCGTCGGGCCGACGCCGTGAAGGCGTACCTCGTCGACCTCGGCGTGCCGGCCGGTCGCATCACGGTGCTCAGCAAGGGCAAGGAAGAACCCCAGTGCCGTGACGAGAACGAGTCCTGCTGGCAGCAGAACCGCCGCGGCCATTTCATCATCACCGCGAAGTAGCACCGGGAGGGTGCCAGGTCGGGCAGGTGGGTGAACTCACCTGTCCTGCCTGGCCCATCCGGCCCATCCGGCCCACCCGTACTTTCCTCCCGGTTCCACGTCCCTCGGTCGTGGAAACGCGGGTCGCCCACTCCCGTTGCCAGTGAACCGGCCGGTGCCGGCCGCGGCCGCAAGCCTGTTGGCGTGCGGCGGTGGCGTATTGCCTATAGCATGTCGAGCCCGCGGCGGCATCGACGGTCGCGAACGCGTGCCGACGCTGCGTCACCCCATCCCACGTCGGTCCGATCACCCCAAAACGCTGGCGGTCGTGCACACCGCGTCGACCGCCGCATCGCCAGTGGCAGCTCGAACCCCGGCGAACGCGCGGGCGTGACCGGAGAGACGTCGGGCTCCGAGTTTCGGGTATCGTACTGCCCGCGGGGGCGATCTGATGACGGAAGAACTGGTGCCGATCCTTCGCGTCCAGGATGGGCAGCGTGCGGCTCGCTGGTATGCGCGGCTCGGTTTCGTCGTCGAGGGCGAGCATCGTTTCGCCCCCGATCTGCCGCTGTACCTCTTCCTGCGCCGCGGCCGCAGCGCGCTCCACCTGTCGGAACACGCCGGCGATGCCCGGCCCAATACGCTGGTGTACCTGTATGTCGAACGGGTCGATGACATCGCCGCCGAGTTCGGCGCGGTCATCGTGGAACAGCCGTGGGCGCGGGAAGTGCAATTGACCGACCCGGACGGCAACCGCTGGCGGATCGGGCAGCGGTGGCCGAGCGACGCTCCTCGATGACGATTTCCTCCGGCCTGATAGGATCGCAGAGCATGTCGTCGGGGCTGCTGCAGCGCATTCTCGTCGTCGCCGCCACAGACCGGGAACTCGCCGGCGGCGGCGCCTGGATGACGTTGTGCTGTGGCGTCGGACCGGTTGACGCCGCGATCCACACGGCGCTGGCGCTCGAACGGCATCATCCTCGAGCCGTCGTGCACGTCGGCATTGCCGGAGCGCGCCGGGCAACCGGACTCGTGCCGCCGCAACTCGTCGTCGGTACTGAATCGGTGTATTGCGATCTCACCGTGCCCGAGCGGTTTGCTCCGCATCGGCTGGCCGCCGATGGGCGGCTGCTCGAGGCGGCGTGTCGCGCGTTGCCGGCGGCGGCCCGCCGCGCCATCGCCACGAGTGGAGCCGTCGGCCGCACGTCCGGCTGCGAGGTGGAGGCCATGGAAGGGTTCGCCGTGCTGCGGGCGTGCGCGCTGGCCGGCGTGCCGGCCATCGAGGTTCGCGCGATTTCGAACGAGATTGAGCAGTCCGATCGCGCCGTCTGGCAGTTCGACGAGGCGTTCGCGGCCATCGTGGCGGCGACCCCGATTCTGGTTGAGGAGCTGGCGGCGTGCGTGAACTGACGTTCGGCTTCTCGCCGTGTCCGAACGACACGTTTGCCTTTCATGCGCTGGTGCACGGGCTGGTGCCCGCACCGTTCAGGGTGCGACCGGTGCTGCTCGATATCGAAGATCTGAACCGCCGCGCCCACGCGGCTGAGTTCCACCTGACCAAGCTCAGCGTCGGTGCGTTCGCGACCGTGGGTGACCGCTATCGGATGTTGCGCAGCGGCGCCGCCCTCGGACATGGCGTCGGGCCACTGGTGGTGGCGCGGACCGCCATGTCATTGGCAGATGCCGCGGCCCGCCGCATCGCCATCCCCGGACGCGAGACGACCGCATTTCGATTGTTGCGCCTGGCGGCACCGGTACTGGGCGAGGCCGTCGAGGTCCGATACGACCGCATCCTGGCTGCGGTTGAACGCGGCGAGTTCGATGCCGGCCTCATCATCCACGAGAGCCGCTTCACGTTTCAGCAACATGGGCTGGTGCAGGTGGCCGACCTCGGTGACTGGTGGGAACGAGATACCGGCCTGCCGGTGCCGCTTGCCGGCATCTGTGCCCGCGCCGATCTCGACCCGGCGACCGCAGTGGCGGCCGAGCGCGCACTGTGTGAATCGGTCGCGTACGCGTTTGCCAACCGTGACGCGAGTCGTGCCTACGTGCGGTCCCATGCGCAGGAACTGTCAGACGAGGTGTGCGACAGGCACATCGCGCTCTACGTGAACGAACTGAGTCTCGATGTCGGCGAGGAAGGCTTCCGGGCGATCGCCCGGCTCGTCGGATCATAGCGGGGGGCAAGGGCGGGGCCGGGCGGGGCAGGGCGGGTAGGCCAGGTAGGCCGGGTAGGCCGGGTAGGCCGGGTAGGCCGGGTGGGCCGGGTAGGCCGGGTAGGGCGGGTCTACAATCGTCGCAAGGAGCCACGCGCGCGATGGGGTACGTCGACTCGGCAGTACTGAATATGGTCGAGCGGCTGTGCCGTCGGCTTCAGTTGCTGACGGGGCGGACCAACGTGTGGCTCGCCGTCCAGCTCACCAATCTCAGCGTGGTCGTCTACTTCGTGTGGGCGGTGAGCGTCTACATGGCGAGCGGCGACCTGGCGCTGCGGATCTTCCTCACCCTCTTCCTCGGCGGCGTCGTCTTCGTGCTCTCGCGCACCATCTTCCGGGAGTCGGTCGAGGCCTCCGAGAACGATGCCTACCGGCGCGTCGCAAAAGGGTTTCTCAACCCCCGCCGTGTCCGCGACAGCCAGCTGCGCGTCGCCTTCCTGTCGCTGTCGGTCATCCTCGGTCCGCTGCTCGTCACCGCATACATCACGTTTCACGCCGCCATCGCGCTGCTCACCTGCTCGCTCATCCTGCTGACCACGGTGCTGCTGTACGTCCTGGCATGCGATCCGTTGCCGCCGTGTCCGGGCAAGGTTCGCGAGTGGGTCCGCGGGCTTGCACGGTTGAATCCCGTGCGAACGACATGACGCTGCCACACGACCCGCTCGGCACATCCAGGCGCCGCCGTCGCGACGCCCGCCGATGATGGCGGCGTGATGGTGCGGGACAGCCTGCTCGCCGTCGCCCTGACGCTTGCCGCCGTCACGGGCGGAGCGCAGGCGCCGTCCCGCGCCCCGGACATCTACTTCGCGCCGACCCGCCACAACATCGCCGACGCGATGCTGTCGTTGGCCAGCGTCGGCCCGCACGACGTGGTGTTCGATCTCGGCTCCGGTGACGGCCGGATCGTCATCCTGGCCGCGCAGAAGTACGGGGCGATCGGCGTCGGCGTCGAAATCGATCCGCTGCTCGTGCAGAGATCCCGGCAGGTGGCACGCGAAGGCGCCGTCGCCCACCGCGTGACGTTCACCGAGGGCGACCTCTTCGCCGCGGATATCTCACCAGCGACGGTCGTGACGCTCTACCTGAATCACTCGACCAATCTACGCCTCGAACCGAAGCTGAAACGGGAGCTTCGTCCGGGGACGCGCATCGTGTCGCACCAGTTCCCGATCGGGCGCTGGGTGCCGGAAAGGACCGTCATGGTCGACGGCGTTCCGCTGTTCCTGTGGACCGTCCCGGCGCGGTGAGACGGTTCGCCGCTCCGTGAACCGGCCGCCGCCGGCTACGTCCCCGGGCCCGCCGCCGGCGCGGGCGGACCGGTGGTCACCGTCCCGTCGGCCGACACGACCGGTGCCGCGGAGGTTGCCGATGACGGCGTCGCGGCTGCCGCGCGGAACGCCCGGAGGCGCGGGACGAACGGTTCGAGCGCATTCAGTACCCGGATCACCCAGCGAGCCGTCACCCGTGCATCGATTTCGCGTCCGTCGTAGTCCTTGAACGTCGCCGGCAGCGTCAACGCCTCAACGGTGCATCGTCCGTTCAGCAGCCACTCGGTCGCCACCAGCACGAAGGTGGATTGCCTGGTTGCGTCCGTCACCTCCTGCCGCCGCCGGCCGGCTCCCAGCCAGTCGTCGGAGCGGACGACTGGCAGCCCATCCAGCGTCAGCCAATCGCTCGCCCGCACCGGCACATGATAGAAGGCGTCGTTGGCGATGCCGTGCGCTTCCTGGCGCGGCGTCAGGCCGTAGAAGAACGGCGGGTCGTACACAGGCTCGGCATCTCCCGGCAGCGGCCGCAGCAGTCGCCGATTGGCACTGTAGTGATCGAGCAGCAGGTTGGGAGTGCGCCGGAACGCCGAATGATGGACGAGCGGCTTCGGCGGCATCGCCCGCCACGCCTGGTGCGACACCGCCGCGGGCCGTCCGAGCTCGCCGTCGGCATTCGGCAGCAGGGTCTCCATGGTCGTGCCGGTCCACGCGCTCGATTCGTCCGACGGATCGGGCTGGAGCCGTTTGAACGCCTGGGCGAAGGTCACCGGGATGGCGATGTCGCTCTCGGGCGGATGCTCCTTGTCCATCGTCCACGCATACATCTCCATCATCCACGCCAGCGAGATGTCCGACAGGCCGCGGTCCGGGTAGCCGCCCCCGACGTTCGAATGGACGCCGCGAAACCACAATTCGTAGTGGCGCTCCGGCCGGACGTGCTGTGGACGCACCAGTGCGAAGGTCGCCCGCACTTCGTCGAGCGCCATGGCGTGAAAGCTGCGCGCGACGTTGGCGGGAATCGTCGTCACCTGCCAGCGCTTCGTCGGCCGGTTGCGAAACGGCCGGATCGGGATGCCGATGCTGGCGACGGTGTCCCACAGACCAAGGAAGCGAATCGCCGGGGCGTCGCCGCCGCGGACCGCCTTCGGCAGACGCCAGGACCAGCCGAGCAGACGATGGTACGACCACGCCAGATGCCGCCGACCTCGCGGGTCGGGGATGCCGCGCTCGTTGATCAGGTTGGCAAAGTGCACGGCCAGGGCGGCGCCGCGGCTGAACCCGACGATGTCGATGACCCGGTCGATCGGCTGAGCCCCGTGGCCGTGATAGCGTTCGGCGAGCCGGCGATACATCCGGCGGATGCGCCACTTGCCGCCCATGCCGAACGCGCCGCCGAACAGCCGCCCGACACCACCGAGGCGGGTTCCCGGTCCTTCGACGTACTCCGAGTGCTGCGGTCCCAGGAACTCGCGAAACCGGTGGACGTTGGTCTCCAGGGTGTCGCGCCGGAACGACGGATCCTCACCGTACTGCGAAGCCTCGACGCCGAGAACGGCGTCTTTCTCGTCGCGGAAGTTCCAGGTCCCGTCGAAGGCGTACAAAGCCATGGGCGACCCGTGTTACATCGGCGAGCGTCGGCACGCGGTCGTCCGCCGGCGACCGGCGCCCGCATCGTCGTCGTCGTGCGGCCGTCCGGGGCGGTCGCCCGGCGGCATCATCGGCGGACGCGGGCCGGGCCGGTCACCCGGCGGCGGCATCTTTGTGTCTGGCGGCTCGGGTGCCGGTCTCTCCGGAGGTGTTCCAGGCGGCGCGATCGGCCTGCCCGGGCGGTCGCCGGTCGGCATCTGCAGGGACAGCGTCCGTGCCGCGGCCCAACGGCCGCCGCCGCCCCCCGGACGTCCGGGCTTGTCGTCGGCCGGCATCGACGGGATCGGCCGCGTCGGGGACGGTGGCGTCGGCGGCCGGGGAACTGCAAGGGTTCGTGTCTGCGTGATGTGAGCCATCGCGCGCGATTCTAGTTCACGGGCGGACCGCGATGCCGGCACACGCGGCGGCGATCCGTTCGGCGGCGGCCCGCGGGTCGGCGGCCGCGATGATCGGGCGCCCGACCACCAGATGGCTCGCACCGGCGGCGAGCGCCTCACCCGCCGACAGCGTCCGGCTCTGGTCGCCCTTCGCGTCACCCGCCCCCCGGATGCCGGGCGTCACGATCGCGAAGTCGGTGCCGCAGGCATCCCGGATGAGGCCAATCTCGAGCGGCGACGCGACGACGCCATCGAGGCCCGCCGCCTGCGCCAGTGCTGCCAGCCGTCGCACTTGATCGGCAACGGGTGCGGTGATGCCGACGCCGGCGAGCTGGTGCTGGTCGAAGCTGGTGAGCACGGTCACCGCGATGACCAGCGGAACCGGCGTTCCCGCCTTCGCCGCCTCGTCGACCGCCGCCGCCTTCGCGGCGCGCATCATCGCGTCGCCGCCGGATGCGTGCACGTTGACCATCCACACGCCGAGGCGGGTGGCGGCGGCAATCGCGCCGGCGACGGTGTTCGGAATGTCGTGGAACTTCAGATCGAGGAACACGCGGTCGCCGTTTCCGACCATCTGCTCGACGAACGCCGGGCCGCGTCCGGTGAACAGGCGGCTGCCGATCTTGTAACCGCCGACGATGCCGCGCAGGGCGTTGGCCAGCGCCAGCGCCTCGTCCACCGTGTCGACATCGAGCGCCACCAGCAGCGGTTCGGTCATCGCAGCCTCGTCGAGCGCCGGTCGCGGCGCCTCAATGCCCCTTCATGTTCGCCGTGCCGACCAGATCGGTCACGCGCGGAATCCGGTGGCGGGTCAGGTAACTCGTGATCCCGTCGGTCAGCTTCGCCCAGATGAGCGGATCGACGAAGTTGGCGGTGCCGATCTGCACCGCGGTGGCGCCGGCGATGATGAACTCGAGGGCATCACGCGCGTCGGTGATGCCGCCCATCCCGATGACCGGGATCTTCACCATCTGCTGACATTCGTAGACCATGCGCACGGCGATCGGGCGAATCGCCGGACCGCTCAGCCCACCCATCCCGTTGGAGATCTTCGGCCGGCGGGTCTCGACGTCGAGGGCGAGGGCGAGGAACGTGTTGACCAGGGAGACGGCGTCGGCGCCGGCGTCCTCCGAGGCGCGCGCGAACGACGCGACGTCGGTCACGTTGGGCGTCAGCTTCGGGATGATCGGCAGGCTCGTCACCTTGCGCACCGCGGCGACGACGTCGTGCGTGCCCATCAGGCTGCAGCCGAACTGGATGCCGCCTTCCTTGATGTTCGGACACGAGATGTTGAGCTCGATGCCGTGCACGCCGTCGGCGTCGCCGACGATCCGTGACACCTCGGCGTACTCGTCGATCGTCGTGCCGCAGACGTTCACGATGACCGTGGCGCGACGCGCCCGCAGTTCCGGCAGCTTCTCGGCGACGAAACGTTTCGCGCCGATGCCCTGCAGGCCGATCGCGTTGATCATGCCGGCGGGCGTTTCGACGATGCGCGGCGCCGGGTGGCCTTCGCGTGCGTTGAGGAACAGCCCCTTCGAGACGACCGCGCCGAGCGTCGACAGGTCGATCAGGTCGGCGTACTCGACGCCGTAGCCGAAGCAGCCGCTCGCGGCCATCAGCGGATTCTTGAGCCGCAGCGACCCGATCTGCACCGAGAGGTCGGGCGCCGTCGTCGCCATGCTCCCGGCCATCAGTGGTCCCACACAATCCGGTCGCCGGCGAGCACCGGACCGGCGATGCACGACCGGACGTGGTGCGGTGTGCCGTCGGCCCCCTGCATCGCCACGACGCAGCTGTAGCAGCCGCCCATCCCGCAGCCCATGATCCGTTCGACCGACACCTCGCACGGCGTCCGGTGCCGCATCGCCACCTTCGCCGCCGCTGCCAGCATGCCCTCCGGCCCGCAGGCGTAGATCATCGTGCCGGCCCCGGCGGGGCGCGCGCCGAGCGCCCGGTCCAGCGGCGCGACGATGCGCCCGCTCTCACCGCGGCTGCCGTCTTCCGTCGCCAGCACCAGGGTGACGCCGAGGTCCGAGAAGAAGTCCAGGTAGAAGAGCTCGGTGGCCCGTCGGGCGCCGTAGAACAGGGTGACCGGCACGCCGCGTCGCCGGAGCACCTGCGCCAGCACGGCGAACGGCGCCAGTCCGACGCCGCCGGCCACCAGCCAGCCCTCGGTCGGTGCGTCCACCACGGTGAACGGCGTGCCGAGCGGCCCGAGGATGGAGACCACCTGCCCGGGCCGGGCGTCGTAGAGCAGTCCGGTCGACACCCCGGCCCGCTTGTTCAGGATCGAGAAACCGGTCGCCCGACCCGACGGATCGTGGAACCGCTCGAACACCGAGAACGGCCGCCGCAGCAGCGGGTCGCACCCTTCCCGTGCCTTGATCATGACGAACTGGCCGGGCGTTGCGGCAGCGGCAATCTCGGGAGCGGCGAACGCGAGGACGTTGTAGTCGGCCGACAGCGGGGTGTTGGCGATCACCGGCGCGACGAGGTCAACGGGCACCCTCGGAGTATATCAACTGCCATCGGGGTCACGGTTCGGACGCGCGGCGGATGCCCCATCGGCGACCGACCGGTGTATACTCGTCATGCTCTTTAACGCGCTCCAGCGAGAGTGCAAAGAGGTGCCCATGTCCCACCTGCTGCTCCGACCGCCCGCTGCGCCTCGCCGGCGCGCCGTTCCCGTCGTCCACGGCTCTCGTTGCCCGCTCGCTACGTGCCGCACGGCTGCTGCCGGCCGGCCGGAGGTACCGCCATGGCCGTTGTGATGGATGCCGATCGGATGGGCCGGACGCTCACCCGGATCGCGCACGAGATTCTCGAACGCAACCGCGGACTCGGCGACCTCGCCCTGGTCGGCATCCGGACGCGCGGCGTGCCGCTGGCGCGGCGCATCGCCCGCGCCATCCACGACATCAACGGCCACGACGTGCCGACCGGCGCCCTCGACATCACGCTCTACCGCGACGACCTCATGCGCCATGCGGTCGGCGCCCAGCCGGTCATCCGCCGGACCGAGATCCCGTTCTCCATCGACGACAAGAAGATCCTGCTGGTCGACGACGTGCTGTACACCGGACGGACGATTCGCGCCGCCCTCGACGCGCTCATCGAGTTCGGCCGGCCCCGCGCCATTCAGCTCATCGTCCTCGTCGACCGCGGCCATCGTGAGCTGCCGATCAAGGCCGACTACGTCGGCAAGAACCTGCCGACCGCGGCGGCGCAGAGCGTCCAGGTGCACCTCATGGAGATCGACGGCCGCGACGAGGTGGAGATCCAGGGATGAAGAAGGACCTGCTGAGCATCGATGATCTCACGCGCGACGAGATCTACCGCGTGCTGGACACCGCCGAGGCGATGCGCGAGATCGGCGAACGGCCGATCAAGAAGGTGCCGACCCTGCGCGGCAAGACGGTGGTCAACCTGTTCTACGAACCGAGCACCCGCACCCGCACCTCGTTCGAGATCGCGGAGAAGCGCCTGAGCGCCGACACGCTCAACATCGCGGTGGCGGCGTCGAGCGTTCTCAAGGGGGAAACGCTCGCCGATACGGCGATGAACATCGAAGCGATGGCGCCCGACATGATCGTGCTGCGCCACGCGTCGTCCGGCGCCGGACACCTGCTCGGGCGCATCTGCAAGTCGCGGGTCATCAATGCCGGCGACGGCATGCACGAGCATCCGACGCAGGCGCTGCTCGATGCCTTCACGATCCGCCGCCACAAGCAGGCGATCGAGGGCCTGAAGGTCGCGATCGTCGGCGATCTGCTGCACAGCCGCGTGCTGCGGTCGAACGTGCTGCTGTTGACGAAACTCGGGGCGCAGGTATGGGTCAGCGGCCCGCCGACGCTGGTGCCGCCCGGCATCGAGCGCCTCGGCGTCCGCGTCAGTACGAGCGTCGACGAGGCGGTGGCCGACGCCGATGTGATCATGATGCTGCGCATCCAGCAGGAGCGGATGCAGGGCGCCTTCTTCCCGTCGTTGCGCGAGTACTTCCACGTCTTCGGCATGACCGAGGCGCGCGTCCGGCGCGCCCGGCCGGACGTCATCATCATGCATCCCGGGCCGATGAACCGTGGCGTCGAGATCGCCGGCGAAGTCGCGGACGGCCCCTATTCGGTGATTCTCGAGCAGGTTGCCAACGGCGTGTCGGTGCGCATGGCCGTCCTGTATCTGCTGGCTGGCGGTGTGGAGGAGATGAACTAGATGGCGAAGCGGCTGCTGAAGGGTGGACGGGTGGTCGATCCGGCGAACGGACGCGACGGGATCTTCGACGTGCTGATCGAGGACGGCGTGATTGCGGCGGTGGCGCCGGCGCTCGCCGCCGCGGACGGCACCGAGGTCGTCCCCATCCCGGCCGGACTGGTGGTCTGCCCCGGCCTCATCGACATGCACGTCCACCTGCGCGAACCCGGCCAGGAGCACAAGGAGACCGTGGCCAGCGGCGTCGCCGCCGCCGTCGCCGGCGGCTTCACCGCCGTCGCCTGCATGCCGAACACCTCGCCGGTGAACGACAACGCCGGCGTCACCGGTTTCATCCTGCAGAAGGCCGCTGCGGCCAATCTGGCGCGCGTCTACCCGATCGGCGCGGTGTCGCGTGGGCAGAAGGGCGAGCAGCTCGCCGACATCGCCGAGCTGAAGCAGGCCGGCTGCGTCGCCGTCACCGACGACGGACATCCGATTGCGACGGCCCTGCTCGCCCGTCGCGCCCTCGAGTACACCCGCATGCTCGACATCCCGGTCATCGAGCACTGTGAGGAACAGAGCCTCAAGGCCGACGGCGTCGCGCACGAGGGCTTCAACGCCTCCTCGCTCGGGCTGCGCGGCATCCCCGGGGAAGCCGAGTCGATCATGGCGCAACGCGACATCGCGCTCGCCGAGCTCACCGGCGGGTCCATCCACATCGCCCACATGAGCGCCCGCCAGACCCTGGATGCGGTTCGCGTCGGCAAGGCGCGCGGCGCCCGGGTCACCTGTGAAGTGACACCGCATCACTTCATCCTCACCGACGACCGGCTCGTCGCACCGCTGCCCTACGACACCAACACCAAGATGAACCCGCCGCTGCGCGAGACCGCCGACCGCGACGCCATGCTGCAGGGGATTGCCGACGGCAGTGTCGACGTCATCGCGACCGATCACGCGCCGCACCACCACGACGAGAAGCACGTCGAGTTCGACCGCGCGCCGTTCGGGATCACCGGTCTCGAAACCGCCGTGTCGCTGTGCTTCGACCGGCTCGTCCACGCCAACGTGATCGGCCTGTCGCGACTGATCGAGCTGCTGTCGCTGAACCCGGCGAAGATCCTGCGCGTCGCCGGCGGCACGCTGTCGGTCGGCGCGCCGGCCGACATCACGGTGCTCGCCCCCGACCTGCCGGTGACCATCGTGGCGTCGACGATGATGTCGAAGTCGAAGAACACGCCGTTCGACGGCTGGCAGCTGCGCGGCGGCGTTGCCGCGACCATCGTCGGCGGCCGTGCCGTCTACGTCAACCCGGCCGCCGCCCTCGCCCTCGGCGTCTAGCGCCGGCGGCCGCCCCGGCTACTGGGCTGGCTTCAGACGCAGGGTGCCGATGGCGCCGGCGTCGATGCGCGCGCGCTCCATCCGCATCGGCCGGTGCTGCACCGCCTGCCACATCGTCAGCGCATCGTCGTAGCGCGGCGACAGGAAGTGCCCGGACTGCCCGACGGCGTCGAGGTAGCGGCTGTCGTTGGCCGGCGACAGATCGACGATGTGCCGGTAGCCGGGAATCGCCCGCTGTTCGTAGCGATGGCCGGCATCCACCGAGCCGACGTTGACCGTGCTCCAGTCGCCGCCGTTGGCGATCGCGCGATTGAGAATCGGCCGCAGTTGCGCCACCGCATCGAGCCCCTGATGTGGAAAGACCGCCGGATGCACGGTGCCCCATGTCCACGCCCGCAGGTCGTTCCCCATCCTCGCCTTCAGTGACGCGACCGCCGCGTGCAGCGCCGCGGTCACCGCCTGCCGGCAGGTCTCGGGCGCCGCCGTGCCGCCGTTGTCGCACCACGCCGCGTCCGGTTGCGTCAGCGTGTTCACCACGAACCGGGTGATCGACGAGTAGCGCCCGCGGTAGCCGGTGAGCAGTCGCGATCCCAGGTCGTCGCCGGCGAGCGCCGGCGCGAGCTCGAGGAACCAGGCGCTGAAGATCGCCGGCGCCGCCGCGTCGCGGTGCGCGTCGTAGGTCCAGGCCGCCAGGATCTCGACGGCCAGCCGGTCGTCGGGATCGACCGGATCGGCGTGGCGCAGCAGCAGCGGCAGCAGTGCGGCAGCATGCCGCGAGTAGGTGTCGGCCTGGATCGCCCGGAAGTCGTCCGGCGTGAGGCCGCGGCGCCCGCCGATGAGCGCCGAGATCTGCTCGGCGCGATACGGCTCCGGATACTCCAGCCCGATCAGCGTCGCATCGTCCTGCGGATTCGGACGATGGTTGGCGGTGACGATGGCGTGACCGGGCGGATCGAACAGCCGCGGCAACGAGTCGAAGGGCAGCCAGCCGGTCCACTCGAACGCGTCGGTCCACCCGGGCACCGGCGTCAGGCCGTCACCGGACCGGCGAATCGGAATGCGGCCGGGGAGGACGTAGCCGATGTGGCCGTCGACGTCGGCGTAGACGAAGTTCTGCGATGGCGTGACGAACAGCCGCATCGCCGCCAGGAACTCGTCCCAGTTGCCGGCTTCGTTCAGCTTGAGGAAGGCTTCGAGCGTGCTGTCGGTGCCGTCGAGCGCCGTCCAGCGAAACGCCAGCGGCGGCAGCGGCGTCGCCAGGTCGGCGGCCCCGGCCGGTTCGTCGGGCGCGTTCATCCGGTTGATCGCGTCCGAGACGATCGGGCCGTGCCGCGACAGCCGGACGTCGATGGTGACCGGCTCACCACCGCTGACCGCGATCACTTCGCGGATGACGAACAGCGGTTCGAACGTGCCATTGAACTCGGCCGCCGTGCCGTCGGCATTCAGCTTCTCCAGGTAGAGGTCCTGGACGTCGGCGGCGACGTTGGTCTCACCCCACGCAATGCGGCGGTTGCGCCCGATGGCGACGGCCGGGGCGCCGGGCAGCGTTGCGCCAATCACGTCGAAGGCGCCGGCCGACAGGTGCGCCAGATACCACAGCGACGGGATGTTCGTGCCGAGGTGCGGGTCGTTCGCCAGCAGCGGCTTGCCGCTTGCGGTCAGGGTGCCGTCGACGACCCAGTTGTTCGAGCCCAGGGCCTCGGTGCGGCTGCCGCCGAGCAGGAAATCGGTCACCGCCGGTACACCATCCGAGATGGCATCGGCAAACGCACTCGACCACCCGGCGCCCGGCGACACGGCGGCGGCTGGCGCGGCCGGCGAGATCGCGGCCGGCGACAGCGACGAAACCGGTGCCGTCGGCAGCGGCGGAACGGTTCGACCCGGAGGCGACCCGGCGTCCGAGTCGGACGGCGGCGTCCCGGTGCCGGCCCCGATGATGGTGGGAGCGCCGGTCGAGTAGGGCGGCAGCAGCTGTGACGCCCGTTCCGGGCCGACCTTCGCGATGAGATCACGGCGGAACAGCTCGGACGAGTAGTTGGCGCCGAGATCCCACGCCATCATCTTCACCCACGCCAGCACGTCCTCGCCGCTCCACGGCTCGGGCTCGAAGCGGAGCAACGTGAACTCCGGCGGCAGCTGGCGCCCGTGATGCGACGCGATGAACGCGTTGACGCCGGCGACATAGGCGTTGGTGTCGGTGCGCGCCGCCGCCGTCAGATGCTCCCAGGCGCTGCGGGCCGCACGGCCGAAGCCGACCGTGCGGAGGAAGATGTCCTGCTTCAGCGCCGCGGCGCCGAAGATCTCCGACAGGCGACCGTGGCCGATGCGGCGCTGGAACTCCATCTGCCAGAGGCGGTCCTGCGCATGCACGTAGCCGAGGCCGAACAGCGCATCGCGTCGCGACGTGGCGATGATGTGCGGAATCGCGTCGGCGTCGCGGACGATCTCGACCGCCGCCGACAGTCCGGTCACCGTCACCGTGCCGGAGACGGCCGGCAGCGACTGCCGGAGATACCAGTAGCCGCCGGCGCCGGCGAGCACCAGCAGAGCGGCGGCCACCCAGAGCGCTTTCGCGAGCTTCCGCATTCGGACCATAGTAGTGAAGTTCGAGTTCCGGGTTGAGGATTTCTGTGCCGATACGAACCGTGGATGCGCCCGGCCTGACGGTGACGCTGGACCGCCTGTACGCGGGGTTCAACGCCCCCGACTCGGCGACCGATCCGATTCAGATCGTCCGGCGTTTCGCCGATCCTGCCGATCAAGAGGTGGTCGCGTTCTGTGCCGCGGCGCTGGCCTTCGGCCGCGTCGCCAGCGTGCTGCAGTCGATCGAGCGGCTGCTCGCGGTGATCGGGCCGCAGCCGGCGGCGTTCGTGCGGACGTTCCAGCCGCAGACGCACGCGGCGGCGCTCGCGCCGATCGTCCATCGCTGGACGCGGGGCGTCGATCTCACGGCGCTGCTCTGGCTGATGCGGCAGATGTACGACCGCGCCGGCTCGCTCGAGGGGTTTTTCGCCGATGGGCACGATCCCGGGGCCGAAGACGTCGGGCCGGGCCTCGATCGCTTCTCCGCACGGGCGCTCTCACTCGATCTGCGAGCCGCCTACGGCAAGGTGCCGAGCCGGCCCGGGGTCGGCTACTTCTTTCCCCGGCCGTCGAACGGCAGCGCGTGCAAGCGGCTGAATCTGTTCCTGCGCTGGATGGTGCGGCGCGACGCCCTCGATCTCGGCATCTGGACCCGCGTCGCGACCCGGCAGCTCATCGTGCCGCTCGACACCCACGTCATCCGCGTCGGCCGCTGCCTGCGCCTGACGCGACTGACCAGTCCAGGCTGGGCGATGGCGCGCGACATCACCCGGGCGCTCCGACGTCTGGATCCGGAAGACCCGGTCAAGTACGACTTCGCCATGTGCCACCTCGGCATGATGAACGGCTGCGGCTTCGAGTCACCGCGGGCCGACCGCCACTGCCCGCTGCGCGGCTGCTGTCATCCCCGGCCGCCCCGGCGGCGGACGAAAACGCTCGCCGGCCCGCCGCGTCCATGACACAATCGGATCGCTACTTCGCACTCCCGCGTTCGTTGCACGCCCGTACCTCGTCACGTTCCCCGGTTACTTGATGTCGTTTTCCAGTCTGACGCTCCACCCCTCGCTCGAGCGAGGCCTGAAGGATCTCGGGTTCCGCCGCCCGACGCCGATCCAATCCGCCGCCATCCCGCCGGCCCTCGAAGGACGCGATCTGCTCGCGACCGCGATGACCGGCAGCGGCAAGACCGCCGCCTTTCTGCTGCCGATCGTGCACCAGCTCATCGCCAAGCCGCGCGGCACCACCCGCGCCCTGGTGCTGACGCCGACACGCGAACTCGCGGCGCAGATCCTTGCCGACCTCAACGATCTCGCCACCCACACGCCGGTCAACGCCGCCGCGGTATTCGGGGGCGTCGGCATGGGGCCGCAGGCGCACGCCTTTCGCAGCGGCGTCGACGTCATCGTCGGCACGCCCGGACGGCTGCTCGATCACTTCCGCTCGCCCTACGGGAAGCTCGCCGGTCTCGAACACCTGGTGCTGGACGAGGCCGACCGCATGCTCGACATGGGGTTCCTGCCCGACATCCGCCGGATCCTGCGGCATCTCCCGGCCAGGCGGCAGACGATGTTGTTCAGCGCGACGATGCCGCCGCCGATCGCGGAACTGGCGCGCGAGATGCTGCGCCAGCCCGTGCTGATCGACGTGGAGCGACCATCCGCCACTCCGACCGGCATCACGCAGGCGGTGTACCCGGTGGCCCAGGCGCTGAAGGCGGCGCTGCTGGTGCGGTTGCTGAAGGGCGAGATCCGCGACGCGCTCGTCTTCACGCGGACCAAGCATCGCGCCGATCGGCTCACCCGCCATCTGGCGGCGGCCGGAATCGAGGTCGAGCGGATTCACGGCAACCGGTCGCAGGCGCAGCGGACCGCGGCGCTCGCCGGGTTCAAGAGCGGCACGTTCCGCGTCCTGGTGGCGACCGACATTGCGGCGCGCGGCATCGACGTCAGCCAGTTGGGGCACGTCGTGAACTTCGACGTCCCGGCAGTGGTGGAGGACTACGTCCATCGCGTCGGCCGCACCGGCCGGGCAGAGGCGGTGGGGACCGCGTTCACCCTGGTGTCGCCCGACGAGGAGTCGAACCTGCGCGCCATCGAGAAGGTGATCAACCGGCGGCTGCCGCGGGTCACGGTACCGGATTTCGACTACAACGCGCCGTCGGCGACACTCGAAGTGCCGCTGGCGCAGCGCATCGCCGAGATCCGGAAGCGCAAGCGGGAAGAGCGGGAGCGATCGCAGGCCAACGCCGCGCGGCGGGCCGCCGGCGACCGGCGACCGCACGGCCAGGCCGCCGGGCGCGGTCCTGCGGCCCGCGAGGCCGGCACGGCGCGGCCAGCCGGCGGGCGTCACGACGGACGTCCCGATGCGCGGGGCAGCGGCGGACGGCCGGATCAGCAGCCGCGGAGCGCCTCGGGCCGGTCTGGCCAGCCCGGCCACCGCCGGCATCGCGGTCGCTGATCGAACGATCGGTCCGCGTAATCGGCGCGGCGACGGCCGTGTC
>CADEDC010000098.1 GCA_902825985.1 uncultured Acidobacteriota bacterium | reverse complement strand
ACGATGGCCTACCACCGCTACCACGGCGTCGACACCAAGATCGTCCGCATCTTCAACACCTACGGGCCGCGCATGCGGCTGAACGACGGCCGCGCCGTGCCGGCGTTTGCCTCGCAGGCGCTGCGCGGCGAAGACGTCACGATCTTCGGCGATGGCTCGCAGACGCGCAGCTTCACCTACATCACCGACCTCGTCGACGGCATCATCAAGCTGATGCTGTCGCAGGAGAACGATCCGGTGAACATCGGGAATCCGCGCGAGATGACCATCAAGCAGATTGCCGAAACGATCATCTCGATGACCGGCTCGACGAGCCGGATCGTCTACAAGCCGCTGCCCACCGACGACCCCAAGGTCCGCCAGCCCGACATCACGCGCGCCAAGACGCTGCTGGCCTGGGAGCCGCGCGTCTCACTCGAAGAGGGGCTGGTGCCGACGCTCGCCTACTTCCGCGACAGGATCGCGAGCGACAGCCACTAGACGCGCCCGGCCGATTGTCGGCGTGACCGGCCGCCGCGCGCCGGCTCTAGCGCGTGAGCTTCCGGTACTTGATGCGATGCGGCTGGTCGGCCTCGGCCCCCAGCCGCCGCTTGCGGTCGGCCTCGTAGTCCTGGTAGTTGCCTTCGAACCACACCACACGGCTGTCGCCTTCGAAGGCCAGCATGTGCGTCGCGATGCGGTCGAGGAACCAGCGGTCGTGGCTGATGACCACGGCACAGCCGGCGTAGTTCAGCAGCGCCTCCTCGAGGGCCCGCAGCGTGTCGACATCCAGGTCGTTGGTCGGTTCGTCCAGCAGCAGCAGGTTGCTGCCCTTCTTCAGGAGCTTCGCCAAGTGGACGCGGTTGCGCTCGCCGCCGGACAGCGTACCGACTTTGCGCTGTTGCCCGGCGCCCTTGAAGTTGAACCAGGAGACGTAGGCGCGCGACGCCACCTTGCGTTTGCCGAGTTCGAGTTCGTCGGATCCGCCGGTGATCTCCTCGAACACGGACTTGTCCGCCGCCAGCGCCTCCCGGCTCTGGTCGACATACCCAACCCGCACCGTGTCGCCCAGCCGCAGTGAACCGCCATCCGGCTGTTCCTGTCCTGTGATCATGCGGAACAACGTGGTCTTGCCGGCGCCGTTCGGCCCGATGACGCCGACGATGCCGCCCGGCGGGAGCGTGAAGTCGAGTCCGTCAATCAGCAGGTTGTCGCCGTAGCCCTTCTTCAGACCGCGCGCTTCGACGACGACGTCACCCAGCCGGGGACCCGGCTGGATGTAGATCTCGGCCGTCTCGATCCTCTGCGCGGTGTCCTCGCGCAACAGTTCTTCATAGGCGTTGAGACGCGCCTTGCCCTTGGCCTGGCGCGCCCGCGGCGACATCTTGATCCATTCCAGCTCGCGCTCGAGCGTACGCTGACGCTTGCTCTCGGCCTTCTCTTCCTGCACGAGGCGGTTCTGCTTCTGCTGGAGCCAGGACGAGTAGTTCCCCTCCCACGGAATGCCACGGCCACGATCCAGCTCGAGAATCCACCCGGCGACGTTGTCCAGGAAGTAGCGATCGTGGGTGACGGCGACCACGGTGCCCGGGTAGTCCTTGAGGAACCGCTCGAGCCACGCCACCGACTCGGCGTCGAGATGGTTCGTCGGTTCGTCGAGCAGCAACAGGTCGGGTGACTGCAGCAGCAGCCGGCAGAGCGCGACCCGCCGCCGTTCGCCGCCGGACAGCGTCGCGACGTCGGCATCGGCCGGCGGCAGGCGCAGGGCATCCATCGCCAGCTCGAGCCGCGAGTCGAGGTCCCAGAGGTTCAGTGCGTCGATGCGATCCTGCAGCTTGCCCTGCTCGTCGAGCACCTTGTCCATCTCCTCGGGCGACAGGTCCTCTCCCAGTTTCTCGTTCACGGCGTCGTAGCGGGCCAGCACCGCCTTGAGCGGCGCCACCCCCTCCTCGACATTGCCGAGCACGGTCTTTGCCGGGTCGAGCCGCGGCTCCTGATGGAGGAAGCCGACCGAGATGCCGTCGGCCGGGAACGCCTCGCCAATGAAGCTGTGATCCTCGCCGGCCATGATCTTCAGCAGCGAGCTCTTGCCGGCGCCGTTCAGGCCCAGAACGCCGATCTTGGCGCCCGGCAGGAACGACAGCCAGATGTCATCGAGGACCCGGGTGTCCGGCGCGTGGACCTTCCCGAGACCTTTCATCGTGAAAATGAACTGGGGCATAACTGGTCGGCTGTGACGTGCGGGTTCCTGATGACGGGTTGCTGCTGCCGACCGCGGATGCGCGGAAGGCCGGCGCCTCGACGCTGCCTCTGTCGTGCAGCCAACAAGTCTACAATCTGAAATCGGCAATCAGCAATCCGAAATGTCCACACCCGTGCGCCGGATCCTTCATGTCGACATGGACGCGTTCTATGCGTCGGTCGAGCAGCGCGACGATCCGTCGCTGCGCGGGAAGCCGGTCGTGGTCGGCGGCCAGCCAGACCGCCGTGGGGTGGTGGCGGCGGCCAGCTACGAGGCGCGGGCGTTCGGGGTGTGCTCGGCGATGTCGATGGCCCGGGCGGTACGGCTGTGCCCGTCGCTCGTCATCGTGCGCCCCGATTTCGCCCGCTACAAGGCGGCGTCGCAGGCCGTATTCACCCTCTTCCGCGAGGTCACCGCGCTCGTCGAACCGCTCTCGCTCGACGAGGCCTATCTCGACGTCACCGAGAATGCCTGGGGCGAGCCGCTGGCCGTCACCGTCGCCAGACGGCTCAAGGTCCGCATCAAGGAGGAGACCGCCCTGACCGCGTCGGCCGGCGTCGCGCCGAACAAGTTCCTCGCCAAGATCGCCTCGGGGTGGCGGAAGCCGGACGGCCTGACCGTCATCAGCCCGGATCGCATCGAGCCGTTCCTGCAGCAGCTGCCGGTGGACGCGTTGTGGGGCGTCGGACCCGTGACCGCCCGCAAGCTGCGGTCGCGCGGCATCGAACGGCTGGTCGACGTTCGGACCGTCGACACCGCTCACCTGCGCGACACCGTCGGCAGTCTCGCCGACTGGCTGCTGCAGCTCGCCCGTGGCATCGACGAGCGGCCGGTCGTGCCGAACCGTGAGACGAAATCCTCGGGGTCCGAGACCACCTACGCCGAGGACCTCACCGACATCGACCACGTCCGGCGGGAGGTCGCGGAGATGGCCGGCGACGCGGCCGCCTGGCTGCTGCGCCGGCAGCTGCTGGCGCGGACCGTCGTGGTCAAGGTCCGCTACTCGGACTTCACGACGGTGACGCGCAGCCACAGCGCCCCCGCGACGCGCGAAACCGACGCCATCGTCCTGCGGGCGCTCGATCTGTTGGACCGGACGGATGCCGGGCGACGGCCGGTTCGCCTGCTGGGCGTCAGCGTGCACAACCTGCAGGACCGCCCCGATGAGCCGGCGGGACCGCCCCGACTGCCGTTTGACAACGAATCCGGTGAAAGTAGCTGACTCTGACGGACACGTCCGTCGCGGCGCCGGTGCAGGCAGCCCGCACCAACTCGGCAGCCGCCGTATACTGACTGCATGCTGAAAGGCACACGGGACGGGATCTTGAAGCGGGTGCAGCCGGTGAGCATCCACGGCCAGATATCGCTGGATGTATTCTTCACCGACGTCGACGACCCGGAAGGTCAGACGCACGCAGCCCGCATCGGCCCCGAGGCGATCAGCGGGAATCTCGAGCCGGGCGACCGGATCAAGGTCGAGTACCTGGTTGGCATGCCCGTGAAGATCGAACGCGTTCCGCCCCTGTGAGCGGGTCTCGTGCCTAGCGCCCGCTCCTGTTGATCAGCATCACCCGGGACAAATCGACGCGCGCATTCGGGGTTTCACCGGTCCGCGGAGAGGCCTCGATCGCATCGACCGCTGCCATCCCGTCGACGACCCGCGCAAACGCCGTGTAGACACCGTCGAGCGCTGGCGAAGTGCCGGTGCAGATGAAGAACGACGTCGTCCCGCTGTCGGGTGCGTCGCCGCGCGCCAGCGACACGATCCCCTTCACGTGCTTCGTGTCGTTGAACTCGGGCGGCATGTTGTGCACGAGCGCCTGCTGCTTCTGGGTCAGCGCCTTCTCGCGCGTCGTCAACGATCCGGTCTGGATGACGAAGCCGGGCGCCACCCGGTGGAACGCCATGCCGTCGTAGACACCGGCGCTCGCCAGCTTGAGGAACTGGCGCACGTGCTCGGGCGCCTTGTCGGTGAGGAATTCGAGCGTGATCGGTCCGGCGGCGGTCTCGAGCACCGCACGATAGGCCGAGAGCTCCTGGATCGTTTCGTCGACGAACGGCTCCGGCTCTGGCGGCGGAGTGTCGCGGATGGTCACCGTCCGGATCTCGACGCGGTCGACGGCTTTTCCGTCGGCGTCGACCGGTGTCTCCGAGATCTTCTGAATGACCTCCATGCCCTCGTTGACCTGACCGAATACCGTGTACTGGCCATCGAGCCCCGGTTGGTCGACGATGACGATGAAGAACTGGGCGCCGGCGCTATCGGGCCGTCCGGGGACCAGGACCGCTGCAACCGAACCGCGGGTCATCTTCGCGGCGCGCGCTTCGGCCTTGACGGCGTTCTGGCCGCCGGTTCCGTACAACGATCGCTTCGCCGGATCCTTCGAGATCGGGTCACCGCCCTGGATCATGCCGAACTTCACCATCCGGTGGAACGTCGTCCCGTCGTAGGCGCCGGACTGTGCCTGCGCGATGAAGTGGGCGACCTGGTTCGGCGCCGTCTGCGGCGTCAGGTCGACGATGAAGGAACCGAGCGCCGTCTCGATGACAGCCTGCTTCGGCGGCGCCGGCGTCTGGGCCGCCGCGGGGTGAGCTGCCGCCATCCACATCGCACTCGCGGTGACCAGGATGGCCATTGTGTGTCGAATGCCGCTAGGTGTCGTCATTGCGAGCTCCACGGGTGACGCCCGGTCGTCAGGTGTTGACGATACGCGAGGCGTGGACGACGTAGTGCAGGCCGGAGATGAGCGTGATGGCCAGCGACGCGTAGACGAACGCGGTCACGACGGGCGACGGATAGCCCCGCCAGTTGAAGAACATCGCGACCACCGCGGTCACGATGTAGGTGGCGGTCGCCAACTTGCCGTAGAACGACGGCTTGAAGGTTCGTGGACCGGTGGCGAGGTTGATCACGGCCACGGTGAGGACGATGCCGATGTCGCGACTGATGATGAGGACGGTGAGCCAGATCGGCAGGCGATTCTGCAGCCCCAGCCCCGGCAGCGTCAGGACGATGAAGGTGGTCACGAGCAGCAGCTTGTCGGCGGCAGGATCCAGCCAGGCTCCGAGGCTGGTCTTCTGACCGGCGCGACGCGCCGCCAGGCCATCCAACCCGTCGGTGACTCCGGCGATGATGAACACGCTGAGCGCCCACCCCAGGTGCCCGTAGACCACCAGGAGGACGAATGCCGGGATGAGCAGCATCCGCAGCAGGGTGAGCTGGTTGGCGACGGTCAGCACACTACTCATCGGCTGCGGACCGATGGACCCGGAGTGCCGGACAGTCGCCCGATGCGCTCGATCATGGCAATGGCGTCGGCACCGGTCACCAGCGCCGACGGCTGAAACGCGCCGTCAGCCGTCCGGGTCATGACCCCCGAGGCGACCGCCGTGGCGGCTGCCGGATAGGCGAGGTGACCGGGTGAGAGATCGGTGAACGATGTCCGGGCACCCTGCCAGGTCACCACCTGCTGGGGCGGCGACAGGCGAATGATGAGACGCCCGGCAATCGGCGCCAGGTCGGCGCGACGCACCACCGAACCCGGCTGAAACGTGTGATTGGGCAGGGGCTCCATGATGCCGGCGCGGGTGACCGCGACAATCCAGCGTTCGGCCCAGTTGCCGCGGATGTCGGTGATGACCCCGGGCTCGGTGCGTGGAAACGACTCGAGCTGACGCGTCAGCCGGATGCCGATCAACGCCGCGAGCTGCGCCCGGGTAATCTGCGGCGCCGTGTCGATCGCCCGATATTGCTCCGGCAGTCGCGCCAGTTCCTGCCGAGCGATGATGGCCTCGCGTCGCTTGACGAGGGCGTCGTTCGAGTCGAGCGCCAGCGCGTCCGCGTACGCCTTCAGGGCGCCGTCGAGGTCGCCGCGGGCCTCGAGCATCTCGCCCATCGCCGTGAACGAACTCGCGTCCAACGGATCGAGGTCCAGCGACTTGCGCAGGTGTTCGAGCGCCAGTTCCGTTTCGCCGGCCTGCCGCTCCAGCGCCGCCAGTTCCCGATACAGGAAGGCGCTGTCGGGGGAATTCGCGATGGCGCGCTGATAGGCCGCCCGCGCGTCGCCCAGCCGGTTGGATCGCGCCGCCAGCCGTGCGTTCGCGATCTCACGCTCGGCGCCGCGGAACCGCAGCACGTCGATCTGCCGGGACAGATCGACGAGCGACGGATCGAGAGCCAGCGCCGCCTGGTATGCGGCCACTGCCTCGTCGTCGCGCTCCAGCGTCTGCAGTGCCCGCCCGCGACCGACGAGAGCCGACACATATCCGTTCTGTCGTTCCAGCGCCCGATCGAAGTGGCTCAACGCCGAGGCAGCGTCCTTGCGCGCCAGTTCGATGTAGCCGCTCAGGGCATCGGCCGGGTAGAAACCGGGCGACGCCGCCAGCGCGGCCGCCACCTCGCGCTGGGCGGTCCTCAGATCACCGGTCTGGAAGAAGCGCCAGGCGCGGTCGTGCGCCACGGCCGCCCGCGTACCGGCCATCACGGGCGGCACCGGCGGCAACGCGACGTCGGGAAAGCTCGGCGTCGTGATGACCGGCGCCGGCACCACTCTGGCCGCGCACGACGAGATCACGACCGCCAGCGCGACGAACAGGGTGGCACTGCGCAGACGCACGTGCGGATTTTACCTCGCCGCGGGCTGCAGTTGGGGAACCAGTCGGCGCGGGACGTCGGCCACCATGGTGACCCGACCGTCGCGAACCTCATGCTCGAGCACGCGCGCATGGCGATACACACGGGCGATCCGCTCCCGATCGGCCGGGCTGTCCGGGTCATACGACAGGGACACCCGGGTGACGTCGAGCGCCAGATGCGACGCGACGCTGTCGATGAGCTCGTCAAGCCCCTCGCGATGACGCGCGGAGATGCAGAGCGCCGCCGGATCGGTGTCTCGGATCCGCCGCCGCTCGGCCGGCCCGATCTCGTCACACTTGTTGTACACCTCGATCAGCGGCACATCGGCGGCGTCCACCTCTTCCAGCACCCGCCGGACGGCCGTGATGCGACGGTCGCGGTCGGTGGCGGCGGCGTCGATCACGTGCAGCACGAGGTCGGCCTCGGCCACCTCCTCGAGGGTGGCGCGGAACGCCGCGACCAGGGCGTGGGGCAGCCGATCGATGAAGCCGACCGTGTCAGACACCAGCAGTTCACGACTGTCGGGGAGCCGGACCTGTCGGATGAGGGGATCGAGGGTGACGAACAGCGCGTCCGAGGCCTCGGCATCGGCCTTCGTCAACACGTTGAACAGCGTGGTCTTGCCGGCGTTCGTGTAGCCGACGAGCGCGACGGTGGGCACCGAGGTCTTCTGTCGGCGCTCGCGCAGCTGGGAACGGCGCTGGCGCACCCGGTCGATGTCTTCCTTGATGGCGTGGATGCGCGTCCGGATTCGGCGGCGGTCGGTTTCGAGCTTCGTTTCGCCGGGACCTCGGGTGCCGATTCCGCCTCCGAGACGCGACAGCGCCGCCCCGGCACCGACCAGGCGCGGCAGCAGATACTGCAGCTGCGCCAGCTCGACCTGGAGCTTCCCCTCCCGGGTGTGGGCACGGCGCGCAAAGATATCGAGGATGAGCTGCGTGCGGTCGATGATCTTGCGGTGGACGATGGCTTCCACCTGCCGCAGCTGCGCCGGCGTCAACTCGTTGTCGAAAATGACGACATCGATGTCGAGCTCGGCACACGATGCCGCCAGCAGTTCGACCTTGCCGGCGCCCAGGAACGTCGCGGGATCCGGCTTCGGCCGCTCCTGCAGGACGCGCAGCGCGACGTCGGCGCCGGCCGCGTCGGACAGTCCCGCCAATTCGTCCATCGACCGCTCGGCGTCGAGGCGCCGGGCTCGGCCGGCCACGAGGCCCACGAGCGCCGCGCGTTCGCGAGCTGGTGTCATCCGCGAACGCGCCATGACAGACTCAGAAGCGGATCTTCACGTCGCTGTTCGGCGACACGTGGATGCTGTCGATGAACCGGATGCGGTTCGGCTCGTTCTGCATGATGACCGAACTCGTGCGGACCCCGTCGCCGAAGAACCGGACACCCTTCATCAGCGACCCGTCGGTGACGCCGGTGGCCGCGAAGATGACGCGCGAGCCGGGCGCCAGATCCTTCGATCGGTAGACCTTCTTGAAGTCAACGATGCCCATGGCGCGGCATCGATCCTCGTGTTCGGGCTTGTTGACGACCAGACGCGCGAAGATCTCGCCGTTCAGACAGCGCATCGCCGCGGCCGTCAGCACCCCCTCTGGCGCCCCGCCGGTCCCCATCACCGCGTGGATGCCGCTGCCCACCACGGCCGCGGCAATGCCGGCCGACAGGTCGCCGTCGCCAATCAGGCGAATGCGGGCACCGCTCGAGCGAATCTGGTCGATCAGCCCTTCATGACGCGGCCGTTCGAGGACGACGATGACGAGATCCTCGACGCGACGGCCGAGGCAGCTGGCAATGGCCTTCAGGTTCTCATGCACCGGCGCGTCGAGACTCACGTGGTCCTTCGAACTCGGTCCGACCACCAGCTTCTCCATGTACAGATCCGGCGCGTGCAGCAGGCCGCCCCGATTCGACGCCGCAAGCACCGCGATCGCGTTGGGCGCGCCGGTCGCACACAGGTTCGTCCCTTCGAGCGGGTCCACGGCGATGTCGACCTGCGGGAAGCCAACCGGCGACGCGCCGCCGCGCAGCGAGTGCGCCGAACCGACCTTCTCGCCGATGTACAGCATCGGCGCCTCGTCGCGCTCGCCCTCGCCGATGACGATGGTGCCGTCGATCGGCACGGTGTCCATCACACGGCGCATCGCTTCGACGGCCACACGATCGGACCCGTTGCGATCACCCTGACCCATCGTGTGGGCGCAGGCAATCGCGGCCTGTTCGACGACCCGCAGGAACTCAAGCGACAGATCGGATTCCATAGTCAGATCTTCTTTGTGCCGGGGGCCGGCAGTTCGCACCGCGTCGGGCGATCCGAGCGGTACCCGAGCAGGTAGTCCGCCTGCATCAGCTTGTGAATTTCACGGGTGCCTTCGTAGATCACGGCCCCCTTGCAGTTGCGATAGAAGCGGCCGACCGGATACTCGTCCGAGTAGCCGTTGGCACCATGGATCTGGACGGCATCGCCGGCCGCCCGTTCGGACGCCACAGTGGCGAACCACTTGGCGAGGCCGGTCTCTCTCGTGTTCCGGCGCCCGACGTTCTTCATCCAGCCGGCCCGCATCCACAGCAGGCGCGCCGCCTGGTAGTCGGATTCCATCTGCGCGATCATCTCCTTGACCAGCTGGTGCTGCCCGATCTCGACGCCGAACGTCTGCCGTGAGCGGGCGTAGGTCACGCTGGCGTCGCGACAGGCGCGGATCAGTCCGGTAGCGCCCGCGGCCACCGTGTATCGTCCCTGGTCGAGGGCGGACATCGCGATCTTGAACCCTTCGCCCTCGCGGCCGATCAGGTTCTCGGCCGGCACCTCGACGTCGTCGAGCTTGAACCAGCCGGTGTTGCCGGCAAGGATGCCCCACTTCTCCCGCATCGGACCGCTCGAGAAGCCCTTCCAGGTTCGCTCGACGATGAAGGCGCTGAGGCCAGACGTGTCGCGCTCCTTCTTCTTCGCCTGATCGGTCCACGCAATCACCAGGAAGTGGTCGGCGACGTCGGCGAGCGAGATCCAGGACTTCTCGCCATTCATGACGTAGTGCCCGTCACGCTTCACGGCCGTCGTCTGGATGGCGCGCGCGTCGCTGCCGGCCCCCGGTTCGGTGAGTCCGTAGCCGGCGATCTTGTCGCCCTGCGCCTGGGGCACGAGATAGCGACGCCGCTGCGCCTCGTCGCCCCAGGTGAGCAGCGTGAGGCAATTCAGGCCGGCGTGGACCGACATGATCACCCGGAGCGACGTGTCGAGATACTCGAGTTCCTCGCAGGCGATACCGAGCGCCAGGTAGTCCATGCCGGCGCCGCCGTATTCGGCCGGCACCGAGATGCCGAGCAGGCCGAGGTCGCGCATGCCGCCGAGCACCCGGTCGCGATCGAAGCGGTGCTGGCGATCGAGTTCGCGGATGTACGGGGTGATCTCGCGGGCGCCCCATTCCCGCACCGTCTGTTCGAGCAGGTGCTGGTCGTCGGTGAGATCGAGGTCAAACATGGGTGACTCGGCGGCGAGCGCGCAGGATCGTATCACGCACGCCAGGTGACGTGCACTTCTGCTCCGGCGCCGGCGCCGGCGCTGTGCGCTGCGCTGCCGCCCACCATGGCCACTTCCAGCCGTCCGGTGCTGCCGAACAGCGAGACGAGAGCGCCCGGCGGCGCCTCCCCATACGTCTGCACGAGCCGGATCGGGCCGTGCGCGGCCAGCCAGACGTCGGCATGCGCCAGGCGCGGCGCCCAGGGTTCCGCCTGCACGTCGGTAATCAGGTTGCCGAAGCGATCGACATGCACGACGTGGCCGACCACCCGATCCGCATGGACGGACGGTTCGGCCCAGTCCAGGCGCCGCGGGATGGATACCGCCGGACCGAACTCCTCAAGCCGGACGCCGGCGGCCAGCCAGGCGGCGGCCGGTGCGAAGCGGTCGCGCCCCTCGAACGTCCGCGAGACGGTCGGCCTGGCATAGACCGGGTTCTCGAGGCGCACGGCGCCGGATGGCGGCTGCGCCGACAGTACCAGATCGAGGATGCCGTTGTCCGGAGCGACGAAGCAGACGTCGCCGACGCGCGCCGCCACCGCCTGGCGATCGGTCCCGACACCCGGATCGACCACGGCGACGAAGATGCTGTGGGCCGGAAAATCGCGCCAGGCGGCGGCCAGCGTGAACGCCGCCCCCCGGATGTCCTGCGGAAGGATGTCGTGGGTCAGGTCGATGACGTGGGCGTCCGGGCAGATGCCGGCGATGACCGCCTTCATCACGCCGACGTAGTGGTCTCGCGTGCCGAAGTCGGTGAGCAGCGCGATGACAGGTCGTGCGGACATCGCCCGGCGATCAGGCCGCCGGCTTGCGGAAGAGGATCTCGCGAACGTTGTGCTGCAGCAGGAACGAGTCGGCGACCCGCAGCCCGTCGAACAGCTTGAGGATGTCCCGATTCACCAGTACCGGTTGTCGGCCGCGCGTGGCATCGGCGTCACGGTACACCAGGCTGGACTCGTCCGCGACGATGTACTTGGTGTAGCGCGGCACCGGTGGCGGGGCGACCGTTCCGAAGAACGCCAGCAGCGCACCGTCGGGGCGCAACACCCGCATCAGTTGGGTGGCCAACGCGCTGGCTGCCGGGCGCGACAGATAGTCGACGATGTCCCAGCAGAGAATGCCGTCCACCGCGCCATCGGCCTGTGCAAAGCGCTTGGCCAGTGCCTCGGGCAGCTTCTCGAGCGCATCCTGCTTGGCGTGCCGCTCGATCTCGGCGTAGATATCCTCGACGAAGATCTTGCAGCCGAGTTGCTCGCCGAAGAAGCTGACATTGCTGCCGACGACCGGGCCGAGATCGAGCAGGACCGGGGATTCGCGCTGGGTCAACGAGGTCAGGAACTTCTTCAGCGCTTTCGTCGGACGGATCGGTGCCGCCTCGGCCGCACGCGCGGCCGGGTGGCTCTCGGTCTTCCGGGTGTTGAGGCGGTCTAGAAGGCCCACGGAAAGGGTCTAATCAGGGTTGCTGCCATTAGAGGAGTCACCTCCGACCGGACGGACGGCGTGACGACCACCATTCGCTGGCCGTCTCCGCCTCCGATCGGAGCAGAATCAGGCGCGCTGCCCGGCGGCGGCCGGCTGTGCCGCCGCAGCGGCGGCGGGAGCGGTTCCAGCCGTCTTGGCTTCCGCCTTGGCTTCGGCCTTGGCGTCCCCCTTGGCGGCCGGTGCACCCTTGCGCTGCATGTCGACGCTGCCGCGGAAGTGTGCGCCTTCGGCTATTGCGACCCGCGGCGAGACGATGTCACCATCGACCGAGCCGTTGTCGCGAATGTCCACCTTGTCGCTCGCGGTCACATTTCCGGTGACCTCACCGAGCACGATCACGGCTTTGGCGAACACCTGAGCCTTGATCCGTCCATTCGGCCCGATCGTCAGAACGTGGTCTCGAAGCTGGATGGTGCCTTCGACGTGACCCTCGATCGTGAGATCTTCGCTGCCGTTCAACTCGCCTTTGATGACAACTGATTTGCCAATGTTCACGATGTCCCTCTCCAAGCTGTGAACAGCATCAAGACGAGGACCGGGAGCCCCCGCCGTTACCGGTGCCGGCGGTTGCGGCGCTGCCGGTTGTCCGGTCGCGGGTCGGACCGCTTCATCGCGTTTCCACATGTAAGCCTCCGCCTGTCCTCTTGCACTCGGGCGTTAGGGTGTCGGCGTCGTATAGCGCTGGGGCGTAAAGCCCTGCCAGTATAGGTAACGTGACACTTGGTGTCTAGTCCTTTTGTTACCGAGACTTAGAGCGATGTTAGAATGAAGCGTTCACTATGCGTGTCTACTTCGACTACAACGCCACGACGCCGGTACTGGCCGAGGTGGCCGACGCCGTCGCCCGCGCCACGCGTGATCTTTTCGGCAATCCGTCGTCCGTGCATCACTACGGCCAACAGGCCAAGGCGGCCATCGACGACGCCCGGGGCGCCGTCGCACAGCTGATCGGCGCCGAACCGTCCGAAATCGTGTTCACGAGCGGCGGTACCGAGGCAGACAACCTGGCGATTCGCGGGCTGGCTGAGGCGCTCGAGCCGGCCGGCCGCCGGCATCTGGTCGTCAGCGCCATCGAACATGAGGCTGTGCTGAACACGTGCAAGGCCCTCGCCCGCCGCGGCTGGCGGACGACGATCGTGCCGGTCGGGCCGTCGGGCGTCGTGGCCCCCGACGACCTGCGGGCGGCCCTGGCCGACGACACCGCGCTCGTATCGATCATGCACGCGAACAACGAGATTGGGACGATCCAGCCGCTGCCGCACCTCGCCGCGATGGTGCACGAACACGGCGCCCTGTTCCATACCGACGCCGTCCAATCGGCCGGCAAGCTGCCGGTCGACATCAGGCAGCTCGGCGTCGATCTGCTGGCGGTGTCGGCGCACAAGTTCAACGGTCCGAAGGGCGTCGGCGCCCTGTGGGTGAGGCGCGGCACCCGGTTGCTGCCGGTACTGACCGGCGGCAAGCACGAACGGAACCGCCGCGCCGGCACCGAGAACGTCGCCGGAATCGTCGGCATGGGCGTCGCCGCCGCCGCCGTGCGTCGGTCGCTGGCCGACGACACGGCACGGGTGACGGCGCTGCGCGACCGGCTCGAAGCCGGCATCCTGGCGCGGGTGCCGGGCACCACCGTGAACGGCGCCACGGATTGCCGGGTGGCCAATACGACGAACATCAGCTTCGACCGGATCGAGGCCGAGAGTCTGCTCATCGCCCTCGATCTCGAAGGCATTGCCGTGTCGACGGGATCGGCCTGCTCATCCGGGGCGCTGGAACCGTCGCACGTGCTGAAGGCGATGGGATTCCCCGTGCACCGCACCCAGAACTCGCTGCGGTTCAGCCTGGGCCACTTCTCCACCACCGCCGAGGTCGACCGCGTCCTGGATGCGCTGCCGCCGCTCGTCGACAAACTGCGTTCGCTCACCCGCCGGCCCGGCGCCGCCCTCGGGGCGAAGGCCTGACCGGTGCGCGAGAGGGACGACCCGCTGCCATGCGTATCGTCGTAGCCATGTCGGGAGGCGTCGACTCGTCGGTCGCCGCCGCGTTGCTCGCGGAACAAGGGCACGATGTCGTCGGGGTGTCGATGCAGCTCTACGATCAGAGCGCGATCGACCACGACGGCAGCCGCGCCTTCGGCAGCTGCTGCTCGCTGAGCGATCTGAACGATGCGCGACGGGTCGCAGCCGCCATCAAGATTCCTCATTACGTGGTCAATCTCGAGCGCCAGTTCTCCGAGAAAGTCGTGTCGAACTTCGTGCAGGAGTACACCGCCGGACGAACGCCCCTGCCCTGTGCCCATTGCAATAGCGATCTGAAATTCGCCACGCTCGCCGAGCGCGCGCGTGGTTTTGGCGCAGAGGTCGTCGCGACCGGACACTACGCGCGCGTCGAGCAGGATGCGGCCAGCGGCCGATACCGTCTGCGCCGAGGCGTCGACCCATCGAAGGATCAAGCGTACTTCCTGTTTTCACTGACACAGGAGCAGCTGGCCGTGGCCAGCTTTCCGGTCGGTGGCCAGACGAAGGCCACCGTGCGCGACTACGCGCGGGCGCACGGGCTGCCGGTGGCCGACAAGCCGGACAGCCAGGAGATCTGCTTCATCCCCGACGACGACTACGCGTCGTTCGTGGCCGCGCGCTCGCCGGAGCCGGTCGCCGCCGGCGTCATCACCGATCAGACCGGACGCGTCCTCGGCCGGCACGCCGGCATCCACCGATATACGGTGGGTCAGCGCAAGGGGCTCGGACTCGCCTCGTCTCCAACCGGCGCGCCGCTCTACGTCATCGCATTGAAGTCACACGAGCAGCAGGTGGTGGTTGGACCGAAGCAGGCGCTCGATCGCACAACGCTGACGGCGTCGGGCGTCAACTGGTTGATGGACGTGCCAGCCGGCGGGCGACGGGTGGTCGCGCAGATTCGTCACCGGCATCCGCCGGCACCGGCACACGTGCGGCAGATCGATCGGGATCGGGCAGAGATCGTGTTCGACGTGCCACAAGTGGCCATCACCCCGGGACAGGCCGTCGTCGGTTACGACGATGATGTCGTGGTCTGCGGAGGCTGGATCGACTCGTAGACGTGCCGCGGGGCCCGTCCAGCCGCCAGCCGCCCGCCGCGTCCCGTCCGGTGTTGACAGCGCGCGCGGTGAGTGCCACGATGCCGACCGATGTCCGAGCGAGAGCCGCGAGGAGTGCGTATGGCGGTGTGGAACCGGTTGAAACGAGTGGTCGTCACGGTGATCGCGGGCGTGGTGGCGGCGGCGCCAGGATCGTCGTGGGCCCAGACGCAGGCCGACCCCCCGCGCAACCCGTACACCGCCAGCCCGCAAATCATCCAGGAAGGGATGGCGGCATTCCGCGCCAACTGCGCCTATTGCCACGGCATGGACGCGCGCGGCATGCGCGCCCCGGACTTGACTGGAGTCTTCGCGCGCGGCGCGACCGAGGATGGCCTGTACCGTACGGTCCGTCGCGGCATCCCCGGCACCGAGATGCCGCCCGCCGGCGTCTTCCTGCAGGAACCCGACACGTGGAAGGTACTGATGTACCTGCGGACGCTGGCGGTGACGCCACCCAACGAACCGCCGCGTGGCAACGCCGAGAACGGCGAGAAGGTGTTTCGTGCACGCTGCGCCAGCTGCCACCGTGTGAACGGCCGCGGCGGCGTGCTCGGCCCCGACCTCTCGCGCGTCGGCGTCAGTCGGACTCGTGCGTCGCTGGCGCGACAGATCCGCGGGGGCAACGAAGAACTCAAGGCCGGCTACGTGCCCGTGACGATTACCACACACGAGGGACGGACCATCCGCGGCACCCGCAAGAACGAAGACATGACGTCGGTGCAGATCATGGACAGTACCGAACGCCTGCAGGGCGTCGTGAAGTCCGAGGTCCGCGCCGTTACGCCAGCGGCGGCCGAGAAGAATTCGCTGATGCCCGTCTACGGCGTCGATCAACTGGGCGCGTCTGACCTCGACGACCTGCTGCGCTACCTCAGCACGCTGCGCGCGGCCACCACCGGCGCCGTGGCCCAGACATCCATCATTCCCTGAAGGTTTCGCTGAAGGCCAGCACGGCCGAACAGCCATGAGGTTCTTCCCAATGAAGCGGACTTCCCTGGTCAGGTCTCTTGCCGGCACGTTCGCCGGCGCGGTGGCCGTCGCGATTGCGTCCAACGTGTTCAGCGTGGACACCGGGGCGCAGCAGCAGAAGCCAGCGACCATCACGGCTGAGCAGTTGGCGGCGGGACCAGGCGGCGCCGGCCAGTGGTTGATGTTCGGCGGCGACTACGGTGCGCGGCGTCACAGCCCGCTCACCCAGATCGCACCGCAGAACGTCGGCCGGCTCGTGCACCAGTGGACGTTCCAGAACGGCTTCCAGAACCAGTTCGAGACCACACCCCTCGTCTACGACGGCGTGCTGTATGCCACCGGTCTGAACAACACCGCGTGGGCGATTGACGCGCGCACCGGGCGGACCTTCTGGCGCTACCGCCGCCAGTTGCCCGACGACCTCCGCGTCTGCTGCGGACCGGTCAACCGAGGATTCGCCGTCCTCGCACACCGGCTCTTCATGACGACGCTTGACGCGCACCTGGTGGCGCTCGATTCGCGCACGGGCGAAGTACTGTGGGACACGACGCTCGACGACTACAAGAAGGGCTATGCCGCCACCATCGCGCCGATCGTGGTCAAGGGCAAGGTGATTGTCGGCGTTGCTGGCGGTGAGTTCGGCGCGCCCGGCTTCATTGCCGCGTTCGACCATGAGACCGGGAAACGCGTGTGGCGCTTCAGCACCGTGCCGGCGCCGGGCGAGAAATTCAGCGAGACGTGGGAGGCTAACTCCGCCGAGCGTGGCGGCGCCGGCGTCTGGGTCACCGGGACCTACGATCCGGAACTGAACCTCGTGTACTTCGGCACGGGCAACCCATCACCCGACTTCCATGGCGACGACCGCGAGGGCGACAACCTGTTCAGCAACTCGCTCGTCGCCCTGGACGCGGACACCGGCACCTACAAGTGGCACTATCAGTTCACCCCACACGACGTGCATGACTGGGACTCGACACACGTCCCGATCCTGGCCGACCTGCCGGTGCGCGGCCAGACGCGCAAAGTGGTGATGGTTGCCAACCGCAATGGGTTCTTCTACACGCTCGACCGCACCAACGGGACCATCGTTGTCGCGCGGCCGTACGTGCACACCACGTGGGCGAAGGAGATCGGCGCCAACGGCCGGCCGGTGCTGCTGCCCGACAACACGCCGAACGAAAAAGGCGCCGTGTCCTGTCCGGACCTCACCGGCGGCACGAATTTCTACCCGCCGTCCTACGATCCGACGCAGCATCTGTTCATGGTCAACGTGCGCGAAACCTGCGCGACGTACTTCGGCTGGCGGCAGGACTTCAAGCGCGGCGAGTGGTTCCTCGGCGGCGCCACGCAGCGCGCCGACGGTCCGCAGGGCACGTTCGGGGCGCTGCGCGCGATCGATCCCGCGACCGGCGAGCTGAAGTGGGAACTCCGATATCCGAATCCGGCCACCTCGGGGGTGATGACGACGGCGTCGGGACTCACCTTCTCGGGCGACGACTCCGGGCAGGTGCTGGCGGTGGATTCACGCACCGGCAAGCTGCTGTGGAACTACCAGATGGGCGCGCCGGTCCACGGCACGTCACCGGTCACGTACATGCTGGACAACCGGCAGTATGTCTTGGTGCCAGCGGGCTGCACGCTCGTGGCGTTCGCGCTCCC
>CADEDC010000097.1:14956-17665 GCA_902825985.1 uncultured Acidobacteriota bacterium | reverse complement strand
CCTGCCAGGCCGGTTTCAACTGCCGCTGCTTGAGCGTGCGCTCGCGCTTGTTGTCGAGGCCGCCAAGAAGTCCGACGTCAATGGGCGTCTCTGGATTGCTGAGGTCGACCGCCTCCGTGAATACCAGGAACGCTCGGAGTAACGCCAGGCGCCGGCGTGCCTCACCGCCTCTTGGCCAGACCGGGGCCCCCGGCGTACCTTGGGCTCGTTCCCAGGTGTTTGGACAGGTCGCCGTTGTCGTAGTGTGACTACGACAACGGCGCACGTTCCAAACGGTGACGGCTGCCGTCAGGGCGCAGCCGAGGCCCGGCGCCGCGGCATTCGAACCACGTTCCCTTCGCCTCTGGGTGCGACCGGAATCCGCACCTGCTGGCTGGCCGCCACCAGATCGTCCTTCAGTAGGTGCGCGTAGTGCGCTTCGGTCACGCCGACGCTGGAGTGGCCGAGGATCTTCGACAGCTTGTAGATATCGCCGCCGGTCTGGAGCCAGCGCGTGCCGAACGTGTGACGCAGCGCATGCGGGCTGAGCGTGGGAATTCGCACCCGCGCGCAGCCCTCGCCCAGCACCTCCCGCAGCCGCTGCGGATTCTGCGTCCACAACCGCCCCTCGTCGTCCAGTTGCTCCTCCAGTGCGGCCCTGGCGTCCGGCTGCATCGGCACGTCTCGCTCCTTCCGGAACTTGCCGGTGACGTGCACCGTGCCGCGCGTCCAGTCGACGTCGCGTCGGCTGTCGAGGCCGCGGATCTCGTCCAAACGACAGCCGGTGCCGAGCGCGAAGCGGACCAACCGCTAGAAGCGCGGGTGGAGCGCCTCCAGCAGCTTCGTCTCCTCGTCAAGCGACAGGACGCGCGTGGGTGGCTTGTCCCGACCGCGCTTGATGCCGCGGAACGGGTTGCGGAGGTCGGACCCGTCCTCGATGGCGCGCTCGAAGATGGCCTGCAGCAGCCCGCGCTCGCGGCGGACCGTGCTCTCGGAGATTGGCCGTCGCCGCTTGTGGCCGGGGTGCCGGTCGTCTGCGTGCGGCGATGGTTCAAGTAGCGGACGATGTCCGACTTGGTGATCTCGTCGACCTGCACGGCACCGACGTGCGGCAGGAAGTGCGCGACAATCTCCGCGTCACGGTTCCTCGCTCACGGAGCTGGCGGCCAGCGGTCCGCACGCGCCATCGCAGCGCGGTCCGGACACCGGAACCGGGATACGTGACGCAGTGTCCCGAGGCCCCCCTCCACAGCAACACGCGCCGCCGCTCTCAACGTGTCCATGGCCGCGTGAACCAGTACGCGACGGCGATGAGCACCCCCTGCAGCGGCAGCCGGATCAACAGCGCCGTCGGCGACGTGGCCGGATACAGCTGCGGATTCATCGCCATGTGCAGGTTGGCCGGGAACACGGCGACGAGCAGCGCGATCGCCCCCCACGCCGCGAGCCGCGATGTCCGCCGGACCACCAGCAGCACGCCCAGTGCGATCTCGGCCACGCCGCTGATGACCACCAACGCCACCGGCCACGGCAGATACGGTGGGACGATGGACGTGAAGAAGGCCTGGTTGGTGAAGTGCGTCACCCCGGCCACGACGAAGAACGCGCCGAAGAGGACGAGGATGACCGCCTTCATCGCGTGTGCCATCAACCGCCAGCCCGCGGCGCGATCCCAGGCCGCATCAGCGTTGACGCTGGCGGATCTGTTCGAGGAAGAACTGCTTGAGCGTCTCGCTGGTCAATCCGAGCAGCGTCGCCTCTTCGACGGCGCGATTCACGTCCCAGCCATCCACCACGGCGCGTTTCATGAGCCACATCCCGGCGGCCCTCCCCCCGCCCGCTCAATGGATGAACGCCGGCTGGACGCCCGGCGCGGTGATCGCTTTCAAGAACGTGTCCACGGCAGCCGGATCCGGTTTGGCCGAGCTGAAGGGAATGTGGATGTAGCCGATGCCCGCGGCCTTCGCGGCAGCCGTGTGGGCGGGGATATCGGCGCCTTCCTCGCTGGCAAGCCGCAGATTGATGATGGTGCTGTAGCCCATCTTCTTGATCTCGGGCACGGCGTCGGTCGTGATCGCGCCGGCACACGCGACCGTCGACTGCACGCGCGCGAAGTTCCTGATGCCGGGCACGGTCTCCTTGACCACCTGGGCCTCCGCCGTGCCGGCGAGCAGACAGCCGGCCGTCACGACCGCCGCCAGCGACGTCACTCGATATTGCATCGCTCAACCCTCCCGCGGGCATGATAGCCCCAGATCGACCGGGTGCCGCCTTTCTCCGCTACAATGGCGGATGCTTTCGATGCGGTTCCTGCGCCACGTTCAATTCGCGAGCCGTCGCCGCGTGCTGCAGACGGTGGCGCCGATGGCCGTGGCCGTGCTGCTGGCGGCAGCCGCTTCAGCCGAGCCGGCGACCGTCCGCCACGGTGGCAAAACGATCGCGGTCAGCGAGACGCTCGACGATCCGAAGGACCTTTGGGTCGTCCCTGCAGATCTCACGCGCATCAACGGCTTCGTGCTCAAGCCGGAGGGCGCCTGCCTCGACGACATCTGCATCCCGATCCGGCACGATCGCGACTCGGATCTGCTGGTGACGCGGACGGGCGTCCAGTGGATCAACATGAGCGCGTTCGCCCGCAAGATCAACCAGCGCCTGTCGGTCGATTACGACAAGCGGATCTGGACGTTCGGGCCGCTGCCGTTCAAGACCGGGCGCTAGACGAGCGGGGGG
>CADEDC010000097.1:0-14856 GCA_902825985.1 uncultured Acidobacteriota bacterium | reverse complement strand
AGGTTCAGAGATGATTGGAGTCATCGACGCGCTGCGTGGCGTCAGCCGCACGGCCGTCACAGCCGGCGTGACGGCCGCTGCGGTGATCGCCAGCTCCGCCGCGGCCGCTGCCGCGCCGGTGATGGTGCTGTACAACGACCGCGTGGTCGAGGTCAGTCGCACGCTGGCGGACCCCGATGACCTGTGGGTCATCCCGGACGATCTCACCCGCATCAGCGGCTTTGCGTTGAAGGGCAATCGGATCTGCCTCGATCGCGTGTGTGTTCCGGCGCCGCCGAACGGCGACGTGCGCATCGTGCGCTCGGGGCAGACCTGGATCAGCATGACCGAGCTGGCCCGCCAGCTGAAGCAGGCGGTGGCGGTCGACGCCGAACGCGGCGTCTGGAGCTTCGGCGACGTGCCGGCGACCCGCGCCAGCTTTCTCGAGGCCGCCCTGGCGCCCGATTTCACCCTGCCGAATCGCCAGGGCCAGCCGGTTCGCCTGTCGGACTTCCGCGGCAAGAAGGTGCTGCTGGTCACCTGGGCCTCCTGGTGAGGATGCCGACTTGACCTGCCAGGTTGGCAGGATGTCTACGAGCAGCTGAAGAGTCAGAACTTCGAGATCGTGTCGGTCGCCCAGGACACCGGCGGCCTGCCGGCGGCAGAGCCGTGGTACGAACGGGCGAAGGCGACGTACACAACGCTGGTCGACGCAACGCACCGGGTGAGCTCGCTCTACAACCTGGTGAACGTGCCGTCGGCGGTCTGGATCGACGAGCAGGGACGCATCCTGCGGATCAACGAAGGCACCTACTCGCGACGGATCTTCCTCGGCGGCAAGTTCTACATCGGCACCGAGGACTACACGCCGGCGGTCCGCGACTGGGTGGCGAAGGGACCGGCCAGCCCGTTCGTCTGGACCCCGCAACAGGTGGCGGCGAAGGTCCGGCGGCGCACCTCGGACGAGGCGCTCGCCGAGCCGACGTTCAAGCTCGGCGTCTATTTCTTCCAGCGCCAGGACCAGGATCGCGCCCGCCTCCACTGGAAGCGGGCCGAGGAACTGTCGCCCGACAGCTGGAACTACCACCGTCAGGACTGGACCTTCACCGACGATGGGTCGTCAGGCCGTAACTGGACGGAGAAGCGCGACGCGCTCGGGGACACCCCGTACTACGAGCCGCTCGACCTGCCCTCCGTGAATCCGCCCCCGCCCGATGCGGTGGACGTCGGCCGGCCGGGCTCCACGCCGGTGCCTCGCTGAGGCGGCGTCGCCCGCCAGCGTTCCTGGCTTGTTCCGCCGGCACGCCGGGGCTACCATCGCCGGATGCGACATCTGTGCCTTGCGGCTCTCGCCTGCGTCCTCTCGGTGCCGTCCGCCGCCGCGCAGTCCACCGCCACCGGCGAACTGGGCACCGTCACCTTTCCGACTTCGGCCACCGGCGCCGCACAGGCGGCGTTCATCACCGGAGTGAAGGCGCTGCACAACTTCGAGTTCGACATCGCGGCCGACGCCTTTCGCGCCGCCCAGAAGGCCGATCCCGGGTTTGCGCTCGCCTACTGGGGCGAAGCGATGAGCTTCAACCATCCGCTCTGGGCGCAGCAGGACCTGCCGGCGGCTCGTCGTGTCCTCGAGCGCCTCGCCCCGACCGCGGCGGCCCGGGCGGCCAGGGCACCGGCCGGCAAGGAGCGCGATCTCCTGCAATCGCTCGAGGTGCTCTACGGCGCCGGCAACAAGGACCAGCGCGACATCGCCTACAACCAGGCCCTGAAGGGGCTCTACGACCGCTATCGCGGCGACGATGAGATCGCGACGCTGTATGCGCTGTCGCTGCTCGGCCTCGGCCGTCCGGGCGTGAGCAACCTGCGCAACGCGATGCAGGCGGCGGCGATCGCGCAGGACATCTTCCGCCGGAATCCACGGCATCCGGGTGCAGCCCATTTCATCATCCACGCCTTCGACGACCCGGACCACGCCGTGCTCTCCCTGCCGGCGGCACGCGCCTACGCCGCGATTGCGCCATCGGCGGCGCATGCGGTCCACATGCCGTCGCACATCTTCGTCCAGCTCGGATTGTGGGACGACGTGATCACGTCGAACGAGATCGCCTACAAGGCGGCTGTCGCCCTGGCTGAGGAAAAGCACCTGCCGCGCGGCCGCGAGGACTTCCACACGCTCTCGTGGCTGCACTACGCGCACCTGCAGAAGGGGCAGGTGGCGGCCGCCGAGCGGGCGCTGGCCGAGGCCAGGGCGGTTGCGGATCGCGATCGCAGTCCGGCGGTGGCGAACGGCTACGCCACGATGAAGGCGCGCCACATCCTCGAGACGGCGCAGTGGGAAGTGCTGCCGGCGGCAGCACCGGCGCTGGCGCAGACGGCAGGAGCCGAAGGCTACGGCGGCAACGCCGCCTGGGTGTTCGCCTCGGCCGCGTCCGCCGCGAAACTCGGCGACGTCGCGGCGGCCGACCGCGCGCTGCAGCGTCTGGCCGCGCTCCGTGCCGAAGCCGAGGGGCGCGGCAACGCCTATGGCGCCAAGCCGATCGCGATCATGGAGAAGGCCGCCGCCGCCCTGATTGCCGTGGCGCGGCGCGACGTCGCCGCCGCCGAACAGCTGTTCAAGGACGCCGTCGCGATCGAGCAGACGCTCGACGCGCCCTCCGGTCCGCCGGAGCCGATCAAACCCTCCTTCGAGCTCTACGCCGAGCTGCTCGTCGCCCAGGGCCGCGTGAAGGAGGCGGCGGCGCTGTTCGAGCAGTCGCTGGCGCGGATGCCGAACCGCCGTGCCGCGGTGCAGGGGCTGCAGCAGGCGACGCCGGAGCGTCCGACGGCAGACGGTCAATAGCGGCACGTCACAGGAGGATGGCCCGATGTCGATATCTGTGCTGCGCGCGGTGGTGCTCGGACTCCTGGGTGGCGCGGCGGCTGCCGCACCGGCCGGCGCGCAGTCGGCCGGCGCCGCCGATCCGCCGCGGCCGCTCGCGTGCAGCGCGCTGGCCGGCCGGGCGGTGGACGGCAGCGCCACGATTACGTCGGCGGCCTCGGTCACCTCCGGCACGCTGGTGGTGTCGCCGAAGCTGACGCTCGCGAACCTGCCGCCGTTCTGCCGCCTGCAGGGTGTGAGCACGCCGACCGCCGACTCGCGGATCTTCTTCGAAGTGTGGCTGCCGGAGCCGGCGAACTGGAACGAGCGGTTCCTGTCGTCCGGCGAGGGTGGCTTCGCCGGCACGCCGAACTACACACGCAACGGCCTCGACGGCGGCCTCGATGAACTGCTGCGCCGCGGCTATGCCGCCGCGTCCACCGACACCGGGCACAGCAACACCGATGAGTGGTGGGCGGTCGGGCATCCCGAGCGCGCCGCGGACTATCTCTATCGCGCCAAGCATCTCGTCACCCTGGCGGCGAAGTCCGCCATCGCCGCGTTCTACGGCCGGCCGGCCCGCTACTCGTACTTCAGCTCCTGCTCGAATGGCGGACGACAGGGGCTGATCGAGGCGCAGCGCTACCCGGACGACTACGACGGCCTGATCGTCGGCGCGCCGTGGAACTTTCAGTCGCATTCGAATGCCGGGTTCGTCTGGAATGCGCAGGCGCTGGCCGCGCCCGGGGCGGCGATACCGGCGGCCAAGCTGCCGGCGATCAACGCCGCCGTACTGGCGGCGTGCGACAGGACCGACGGCCTCGTCGACGGCGTGATCGCCAATCCGCGCGCCTGTCAGTTCAATCCGGCGGTGCTGGCCTGCCAGGGCCCCGACACGAACAGCTGCCTCACGGCGGCGCAGGTGACGGCAATCCAGCAGATCTACGACGGCCCGAAGAACCCGCGTACCGGCGCGTCGATCTTTCCCGGGTTCGCCCGCGGCGGCGAAGCGAGCTGGACGAATCTGATCGGCAGCACCGGAGCGGCCGGGCTGCCAACCGGATACTTCGCGAACCTGGTGTTCGAGAACCCGCAGTGGGATTTCCGCACGTTCAACTTCGACACCGACATGACGACCGCCGACGAGAAGGTCGGTCGCCTCGGCAATGCCACGGCCGTCGATTTCTCCGCGGCGAAATCGCGCGGGGTGAAGATCATTCAATACCATGGCTGGAACGACCAGACCCTGCAGCCGGCGTACAGCCCCGAGTACTACGAACAGGTGGCCGGTGCGAACGGCGGCGTGGACGCGACGCGCGACTTCTATCGCCTGTTCATGGTGCCCGGCATGACACACTGTTACGGCGGACCGGGCGCCGCGAACTTCGGCGCCGTCGGCCAGCAGATTCCGCCGGTGCGTGACGCGCAGCACGACATCCAGACGGCGCTCGAGCGCTGGGTCGAGCAGGGCGTCGCGCCAGCGCAGCTGACGGCCACCAAGTTCGTCGACGATGCCGCCGGCACGCGGACGGTGAAGCTGACGCGGCCGCTGTGTCTGTACCCGACGGTCCCGCGCTATCGCGGCACGGGCGATCCCAACGACGCCGCCAGCTTCGTCTGCGCCGCCGAATAGCCGCGGCGCATGAGCATCCTCGAGTCCATCGGGCGCACGCCGCTGGTGCCGCTGCACCGTATCGGCCACGGCCTGCCGGTTCCGGTCCTCGCCAAGTGCGAGCACCTGAATCCCGGCGGCAGCGTCAAGGATCGGCTCGCCATCGCCATCGTCGACGACGCGGAAGCGCGCGGCGTGCTGGCGCCGGGCGCGACGCTCATCGAAGCGACGGCCGGGAACACCGGGATGGGACTGGCGCTCATCGCCGCCATCCGCGGCTATGCGCTGGTGTGCGTGCTGCCCGAGAAGATGTCGGTCGACAAGCGGGTCGCGCTGGCGGCGCTCGGCGCCCGGGTCGTCGTCGCGCCAAACGCGCCGCCGGACAGTCCCGACAACTTCCAGAACGTCGCGCGCCGGATGGCGCGGGAGCACGGCTGGTTCCTGACCGATCAGTTCTGCAATCCCGCCAACGTCCGCGTCCACGAGATGACGACCGGACCCGAGATCCTCGAACAGTGCGGCGGCCGCATCGGTGCGTTCGTCGCCGGCGCCGGCACCGGTGGCACCATCACCGGGGTGGGACGGTTCCTGAGGAAGCACGCGCCCGCGGCCCGGGTGGTGCTGGCGGATCCGGTGGGGTCGGGACTGGCACGCTGGGTCGCCGACGGTGTCATCGGACCGGACAGCGCCTATCAGGTGGAGGGGATCGGCACGAGCCGGCCGCCGGAGATTCTCGATCGCTCGGTCATCGACGCGGCCGAGAGCGTGTCCGACGACGAGAGTTTCGCGATGACCCGCCGGTTGTGGACGGAGGAGGGGTTGTTCGTCGGCGGCTCTGCCGGCACGGCGGTTGTCGCGGCGGTGCGTGTCGCGGCGCGTGGCGGCTCGGCGCCGGTGGTGACCGTGCTGCCGGACTCGTGGGACCGCTATCTCTCCAGGCCGTGGATCCGCGGTCCCCATCGCGATCCGGAGCCGCCATGCTGACGCCGACGCCGACGCGGACGCCACACGGACGATGGGCGCGCCACGTCGCCATGATCGCGACCGCGGTGGCCGGCGTCCTGGCGCTCGCCTTGCGCCTCGCCGCACAGGCCCCGTCGCAACTGGGCAGCATCGGCTCGCTGCCGGCCCCTGCGCCTGCCGCGACCTTCGACGTCTCCGAGAAGAGCATCGTCGACCTGCTGGCGGCGCAGCGGATCGGCACCGTGACGTCGCGCGAGCTGGTCGAGAAGTATCTGGCGCGCATCCAGGCCTACGACCAGGACGGTCCGCGGCTGAATGCGATGATCGCACTGAACCCGCGCGCCCTCGACGAGGCGGCGGCGCTCGATGCCGAACGTCGCGCCGGACGGGTTCGCGGTCCCCTGCACGGCATTCCCATCGTCGTCAAGGACAACTACGCGACCGTCGGCATGCCGACGACCGCCGGTTCCCTGGCGCTGGCCGGCTTCCAGACGGGCCGCGACGCCTTCCTGGTGAAGAAGCTGCGGGACGCCGGCGCGGTCGTCGTCGGCAAGACGAATCTCCACGAGCTCGCCTACGGGATCACGTCAGTCAGTTCGGCCGGCGGGCAGACCCGCAACCCGTACGATCCAGCCCGCAACCCGGGCGGGTCGAGTGGCGGCACCGGGGCCGCCGTGGCCGCAAGCTTTGCGGCGGCAGGCCTGGGCACCGACACGTGCGGGTCGATCCGCAACCCCGCCTCGCAGAACAACCTGTTCGGGCTGCGCGGGACGATGGGACTGTCGAGCCGTGACGGGATCGTGCCGCTGGCCCACAGCCAGGACATCGGTGGTCCACTGACGCGGACGGTCACGGACCTCCTGCTGATGCTGGACGCGACGGTCGGCCCGGACCCGGCCGACGAGATCACGCGGACGAGCCGGAACTACATTCCGCCCACCTACGGTGGGTCGGTTGGCGACGCCGGTCTCGGCGACGTGACCATCGGTGTACTCACGCCGTTGTTCGGCACGGCGCCCGAAGATGCCGAGGTGGGCCGCATCGTCCGCGAGTCGCTGGCCAACCTGCGATCGCTTGGCGCGGGCGTCGTCGAAGTGCCGTTTCCGGGGCTCGACGACGTGTTGCGCGACACGAGCGTCATCAACGCCGAGTTCAAGTTCGATCTGCTGGATTTCCTGGCGCCGTTCGCGGCGGCGCCGATGCGCTCGCTCGGCGAGATCGTCGAGAGCGGCCGATATCACCCGGCCGTCGAGACCGTGCTGAGGCGCGCCAACGACGTCACGTCCCGCGAGACGCCGGGGTATCGAACCACGCTCGCCCGCCGCGCCGCGGCGCGCCAGGCGGTGCTCGAGGTGATGAACGATCAGGGCATCACCGCCTTCCTGTATCCGACCCTGCGGCGCAAGCCGGCGCTGATCGGCGAACCGCAGGGTGGCTCCAACTGCCAGCTCAGTGCGGCGACCGGGCTGCCGGCGCTCGGCATGCCGGCCGGCTTTACGGAAGACGGTCTGCCCGTCGGCATGGATCTCCTGGGCGGACCCTGGAGCGAGCCGACGCTGCTGAAGGTCGCCTATGCGTACGAGCGTCTGGTGGGACCGCGCCGGCCGCCGAAGACGACGCCGCCGCTGGCCGTCGGTCGGTGACCCGCGGCCGGGGCGGTCGGCCACGGCGGCCGCTGCCCGCGATGCTGATAGACTCGGACGCCCCCACACCAATGGAGTTCACACATGACTGCTGATCAGGCCCGCTTGATTGCCCTCCAGTTCGCTGGACTGATGGAATCCGAAGTGTCGACCACGTGCAAGGTGCTCGGTGCCGTGAAGAGCGACAACCGCGGGTACAAACCCGACTCCAAGTCGCGGTCGGCATGGGAACTCGCCACCCATCTCGCCACCGCGGACGCGTGGTTCCTCGACTCGATCATCAACGGTGCCTTCGCGTTCAATCCGGAAGCGGCGAAACAGGCCGAGGCGCAGTTCACGTCGCCGGCCGATCTGGTCGAGTTCTACAAGACGGCAATCCCGGCCAAGCTCGCCGCGATCAAGAGCCTGTCGGATGACCACCTGACGCGGGATGTCGACTTCTTCGGCATGATGAAGCAACCGGCCGTCGGCTTCCTCGGCCTGGCCAACAACCACAGCGTGCACCATCGCGGACAGCTCGCCGCCTACCTGCGCCCGATGGGTTCGGCCGTGCCGTCCATCTACGGTGGCAGCGCCGACGAGCCGATGCCGGGAGCGTGAGGGGCCGCGCCGGCGGCACGAGGTGCGTGGCAGCGACTGTCACCGGCCCCGTGCGCCGGCGATAACCTGGGCATCATGCCGGCCGTCATCCTCGCCTCGTCGCGCGCCGACGGGAACACGCGTGCGGGTATCTCGGGATGACCTGGCTCGGGTCGCACTACGTGCAGTTCGACGACGAAACGCCGACATCGGCCGACGCCCGGGTGAAAGCGGCCGATTTCGGCGCCCGCTGCCTGCAGTGAGCCGCCGCCGCAGCGTTTGGCGCATGTGCTGACGAGGAGGTGTCATGCACGTGTTGAACGCACTGGCGGTTGCGCTGGGTGCACTGGCCGCGGCCGGATGCAATATTCTGGCGCCCGGCTGTCTGTCGCAGCAGCAACGGACCGTGGGCACGACGGTCTTCGGCACCGTTCAGGCGGGGCAGATGGTCGTTCATCGGTTGAGGTACGACGCCCGAGGCAGCCAGAACGACTTCGAGATCGAATGGAATGACCGGATTCTCGGCCGTCGCCTCGCGGCCTACGCGACGCCGGCCGCGTGTGAGTCTGGCCCAAATAGAATCGCTCCTTACGATGCCGATTGCCGCGTCCTCAGCAGCGCCGGGTCGACGGAGACGGCGCCCGGCGGACCGATCCGCCTGATCGTCACCCACGGTCGCGGAAATCCCGAGGTGCTGGGCGATCCGCCGGCCGTCAAAATCTGGCTCATGGCAGATCCCGAACGAGCCGTCTTCTTTTCCCTGACGCCTTCGTCGTTCTACGGGCCGGACTGTTGATCCCGCCCGCTGCGGTTGAGCTGAGTCAATCGGCAGCGCTCCCGCGCCGCGAAGGCCATACAATGCCCAACATGAGGACACCATGGCCGGCATGATGACGATGCGGTCGGGCAACCCGGCGCTGACCGCCGACACCTTCGCGAAATCGTGGGGCGTCTCCGGAGTCGAACGGATGACGCTCAGCGGCACGGTCAACAAGACCGCCCTGTCGCTCGGCATTCTGCTGGTCGCGGCCAGCTATGTCTGGAACCGGGGAGCGGACGACCCCGCGCTCGGGATCTGGGTCCTGGGGGGCGTCGTCGGCGGCCTCATTGCCGCGCTGGTCACCGTCTTCAAGCAGACGTGGGCTCCCTACACGACGCCCGCCTACGCCGTGCTCGAGGGCGTGGCACTTGGCGGCATCTCCGTCGTCTTCGAAGCCAGGTACCCTGGCATCGTCAGCCAGGCCGTTTTTCTGACGTTCGGCACGCTCGGTGCGCTGCTGCTGGCGTATCGATCCGGTGCCATCCGGGCGACCGAGAACTTCAAGCTGGGCGTCGTGGCGGCGACCGGCGGCATTGCGCTCGTCTACCTGCTCAGTTTCGTCCTGGGGTTCTTCGGCGTCAGCGTGCCGCTGATTCACTCCAGCGGCACCTTCGGTATCCTGTTCAGTCTGTTCGTCGTCGTCATCGCGGCGCTGAACCTGGTGCTCGACTTCGATTTCATCGAGCAGGGGGTTGAGCGCGGCGCGCCGAAACACATGGAATGGTACGGCGCGTTCGGCCTGCTCGTGACCCTGGTGTGGCTGTATCTGGAGATTCTTCACCTGCTGGCCAAGCTCCAGTCGCGTGACCGCTGAGCCCGCGGCCGCAAGGGCGGCAACCGCTGACCGCCGCTCTGGCGTGTAACCGATTCGCCCCCGGGCGTCGTATCAAGACAAGCGACCGGTTCGATACAAGCGACCGGTTCGAGACCCACGACCACGTCCGTTCGCCTGGAGGATGTATGAGAGTCCGCACCGCATTCCTGCTGACCATGGCGGTGTTGTCAGGCTCGGTATTTGCGCTGACGGCGAGCGGTCAGCAGCCGGCGGGCGGCCGCCCCGGCGGACCACCTCCGGTTCAGCTGCCAGAGGGCCCCGGCCGTCAGCAGGTGCAGGCCACCTGCACCCGCTGCCACGGCCTCAACCTGATTGCGAACTCGTGGGGCTACACCAGGGACGGCTGGCAGGACCGGATCGCCACGATGGTGAAGCTGCCGGCTCCCGACCTCGAAACGATCTCCTCCTACCTGGCGACCCACTACCCGATCAAGGACGCCCCCGGGGCGGTGCTGCTGTCCGGCCCGGCGACGGTGTCGATCAAGGAGTGGCTGGCCCCGACGCTGGGTTCGCGTCCCCACGACTCGCATGCCGCGGCTGACGGATCGATCTGGTGGACCGGGCAGTACGCGAGCAAACTCGGCCGCCTCGACCCGAAGAGCGGCGAGATCCGCGAGTTCGACCTGCCGGCCAACAGCCAACCGCACGGGCTGGCCGAGGACCCGCAGGGGAACATCTGGTACACCGGCATCCAGAAGGGGGTGATCGGCCGCCTCGACCCGCGCAGCGGCCAGGTGCGTGAGTATCCCATCATGGAGCCTGGGGTCCGCGGTCCGCACACCCCGATCATGGACGGCCGCCGCCGCCGGATGTTCTTCACGCTGCAGTCCGGCCACGTCGGTCGCATCAACCTCGACAGCGGCGAGATCACGATCAGGAAGACGCCGAGCGACAACACCTATCCCTACGGCATCCGCCTGAACTCGCAAGGCGTACCGTGGTACGTCGACTTTCGCGGCAACCGCATCGGCAGCGTCGATCCGCAGACGATGGACATCAAGGAGCATCAACTGCCGAACGCCGACGCCCGTCCGCGCCGGCTGACGATCACCGCCGATGACGTGATCTGGTATACCGACTTCCCGCGCGGCACCCTGGGGCGCTTCGATCCGAAAACCGGTGAGACCCGCGAATGGCCGTCGCCGGGCGGGCCGCAGTCCGAGCCGTACGCGATTACGTCGATCCGCGGCATCATCTGGTACAGCGAGTCCGGCGTCCGCCCGAACACGATGGTGCGCTTCGATCCGCAGACGGAGAAGTTCCAGACGTTCGCGATTCCGTCTGGCGGCGGCGTCCTCCGGCATTTCGAAGCAACCGCGCAGGGGAACATCGTCACCGCCAACAGCGGGGTGAACAAGATCGGGCTGGTCGAGATCGGGACGTTGTCGGCGAACCGGACGAACTGACGTCAGCCGAGTCGGCGCGACAGGCGCAGCGCCAGTGCCGCCAGCGTGCGTACCGGATTGGCGGCTGAACTCAACGGCATCACCGACATGTCGCACACATAGAGCCGATCGGTTCCGACGACGCGCAGATGCTCGTCGACGACGGACCGCGACTCGAACGGGGCGTCGTGCCGCGGTCGGTACGGCATCCGCAGCGTGCCGGCGGAGTGATGCACGGTGCCCCAGCCGAAGCCCTTGCCGTTGGTGCCGTAGCGGTCGTGGTCCGGCAGCTGGACGGCCGCACTGCCGTTCCGGAACTGCGAGAAGATCTGTCCGGTCACGCCGTTCAGCACGTCGAAGATCCCCTGGAAGTCCTTCTGCCAGCCGGCCAGCGCCGGGAAGCGCGAGTCGCGCAGCTGATCCATCCACTTCAGATTCCGCATCCGGATCTCCGGCACGTACTCGAACGGCGGCGCCGGCCGCACTTCGTTCTCGTCGTCGAGCGGGTTGGCGAAACTGAACTTGATGTCGAGCCGTGACGGCCCGTGTGGATCCTGGGTGGAGAACGCATCCGGATCCGTCCGGTTCGGATCGTTCGGGTCGTTGTCGCGCAGGTGCCAGTATTCGTGGTTGATGTTCATCTCCACGTTGAACGGATACTTCGTCTGCCCCGGGTTGGCCGGATCCTTCAGGCCGCGGGAATAGAAGACGATCTTCGCGTGCGCCGTCTTCGGAATCGCGACGCCGCCGATGTGGGTGACCAGTGTCGCGGTTTCGTTGGTCGTCGGATGGTCGGTGAGTCCGCGGCCCACCAGGTCCTTCACGGATTGCGGCAGCCACGGGAACAGGCTCGAGCGCCGCAGCAGCTTCGGACTTTCAATCGATCCACCGGCCAGGACGACGATGCCCGACTGGAAGGTGCGGGCCTGACCGTTCAGCGCGTTCCGCGCCACCAGTTCGTAGTGGTTGCCGTGATTCTGCACGTCTTCGACGTAGTGGTTGAGCAGCAGCTGCAGGCCATTGCCGTCGCCATGCGAGACGCCAGGCGTGAGGCCGACCTGATTGATCAGGAGTTCCGCGGTGTTGAACACGCCGGTCGGCTCCGAGAAGAACTGCTCCACCGGCGTGCCGTCCGGCGCCAGGTAGGGCTGGTGCAGCGCCCGCGGCGTCTCCTCGATGACGAAGTCGGCCGCCAGCGGACTGGCGCGCAAGGCATCGCGAATCGCGCGCGCCGTCGCGCCCATCGAGCGCGATTCGTTCATCAGGGCGCCGGCCTCGGCGAGCAGGCCGTTCGCCAGGTCGTGCTGCACACCGGGCGGGAAGAATTCGAGTTCCCACGGCTGGATGGACGGGATCAGGCCGGACCAGAAGATCGATCGACCGCCAAACGCCAGCTGCGGCTTCTCGCCGATGAAGTACTGATCCGCCGGCGTCCCGGCCTGCCAGAAGGTGTCGCAGCCGAAGTGACGCGCGACACTGGCGTTCGGGAAGCGGCAGATGTTGTAGACGTGCGTCGGATAGACGAACGAGCCGGCCTCGAGCACCAGGATCCGCTTGTCCCGGCCGAGGCGCTCCCCGAGGTCATCGGCGAGGATGCCGCCGCCGATGCCGGAGCCGACAATGATGATGTCGAAGTCGTTGCGCGGGCCGATGTACTGCAGGAACAGCCGCTCCTGCCCGCGCGTCGACTCGGTGACCAGATTGCTGTACGTGAACGGCCCGAAGGTCATGGCCGCGGCATCACGCGCATCTCCGGGCCGATGAGCTGCGCCGGGTTGGCACCAGCCCTCGGGCGCAGCTTCTGCAACCGGCCGAGGACGTTGTCCGCCGTGTAGACGTTGCCCTGCGAGTCGACACTGAACTGGTGCAGTTCGCCGAAGCCGCCCGGGACCGGGCCGCTGGCATGCCACGAGAACAGCCGCTTGCCGCCGGTATCGAATTTCACGACCTCGGCGGTCATGTTGTCGCTGACCCAGACGTCCTGAGTCCGGTCACTGATGAGGATGTCGTTGGGGAAGCGCAGTCCCGGCCATTGCGACAGGAAGGTGCCGTTCTCGTCGAATACCTGGATGCGTCCGTTCAGGCGGTCGGCGACGTAGACGCGGCGCTGACGGTCGACGGCGACCGCGTGCAGCGAATTGAACTGTCCCGGCCCGTCGCCCTTCGTTCCCCACGCCTTGATGAACCTGCCGCTGGCATCCAGCTTCACGACCCGCGAGTTCGTCAGGCCGTCGGCGACCAGCACGCTGCCGTCCGGCAGGAAGGCGATGTCCTGCGGCCGGCCGAAGTGCGTCTCGTCATCCTTCATGACGTTCGCTTCACCGAGGGTCATCAGCAGCTGTTTGCCGTCGTTCGACAGGACGTAGATCTGACTCTTCGTTTCACCGACCACCCAGATGCGGCGCTGCGGATCGAACGGACTGATCCGGATCTTGTGCGGCCCGTTCGTCCCCGCGAACAGCGGATCCCACTGGTTCCACGTTTCGACGATACGGCCGCTGGCATCGAGCACCACCAGACAGCTGCGGACCTCGGTGCCCTGCGCATTGATGGCGCTGCGGAAGACCGAACCCCAGAAGTGCTTGTAGCCGTCCGGCATCGGCGCCGGCAGCTTGATCTCGCCGCGTACCGCCACGAGGATGCGGTCGTCGGATTCGACGAACACGCCGGGGTTCGAGCCCCACGCATAGCCGGCTTTCGGGTACGGAAGCGACCAGCCTTCGACCGGCTCGTAGGCGCTCGGCTCCATCTTCACCTCGACGAGCTGCCGCGACGGCGTCGCCGGCTGCGGCTGCTGGGCCAGGATGGAGTAGCCACACACGAACACCGCCAGCATCGTCCCGACCATCGTCTGTCGCACGGTCACGCTCCCCCTGCGACGTTAGCGACGCGGCAACCGGCCTGTCAAGGCGGCGGATGCTTCATCCTCGGCCGCCGGCCCTCCGCTCGTGTCAGCGATCCGCCATTGGCTGAGGCGTCAGTGGATGGCGTACAAGGTGTGCTCGCCGCGCAGGTAGATTTCGCCCTGCGCGATCGCCGGGGAGGCGATGAACGATTCACCCGGTATCGTGTTCGTCGCCAGGACCTCGAACGTCGGCCCCATCCTGACGACCACCACGTCGTCGTTCTCGGCGGCGAGATAGAGCTTGCCGTTCGCCCCGACCGGCGAGGCCTTGAATTGATAGGGCTTGTGCAGCCGCTGCTGCTGGTAGTGCGCCGTACCCGTCCGGGCATCGAACGCCGACAGCATCCCTGAGTCGGTGAGCAGGTACAGAATCCCGTTGTGCAGCACCGGCGACGGCGTGTACGAGTTGCCCCGCGTGTTCGCCCAGGCCATCGCGTCGGTGTCGGTCAGGTCGCCCTTTCGCCCGAGCCGGATGGCCTGCAGGTTCGGCCTGATGTAGCCGCTCATCACGTAGGCGAGGCCGTCAGCGGCGACCGGCTGCGGAATCGTGTTCTGTCCCAGGCCGCGCGCCCACCACACGCGCTCTCCAGTGGCGAGATCGTAGCCGACCGACTCGCGGCTGGCCGAGACAATCACCTGTTTGCGTCCGTTCACCCGCGTCACGTAGGGACCTGACCAGTTGGTGTTCCCCTGCCGTGGCGTGCGCCAGCGCTCCCGCCCGGTCGCCTTGTCGAGCGCGACGAGAAACGACGCGCCTTCGTGGTCGAGCACGACCAGCAGGGTATCGCCCTCGAGCCAGGTCCAGGCGCCCTCGCCGAACGTCATGTACATGCGCAGCGGCCCGAAGTCCTTCTGCCACACCAGCTCGCCATCCATGGTGTAGGCGTAGAGGCCGCGCGACCCGAAATAGGCGAAGACGTGCGTGCCGTCGGTGACCGGGGAGTTCGACGCGAAACTGCCGTAGGTGGGGTGATGTGGCTCGTGCGGGGTGGCGGTGCTGGCCACCCGTTCCCACAGCACGCGGCCCTGGCGACGGTCGAAACAGTAGACGACGAACCGGTGCTCCACCAGCCGAGCCTTCGCCGCCGCCTCGTCCACGGGAATCGCCGTTGTCAGGAAGATCCGGTCGCCCCAGACGACCGGCGAGGAAAATCCGCGGCCGGGCACGTTCGCCTTCCAGCGGACGCCCTGCGTGTCGCTCCACGTGAGAGGGGCATCACCCCGCGCCATGCCGGTCGCATCGGGTCCGCGCCAGTACCCCCAGTCGCCATCGGCGGC
>CADEDC010000096.1 GCA_902825985.1 uncultured Acidobacteriota bacterium | reverse complement strand
CTCGTCATCACCGGCATCGGCTCGCTCATCCACATCTACTCGACGTCGTACATGCACGACGAGCCGGACGGCGAGTTCGCGCGCTACTTCTCGTATCTGAACCTGTTCGCGGCGTTCATGCTCGTGCTGGTGCTCGGCTCGAACTTCCTGGTGATGTTCGTCGGCTGGGAGGGCGTCGGCCTGTGCTCCTACCTGCTCATCGGCTTCTACTACCGGAAGCCGTCGGCGTCCGACGCCGGCAAGAAGGCGTTCATCGTCAACCGCATCGGCGACTTCGGCTTCGTGCTCGGCGTCCTCCTGCTGTGGGTGACGTTCGGCACCATCGAGTTCCAGGAGGTCGCCCGCCAGGTTGCCGCACTGCCGGTGGAAGTCACCTTCGGGACGCTGTCGCTGGCGACGCTGCTGCTGTTCCTCGGCGCGACCGGCAAGTCGGCGCAGATTCCGCTCTACATCTGGCTGCCGGACGCGATGGAAGGGCCGACGCCGGTGTCCGCCCTCATCCACGCAGCGACCATGGTGACGGCCGGCGTCTACATGATCGGCCGCAACGCGGTGCTGTTCGGCCACGCCCCCGAGACGCTGCAGATCATCGCCGTCGTCGGCGTCGCGACGGCGTTCTTCGCCGGCACCATCGGCCTGGTCCAGACCGACATCAAGCGCGTGCTGGCCTATTCGACGGTCTCGCAACTCGGCTACATGTTCCTGGCGATGGGGGTCGGTGCCTGGGGCGCCGGCATCTTCCATCTCTACACGCACGCGTTCTTCAAGGCCTGTCTCTTCCTCGGCTCGGGCGCGGTGATACACGCGCTGCACGGCGAGCAGGACATCCGCCACATGGGCGGCCTCCGGAAGGCGCTGCCGATCACCTACTGGACGTTCCTCATCGGCGCCATCGCCATCGCCGGGGTGCCGGGGCTCGCCGGCTTCTTCTCGAAGGACGAAATCCTGTTCAAGACGTTCTCGAACGGCCACACCATCCTGTGGGTGGTCGGTGTCCTGACGTCGCTGATGACCGCCGTCTACATGTTCCGCCTCGTGTTCCTGACCTTCCACGGTGAACGCCGCGGCACCGCGGCCGGGCACGCGGGCGACGGTGGCCACGGCCACGGCGCGCCGGCGGCGGCGCACGGGCCGGCCGCCGCTCATGGTGGTGGCGGCCATCTGCACGATGCCCCGCCGGCGATGGCGACCGCGCTGGTCGTTCTGGCGATCGGGTCGGTGCTCGCCGGCTACATCGGCGTGCCGCACGCGATTGGCGGTGCCAACCGCCTCGAGGCGTATCTCGAACCGAGTTTCACGGCGCCGGCCGCCGGCGCCGCCGGGGCCGCCGAGAACGAGGCGGCCGTCGCGACCGAATCGTTCGGCAACGCCGCCCCGGTGTCCGCCGGTGAGCCGGCGGCCGGCCACGAGGGCGAGGGCGGCCACGCTGCCGACACCGGCACCGAACTGATGCTGATGGGGCTGTCGTCGATCGTCGCGCTCGCCGGCATCGGCCTCGCCTACTTCTTCTTCCTCGCCAATCCGGCGGCGTCGGCCGGGGTGGCGGCCAGCGCCGCGGGATTGCGGACGCTGCTCTACAACAAGTACTACGTCGACGAGGTCTACGACGCCGCCATCGTCCAGCCGATCAAGCTGGCCTCGCGGGACGTGCTGTGGAAGCGGGTCGACGCGCAGGTCATCGACGGCGCCGTGAACGGCACCGGCTGGGGCGTCGCCGGGCTGAGCGACGTGCTGCGATTGCTGCAAACCGGCTCGATCCGCACCTACGCGGCGTCGCTGCTGCTCGGGGTTGTGCTGATTCTCGGCTTCTACCTGTGGACATGACGTTCCCGATACTCTCGACCCTGATTGCGCTGCCGATCGTCGGCGCGTTCCTGCTCTTCGCGTTCACCGACGACGAAGCGCACGAATCGACCATCCGCAACGCCGCCCTCGTCGTCTCGCTGCTGGTCTTCGGCCTGACGCTGCTGCTGTGGGCGCAGTTCGACGCGGCCTCGGCGAACTTCCAGTTCGTCGAGCGCCACCCGTGGATTCCGGCGTTCGGCATCGACTACTCGGTCGGCGTCGACGGCATCAGCCTGCTGCTCATCGTCCTCACCGGGTTCCTGACGCCGATCGCCCTGCTGTGCTCGTGGGAGTCGGTGCACACGAAGACGCGCGGCTTCTGCATGCTCATCCTGCTGCTCGAAGCGGCGATGATCGGCGTCTTCGTCTCCATCGATCTGTTCCTGTTCTACGTGTTCTGGGACGCGATGCTCATCCCGATGTACTTCCTCATCGGGATCTGGGGCTACGATCGCCGCATCTACGCGGCGATCAAGTTCCTCCTCTACACGATGGCGGGCAGTGTCCTGATGCTGCTGGCCATCCTCGCCCTGGCGGTGATGCACAACCAGCAGATGGGCACCTACAGCTTCGATTTGCAGCGGCTGTTCGACCTGCGCATCGAGCCGGGGCTGCAGATGTGGCTGTTCCTGGCCTTCACGCTGGCGTTCTGCATCAAGGTGCCGCTGTTCCCGTTCCATACCTGGCTGCCCGACGCCCACACGCAGGCGCCGACGGCCGGGTCGGTCATCCTCGCCGGTGTGCTGCTGAAGATGGGCACCTACGGGCTCGTCCGGTTCGCCTTCCCGCTGTTTCCCGAGGCAGCGGTGGCGTTCGCTCCGTACCTGGGCTGGCTGGCGGTCATCGGCATCGTCTACGGCGCCCTCGTCGCGATGGTGCAGCCCGACATGAAGAAGCTGGTGGCCTACTCGTCGGTGAGCCACCTCGGCTTCGTCGTCCTCGGCATCGCGGCGCTCAACACGCAGGGGATGGAAGGCGCGGTGTATCAGATGCTGAACCATGGCATCAGCACCGGCGGTCTCTTCCTCATCGTCGGCATGCTGTCCGATCGCCGCCATACGCGGCTGATCTCGGAGTACGGCGGCCTGAAGAACGTGACGCCGCGCCTCGTGGCTGCCTTCCTCATCATCACCCTGGCGTCGATCGGGCTGCCCGGTCTGAACGGCTTCGTCGGTGAGTTCCTCATCCTGCTCGGCGCCTTCGCCGCGAACCGCACGCTGGCGGTGGTCGCGGCGAGCGGCGTCATCCTGTCGGCCACCTACATGCTCTGGATGTTCCAGCGCGTGAACTACGGCACCGTGACGAATCCGAAGAACGAGTCGCTGCCCGATCTCAAGCCGCGCGAGTGGGTCGTGCTCGTGCCGATCATCGCGATGTGCGTCGTCATGGGTGTGTTCCCGAACCTGTTCCTGCGGCCGATGGCGCCCTCGGTGGCGAAGCTCCTGACCCGCATGAACCAGACCAGCCGGGTGCAGGCGCAGGTCGCGCCGCCGGTTGACGCCGCGGCGGCGGTGGTCGCGGAGAAGCGCTGACATGTTTGCCGACTTTCACGCCATCGTCCCCATGCTCTGCGTCGTCGCGGCCGGCCTCGCCGCGATGATCGCCGAGGCCTTCCGCGACAAGGGTGAGCGGATGCCGATCGGCCCGCTCGGTGCGGTCGGACTCATCGGCGCCGGCATCTCGACGGTCCTCCTGTGGAACCGCGACGCGACGAGCTTCGAGGTCGTCACCGCCGACAACTTCGGCCTGTTCGTCACCGGCATCCTGGTGCTGGTCGGCCTGCTGTCGCTGGCGATTTCGGGGCCGACCGTCGAGCGCGAAGGCCTGCCGGCCGGCGAGTACTACGCGCTGATGCTGTTCTCCCTCGGCGGCATGATGCTGATGGCGACGGCCACCGACCTGCTGGTCATCTTCCTCGCACTCGAGGTGCTGTCGCTTGCCATCTACGTGCTCACCGGCATCCGCCGCGACTCGGCGGCCGGGGCCGAAGGGGCGTTCAAGTACTTCGTGCTCGGCGGCTTCTCCTCGGCGTTCTTCCTCTACGGCATCGCCTTCGTCTACGGCCTGACCGGCAGCACCCACCTCGACCGCATCGGCACGCTGATGGCCGCACAGGCGATGACGCCGAGCGCCATGCAGATGCTCGCCGTCGGGTTGCTGCTCGTCGGCTTCGCATTCAAGGTCTCGGCCGTGCCGTTCCACATGTGGACGCCGGACGCCTACGAAGCGGCGCCGCCGGCGATCACCGGCTTCATGTCGACCGGCGTCAAGGCGGCCGCCTTCGCCGCGTTCGTCCGCGTCTTCCTGTCGGCCCTCGAACCGCTGATTGCCGACTGGAGCCCGCTCGTGTGGGGCATCGCGGCGGCGACGATGATCATCGGCACGGTGGTCGGCGTCGCACAGACGAGCGTCAAGCGCATGCTCGCGTACTCGAGCATCGCGCACGGTGGTTACCTGCTGCTGGCGCTGATCGCGGCGAACGACACCGCCAAGGGGGCGGTGCTGTTCTACCTGCTGGTCTACGCCGTCACCAACCTCGGGGCGTTCGGCATCATCAGCGTGCTCGAGACGCGCGAGCAGGCGAACGACAAGGTCGCCGACTACGCCGGCCTGTGGAACAGCCACCCGACGCTGGCGCTGCTGATGACCTTCTTCCTGCTGTCGCTCGGCGGTTTTCCGCCGCTCGGGGGCTTCATCGCGAAGTGGTACGTCTTCAACGCGGCGATCCAGGCCGGCTACACCTGGCTCGCGATCATCGGCGTGCTGACCAGCGTCGTCTCGGTCTTCTTCTACCTGCGCGTCATCGTGATGATGTACATGACGCCGGCCGACGCGGAGGCTCGCGTCCCGCTCCCGGCCGTGCCGCAGATCGCCGGTGCGGCAATCGTGCTGTCGGCGTTGCTCGTGCTGTATCTCGGCGTGCTGCCGACGCGGGTGCTCGAGTGGGCCGCGGCGTCGATCGGCGGCATCATCTAGTCGGCGTAGTCGGCGCCGGCGGGTCCGGGCCGCCGTGTGGCGCCGGCGACCGGGTCTGGCACCGTGGGCCCTGTAGGCGCTGTAGGCCCTGTAGGCCCTGTGCGCCCGGTGCGCGATGACCGCCATCACCATCGCCCCCCTGAGTCCGGATCACCTCGGCGACGCGGCACGTCTGCTGGCCGCCGCCTTCGAGGCCGACCCGCTGCATCGTGCCGCCTACCGCGCCGACGTGCGGCGCCGCAGCGAACGGTTCTATCGGGCGCGGCTGGCGGCGGGCGATGGCGGACCATGGTATGCCGCCAGCCGTGGTGGCGAGCTGCTCGGCGTCATTCACTGGCTCGTGGCCGCCGGACCGGCCGGCAGCGGCCGATTCGTCGACGGTGGTGTTGCGCACCAGCTCGGATGGGTCGACCGGGGCGCGGCGGCCGTGTTCCGGTGGCTGGCTGCCGCCCGGGTGCCGCCGACCGATGAGGACGCGGATGCTGTGCCACCGGTGACGCTGGGGCCGGTCGCCGTCGTGCCGGCGCTGCAGCGCCGGGGCATTGGCAGTCAGCTGATGCGCAGGTTCTGTGACGAGCTCGACACACGCCACGAGGCCGGCTATCTCGAAACGGCACAGCCGGGCCATGTCACCTTCTACCAGCGACATGGCTTTTCGGTCGTGGATGAGATCGAGGTCCAGGGCGTGATCTGCGTCGCAATGCGGCGGCCGCCGCCCTAGTGTCGCGTCCGGCCATGCGTCGCCGGCGCACGTTGCCCGTCGGCTGTTATATGCTACCTACTCATCAGATGTCCGCAGATGTCCCCAAGTATCGGCCGCTCGAACGCTTCTGGCCGTACGCGGAACTCCCCGAGCAACCGACTGACGAAGAACTGGCGGCGCTCGATCCTGACCTCCAGGAAGCGTTGTTCGGTTCGCGTCCCGGTCCATTCTCGATCACGCTGGTCTTCCCGGATCTCGATGTGCCCGACTTCGAACGGGCGCTGATGTTGGCGCGCGGCGCGTCGGAGTTCCGCGACACCGGCAGCGGTGTCGCGCGCCGCTACCGGGCCCGTTTCTTCTCGACCGACGCGCTGGCGCTGCGCGCCCTGTTCCAGATCGTCGGCGTGGCCGACGCCACGGAAGTGCTGATCGACGACCGACCGGTGCCGTTCGCGCGGGAGTTGTGGCTTCCGCTGGTGTGGCTCGTGCTCGCGCGGTGATGTGACGTGGCGCCTCCGATAAGCGAATTCGAACGCGACCTGCAGCGGCTCGAGGCCCAGCTCAAACAGCTGGAGACCGAGTACAACCAGTACTTCGCCGGCCGTCTGGCACGCCCGCCGTGGGAAACCCGCAGCCGCGTCGAGGCGCTGGTGAAGCAGTACGATCGCCGTCACATCCAGAACACCGGCGAGCGTTTCCGTTTCCAGACCATCCAGTCACGCTTCCGCACGTTGCTCGATCTCTGGGATCGCGGCCTGCGGGCCCGCGAAGAGGGGCGGGCCGGGCCGTTCGCGCAGAAGCGGTCGACGCCCGCGGCCGACGGCAAGCCGGGCGCCCGCGTGATGCACGTCGCGTCGTTCAGGGATCCGGCGAAGGAGATGGACAGCCTCCATCAGCTCTACGACTCACTGGTCGAAGCGAGGCAGTCGGTCGGCGAAGAGGCGGTACCGTTTCACAAGTTCGCGGAGCTGGTGAAGACGCAGGTGTCGAAACTGAAGGCGAACGGCAGCGAGGAGGTCGCATTCCGCGTCGCCGTGAAGGACGGCAAGGTCGCATTCACGGCGAAGGGAATGAAGACTGACAAATAGCTGGCAGGGAAGCGATGCGGGGGCGTGGTCTGGGATGCCCGGGCACGCAGGCGGCCGGGCGCCGCAGGCACCCGGCCCTGCGCCAAGGAACGTCAGATCTTGGTAACGTTGCCGGCCTGCGGGCCCTTCGGGCCGTCAACGATCTCGAACTCGACGGCCTGGCCTTCCTCGAGCGAACGGAAACCGTCACCCTGGATAGCCGAGTAGTGGACGAACACGTCGCTCCCACCGTCCCGTTCGATGAATCCGTAACCTTTGGCGTTGTTGAACCACTTGACCTTGCCTGTGATGCGCATCGTTCTCTTCCTACGTGCTGTGACGCCGGCATCGGCCGCGTCATTGAACCAACCCCGGTGAGCGAGTCTGCCGGAGCATAAAAAAAGGCCGCGTCTGCGGCCTTTCCCTTACGGCGCCAGGCCCGCCCGGCGTCGAGGGGGATAATACTGGACTTCATTCAATATGCCAAGAGCTCTGCTAAGCGTGTCTGACAAGGCTGGAATTGCCGATCTCGGGCGTGGTCTGGTCACCCGTGGCTTCGAACTCGTGTCCACCGGTGGAACGGCGAAGGCGCTGGCCGACGCCGGCCTCCCGGTGACCAACGTCTCGGACGTCACCGGCTTCCCGGAAATGATGGACGGCCGCGTCAAGACGCTGCACCCGGCCCTGCACGGCGGCATTCTGGCGCGCCGCGACCGCGCCGACGATCTCGAGGCGCTGGCCCGCCACGGCCTGGCGCTGGTCGACGTCGTCATCGTCAATCTGTATCCCTTCGTGCAGGCGGCGGCCAATCCCGCGACGCCGTTCGAGGCGCTGATCGAGGAGATCGACATCGGCGGCCCGTCGCTCGTGCGGGCGGCGGCCAAGAACTTTCGCGGCGTCCTCGTCGTCGTCGACCCGGCCGACTACCCGGCGCTACTGACATCGATCGATGCCGGGCCGACCCCGGCGTTCCGTTTCGACCTGATGCGCAAGGCGCTGGCCCACACCGCCGCCTACGACACCGCGATTTCGGCCACCCTGAACACCATCACGGTCGACGGCGACACCTTCACCAGGCCGGCGGCCGGGGGGGCGCCGGTCGGTCTGACCCTGAACCTGAGCAAGGTCCGCGATCTCCGCTACGGCGAGAATCCGCACCAGGCGGCGGCCTGGTATTCCGGCGGCATCACCGCGGGCAGCGCCGGATTCGGCGGCGCCGAGGTGCTGCAGGGCAAGGAGCTGTCGTACACGAACCTGCTCGATCTCGATGCCGCCGCCCGCATCGTGCTCGAGTTCGACGAGCCGGCGGCCACGGTGATCAAGCACACGAACCCGTGCGGCGCCGCGATCGGCAGTTCCGCGGCCGATGCCTACGTCCGGGCTCGCGACGCCGACGCGGTCGCGGCATTCGGCGGCATCGTCGCGCTCAACCGGCCGCTCGACGTCGACACGGCGATGGCCATCGTGTCGACATTCATCGAAGCGGTGATCGCGCCGGCGATCGATCCGGCGGCGCGCGACATCCTCGCGAAGAAAGCCAACATGCGGGTGGTGGTTGCCGACTTCGCGATGTTCAAGGCGGCCGGATTCGGCCTCGCCGGGGCCGGCGCCGACGTCCGGTCGATTCTCGGGGGCGTGCTCGTGCAGGCCCGCGACCGGGTCGCCGAAGCGCAGTCGCTGTGGACGCCGGACCGGCTGCCGCCGGACCTGCGCGTCGTGACCAGGCGACAGCCGACGGGCGACGAGTGGACGGCGCTGCGTTTCGCATGGCGCGTCTGCGCGCACGTGAAATCGAACACCGTCATCTTCACCGATGCGGCGCGGACGCTGGCGATAGGCGCCGGGCAGATGAGCCGGGTCGATGCTGTCAACGTCGCGACGATGAAAGCCGCTGCTGGCGGCGCGGTCCGGCCGCTGGCCGGCGCCGTCGCCGCCTCCGATGCCTTCTTCCCCTTCCGCGATGGCCTGGACGCCGTCGCCCGGGCCGGCGCGACCGCAGTCGTCCATCCGGGTGGATCGGTGCGCGACGCCGAAGTGATCGCCGCCGCCGACGAGCACGGGCTGGCGATGGTCTTCACCGGGCGCCGGCACTTCCGGCATTAGGGGCGGACCGTGACGGGCCGGCCGCGGCCGGGCCCGCCGGCGCGGCTCACACGAGGCTGCGCGAGGCCGACGGCTGCGGCGGGGAGGGGCTCACACGGTCCAGGAGCTCTGCGATGGTCACCGTCGCCGGGCCGAACTTGCCGACGACGATGCCCGCCGCCTGATTCGCCAGCACCGCCGCTTCCGCCTGCGTCGCGCCCGCCGCCAGCGCGAGCGCCAGCGTCGCGACCACGGTGTCGCCGGCGCCGGTCACGTCCGCGACCTCGCGCGCCACGGCCGGAATCGCCCCTTCGCTGTCGGGCGACGACAGCCACATGCCGCTCTCGCCGCGCGTGATCAGCACGGCGTCGCAGCGCGCCCGCGTCCGGAACGCGAGGGCCGCCTGGCGGGCGTCCTCGTCACTGCGGATCCGGCGGTGCGTGGCGCTCTCCGCTTCGTGGTGGTTCGGTGTCACCAGGGTGGCGCCAGCGTAGCGATCGAGATGCGGAATCTTGGGGTCGACGAGCAGCGGCACACCGGTCTGCTGCAGCGTGCGGGCCGCCGCCATCACGCCATCGGTGATCGTCCCCTTCAGGTAGTCGGAGACCAGCAGCACGCTGGCGCGTCCCCCCAGCTGCGCGAGGCGCTGCTGCAGCTCGCGCTCGACGTCGCCGCCGACATCGGCGTCCTGCTCGTAGTCGACGCGCGCCACCTGCTGGTTGCGGTCGGTGACGATCCGCACCTTTTCCACCGTCGGACGACCCGCATCGACGACGAGCCCGGCGTCGCCGATGCCTGAATCGCGCAGCTGGCGCGTCAGCCGTTCGGCGCCGGCGTCATCGCCCACGACGCCGACCAGGATGACCTCGGCGCCCAGGGCGGCGAGATTGTGGGCGACGTTTGCCGCGCCGCCGAGGCGGGTGAACTCGGACTGGAAGTGGACGACGGGGACCGGCGCTTCCGGCGAGATGCGCGTCACCCGCCCGACGATGAAGCGATCCAGCATGACGTCACCCACGACGAGCACGCGGTGGCCACGCAGGCGATCGACGAGGTCGCGCGCCCGTTCCGGCGCCAGGGCTGGCAGCGTCATGCGTGGGCGTCGCCGGACTGCGGTCGACTGGCGGCGAACGGCAGCGTGACGAGCAGCAGCAGCAGCATCAGGAACTCGGAGTCGCCGAAGTTGTACTCGAAGAGACCGGCCGCGAGCATCGAGACCATCGCCGCGAGGCCCGCCGCCGCGGTGACCGCCGGCAGCCGCCCGCCGCGCAGGCCGCGCACCAGGTCGAACAGCACGACGACGACGAACCACAGCCAGAGGCCGAGCGCCGGCAGTCCGCGTTCGGCGGCAATCTGCATCGGGACGTTGTGCAGGTGCGGGTTGATCTGCTCGACCGCGTCGGTGTCGCGGTATTGCGCGTACAACACCTCGACCATGTTCGGTCCGACGCCGACGAGCGGCCTGGCACGAATCATCCGCTGGCCTTCGTGAAACATCGCGATGCGATCGCGGTTGGTCGGATCCTTGAGGTTGAAGATCGATGCGAAGCGTGCGTTCACCGAGGACGGCGCCACGGCGACGAAGATCGCGAAGATGACGGGCAGCGCCGCCATCAGACGCAGATCCTTCAGCGACAGCAGGACGGCGGTTGCGACGCAGGCGCCGACCCAGGCACTGCGCGTGAAGGTGAGGGCGACGGCGACGGCGAGCGCCGGCAGCACGAGCGTCGCCCACATCCGGTCGCGGCGACCGAACAGGATTTGCGCGAGGGCGACGCCGATGACCAGCATCAGCAGACCCGAATAGGTCATGTAGTGGCCGAGCGTGCCGCGCGGCCGCTGGCCCAGGTGATCGTAGTGGAGGATGCCGTACTGCACGATGCCGAACGCCGCGCTGGCGGCGCCGACCGACACGACAACGAGCAGGACGGTCGCCGCCCGCTCGCCGGTGGCGAAGCGGTAGGCGAGCGGCACCATCAGGAAGAGCAGCAGCTGCTTGGTGTCGGTGAAGCTGGTCCGCGGATCGGGAGAGAAGGCAGCCGACACCAGGGTGAGGCCGGCCAGGCCGGCGAGCGGCCAGAAGAACCGCGGGACGTCGATCCGCTCGCGTCGCAGGACGATCAGCGCCAGCCAGCAGATCGCCGCAATCGCGAGCAGCGCCTGGGCGGCCGCGATCGACACCTGCAGCGCACCCGCGATGCCAAGCGTCGCCAGCAGCCCAGCCCGTTCGAGCCGGGTGGTCAACGAAAAGTCGGGCGGGGCCGCGCTCAGCGCGTCAGCGTTGGCCATGGTGCGATGTCCACAATCTTACCTGCATCCCCGCCGGTCACGCGTCGCTCCCGCGGTCGCCCGTGATGGCCGGCGCCAGGGCGCGCCGGGCCGCCTGGACCACATCGTCCGGGGTGATGCGGGTGAGGCAGCGGAAATCGCCCGGCGCGCAGACCCGCTGGTTGCACGGCCGGCACGGGAGTGCCGGCACCTCGACCGCCTCCGCTGGCCAGGTCGCCGGCCGCCACGGCGCCGAGCGCACCGGCAGGGTCGGCCCGTACAGGCTCACCATCGGTACCCGGCTGGTCGCCGCGACGTGCATCGGGCCGCTGTCCCCGCCGATGTAGAGGGCGGCGCGTTCGACCAGGGCGCGCAGTTCGGGAAGCGAGAACTCGCCGCACGCCAGTACGTGGCCGGCGCGAGGTTCGGGAAGACGCGCCCGGGCGCCGTCGATGACGGCGGCGGCCGCGGCGCGTTCGGACGGCCCCGACGTCACCACGATCCGATGGCGGTCATCGAGGTCCGCCAATCGGGCGGCCACGGCGGCGAAGGACGGAATCGGCCAGCGCCTGAACGGGTTGCCGGCGCTCACGTGCATCACGACGAGCCGGTGATCCGCGCCGACGCCGGCGGCGGCCAGCCGGGTGTCGACCTCACGGACGGCCTCCGTCGCCAGCGGCATCGTCACCGGGAACGCTTCGCGATCGGCCGGGCCCAGCCCGAGCGCCGTCAGCAGATCCCACTGGTTCTCCACCGAATGGCGGCCGCGCAGGGTCCGCGGCCGGGCGACCACCCGCGTGTACATCCAGCTGCGGCCGATGACGTCGTAGCCGATTCGGGACGGCGCCGCAGACAGCCAGGTCAGCAGCGATGCCCGCGGGCCGCCGTGAAAATCGAGAACGACGTCGAATCGGCGCTGCCGCAGCTGCCGAATCAGGGCATACTCTGCGCGCACGCCTGCCATGCCGCGGCGGCGTGGCGCCACGATCAGCTCGTCGATGCACCCGTTCCCGGCCAGCACTGGAGCAGCCGCCGGTTCGACCAGGTAGGTGAGGTTGGCGTCGGGAAAGTGGCGGCGCAGCGCGGTTACAGCCGGAGTCGTGAAGACGACATCGCCAATCTGCCGCAGACGTACGACCAGGATCCGCATTCAGGACGTCTGAATGGCAGAGCCGATGACTACGGCTCGACCGTCGCCTCGTCCAGGAGCATCACCGGGATGTCGTCCTTGATGGGGTAGACGCGCTTGCAGGTGTCGCATTTCAGGGCGGCGCCGTTGCGGATGAGAGTGACGGGGGTCTTGCACTGTGGACAGGCCAGGATTTCGAGCAGTTCCGGGTCGACAGCCATGCCAGCACTATATGACACCCGTCCTTATTTGTGGAACAATTTGGGCATGAAGGTACTGGTCCTCGTCGCGCTTCTCGGCGTATCAGGGGTGGCCAACGCCGCGCAGGCGCAGCGGGCTGCGGCACCGCCGTCACCCCGATCGGCGGACCCCCGGGCGGACGCCTACGAACAGTACCTGCTCGCGCAGCGGCTCGACGCGGCGCGGGACCGCGAGGGGGCGATCGCGGCGCTGAAACGGGCGATGGCGCTCGATGGGACCTCGGCCGAGCTGCCGGCGGCTCTCGCCGATCTGTACTTCGACATGGATCGGACGGCAGAGGCGACCGAGGCGGCGGAGCGGGCGCTGACGATCGATGCCGCCAATCGCGATGCCCATCGCGTGCTCGGCATGCTGTTCGCCGCCGCGGCGACCGACAGCAAGGGGGCGCGCGAGGCGCGACAGGGATATCTGAAGAGCGCGATCGCGCATCTCGAGCAGGCCGCGGCCGAGCGTCCCGGCCTGCAGGCCGACGCCAACCTGCGCGCGATGCTCGCCCGCCTGCACATCCTGAACGGCGACTACGAGAAGGCCATCCCGCTGCTCAGCGAGCTCGTGCGGCAGGAAGAGGGCTGGCAGGAAGGGCCGGGACTGCTGGTCGACGCCTATGTCTCGGCCGGCCGCACGGCCGACGCGATCGCGTGGCTTCAACAGGCGGCGCCGGAGAACCCGGCGCTCTACGCCACCCTCGCCGATCTCTATGGCCGCGAACGGCGGTACGACGACGCGGCGAAAGCCTACGAGGAGGCGTTGCGCATCTCGAGCCGCAGCTTCGACCTGCGCGTGCGTTATGCGTCGATGCTGATGAACACCGGCGGCGTCGACAACGTTCTCAAGGCGCGCGGCGCGCTGCGCGAAGCCATCCAGATCCGCGGCACCGACGAGCGTGCTCTGTACCTGCTGTCCACGGCGGAGCGCCTGACCCATGAATTGGACGCGGCCGAGAGCGTCGCGCGCAAGTTGATGGCGCAGAACGCCCGCAATCCGCGCGGCTACTACGCGCTGGCCGAAGTGCTCGAGCAGCGGCAACAGTATCAGGCAGTCATCGACGCCCTGGCGCCCGCCGTGTCGCAGTTCCGCTCCGGCCAGAACGCCAGTTTTGCCCTCGGGCTGTTGCTGCCGCACCTCGGGTTCTCCTACCAGCAGCTCGGAAGGTTCGACCAGGCGATCTCCACCTTCGAGGAAGCGCAGAAGCTGGCGCCGGAAGATGGCACGATTGCCGGCTTCCTGATCCAGGCGAATCTGTCGGCCAGGCGCTACGGCCCGGCCATCGAAATCGCCCGCGCCGCCCGCGCCGCGCATCCGAAGGAACTGCGCTTCGCCCGCCTCGAATCGCAGGCGTTGCGCGACAGCGGCAAGGTCGATGAGGGGTTGGCGATTCTCGAAGATCTCGCCAGATCCGACGCCGACGATGCCGACGCGCATCTGGCGCTCGCCCGCGCCTACGCCGATGCGAACCGCAGTCCGCAGGCCGTCCGCACCCTGCAGGAGGCGCAGACACGATTTCCGGCCGACCCGACACCGTCGTTCGAGCTCGGCGCGATGCTCGAGAAGCAGAAGAAGTACGCCGATGCGGAGAGCGCGTTCAAGCAGGCCCTGCAGCGCGATCCGCAGCACGCACCGTCGCTGAACTATCTCGGCTACATGCTTGCCGAGCGCGGTGAGCGGCTCACCGAATCGGTCACCTACATCAAGAAGGCGCTCGAGATCGAACCGAACAACGGCTCGTATCTCGACAGCCTGGGCTGGGCCTACTTCAAGGACGGCCAGCTCGAACTCGCCGAAGAGCATCTGAAGAAAGCCGCGTCGCAGCTGGCGACCAACTCGGTCATTCAGGATCACTACGGCGACGTGCTCTTCAAGATGGGCCGCCTGCAGGACGCGATCGACGCCTGGACGCGCGCGTTGTCCGGCGACGTCGACGATGTGGACCGCGATTCCGTCGATCGGAAGATTCGGTCGGCCCGCCAGAAGCTGCCGAAAAAATGAAGCGGCTCCCTCGATCGGGAGTCGTCCTCCTCGCCTGTGCCGCACTGCTGGCTGCCTCGTGCGGCGGCAAGTTCCAGCCATTGCCGAGCGGACCCGGGGCGCCGGCCGCCGACGCCGGCGCCGTCCTCGATGAAGCGGTGGCGGCCTGCCGCAGCGTGACGTCGATCTCGGCCGAGCTGTCGGTGAGCGGCTCGGCCGCCGGCCAGCGGCTGCGCGGCCGCGTTCTCGCCGGCCTCGCAGCGCCGGCCTCCGTCCTGCTCGATGCGGCGGCGCCGTTCGGCGCCTCCCTGTTCATTTACGCGGCGCGCGACGGCGACGCGACCCTGCTGCTGCCGCGCGACCGCCGCGCCCTCGCACATGGCGATCCGGCCGCCGTCCTGGAGGCGGTGACCGGCGTGCCGCTCGACGCCGCCGACCTGCGCCGCGTGCTGACGGGCTGTGCCCCGGACGCCGCCGTCGGCGCCGGCCGGAGCTTCGGCAGCGACTGGCGCGCCGTCGCGTTGGGCCAGGGCGAGGCATACGTCCGTCGCCAGGGTTCGTCACGCTGGCGGCTGGTCGCGGTGATCCAGCCGGGCGGGCGGGGCGGCGGCTGGCGCGCCGACTACGGCGACTTCGCCGGCGATCTGCCACGGACCATTCGGCTGACCAGCCCCGATGGCAGCCGCCGTTTCGACCTGCGGCTGCTGCTCTCGCAGGTCGAGATCAACCCGCCGCTGGGCGCCGAGGTCTTCACGCTGCAGGTGCCCGACACGATGGCGCCGATCTCGATCGAGGAACTGCGACAGAGCGGGCCGATGGCCGAGGCGACGCCGTGAGCCTGCGGCTGCCGGTCGTCGTCCGCGCCTGCGCGAAGATCAACCTGACGCTCCGCGTCCTCGGCCGCCGCGCCGACGGCTATCACGAACTCCGGACGGTGTTCCAGTCGGTGGCGCTGCACGATAACCTCACCTTCGCGGCGGTGCCTGGCCCGCTGCGGATCCGCTGTGACGATCCGCGCGTGCCGGCCGACGAGCGCAACCTGGTGTGGCGGGCCGCCGACCTGGTGTGGCGTGCGGCCGGCCGCCGTGGACGCGTCGACGGCCTGCACATCGCCCTTCGCAAGCGGATTCCGGTGCAGGCGGGCCTCGGGGGCGGCAGCAGCGACGCCGCGGCGACCCTGCGGACGCTGTCGCGGCTCTGGTGTCCGGCGCTGCCGCCGTCCGAGCTCGAGGCGATCGGCGCGACGCTCGGCGCCGACGTCCCGTTCTTCTTTCGCGGCGGCACGGTGCTCGGCGTCGAACGTGGCGACCGGCTGTTCCAGCTCGCGGACGCGGGGCGTCCGTGGGTGGTGCTGGCCCGGCCGGACTTCGGCGTCAGTACGGCGGATGCCTACGGCTGGTTCGATGCGGCGGCGGCCGGCTCCGGCAGGCGGGGCGGGCCGGGCCGGCCGTCCCGGCGGTCCGGATCGGCCTCCGGACCCTTCGGCGACGGCGGCAACGACCTGGAGGCGCCGGTCGCGGCCCGCCATCCGGCGATTGCCCGGCTCGTCCGGGCGCTGGTGGAACAGGGCGCGTCGTGGGCAGCGATGTCCGGGAGCGGCTCGGCCTGCTTCGGCCTGTTCCCGACCAAGGGCGCGGCGATCGCTGCCGCCTCGGCCGTGGCGACGCCGCGCTGCAGCACGCTCGTCACACGAGCCCAGACGGCGGCCGACTACGTCCGGGCCTCGGCGCCGGCCGCCGGCCGGGTCACGGCACCGGCCCGTTCCCGCTGACTTGCCCGGCAACAAGCCCATCGGATACACTTACCGTTTGCGCCACGTGGTTCACGCCACTCCTGAGGTCCGCTTCTCCTAAGTGCTTGTCTCCGCAGCGGTCGTCGCCAGCAGCCTGGGCGCTGCCGGTGTCGACGTTCGGGACGCGCCGGCAGCGGTCGTTCAGGGTGGTGAGGCAATTGCGGGTGACGACGCGGCAGACAGTGGGGCGTGGCCAAGCGGTAAGGCGCGGGACTTTGGACCCCGTATTCGAAGGTTCGAATCCTTCCGCCCCAGCCAACATCGCAGAGGCGTGCGTGACAGGTGATGCTGAGATGGCAGCGACCGGCTTTGGTGAACTGAAGATCTTCTCGGGCAGCGCGCATCCGGAACTGGCGAAGGACATCGCCGAGTTCCTCGGTGTCAAGCCCGGTCAGGCCCGGCTGCGTCGCTTCCCCGACACGGAAGTGTCGTTTCAGATCGACGAGAACATCCGTGGCACGGACGTCTTCGTCATCCAGCCGACCTGCGCGCCGGTCGACGAGCACCTGATGGAGCTGATGATCATGATCGACGCGTTCCGCCGGTCGTCGGCAGCGCGGATCACGGCCGTCCTCCCGTACTACGGCTACGCCCGGCAGGATCGCAAGGACAAGCCGCGTGTGCCGATCTCGGCCAAGCTGGTCGCCAACGTGCTGAGCGCCGCCGGCGCGCACCGCGTGCTCACCATGGATCTCCACAAGGCACAGATCCAGGGGTTCTTCGACATTCCGACCGACCATCTGTTCGCGGCGCCGGTCATCGTCGACTATCTGGCCCGCCTCGACGCCAAGAATTTGACCATGGTGGCGCCCGATGCGGGCGGCGCCGAACGTGCGCGGGCCTATGCCAAGCGCCTCGGCGGCGAACTGGCGGTCATCGACAAGCGGCGCAGCGAGGACGGCACCGCCGAAGTGATGAACGTCATCGGCGACGTCCAGGGCCGCACCTGCATCATCCAGGACGACATCGTCGACACCGCCGGGACGATCACGAAGGCGGCGATCGCGCTGAAGAACAACGGTGCGGCGCGGGTGCTGGCGTGCGCGGTGCACGGCGTGCTGTCGGGGCCGGCCATCGAGCGGATCGAGAAGTCGCCGATCGACAAGATGATCGTGACCGACACGATTCCGCAGACGCGCGCCCTGGCCGCGTCGAGCAAGATCCAGGTGCTGTCCGTCGCGCGGCTGCTCGGGCAGGCCATCAAGAGCATCCACGAGGAGACGTCGGTCTCGTCGTTGTTCGTGTAACGAGAGGAAGAGGACATGGAAGCGATACTCGAAGCACAGGCGCGTGACACCTTCGGCAAGAACGAAGCGCGGCGCACGCGCGCCGCGGGCAAGGTGCCGGCGGTGGTCTACGGCGCCGCGACCGCGGCCGAGGCGGCCGATCGCCAGGCGCGGGCGATTGCCGTCGATCCGAAGGCGCTGCTGAAGATCCTCCACTCGGGCGCCAACACCCTGATCTCGCTGAAGCTGGACGGTGGTGAATCGAAGGTGCTCGTGAAGGAGTACCAGCTCGACCCGGTCACCCACGCCGTGCTCCATGCCGACTTCTTCAAGGTGGCGATGGACAAGGCGATTCAGGTCACCATTCCGGTGGTCGTGAAGGGTGAATCGAAGGGCGTGAAACAGCAAGGCGGCATCCTCGAGTTCGTGCGCCGCGAGATCGAGGTCGAGTGCCTGCCGGGCG